>KL569204.1:6841-9227 GCA_000715635.1 Streptomyces violaceus | reverse complement strand
GGGGGAGCCAGTGGCTTCTCCGTTGAAGAAGCCTGGCCGGTGGGGCGGTCCTAGCCCTGGTCGGCTGTCATGGCGCGTCGGACGCTCTCGCGGAGCAGGGCGCGACGCTGTTCGTGCAGTTCGGGGGGCTCCTGTGCGGTCGCCGCGTAGACGTTGCTGACGGGTGACCAGGCCATGGACATGGCGATCACCATGGCCATCACGTCGAACGGGTCTCCCTGGCGCACCAGGCCGGCGGCTTGGGCCTCGGCGATGGCGCGCAGCTTGTGGTCCTCGAGGCGGTCGGGGTCGTCGACCAGATGGCCGGCCGGGCGTCGCTCCAGGCGTGCCCAGGTGGCCAGCCGGATGAGGTCGGGGCGGCGGAGATACTCGTCGTAGAGGCGTACGGCCCAGTCCGCGAGGTCGGCGGCGTCGATCGGGACGACGTTCACGATCCGCTCCAGCGAGCCGAAGAAGATGGCGTCGAAGAGCCCTTCCTTGCTGCCGAAGTAGGCGTAGAGCTGCGCCTTGTTGGTGCGCGCGGCGGCCACGATCCGTTCGACGCGCGCTCCGGCGATCCCATGCTCGGCGAACTCCTGGGTCGCCACATCGAGGATGCGCTGGTACGTGGCGGCGCCGCGCGAGGTCAGGGGTTGGTCAGCCATGCCCTCACGCTACCAAACAGAACAGTTGGTTTGCCTGGCGGGCCCAGATGCCCCTACGCTCGAATAGACCAACCAGTCTGTCTATGGGGAGGCGTCATGAGGAACACCGTTGGCTGGCAGGTGGAAGGTCCGTCCCCGGCACTGCGGCGGACGCCGCTGGAACGACGCGACCTGCGCCCCGACGACCTCGCGGTCCGGGTGGACTACTGCGGTGTCTGCCACACCGATCTGCACGCCGTCGGCTCCTGGGACGACGCAGGGGGCCGACGCCTGGTGCCGGGGCACGAGTTCACGGGCGTGGTGACCGACACCGGCCCCGCGGTCACCCGCTTCGCCGTCGGCGCCCCGGTCGCGGTGGGCAACATCGTCGATTCATGCGGCGAGTGCGCCATGTGCCGGGCCGGCCAGGAGAATTTCTGCCACGCCTTCCCGACCCTGACCTACGACGGCACCGACCGCCACGACGGATTGGCCACGCTAGGGGGTTACTCCCGCGAGTACGTCGTCCGCGACCGCTTCGCCCACCCTCTTCCCGCCGGTCTGGATCCGGCCGCCGCCGCTCCCCTGCTCTGCGCCGGGGTCACGGTCTGGGAGCCGCTGCACGCCCTCGGGGTGGGGCCGGGAACCCGCGTCGCGGTTGCGGGACTGGGCGGTCTGGGACACCTCGCGGTCAAGATCGCCGTGGCGCTCGGCGCCCACACCTCCGTTGTCAGCCGCTCACCGGACAAGGCCGACGACGCCCGTCGTCTCGGCGCCCACGGTCTCATCGTCTCCACGGACCCGGAGCAGATGGCCGACGCCCGCGACCGGTTCGACGTCGTCATCGACACCATCTCCGTCCCGCACGACCTGGGCCCCTACCTGCGTCTGGTCGCGATGGACGGGACGCTCAGCCATCTCGGGCACCTGGGACCCGTCACCGTGGAGACCCTCGACCTGCTCATCGGACGCAAGAAGCTCAGCTCCGCGGGCAGCGGCGGCATGCCCGCGATGGCCGCCATGCTGGACTTCTGTGCCGAGCACGGCATCACCGCCGACATCGAACTGCTCCCCTCGGCACGAGTCAACGAGGCCCTTGACCGACTCCGGCGAGGCGACGTCCGCTACCGCTTCGTACTGGACATGTCCGACCTGGACTGAACGGTCTCCTCACGTGCGCGCAGCTCCCCGTGGAGCCGGGCGAACACCGCGCACACCAACGGCATGGCCAGCGGGGGCAGCAGGAGAAGGGCCACTGCTGTGGGCAGGATCAGCACCAGCACGCCGGTGATCCACACATTGTCGTCGCTGAGCCACAGCATGCCGAGTCCGGCGAAGTGGGCGAGAGGAGCGGCCGCGTACAAGGCCAACCAGAAGACGAGCACGGCGACCGCGGTGACCAGCGCGCCTACGCCGAGGACACGCCATCGTGCGGGGCGGCTCAGCACCCAGGAGCGGTACAGCGCCACGAACGCGGAACGGCGCTCCAGCACCGTCTCGGCGGTGGCCAGCGCCAGGCGGGAGTACAGCAGCGGACCGAGACACCCGACGGCGATCGGCAGCACCCAGCCCACCAGCGTGTACTGCGGAGACGCGGTTCCGCCCAGCGACGTGGGCTCGACACCCGGCACCTCGCCGCTCTCGACGAGGTCCCACAGCACCAGGGCCGCCAGCTCCACGGCGCCCACAGCCAGTCCGGTCAGCGCGTTGACCGCGAGGGCGGCGGGAAACCGCCGACGGGTGCGCCGCCACAACTCGCCGAT
>KL569204.1:5675-6649 GCA_000715635.1 Streptomyces violaceus | reverse complement strand
CCCGCCACAACTCGCCGATGGAGAGCGGCCCGCCCTCGCGCGTGGCATGAGAGTCGCCGACGGCGTACGCGGTGTGCAGGACGGAGACGACGAGGAGCCCCAGCACGAGCAACAGCACCGACACCACGGCGCCGACCCGTACCAACGGGGGCAGGCCGCCGTCGGCGTAGGCCACGTAGGAGTCCTCGTTGGCGATGTTGCGGTCCGCGTAGTCCCGGACGTTCTCGAAGGCGTCCCATGCCGCCGCGAATCCGCCGGCCAGGATCGCGCAGCCGAGTAGGACTGTCAGGAGGGACACGAGCAAGGTGAAGCCGTACAGCGCCCGGCGGTGGCGTCTGAGGACGTCGAGCGCCCTGCCGATGCCCTCAGTCGACTGGTTTCCGTCGCGTGCCATGACCTGGGCTGACCTCCGTGCGGATCTGTGGTGACAAGATCCAAGACGTCGCGCCGGGCGCGTGGGGTTCCCCGGGGACCTTCCCGGAAAGGCCTAGGCGGGCCGGTATCGGTCCCGGACCTCGGGGAGTTGACGGAAGCCGGCCGCCTTGTAGGTGGCGACGGCGCCGGCATTGGAGCTCGGGGTGCAGACGAGCGCGCTCGAAGAGCCCAGTTCCTGGAGTGCGGCCGCCGCGGCGACGGTGATCGCCTTGCCGTAGCCCTGACCGCGATGTTCCCTGTGCACGCCCATCGGTTCGAGCAGCCCGGGCCTCCCTGGACCGGCCGACCACACCGTGACCGCCGCCACCGCGTTGCCCTGGTCGTCGTACGCGAGCAGACACCGGGCGTCGGCGTACGGCGGTCCGGCCGCCATCGCGTGCCAGTGCTCGTCCGTGAACCTCGACCCGTCGAACGATGCCCGCTGTACGGCGGCCCGCAGGTGCGCCCGCTCCGGCCCGGCCACCTCGATCCGCACGCCTGGGTCCTTCACCGGTTCCGTGAGGTCGCGGCGCAGCGGCGTCCACGGCTCGTCGGTGTTC
>KL569204.1:5203-5442 GCA_000715635.1 Streptomyces violaceus | reverse complement strand
CGTCGGTGTTCCAGCCGTTCTCGGACAACAGGTCCTGGACCAGTGCGCCCATCGGCGCCTCGATGTTCGCCTTCCCTTCGGGCAGCACGCCGCGTTCCGGATCGGTCACGTCTGCGACCAGCCGCTGTGCCAGTTCCTCGTCCCGATGGGCGGCGGGCGCGATCGTCAGCCGTAGTAGCCCGGGGCCGTCCAGCAGCCCTACGGCGAGGATCCGTCCGTCCCGGCTCCAGGTAGCGACC
>KL569204.1:4662-4926 GCA_000715635.1 Streptomyces violaceus | reverse complement strand
CAGCCCAGGTCCCCCGGATGCAGTTGCATCGGCGCCCCCTCGTACTGCCACTCCCGCAGCACGCCCACAGCCTCGCTCAGCCCGTCGACTCCCGGCTCGCTCAAGACAATCGCCATGGACCCGATCACACACCACGGCACCGACAGTCCGCACCCGGTTTCCGACCGGCCTGCGTGATGCGGGTTCGGGACACGGCCTAGAGGGTGGTGTCCCCGACGGGCTCCGGCGGCGCTCCCTCGTACCTGTCTCTTATACACATCTCTG
>KL569204.1:0-4416 GCA_000715635.1 Streptomyces violaceus | reverse complement strand
CCCGCGACCCGGGCCGCCGCCGGTGCCACGTCGGCTTCCGTGAGGCCGAGTTCGGCGAGGGAGCGCGGTGCGCCGAGGCGTCCGGCCAGCTCCCACAGGGCCCGCGGCACGTCGTCGGCGCCGAGGGCCCGCCCCAGTACGGTCAACGCCTGCGGGACGGCGGGGGCGTTGTAGGCCAGGGCGTACGGCAGCACCACGGTGTGCGTCTCGGCGTGCGGCAGCCCGAACGTGCCGCCCAGCACGTGGCACGTCTTGTGGTGCAGCCCCATCGTGGTCGCGCCGAGGCACGCGCCGCACAGCCACGCCGCGTACAGCGCCCGGCTGCGCGCGTCCAGGTCCTGCGGGTCGGCGGCCAGGTGCGGCAGTGCCCCGGCCATCGCCCGCACGCCCTCCTCGGCCATGACCGAGACCAACGGCGAGGCGTCCGGGGCGTACAGCGCCTCGACGGCGTGCGCGAGCGCGTTGACGCCGCTGGTCACGGTCAGCGGCACGGGCAGGGAGAGGGTGAGCCGGGGGTCGTAGACGACGCTGCGGGGCTGGACGACCGGGTCGCGGCCGGTGCGTTTGGCGCCGTGCTCGGTCAGGCCCCAGACCGGCGTCATCTCGGAGCCCGAGTACGTCGACGGCACGGCGATCAGCGGCAGCCCGGTGCGCAGGGCGATGGCCTTGCCGAGCCCGATGGCGGAGCCGCCGCCGACCGCGACGCACCCGTCCGCCCCGGCCGCGCGCACCGCCTCGACGGCCCGGTCGGCGTCCTCGGCGGGTACGTGCATCCGGGCCTCGGCGTGCAGCCCCGCACAGGTGTCGCCGAGCGCGTCCGCCACCGCGCGGGCGACCGCTTCGCCCCTGCTGCCGCACACCACGAGCAGCCGCCGCAGGCCCAGGCGTGCGGCCTCGTCCGGGGTCGCGGTGACGGCCGCGCCGGGCCGGAAGACGACCCGCATGGGCCGGGTCTCGTACGAGAACTCGCTCTGGAACGTCATTCGGCACGCTCCAGGACGAGGTCGAAGCGGGCGAGCCGGAACGGGTTCGGCACACCGAACTTCCCGGCCAGGGAGGGGTCGTCGGTCTCGGCGAAGTCCTGGACCAGGCTCTGCTTCACGGCGAACACCGCGTCGGAGTCCAGGTACTCCCCGCCCGCCACGAAGATGTGGGTGGTGACGGGCGTGTGGCCCTCGGCCGTGGCGATGAAGTGGATGTGCGCGGGACGGTAGGGGTGCCGTCCGGTCGCGCGCAGCAGACCGCCGACCGGACCGTCGGTGGGGATGGGGTACGCGGCCGGAACGCAGGTACGGAACCAGAAGCGGCCCTCGGCGTCCGCGGTGAACAGCCCGCGTCCATTGCCCGCAGGCTGGACGCCGGGCTGCTGGACGTCGTAGAAGCCCTTGTCGTCGGCCTGCCAGACGTCGACGACGGCGCCGGGCAGTGGTGTGCCGTCCCGCGCCAGCACCCGGCCGCTGACCACGCACGTCTCGCCGCCGCCCACCAGGTCGATGTCGTCGCCGAGTCGGCGGACCGGCGACTCGGTCATGTGGAAGGGACCCAGCACGGTCGACTCGGTGGCCCCGGGCGCACGGTCGCCGTTGACGGTCTCCACCAGCATGGACAGGCCGAGCACGTCCGACAGCAGGATGAACTCCTGCCGGGTGTCGGTGCAGGCCTGCCCGGTCGCCGTCAGGAAGGCGATCGCCCGCTCCCACTCCTCCTGGGTGAGCCGGGTCTCCCGCGCGAAGTCGTGCAGATGGCGGACGAGTCCGGTGAGGAGCTCACGCAGCCGCGGATCGGCGGTCGCGCGGAGGCTGGCAAGGGCCTGCTCGGTGATGTCCGCCCCGGTCGCGTCGGTGGTCATCCCGGCTCCTCGTCGTCGACGTCCGCTTCCATTTTTTCCACGGTGACGTCCGCTGCTTCCACGGTGACGTCCGCTTCTTCCATGATGGCGCGCTCAGGCGTGACCGAGGATCCGCCGCAGCGCGTCCGCGAGCAGTTCTCCGGCGTCCGGAGCAGCGGACGCGTGCCGGAAGGCGACGAAGCCGTCGGGGCGTACGAGGAGGGCGCCCGTGTCCGTGATCTCGCGCAGCCGCGCCCAGTCGCCGTACGGGTCCTCGTACTCCTGCCCGGGACCGATCACCACGGTGGCGATCTCGACGTCCTGGGCCTCGGCCGCGCGCACCCAGTCCTCTCCCCCGATGCCGGTCAGCAGCGTGAAGCGGCCCCGGCCGACCGTGTCGAGGGTGGAGAGCGTGCGGGTGCCTGAAGTGATCCAGGCGTGCGGGAGCCGGGCGCCGGGGCGGGAGGACGGCTGGTGGTGCAGTTCGGGGTCGCGGTCGAAGCCGGGGTCGGGCGTGCCGTCCGGGACGATCGCGGCTGACCTCTCGGCGGGATAGCGCTGGTTGAGGTCGACGCCGTGCGCGTTGAACTCGTACACCTTGAAGGCGATCGCCTCGCGCAGCCGGTCGCGCTGCTTCTCGGCGGCCTCGGTGGCGTCCTTGCGGGCGGCGATGTTGGCCCACAACTGCTCGGGGGTCTGCGGGGAGAGCCCGTCGAGGGCCTCGAAGACCGGGGCGGTCTCGCGGATGGACTGGTTGGCTCGGGTGACGATCTGCCTGCCGATCGGGGCGCGCTCGGCCGTGTAGGAGTCCAGCAGGGCCGGTCCCGCGGTGCCGTCGAGGACGAGCTTGAGCTTCCAGGCCAGGTTGTAGGCGTCCTGGATGGAGGTGTTGGAGCCGAGGCCGTTGGACGGCGGATGGCGGTGCACGGCGTCGCCGGCGCAGAAGACGCGGCCGTTGGCGTACCTCTCCGCGTACATCTCGTTGACCGTCCACGCGGACGACGACTTGATGGTCACGGGGATGTCGTCGTCGCCGACGAGCTTACGGACGACGGATTCCGCGTACGTGGTGGTCAGATCCGGGGCGCCCGCGCTGACGTCGTAGCCCCACACGATCAGCCACTCGGTCCAGGGCCGGACACAGCGCACCAGACCCGCGCCGATGCCGCCGACCGTCGCGCCGGGGGCGAGGACCCAGTAGAGGGTGGAGGGGCGATGGGCGGTGTACTTCGTCAGGTCCGCCTCGAAGACGATGTTGACGCTGCCGGCCACGCCCATCTGGCCGCCCATCGGCAGCCCGGCGTCCGCGGCGACCTTCGACCGTCCGCCGTCGGCGCCGATCAGATACTTGGCGCGGATCTCATAGGTGTCCCCGCGCAGCCGGTCGCGGACGGTGGCCGTGACGCCGCCGGCGTCCTGGGTGTGGGACAGGTACTCGGTCTCGAAGCGCAGCCGGGTGCCACGGGCCACGGCCGCGTCCACGAGCACCGGCTCCATGAGGTGCTGCGGCATGTCGCACATGCGGGTGGGGCTGGCGAGTTCGTGTTCCGCCTGGACGAGCGGGTCGTTGCCCCAGGAGCGCACCCGGCCCAGTTCCTCGCCCGCCAGGCTGGTGCAGAAGGTCGTGTTGCCCATCAGGTGCTGCGGGGTCGCCTGCGCGACGACCTCCTGCTCCACGCCGAGGTCGCGCAGCACCTCCATGGTGCGCTGGTTGGTGATGTGCGCCCGGGGTGTGTCGGCGAGGCTCGCGTAGCGGGTCACCACGAGGTTGGGCACGCCGTAGGTGCTCAGGGCGAGCGCGGCCGAGGCACCGGCCGGGCCGCTGCCCACGATCAGGACGTCGGTCTCAACGACGGTGGACACGGGGCGCTCCTGCGGGGGGGGGAATCGGACTTCGGCCACTCATGATCATGGAGCGGTTCGGCAGGTGGTGGGTGTCTCATTACGAGACATCGTGTGGGCCGGACGTTCCGGACACGGCAGTTGTTGTCCGTTCAACGGAACCCGATACGGTGGAACATGTCGTGACCACCACAGAGCACACCCCCGCCGCCACCGCCCTCCCCTCGCTGTATGACGCCCGTGAACGCTTCCTGGCGGGGCGCCCGTTGCCCGACGGCGTACCGGAGGAGGTCGCCGCGGCGTGGCGACGGGCGCGGTTCTTCGGAGTGCCGCACGACCTGAAGGCACCGGCAGCCCGTTCGGTACGACCGGTGGAGTCGGCTCTGCTCGACGCCGCCAGCCCGGTGCTCGACCGGATCGTCCCCGCCCTGGGCGCGGGCAGGTCGCTCCTCATACTGACCGACGAGCGGCTGCGTGTGCTCTGGACGGCCGGGAGCGTGCCCGGGCTCGAGACGTGCCCCGTGCTGTCGGAGCAGGAGGTCGGCAACAACAGCGCGGCCCTCGCCCTGCGCACCCGGCGCCGGGCCGAGATGCACGGGCCGGAGCACTACCTCGACCGGTGGCAGGACGTGTCCGCGGTCACCGTCCCGCTGCTCGACCCGGAGAGCGCCCAGGTGCTCGGCACGGTGACCGTCGCCTCACGGCTGAGCACCGCGCGTACGCCGCATCCGCAGGCGGCCCTCGCC
>KL569203.1:31287-33652 GCA_000715635.1 Streptomyces violaceus | reverse complement strand
TCCCTGGAGTGGGCCACCTCCTGCCCGCCGCCCCGCCACAACTTCGTCGCCCTCCCCCGGATCCGCAGTGAATCCCCGGCGTTCGACCTGCACCATGCGGACGTCGCGGCGGCGGAGAGGGAGCTGACGCTCCGGTGACCGCGAGGGAGGGTCTCCCTGTGGACCTGCGGGCGTTTCATCACGAGGTCGAGGGCCACCTGCTCGCCGCCGCGGCGCGCGAGGAGGCCCGCACGGCCGCCGAACGCTTCACCGCCGGGCTCGACTGGCTGCCGGAGACGCAACGGCGTGAGGTGGAAAGGCTGTTCACGGCGGAGCACCTCGCCCTCGCCCGCGCCTCGTGGCAGCGAACGGCCCGCCGCGGGGAGGAACTGCGGGGCGAGTACGAGGCGGTGTACCGCGGGCTCCGCGCGCGGCTGCTGGCCGCTCTGCTGCTGGGAGGCACCCTGGTCGTGGCTGTGAACCTCGTGGTCTGGGTGTCGGGCTAGCCCGCTCAGTCCCGCGCCGGAGGTCGCAGTACCTCGATGAGGCTGGCGTAGCTGTCCTGTCCGTGACCCGCCGCGCCGGCCTTCTCCATCGCGGCCTTCAGCAGCTCGGGCAGCGCGTTGTCGATGCCCCGGGCCGCCGCCGCGTGGATCAGGTGGTCGATGGCCGCGATCTGCACATCGACGGTGGCGTCGTCGCCCGGGTAGCGGCCGGCGTCCACCTGGGGCGCGTACGTGGTGAGGAAGCCCGCCACGGCGGTCAGCCATCGGGTGGCGACGGGGGGGAAGTCGGTGGCGGGTGTCCCCTCGGCGCCGACCAGCGCCGTGCCGTGCAGCCAGCCGGTCATGGTGGACCACATCAGACCGAGCAGCGCGGCGTCGTAAAGGGAGGCGAGGCCGGGGTCGGTGCCCAGGTACAGGGGGTCGCCGAGGGCCGTCAGCGTGGGGCGGTGGGTTTCGAAGACCTGCTGGGAGCCGCTGTAGAGGAACATCATGGCGGGGTCGCCGACGCCGGGCGGGGTGGTCATGATGGCGCCGTCCAGGTATTCGGCCCCATGGGACCCGGCCCACTTGACGGCCTCGTGGGCCTGCTCGGGAGAGCCGGAGGTGAGGTTGACCAGGGTTCTGCCCGCGAGGTCGCCGGCGGCCGGGTCGAGGACGGTGTGCAGCGCCTCGTAGTCCAGGACGCAGGCGATGGTCAGCGGTGAGGCGGTGATCGCCTCCTGGGGCGTGGCGGCCAGGCGGGCGCCACGCTCGACCAAGGGCCGGGCCTTGTCCGGCGACCGGTTCCAGACGGTGGTCGGGTGGCCCCGGTCCAGCAGTGCGGCGGCCAGTGCCGAGCCCATCGAGCCCAGTCCGATGACGGTGACAGCCTGGTGTTCTGCGTTCATGCCCAACTCCTCGTGAAGCGTGCGTAGGTGATGCGTGATCACGTACGGCCACGTTCGCAGGGCGTGAAGATCGGAAACAGTGACAGTGGTGACGGCGTCCACCAAATTCCTGCCATACGCTTCGGGGCATGGGTGCTGGTTCTGTCGCCGTGGTCGTGACCGAGGAGATCGGGGTCCCGTCGTGGGATCTGTACGAACTGAGCATCCCCTGCACGGTGTTCGGCAAGCCGCAGCCGGATCTGGCCGATCCCTGGTACGACCTGCGGCTCTGCGGGACGGGAGCGGGGGCGCGGGAGGGTACGGAGGGCCACGGGCTGACCCTGCGGACCCGCTACGGACTCGACGACCTGGCGGACGCGGACACGGTCATCGTGCCCTCGGTGCCCGACCCCTGTGTCGACGAAGGCAGGCCGCTGCCGGAGGGGTTGGTCGCGGCCCTGCGGCGCGCCCATGACGCGGGTGCCCGCATGGTCTCCCTCTGTACCGGTGCCTTCGCGCTCGCCGAGGCGGGGCTGCTCGACGGACGCCGCGCGACCGCCCATTGGCTGCACACCTCCCAACTGGCCGAGCGGTACCCGAAGGTGCAGGTCGACGAGTCGGTGCTGTACGTGGACGACGGCGATGTCCTCACCAGCGCCGGGCTCACCGCCGGACTCGACCTGTGCCTGCATCTGGTGCGGCGCGATCTGGGCGCGCACGTCGCCAACCAGCTGGCGCGCCGCATGGTGGTGCCCGCCCACCGGCCGGGCGGGCAGGCGCAATTCATCGAGTTGTCCGTGCCGCCGAGCGACGACGAGGGGCTGGCTCCCGTCCTGGAGTGGGCGAGGGCCAACCTGGACCGGCCGCTGACCGTCGCGGATCTGGCCCGGCGGGCTTCGATGAGTCCGCGTACGTTCTACCGACGCCTCCAGGAGGCCACCGGGACGACTCCTCTTCAGTGGCTCCTCGACCAGCGGCTCGGGCGCGCCCGGTCGCTGCTGGAGTCGACGGACT
>KL569203.1:30797-31083 GCA_000715635.1 Streptomyces violaceus | reverse complement strand
TGCTGGAGTCGACGGACCTGCCGGTCGAGAAGGTCGGGGAACTGAGCGGCCTCGGCACGGCCAACAATCTCCGTCACCACTTCCTCAAGCACATCGGGGTGTCACCGAGCGACTACCGGCGTGCCTTCCCCGGGGCGCACACCGGCGGACGCGGCCGGACGCGGGTCTGACTCACCTCCGGGGAGTCCATCCCGGCGGCCGCAGGATCCCCAGCAACTGCCGGACCAGTTCCTCGACCACGTCGTCCAGGGTCGCGTCCACCCACCCCGCGCTCCAGTCGTGCAGC
>KL569203.1:30180-30411 GCA_000715635.1 Streptomyces violaceus | reverse complement strand
CTCCAGGACCGCCGCCTCGGCCCAGTCGTTGACCTGGAGGTGCAGCGCGGCGAGCACGTCCTCGAGGGCGCGGAACTCCTCGTAGAACTGGCGGGTGGACAACCCGGCAGCCTCGCTGAGCGCCGCCACCGTGGTGGAGCGGAAGCCGGGGGTGTCGCCGAACAGGTGGAGCGCGGCGTCGAGGAACCGGCGGCGGCGCTCGGCCTGCCGTTCCTCGGCTGACTTGCCGCC
>KL569203.1:28223-29938 GCA_000715635.1 Streptomyces violaceus | reverse complement strand
CGCCGTAGCGGCCGGTCGGCGCTCTGAGTCTGCCCGGCACCGGCTCTCCCTTCGTCGTTCGAACACCGATTTTGTCGTGCACGCGGTCTTGTGGAGAAGGCCGCCCCTTCCTTACTTTGCAGTAAGTTCACTCTGAAACCACGTGTGTTCAGATTCCTCACCCCACCGCAGAGGAGGGATCAGCCATGTCCGTCTTCCGACGACGGCACCTGCGCTCCCTGACCGCCGCCCTCGCCCTGACCGTCACCGTCCCCGCGACCGCCGCCCACGCGGACGCCCCCGACGCCTCCGCCGCGCTGCGCGAGGTGCTGTTCGTGGGCAACAACTGGGAGGGCACGGCCGAAGTCATCAAGTCCACCGGCGACTTCGCGAAGATCGGCCGGATCAACGTCGTCCCCGACAAGGACGAGCGGATGGCGGAGATCAACGCCGACCCGATCAGATGGATCGCCTTCATGACGATCCGCAACAGCGTCGGCGAGGGCCACGACCAGTTCGTCGACGACATGTACTCCACGCCGGACGGGAAGTCGGTCGTGGTCTCCCGGCCGAGCTTCGCCGACGTCGTCTCCATCGACCTCGCCTCCGGGCGGATCAACTGGCGTTTCCCGGTGTCCGGTTACCGCGCCGACCACATGGCGGTCTCTCCCGACGGCAAGCGGGTCGCGGTGTCCGCGTCGACCGGCAACACCGTGCACGTGCTGGACATCGAGACCGGCAAGCAGCTCGGCAAGGCGGCCACCGGCGACAAACCGCACGAGAACATCTTCACCAAGGACGGCAAGTACATCTACAACATGTCGATCGGCGAGGTGAACACGCAGACCGACGCCACGTGGCTGGACTGGACGAAGGGCGACCGGCGCATCACGGTCATCGACGCGACCACGTACCAGCAGGTCAAGGTCATCGACATGCGCCCGCGTCTGGACGCGATCGGTCTCAAGGACTACTCCGACGCCGTCCGGCCTGCCGTGCTCTCGCCGGACGAGTCGAAGCTGTACTTCCAGGCGTCGTTCTTCAACGGCTTCTTCGAGTACGACCTGGCCACCGACAAGATCACCCGCACGAAGACGCTGCCCAAGAACCCGGCCACCAGCGACGACCGCACCACGTTCGTCAACGACTCCCGCCACCACGGCCTCTCGATGAGCCCGGACGGCAAGAAGCTGTGCGTCGCGGGGACGATGGACGACTACGCCACGGTCGTCGACCGCGCCACCCTCCAGGAGGGCCCGCTCGTCAGCGCCGCCAAGCCCTACTGGGCCACGGTCAGCGGTGACGGCAGGCAGTGCGTGGTCTCCGAGAGCGGCTCCGACCAGGTCACGGCCATCGACTTCGCCACCGGGAAGAAGGTCGTGTCCGTGCCGGTCGGAGACCACCCGCAGCGCGTCCGGCTCGGCCATGTCCAGGCCGACTGGACTAGCCCATCCGCTGGTTGACCTCCTTCGCCGCCCACGCCGCCAACTCGGAGCGGGCGGCGTCCAGCAGTTCCGCCGAGGGAGCCGTCGCCCCGTTGGTCACCAGCGCGTAGTGCAGGACGCCCGAGTCCGGCGCGGTGAGCAGCAGGCGGCGGCTTCCCGTGCCTCCCGGCTCCTGGGCCACGCCGACCGGGGTCGTCGAGGTGTACGCCGGCGGGGAGTGTGCGGCGCCCAGGTCGGACACGACCGTGGTGGACGAGGTCGGGAAGCTCGCCGGCAGGTGCAGTTCGGTGG
>KL569203.1:26646-28025 GCA_000715635.1 Streptomyces violaceus | reverse complement strand
AGCAGGTGCAGTTCGGTGGGCGCCGAGCCGCCGTCCGAGCGCCACAGCAGCAGCCCGTACTGCCCCGATCCC
Source organism: Streptomyces violaceus (assembly GCA_000715635.1). GTDB lineage: Bacteria > Actinomycetota > Actinomycetes > Streptomycetales > Streptomycetaceae > Streptomyces > Streptomyces violaceus. Next base: position 27,953 of record KL569203.1, on the reverse strand, counting down.
ACGAGCCGCTGCACGTTCGGCAGCGCACTCGGCACCGGGTTCCAGGTCAGCGTCGTCGAGCCGTCCCGGGAGCGGTCCTCGTAGGTGAAGCCGACGGTTCTGCCGGCCGTGGCGCTCGGGTAGAGGCGGTCCAGGAGCCGGGCGTCCTGGCGCAGCACGGGCTTGCCCGAGTCGTCGAGACGTACGGCGGACAGGTCCTCGTCGTTCCAGGCGTCACCGGCGGTGAGCACCTTGTCGGGGTTGCCGTTCATCGGCTCGCGGTGACGGCCGTTGTAGATGTCCCACTGCCACTGCGAGCCGGAGAGCACGGACCCCGAGGCGGCCGGGTCGGACCACCAGTCGGCCCCTTTCAGGCGTGAGTCGAGGGCCTGGTACATCCCCTTGAGGACGGTCGGCGCCTTGTCGGAGACGTTGCCGGCCAGCGGGTGCCCGAACTCGCTGACCACGGCGGCGGTCTGCGCGTCGGCAGCCCGGTCGCGGACGGTGCGGAAGTCGCCCGCGTACTGGCCGTCGGCCGCCTTGCCCCACATGAAGACGCCGGAGATGGCCTTCTGGTCGTAGAAGTGGGTGTTGAACACGTAGCGCGGTCCGAGCGTGCCGGCGTCCAGCAGGCCGCCCTCCTGCTTCTGGAAATCGAGGTTGGCGTTCCAGAAGAGGTTCGGCTCCACAAAGGCGGGCTTGTCCCGCCAGCCGGCCGCGTCCATGCGGGCCCGGAACTTCTCGTAGAACGGCCACAGCACGTCCTTCTCCCAGGCGCGGCTGGTCTGCCCGGAGTCGTAGACGCCCGCGTGCGGCTCGTTGTAGGGATCGAAGCCGGCGATGCCCTTGAACCGGTCGGCGCCCAGGTGCTGCCGGACGTACGCCATGGTCTTCTCCGCGGTGGCGAGGAAGGCCTCCTGCACGCCGTGCGCGTTGTGCCAGAAGTCGTACGACGCCCGCTTCACGGCCTCGTTCTGGGTGATGTTCTGCCCCCAGAAGAGGCAGATCCCGCAGGACTCGTCGGGATAGTTCCCGGCGTCCACCGCCCATTTGGGCGCGCCGTCGCCGGTGTACCAGCTGTCGGCGTCGAAAAGGTGCCGCGAGTAGAGGTCCTGGTGGAAGTCGGGGTAGACGCGGATGCCGGCGTCGAGGAAGGCCCGCATCTGCTCGGTGGCGGCGGCCAGATAGGCCGTGTCCACCTTGCCGCGCTCGGGCTCGGCGTACGCCCAGGAGAGCAGGAAGCGGACGGTGTTGCCGCCGCCGAGGGCGCGCAGGGCGGTCGCCGACTTCTTCGCGTCGGCGACCGAGGCGAAGGGCAGGCCGCCGTT
>KL569203.1:25876-26333 GCA_000715635.1 Streptomyces violaceus | reverse complement strand
GGCGGGACGCCCGCCACCGTCACGGAGCCGAAGAGGACAGCCAGGACAACCAGGAGACGTGCCCGAATAGTTGGCATGTCCACTACAGTCCGGCCATTTCAGGACACCGTCAACACCCCTGACTCTGGAGTAAGTTCCCTCTCTGCCGGCCCGCACACGTCATCCGCCCATCCTTCGTGTCACATTCAACAAGTACTCCTTCCTGTTCAGCGGGTTGTGGTCAGTGCGCGAGCGCCTCGGAACCGTGCCGTGCGTGACGGGCGCGTAGTGGTCGAAGACGCTCTCCAACTCGCCCTCGCCGCGGGTGAGCCCGGGCAGCCGCTGCTCCAGTTCGTGCACCCGGCCCGCGGGCACCGTGCCCGCCAGGACGCATCCGGCGCCCCGGGTCTCGGTCGTCTGCGGTACGGCGGTGAGCGCGGCCAGCACCGGCAGCAGCGCGCCGAGGGCGTCCGCCGGG
>KL569203.1:23135-25667 GCA_000715635.1 Streptomyces violaceus | reverse complement strand
CCCGGGTCCCGGCCCGCCGCAGCGCTTCGACGAGCACCAGCGGGGTCAGACCGCGGAAGTCGGCGCCGGTGCTCGACATGCTCTTGTCGAAGCCCTGGTGGGCGTGGCTCTGGCGGGGCGAGTAGCCGCTGTGGGTCATGGTGACCGTGCAGTCGGGGACCTGCCAGCCGTGCAAGCCCTGGCCGAGGGTCTCGCGCACGGTGTCCTCGACGGCCTTGAAGAAGGCGTACGGCATGGAGCCGAGCTCCACCTCCAGCCGGAAGCCGACGCCGGAGCCGGCCGGTGCGGGGTCGACGCGCAGGCCGACCGTCGCGAGGAACGGGTTGGCGTCCTTCTTGTTGAACTCCACGGCCTGCCCCGTGCCGACGAGCCGTTCGACGCACAGGGGCGTGGTCTCGCGGAAGGTGACGCCGAGGCCGTACTCCTCGGCGAGGGTGGCCTGGATGACCTCCTTCTGTACCTCGCCGTACAGGGACACGGAAGTCTCCTGCCGCCGTTCGTCGTGGCGCAGGCCGATCAGCGGGTCCTGTTCGGCCAGTTGGGTGAGCGCGAGGTGCAGTGCGCCACTGTTCACGTCCGAACCCGGGACGACGACGGTCTCCAGGGTGGGCGGGGCGAAGAAGTGCTCGTACGCCTTGCGGGGTTCGCCGATCGCGTCGCCGATCCTGATGTCGCCGAGTCCCCAGAGCCGGGCGATCTGTCCGGCGACGACGGCGTCGCCCCGGGTGTCCGTCCCCTGTCCGAAGACGCTGATCGCGGTGATCCGCCCTTCGGCGCCGTCCGTTCCGAACGGGATCCGGTCGCGGGTGCGCAGCGTGCCGGAGAACAGCCGGGCATAGGCGGCCTTCTCCCCCGCCGGGCCCCGCTCGACCTTGAACACGGTCCCGGAGAGCGGCCCGTCCGCGTCCCCGTCGGCCGGGGGCAGCAGGTCCTCGATGCCCGCCAGGAGCGCGTCCACACCGGCGCCCGTGGCGGCGGAGCCGAAGAAGACGGGGTGGACCAGGGCCTCCCGGGTCTGAGCGACGAGGGAGGTGTGCAGAAGGGCGTCCGTGACGGTGTTCTCGACGTACGCGGACAGCAGCGTGTCGTCGTGGCCGGCGAGGACGTCGAGCGCGGCCGGGCCGAGACCGGGCGTGAAGCGAGCCCGGCGCGTGCCGAGGCCGGTGGCGGTTCCCATCGGCACGATCGCGGGTGTCAGCCGGGCCGAGATCGCCCGCAGCACCTCCTCGTACCGCGCCCCGCGCCGGTCGATCTTGTTGACGAAGAGCAGGGTCGGGATGCGCAGCCGCTGGAGCGTCCGCATCAGCACCCGCGTCTGTGCCTGCACCCCTTCGACGGCGGAGACGACGAGCACGACGCCGTCCAGCACGCCGAGCACACGCTCCACCTCGGCAATGAAGTCCGGGTGACCGGGAGTGTCGATCAGGTTGACCGTCACACCGTCGAGGGGGAACGAGACGACGGCGGACTTGATGGTGATGCCACGCTGCCGCTCCAGCGCGAGTGTGTCGGTACGGGTGTTCCCGTCGTCGACGCTGCCGATCCGGTCGATCACCCCGGCCGAATGGAGCAACCGCTCGGTCAGGCTGGTCTTACCGGCGTCGACATGGGCGAGGATTCCAAGGTTGAGCACGTGCACGAAGCGTCATGTCCTTCGGAGAGAGGTCCGTTCCTGGCTGGGGGGACATGAACGCAGTGCGCATCTGCTGCTCCTCGGGACTCGGTGACGTCGCTGTCCAGGGCAGTGCAGCAGAAGGGCCCGAGGGGCCACAACGGAATTAAGGGGCCTTCCGGGGTACCCGGTGCGGTGCGTGGAAGGAGCGGGTCGTGCGTGACATCCTCCCGGCGCTGGGCCGCTGGTACGCGGCCCGGCTTCCGTTCGGTCTCGCGACGGTCGTCGAGGTCAGCCGCAGCGCGCCGCGCGGCCCGGGTGCGGCGATGGCGGTGGGCCCGGACGCGGAGGTCGTGGGGAGTGTGTCAGGGGGCTGCGTCGAAGGTGCTGTGTTCGAGCTGGCGCGGGACGTCGTGACGAGCGGCGAGGCGCGCCTGGAGAGCTTCGGCTACAGCGACGAGGACGCCTTCGCCGTCGGCCTGACCTGCGGCGGCGAGATCACGCTGCTCGTGCGACCCGTGACGCCCGAGCGGGACCCCGCCTTCGGCGCGGTCGCCGACTCCGTCGCCGCGGGTGAGCCGGTCACCCTCGCCACGGTGACCGACGGCCCGGCGCCGCGCGGGGCGACGCTCGCCGTCCGGCCGGACCGGGTCTCGGGCACGCTCGGCGCGAGCGGCCTGGACGCGGCCGTCACCGCCGACGCCCGCGGCGAACTCGCCCTGGGCGCCACTGGACTACGGCACTACGGGCCGCAGGGACAGCGCCGTGAGGACTCCGTCAGCGTGTTCCTGGAATCCTTCGCGCCGCCGCCGCGGATGCTGGTCTTCGGCGCGATCGACTACGCCGCGGCCGTGGCCCGCATCGGGGACTTCCTCGGCTACCGGGTCACCGTCTGCGACGCCCGTCCCGTCTTCGCCACG
>KL569203.1:20684-22922 GCA_000715635.1 Streptomyces violaceus | reverse complement strand
GTCCCGGCGCTTCCCCGAGGGCGTCGAGGTGGTCGCCCAGTGGCCGCACCGTTATCTGCGCGACACGGACACCGACGCGCGCACCGTGATCTGCGTCCTCACCCACGATCCCAAGTTCGACGTGCCGCTGCTCCAGGAGGCACTGCGCCGGCCGGCCGCGTACATCGGGGCGATGGGCAGCCGCCGCACCCACGCCGACCGGGCGCAACGGCTGGCCGAGGCCGGCCTCACTGAACACGAGCTGTCCCGGCTGCGCTCGCCGGTCGGCCTCGATCTCGGGGCCCGTACCCCCGAGGAGGTGGCGGTGTCCGTCGCCGCCGAGATCGTCGCACTGCGCTGGGGCGGCAGTGGCGCGCCGCTGACCACCACGGAGGGGGCGGTGCACCCGCACCGCTCCTCCTGACCCGCACCGCTGCCGCGCTGAGCTGCTCGTTCATCATGACGACATCGCGGTTGAGTGCCGGCACGCGTCCCTGTAGTCCTGGAAGAGCGCCCGCTCGCGCCGTCCGCCATGACCGCGACGTGTCCGGTGTCGTGGGGTCCACAAGCCGGTACCGGCAAGCCGGGTTCGTACGATCGTGTCGCCATGAGTTCTGTTTCCGACGGCGCGGCTCCACGCAAGCACAGCCCGCCTGACACCTCAGCGAAGGGAACCCCCATGATCTTCATCACCGCCAAGTTCCGAGTCCGTCCCGAGCACGCCGACCGCTGGCCCGAGATCACCGCTGACTTCACCCGGGCGACGCGCGCCGAGCCCGGCTGCCTGTGGTTCGACTGGTCGCGCAGCGTGGCCGAGCCGACGGAGTACGTCCTGGTCGAGGCCTTCCGCGACGACGAGGCCGGGGCCGCGCACGTGGGGTCCGCGCACTTCAAGGCTGCGCAGCAGACGCTGCCGCCCCATCTGGTCGAGACGCCGCGCGTCGTGAACGCGACGATTCCGCAGGACGACTGGGCGCTTCTTGGGGAGATGGCGGTCCCAGGACAGGAGTAGCGCGGGGGCGTACCGAACGGCCTCGTTGCCGAACCGCAGCGCGGTGAGAGTGGCAGGCGATACGGGGCGCGAGCGGGGGCGGCCCTGCGTGAGCCGTACATCGCACCGGGTCCCCTCTTGTCTCGGACGGCGCGGCACCCGTACGCTCCCCTCGCATACCGACTAGCCGGTATGCGCCGTGGACATGTCGGTACGCACGTGACGACAGCACCCTTCGGCCGTGCCGACCGCCGAACCAACGCCACCGTCGAAGGAGCCGCCGGAAATGAGCACAGTCAACCGCCAGGTGCGCCTGGCCGCACGTCCCGTGGGAGAGCCGCGCCCCACCGACTGGGAGCACGTCGAGGAGCCGGCCGGACAGCCCGGCGACGGGGAGTTCCTGGTGCAGGTGCTCTGTCTGTCGATCGACCCGGCGATGCGCGGCTGGATGAACGCGGGACGGTCCTACATCCGCCCGGTGGAGATCGGCGAGGTGATGCGCGCCGGCGCGGTGGGAAGGGTGATCGCCTCCCGGCACCCCGGATTCGCGGTCGGCGACCATGTGTCGGGCTCGTTCGGCGTGCAGGAGTACTGCGTGTCGGACGGACGCGACGTGACCAAGGTCGACCCGGAGGCTGCCCCCTTGCCGACGTATCTCGGCACGCTCGGCATGTCGGGCCTGACGGCCTACTTCGGCCTGATCGAGGTCGGGCGACCCGAGCCCGGGCAGACCGTCGTGGTCTCCGGAGCGGCCGGGGCCGTCGGCAGTGTCGTCGGGCAGATCGCCAAGATCCTGGGCTGCCGGGTCATCGGTATCGCCGGCGGCGAGGCCAAGTGCCGGCTGGTGGTGGACGAGTTCGGGTTCGACGCCGCGATCGACTACCAGACAGAGGATGTCCGCAAGGCGCTGCGCGAGCACGCCCCCGACGGTGTCGACGTGTACTTCGACAACGTCGGCGGAGACATTCTGGACGCCGTGCTGCTGCGGCTGGCGCGCGGTGCCCGCATCGTCGTGTGCGGGGCGATCTCCCAGTACAACAGCACCAAGCCGCAGGGCCCCGCCAACTACCTGTCGCTTCTGGTGAACCGCGCCTCCATGACGGGCATCGTGGTGTTCGACTACGCCGAACGGTACGCCGACGGCATCGCACACATGGCCACGTGGCGGGCGGAGGGCCGGCTGAAGTCCCTGGAGGATGTGGTGTCCGGCGGAGTCGAGGCCTTTCCCGAAACCCTGATGCGGCCTGTCTCTTATACACATCTCTGAT
>KL569203.1:18412-20490 GCA_000715635.1 Streptomyces violaceus | reverse complement strand
TCAGAGATGTGTATAAGAGACAGGTGCTGAAGATCGCGGACTGACCGGGCGGAGGGGAGGGAGAAATCCGATGAAGGCACTGACCTACCACGGCCGTCACGACATCCGCTACGGCGATGTCCCCGACCTGGCCGTCACCAGCCCCACCGGCGCGGTGGTGCAAGTGACCGCGGCCGGCATCTGCGGCAGCGACCTGCACATCTACCACGGCAACGCGTTCAGCCCGGAACTGGGCTACACACCGGGACACGAGTGCGTCGGTGTGGTGGCCGAGACCGGCGGCCAGGTCACCCGATTCAAGCCCGGCGACCGGGTTCTGGTGCCCGCCTCCGTCGGCTGTGCGCACTGCCGGTCGTGCGCGGCCGGCTTCACCGCCCGGTGCGAGCACGCCAAGTCGAGCACGGAACTCTGCTACGGAGTGAGCCCGCAACTCCCGGGCAGCCAGGCCCAGGCCCTGGCCGTGCCGTACGCCGACGTCAATCTGGTGCACCTGCCCGAGGACATCTCCGACGAAGCCGCAGTCGTCCTCACGGACAACGCCCCCACCGCCTGGTACGGCTGCCGCCGAGCCCGCATCCAGCCTGGTGAGACCGTCCTGGTCGTCGGCCTCGGCCCGGTCGGCCTCATGGCCGCCCAGTCCGCCTTCGCGATGGGCGCGGCGCGGGTACTGGGCGCGGACCTGGTCGCGGAGCGCCGCGCCTTCGCCGCCGGCCTGGGTGTCGAGCCGGTCGAGGGCGATGACGCGCGGACGGCCATTCGGGACATGACAGGCGGACGCGGGCCGGACGCCGTGGTGGAGGCCGTGGGCTCGGACGCCACCATCGAGCTCGCCCTCAAGGCCGTCCGGCAGGCCGGCCGGGTCAGCGTCATCGGAGTCAGCCAGAGCAAGGCGTTCCCTTTCCACATGGGGCTGGCGCAGATCAAGGAACTGGAGTTCGCCATCGGGCTGTGCTCGGTGCACTACGAGCTCCCTCCCCTGATCGCCCTCACCCGTGCCGGCCGGATCCAGCCCGAGGTCGTGGTCTCCCACCGCCTCGCCCTCTCCGAAGGCCCTGCGGCCTACGAACTCTTCGCCGGCCGATCCGACGGCGTCCGCAAGATCCTTCTCGATCCGGCCCACTGAATACCCCCGGCACACCTACTTGCTGAGCGTTCAGCCGGTCTCCTAGGGTGAGCCCCTCGGACACTGGAGGTCGCCGTGTCACAGCGCGACGAAGCCGCGCGGCAGACCCGTCCGCGGCTGATGCCGCTCCCCGAAGAACAGTGGGACGCACGGACCCGGGAACTGCTGGCCACCGCAGTTCACGACCCAGGGGGCCGGATCCCGAACATCTTCACCACGCTCGTGCGCCATCCCGATCTCTACGAGCAGTTCATGCCTTTCGGCGGCCAGTTGCTCCTCAGGGGCCGACTGCCGGAAGAGCTGCGCGAGTTGCTGATCCTGCGCACCGCATGGAACACCGGCGCGCGGTACGAGTGGGGACGGCACCTCCCTCTGGCCAGGGCCGCAGGCGTCACGGACGCGGACGTCGACCGGATCGCCGAGGGGCCGGAGGCACCCGGCTGGACGGACCTCCAGAGGCACCTGATCCGGGCGGCGGACGAGCTGAACCGCGAGGCAACGATGTCCGACGCGACCTGGGAGGCTCTGGCCGAGCACTTCGGCGACGCCGAACTGATCGAGATCGCCATGCTGGTGGGGCAGTACCACATGGTCGCCTTCTTCCTGAATGCCACTGGTGTGGAACTGGACCCCGGTTTCGAGGGCACTGGCTTCGCGGAGAGGGAAAGGGACCACGGATGAGGGACGCGGAGGACCGTATGACGCGTGACCGGGAGCTCAGTCCTCGCCCCGCGTCGACGTGAGTCCGCGCACCAGCGTCTCGTGGGCGGCCCGTGCGATGTCCGCCAGGCAGGTGCGGGCGGGGTCCAGTTGATACTGCAGGAGCACGCCACAAGCGATGCTCTCCACCAGGAACGCCTGCGCGACCGCCCCCAGGCCCGGGCGGATGCTGCTGCCCCCGGACGCGCCGACGCCGTTCCCCGTACGACCCGCCCCCTGGATCAGGGCTGCGAGC
>KL569203.1:17891-18180 GCA_000715635.1 Streptomyces violaceus | reverse complement strand
GATCAGGGCTGCGAGCCGTCGCCTACCGGCCGTCGGCCCCAGGCCGAAATCATCGGGGAGGTGGCGAGGTCGAGGCGCCCGGCCGCGATGTTGGCCAGGTGCTGCTCGATCTCCTCCTCCGTGGCGAGGCCCTCTGTGACGAGTTCGTCGCGTACCTGCTGGACGGTGGCCGTCTCGAGGACGGCGCACGCGGGCGAGGTGATCGGGAAGTAGGCGTCGGCCTCGACGTCGGCGAGGCCGGCCTCGCGCAGCAGGCGCGGCAGCCTGCGTCCGTAGGAGAGGTCGGCAC
>KL569203.1:16765-17710 GCA_000715635.1 Streptomyces violaceus | reverse complement strand
GGAGAGGTCGGCACCGCGCTGCCGCAGCAGCCGGCGGAAGCCGGTGCGGAGCCGGTTGGCCAGCTCCTGCTCGGGGCCGTGCTCGTCGGGGCAGATCAGCGGTTGCAGCGCGGGGTCGGCGTCCTCGACCAGCAGCCACCCGCCGGGGCGCAGCGCCTGGACCATGGTGCGCAGCACGGCATCGCGCTCGGCCACATGGACCAGGACGAGACGGGCGTGGACCAAGTCGAAGGGCCCGGCCGGGGGTGCGTCGCGGCCCACGTCGTGGCGGACCACTTCCACTCCCCCGGTGGCGGCGGTCTCCGCCCAGGAGACATCGATGTCGGTGGCGAGCACGCGTCCGCTCGGCCCGACGCGTTCACGGAGCCACGCGGCGACGCTCGGCCCGCCGGCCCCGACCTCCCAGCACCGCCATCCCTCGTCGATCCCGACCGTCTCGAAGTGCCGGAACGTCGAGGCGTCGAAGAGGGCCGCCAGCGCCTCGAAGCGGGTACCGGCCTCGACCTGCCGGTTGTCCAGGAGATATCCCTTGTCCTGCCCCATGCGCCGATCATGTCACGGCCCTTCCCGGAACGGTCGGGGCAGGCCCGGGCTAGCGCGGTGCGCGCGGCGGCAGGCGGTGCAGTTCCACATCGGTGAGCCGGCCGTCGGCGGCCGTGGCGGTCATGTAGGTGCAGTGGGGCTGGCGGCGGCGGTCCGTCGGGGAGCCCGGATTGAGCAGGCGCAGGCCGGTGGGGGCCGTGGTGTCCCAGGGGATGTGGCTGTGGCCGAAGACCAGCACGTCGAGCTCGGGGAAGCGGGCGGCGCAGCGCTTCTCCCGGCCCTGGGCGGGGCCCGTCTCGTGGATCGCCCCGAAGCGCAGCCCGCCCAGTTCCGCGTACGCCACCTCGGGCAGCCGGGCCCGCAGGTCCGGTCCGTCGTTGTTGCCGTACACGGCGACGAGCC
>KL569203.1:15136-16529 GCA_000715635.1 Streptomyces violaceus | reverse complement strand
CTCCAGCAGGTCGAGGGTGGCCGTGTCGACCCAGTCCCCGGCGTGGAACACGACATCGGCGTGCGGAAGTTCGGCCAGCAGCGGTGCGGGCAGTTCCCTGGCCCGTTTCGGCAGGTGAGTGTCGGACATGAGAAGAAGACGCACGCCCTCAGCCTAGAGGCAGCGGCACGCTCCACCCCGGGAATCGACTTGACCGCGAACAGACAGACAGTGCAGCTCAGTTGTCGTATCGACGCAGATGATCACGGCCAGGTATCGAAAGGTGAGGCAGCGTTGTCTACCGGGTTAGCATCGGGCAACACGCAGTAAGACAGGACGTCTACGGCAAGCGACCCGAAGGGGCCCGGAAACCCGATGCCGGTCAAGGTCAGCGTCATCATCCCCGTCTACAACCCGGGGATCTACATCGAGGACTGCATCACCTCGCTGCAGAGGCAGTCACTGCCTCCCGAAGAGTACGAGGTGATCTTCGTCGACGACGGCTCCACCGACGCCACCCCGGCCCGGCTCGACGCGCTCGCCGCCGAGGACTCCCGGATGAAGGTCATCCACCAGGAGAACTCCGGCTGGTCGGGCAAGCCCCGCAACGTCGGCATCGCTGCCTCCCGGGGCGAGTTCGTCATGTTCGTCGACAACGACGACTACCTGGGCGACGAGGCCCTGGAGCGGATGTACGACTACGGCGTGGCCAACGGTGCCGATGTCGTCGTGGGCAAGATGGCCGGCAAGGGCCGCGGCGTGCCGGTGGAGCTGTTCCGCCGCAACCACCCGCGTGCCACCGTCGAGAACGCCCCACTCATCGACAGCCTCACCCCGCACAAGATGATCCGCCGTGCCTTCCTCGACCGCACCGGTCTGCGCTTTCCCGAGGGCAGACGGCGACTGGAGGACCACGTCTTCATCGCCGAGGCGTATCTGCGCGCGGAGAACGTCTCCGTGGTCAGCGACTACGTCTGCTACTACCACATCCGGCGGGACGACAGCTCCAACGCCGGATTCGTACGCTTCGATCCCGTCGGGTACTTCAAGAACCTCCGCGAGGCCCTCGACGTCGTCGAGCGGTACACCGAGCCCGGCCCGGTGCGTGACAAGCTCTTCCGCCGCTGGCTGCGCGTGGAGATGGTCGAGCGACTGCGGGCCCGGCGCTTCCTGAACCTGCCGGACGACTACCGCAAGGAGCTGTTCGGGGAGATCCACGAGGTCGTCGTCGAACGATTCGGCCCCGGTGTCGCGGACGGGCTGCAGCCGACGCAGCAGGTCGTCGCCGCGCTGGCCGCGGCCGACCGGTACGACGACGTCGTGTCCTTCGCGGAATGGGAGGCCGGCATCGCCCCCAAGGCGTCCCCCGCGCACGTGGAGTGGCGGGACGGCTCCCTCAGCATCGGCTTCACGG
>KL569203.1:14752-15008 GCA_000715635.1 Streptomyces violaceus | reverse complement strand
AGCTTCACGGCCGAGTACACCTCCGGCGGCGAGCCGATGAAATTCCCCGCCGACGCCGAGGCGGCCCCGCTGAACGACGTGCCCAAGGACGTGACCGAGGCGGTGGAGTGGGTCGCCTCGGAGACCGCCGCCCGTTTCGGGCAGGCCACGGCCGATCTGCTGCTGCGCGAGCGCTCCAGCGCCGCGCAGTATTTCCAGCCGGTGAAGTTCACGCGCGAGACCGTGCCCGTCGGGGACGGCGAGGAGGTCCGGCTGG
>KL569203.1:12610-14539 GCA_000715635.1 Streptomyces violaceus | reverse complement strand
GCGGGCGACCGCCACCGTCGCCCCGGCCGGCCTGCCGGGTGACGGCGTCTGGGACGCGGTCGTGCGGGTCAAGCTGGGCGGCTGGACCAAGGAGTGCCGCCTGGGCCCGGCGCCACGGGCGACCCGGCCCACGCCGGACGTGGGACTCGTCGGCGACCGGCCTGTTCTGCCGTACTGGACGGAGCCGCACGGCAACCTCTCCCTGGAGCTCGGCGCGCGGGGCAAGCGGCTCGGTCTGGGCAGCGTGCAGCCGATGGATGTCACCGTCTCAGGGGACCGTTTCCGTGCTCCGCTTCCGCTGCATGTCGAGGGCGACAGCGAGGTGCGGCTGAGGTTCGTCTCCTCGAGCCGGATCCTCGACGCGTCCGGCACACTCTCCCCCGCCCCGGACGGACGCGGGGCGGTGCTGGAGGCGGCGATGCCCGCCAAGGACCTCTCGCGTGACACCTGGCGGGTGGCTCTGTGTCTGGCCCCGGGCGCCGACCGGCCCCGCTTCACCGGGCTGCCGTTCGCGCTGCGCGCCGCCGACGGTCAGGTGCTGGTCGTTCCGGCGCCGGGGCCCGGTGTCGCGCTGCGGCTGGCGCGGCGGGCGCGGCGGGTGGTCGGTACCGCCCGTCGGAAGGTGGTTTCCCGTATCAGGATCGGAGGGCAGTGACAGCATGCGACCACTGGGGATAGAGGGCGCCTGGATTCTGGAGCCCAAGATCTTTCCGGACGGCCGGGGCAGCTTCAACGAGTGGTACCGCGGCGAGGAGTTCCGTGAGGCCACGGGCCACCATCTGGCGCTGGCCCAGGCCAACTGCTCGGTCTCCCGGCGGGGCGTGCTGCGTGGTGTGCACTTCGCCGATGTGCCGCCCAGCCAGGCCAAGTACGTCACGTGTGTGCGCGGTGCCGTCCTGGACGTGGTGATCGACATCCGGGTGGGCTCCCCCACCTACGGCCAGTGGGAGGCCGAACGACTCGACGACGACACCCGCCACGCGGTGTTCCTCGCCGAGGGGCTGGGCCACGCGTTCATGGCACTCACCGACGACGCCACGGTGGTCTATCTGTGCTCCACCGGCTACGCCCCGGAGCGCGAACACGGCATCCACCCCCTCGACCCGGCCCTCGGCATCGCCTGGCCCGAGGGGATCACCCCTCTCCTCTCCCCGAAGGACGAACAGGCCCCGACCCTGGCCGAGGCGGAACGCCAGGGTCTGCTCCCGTCGTACGAGACCTGCCGTGCGTACTACGAGGAACTGCGGGCCGGTCGGGGAGACGGCTGACGCCCGAGTGATGCGGCGGGTGTGCCGGGCGCAGCGAACCTGGGCGCGGCGCACCCGTCGCCGCTCAGATCCGGCAGGCGGTGCGCGCTGCGAGCCCGGGCCTGCCGGGGGGCTGAGCCGGACGACCCGCCAACCAGCCGAGACGACCGGCCTACGGCACAGAGGGCTGAGGCGCTTAGGGGCGCAGCGGCCCGAAGCCCCGAACCCGAGCCGCATGCCGACAGCGCTGCCCCGGGCGGTAGCCCCGACCTGGCCGCATCGGCAACCCGATGGCCATCTCGCGTAACGTGGCGAGGCCCGCTCCGTGCAAGGGGACGCGCAACGCCCCGGACAGGTGCCCGTGGCACGCCCGGAGGCTGGCCGCGACGCACAGCGAGTGCTGACACACCCGGCAGGGGGCGCGCCTCGCGCCCGGGGAAGCACACCGTGCTCGGCGAGCAGCGGCGCACGACCGGTGCCCGAGGTTCGCCGCAAGCGTTGCCCCGCACCGTCCCGGCCCCGCCGCCCGCAGCGGTCCCGAGGCTGATGCCGCGACACACCGGGAGGCAGTCACCGCGACACCTCGCAGGCACGGGTGGGTCGCGCCCGGGGCCGGTGACGCCGACCCGGGAGAAGGTGGCGGCGCCGGTCGCCCCCGGGCGGCGGCCGGCGCCGGGGGGTC
>KL569203.1:11155-12413 GCA_000715635.1 Streptomyces violaceus | reverse complement strand
CGGTTGCGGGCCTGGGTGAGGGGGCGCCAGAAGCCTGCTTCCACGAGGGCCTCGGGGCGTACCGCGCCGGCCCGTTCGAGGATCGCCTCGGGGACCTTCTGCGGGTCGGGCACCTTGTACTCGGCCATGATCTCGTCGTACTTGTCGTGCAGGACCCGGTTGTTCGGGTCGGCGCCGAAGACGACGAGCTGGCCGGTGGGCGCCGTGTCCACCTGGATCGTGACCAGGTCGGGGCGGTAGCGCGCCAGCACCTCGGTGATCTTGTAGACGTCGCCGGTCCAGGCGTTGGTGTGCCGGTCCCGGGCCGCCTCGTCCACACTGCGCGGCAGCATGTCGTCGAAGACGATCACGCTGGACCAGTCGGAGTGCTTCTCGACGTTCATGAAGTCGCGCAGGGCGTACTCGAAGATGTGCATGCCGTCGATGAACGAGAGATCCAGCGTGGTGCGGCGCCAGTAGCCGATGGGGCTGCGGCCGCGACGCAGGTTGCGCAGCGGGTGACGGCCGCCCTTGAGGTGCTGGAGGGGGTTGTCACGGGCGAAGAAGTCGTCACTGGTGGCCTTCACCAGGTGGACGTCGCACTTCAGCTCCGAGACCACCTTGAAGGCGGGGTCGATCGCGATGCTGGGGACCCGGGACAGGCGCAGGCTGCGGCCGTCGTTGACGCCGATCTCCAGGTAGTTGCGATTGGCGCTGACCTTGTGCAGTTCCCGGAGGAACTCATGGCGTTTCACGAAGGGGGACCTTCCTTGCGGATGCGGGGCAGTGCTTCGTGCAGGGCGGAGCGCCACTCGCGCGGCAGGGGCAGGCCGATCTCCTGCCACCGGCCATGTGCGAGCGCACTGTACGCCGGGCGGGGCGCGGGCCGGGGGAAGGCCGCGCTGCTGGTGGGGCGCACCCGGTCCGGGTCGGCGCCGAGAAGGGAGAACACCTCGCGGGCCAGCTCGTACCAGGTGGCCTCGCCGGAGTCGGTGGCGTGGAAGACGCCGTGCGCGTCGGGACCGAGCCGGGGTCCGAGGTCGGCGATCCGCTCGGCGACGTCAGCGCTCCAGGTGGGCTGGCCGCGCTGGTCGTCGACGACGTCGAGGGTGTCGCGGCGGGCTTCGAGACCGATCATGGTCCGCACGAAGTTAGTGCCATGCACCCCGTAGAGCCAAGCCGTGCGCACGACCGCGCTCGCCCCGGGAAGCTCCTCCAGCACGGCCCGCTCGCCGGCCAGCTTGGTGCGGCCGTAGGCGGTGCGCGGTGCCGGCGGGTG
>KL569203.1:10236-10906 GCA_000715635.1 Streptomyces violaceus | reverse complement strand
GATGTGTATAAGAGACAGGTTGATCTCCAGGGCGCGGGCCTCGTCGGTCTCGGCGTCGTCGACGGCCGTGTACGCGGCGCAGTTCACGACCAGGTCGGGGCGGTGCTCCCGCACCGCGGCGTCGACGGCCTCAGGACGCGTGATGTCCAGGGCGGAGCGGTCCAGGCCCACCACGTCCTCGCCGCGCCGGGTGAGTTCCTCGACGACGTCGTGGCCGAGCATTCCGCCCGCGCCGGTGATCAGCCACCTCATGCGCGCTCCTGGGCGACGCGCCGCTTCAGGGGCTCCCACCAGGCACGATTGTCGCGGTACCAGGCGACGGTCTCGGCGAGGCCGGTGGTGAAGTCGTGGGCAGGGCGGTAGCCGAGTTCGTCGCGGGCCTTGCTCCAGTCGACGGAGTAGCGCAGGTCGTGGCCCTTGCGGTCCTCGACGTACTCCACCCGGTCCCAGTCCGCGCCGCAGGACTGAAGGAGCAGGCCGGTGAGTTCCTTGTTGGTGAGTTCGGTGCCGCCGCCGATGTTGTAGACCTCGCCGGGCCGGCCCTGGGTGCGGACGAGGTCGACGCCTTGGCAGTGGTCGTCGACGTGCAGCCAGTCACGGACGTTGCGGCCCTCGCCGTACAGGGGCACCGTCCCGCCGTCGAGGAGGTTGGTGACGAACAGCGGGATGA
>KL569203.1:4168-10065 GCA_000715635.1 Streptomyces violaceus | reverse complement strand
CAGGGGCACCGTCCCGCCGTCGAGGAGGTTGGTGACGAACAGCGGGATGACCTTCTCGGGGAACTGGTGCGGGCCGTAGTTGTTGGAGCAGCGGGTGACGCGCACGTCCAGGCCGTGGGTGCGGTGGTAGGCGAGAGCGAGCAGGTCGGAGGAGGCCTTGGAGGCCGAGTACGGCGAGTTCGGCTGCAGCGGGTGGTCCTCCGGCCATGAGCCGGACTCGATGGAGCCGTAGACCTCGTCGGTGGAGACGTGCACGAACGGGCCCACGTCGTAGCGCAGGGCGGCGTCCAGCAGGGTCTGGGTGCCCAGCACGTTGGTGCGGACGAAGTCGGCGGCGCCGGTGATCGAGCGGTCCACATGCGACTCGGCGGCGAAGTGCACGACCTGGTCGGCACCGGCCATCAGCTTGTCGACGAGTTCGGCGTCGCAGATGTCGCCCTGGACGAACTCCAGCCGGGGGTGGGTCAGTTCGAGGTTGTCGAGGGTGCCGGCGTAGGTGAGCTTGTCCAGCACGGTGATGCGCGGCGCGTCGGGCGCGTCCGAGGCGAGCAGCGCACGGACGTAGCGGGAGCCGATGAACCCGGCGGCACCGGTGACGAGGAGGTTCATGAAGTGATCTGCACCTTGCTGTGGTCTCCGAGGACGAGTCGGTGGGCGCTGGGGACGCTGGGGGCCGGGGTCACCTCGACATGCCGGCCGATCAGCGAGGACTCGATCCGGCCGACGCCCCGGATCGAGGAGTCCCGCAGCACGATCGAGAATTCCAGTTCGCTGTCGGTGATCCGGCAGTTCTCCGCGATCGAGGTGAAGGGGCCGACGTAGGAGTCGCTGACGAGGGTTCCCGCGCCGATGACGACGGGCCCGACGATGCGGGAGTTGACGATCCGGGCGCCCTCTTCCACGACCACCCGCCCGATGGTCTCCGAGGCGTCGTCCACGGCGCCGTCGATGCGGCGCTCCATGGCTTCGAGGACCGTACGGTTCACCTCGAGCATGTCGCCGACGTTGCCGGTGTCCTTCCAATAGCCCTTGATGACCGTGCTGCGCACGTCGGCGCGGGAGTCGATCAGGTGCTGGATGGCGTGGGTGATCTCCAGTTCGCCGCGCCACGACGGTTCGATGGCGCGCACGGCCTCGTGGATCAGGGGCGTGAACAGATAGACGCCGACCAGGGCGAGATCGCTCTTGGGCTGCTCGGGTTTCTCCTCCAGGCCGATCACCTGGCCGGACGGGTCGAGTTCGGCGACACCGAAGGCGCGTGGGTCGGCCACGCGCGTGAGCAGGATCTGGGCGTCGGGCCGGCTGCCGCGGAACTCGTCGACGAGGTCGGTGATGCCGCCGACGATGAAGTTGTCGCCGAGGTACATCACGAAATCGTCGTCGCCGAGGTAGTCCTGGGCGATCAGTACCGCGTGGGCCAGCCCGAGGGGCCGCTCCTGGGGGATGTAGGTGACCTTCAGGCCGAACTTCGACCCGTCACCCACCGCTTCCTCGATCTCGGCGGCCGTGTCCCCGACGATCATTCCCACGTCGGTGATGCCGGCCTCGGCGATCGACTCCAACCCGTAGAAGAGCACAGCCTTGTTGGCCACTGGCACCAGTTGTTTGGCCGACGTGTGTGTGATCGGCCTCAGTCTTGTTCCTGCGCCGCCGGACAGCACGAGAGCCTTCATTCGGTTCACCTTAGTCGTGATCCGGCGGATGTGAACATCACTTCTTTTGGTTGTCGATGCGCGGAGTTACTCGGCGCGTCACCCCGCGGCCTTCCGGGGAGCGGTCAGTCCTCGCCCCTGACGATGTTCCACTCCGCCCCGGAGCGTGTGATTCCGGGAGTGGCCCGGTTCTCGACGGCGGGGAGGCAGGTCCGCAGCGCGGCCTTGCCGCGCAGGCGGCGTGCCTTCGACCAGCCGGTCTCCGGCCGACGGACGGCGGGCTTGTCACTCAGGTCCATGGACGTCACGACTCATCATCTTCCTTCTGGGTCCGCTGCTGCTCGGGTATCCAAAGGGAAACCGAACAAACGCGCGTCGTGACGCCTGGACCGAGGCTCTCAACTCGTCTGCGGGGCAGAGCTGTTCACACCTGTCACGTGTTGGGACGGGCGGCGCTGATGTCGCCCAGCGCGGACTCCGGGTCGCGCTCCATGGCCAGGTCGCCCAGGGAGACGATGCCCACGGGGTGTCCGTGGTCGACCACCGGGATACGGCGCACGGAGTGCTCACGCATCAGCTCCACCGCGTGGACCAGGTCCTCGTCGGGGCCGATGGTGACCAGGTCGTCGCTGCACGCACCGGCCACGGTGGTCCGCTCCGGGTCGCCGCCCTCACTGACCGACCGGATCACCAGGTCACGGTCGGTGACCAACCCACGCAGATCGTCGCCGTCCGTCACCAGGACGACTCCGAGGTCCTCGTCGCGCATGATGCGGGCCACCTGGGCGACGGAGGTCTGCGGCTCGACCGTGGCCGGATCGCCGGTCATGATGTCGCGGACATGCTGAGCCATGATGGGCCTCTTTCTTCGGCTCGTGGCGGTTCTTCCTTTCTCGCGTCGCTCCGGGTACCCGGTGAACCCGTGCGGTCACAAGGAACCCGCGCCGGGTGCTCAGCGCCCCAGCGCCAACTCCGCCCACACCTGCTTGCCGCCGCTGACCGGCAGTGTGCCCCACGTCGCCGAGAGTGCCTCGACGAGGAGGACGCCCCGGCCGCCGGTGGCCTCCCAGCCGATGCTGGTCGGTCTGACCGGAGAGCGCGGTGAGGCGTCGGCGACGGCGACGCGCAGACGGTCGTTGACGAGGGTGAGGTCCATGCGGACCTGGCCGTCGGTGTGGACGAGAGCGTTGGTGACGAGTTCGGAGACGACGAGGAGGGCGGCGTCGAAGTCCTCGGTGACGCCCCAGGAGCGCAGGGTGCGCCGGGCGAAGCGGCGGGCGTGCCCGACCGCCTGCGGCACGCGCCACACCGTCCAGCTCTCCCGCAGCGGGCGCAGGTCCATGCCGTCGTAGCGCAGCAGGAGCACGGCGACGTCGTCGCTGCGCTGGGCGTTGCCGAGGAGGGCGTCGGCGACGAGCCCCAGGTCGACGGGGGCGGACGCGGCCAGCTGGTCGGCGAGGCGTTCCATGCCCTCGTCGATGTCGGAGTCGGGCGTCTCGACGAGCCCGTCCGTGACCAGGGCGATCAGGGTGCCGGGCGGGAGCCGGAGCGGGCTCATAGGGAAGTCGGCCTGGGTGATCACCCCGAGGGGCGGGCCGCCCTCGGCCTCCGCAATCTCGGTCGTGCCGTCCGGATAGCGCAGCACCGGCGGCAGGTGCCCGGCGCGCACGCACCAGGCGGAGCCCTCCTCCAGGTCGATGTCGACATAGGCGCAGGTGGCGAAGAGGTCGCTCTCCATGTCCATGAGCAGCCGGTTGGCGTGGGAGACCACCACGTCCGGCGTGTGCCCTTCGACGGCGTAGGCCCGCAGGGCGGTGCGCATCTGGCCCATGAGGGTGGCTGCGGCGGCGCTGTGACCCTGGACGTCACCGATGACGAGGGCGACGTGGTTGTCGGGCAGCGGGATGACGTCGTACCAGTCGCCGCCGAGCTCCAGCCCTGCCGTGCTGGGCAGATAGCGGGTGACGGCCTCGGCGCCCGGCAGGCGGGGCAGGCGGCGGGGCAGCAGCTGGCGCTGGAGCATGCCGACGAGTTCGTGTTCGGCGTCGAAGGCGCGGGCCCGCATCAGGGCCTGTCCGGCGAGGCCGGCGCAGGCGGTGAGCAGGGCGCGTTCGTCGGAGCCGAAGTCGTGCGGCGTGTCCCAGCCGATCAGGCAGGCCCCGGCCATGCGGTTCCCGGCGGGCAGCGGAAGGACGGCGAGCCCGCCGGGGCCGACCTCGGACAGGCCGCGTTCCAGGGCGCTGCCGGCGGGCCAGATCCGGGCGCGGCCCTCGCGCAGGGCGGCGGCGAGGGTGGGCATGGCGCGTACGGGCGCGTCGGGCCATTCGGTGCGCCACTCCCGGCGCCACAGCTCGGGCCAGGCCTCGGGTTCGGGCGGGTCGAGGACGGTGACGACGAGCCGGTCGCTCTCCAGCTCGGCGAGCGCGATGCGGTCGGCTCTGAGCGGCCGGCGCAGGGCGGCGACCACGGCCTTGCCGACGTCGCGGACGGTGACGGCGGTGGCCAGCGCGGTGGCCAGGCGCTGGACGCGGGCCACGTCGGTGACGTCGGAGCGCAGTGTGGAGGCGTCGTCGACGGTGCCCACGAGCCGTGCGGAGTGACCCACGCCGCCGGCCAGGAGGCGCCCGCGCAGCCGGAGCCACTTCGGGGGTCCGGTGGGCTGGAGCACGCGGAACTCCAGCTCCCGGTCGCCGATGGACATGTGGTCGGCCTCCACCACGGACATCAGCGAGGGCAGGTCCTCCGGCACGGTCAGGCCGAGCAGGGTCTCGACCCGGCCGTCGAATTCCACGGGGTCCAGGCCGAACAGGTCCAGCAGGTCGTCGCCGGCCCGGACGCGGCCGGTGTCCATGGCGAGGCTGAACGCGCCCGGCGGAAGTTCACCGCCCTCGGCGGGCGCGGCCGGGGCGGGGAAGGCGACCGCCTCGGAGATGAGGTGCAGGCACTCACGGTCCTCGGTGTCGAATCCGTCGGGGCGCTCGCACACGGCGAGAAGACAGCCGCCGCCGTTCCCGTGGACGGGCAGTGCCGTCAGGAAGAAGTCCCGGGACGGCACGCGCCGGGCCTGGACGTGCTCGGCGAGTTCCGCTGGGCCCAGCGAGACGGGGCGTCCGCCGCGGTGAGCCTCGGCGACCGGGGAACGCCCGGTGCGCGGATAACTGTCGCGCAGTCCGTACAGCGTCCTCGGCACCCCGGCCGACTCCACCAGGCGCAGCAGCTCGCCGTCCTGGCCGGGTGTGTACAGGGCGGCGAACGCGGCGCCGGCGAAGACGAGTGCCTGTTCTAGGACACGGTGCACGCGTTCCGGCGATTCCTGATCGACCGCGATCGCTTTGAGGGCACCTTCGACACGCAGCGTTCGCGTTCTGCGTTCTTGGGGTTCTCGGGCGCCCTCACTGACCACGTTGGCCATTACAGCGCTTATGCGACACCTGCGCAGCCCCTGTGAGCGTTCCGTGGGCCGGCCCGACGCGGGTGCTCGAACGGAACCGAACATGTCTTTACCTATGCGTTCCGCACGCTGTTCTCGTGACAGCCGTGACTGTCCTGGCCCGGCGCGTGGCTGGAAGGCTCGGTGCCGATCACGGAGGGGGACGCATGGACAAGCGGTACGAGGTGTACGCGCTGGCCGACCGGCACTTCTACGAGACACCGGACCGGCTGGCGCGAGGCGGGCAGGAGGCCTCGCAGGGGGCGGCCGCGCACCTCTACGAGACGGCCCGCCGGCCCGTGCCCGAGGGCTGGGAGACGGCACGGATCGGGGACTGGCTGACGATGACGCCGCCCGGTCCGGACGGCGAGCCGCTGCAGGGTCCCGCGCAGGGCTGGAAGATCCACGCCTCGGCGACCCGGGCGAACGCGGAGAAGATCGCCGGGATCGTCTGGGACTACTGCGTCGAGCGGCGCGTCCCCTTCAAATTCGTGCCCGGCCCGCACCTGCTGCACCTGCGCAACACCAAGTACGCGCCCCGCGACGGCAGCGGCAAGTTCGTCACCGTCTATCCGGCCGACGAGGAGCAGCTGCACGAGGTGCTGCGCGAGCTGGGCGCGCTGCTGGAGGGGTTCGAGGGTCCGTACATCCTCACCGATCTGCGCTGGGGCGAGGGTCCGCTGTACGTCCGCTACGGCGCCTTCGCGCGCTCGTTCGTCGTGGACGAGCGGGGCTCGCTGGTGCCGGCGGTGCGCGACGGCGCGGGGGAGCTGGTGCCGGACCGGCGGACGCCGTCCTTCCAGGTGCCGGAGTGG
>KL569203.1:3506-4006 GCA_000715635.1 Streptomyces violaceus | reverse complement strand
GTCCTTCCAGGTGCCGGAGTGGGTGACGCTGCCGGCGTTCCTCCAGCCGCATCTCGACGCGCGGAACAACACGACGACGGGCGAGCTGCCGTACCGCATCGAGAAGGCGCTGCACTTCTCCAACGGCGGCGGCGTTTACGCGGGCACCGACACCCGCGACGGTCGCAAGGTCGTCCTCAAGGAGGGCCGGCCGCACGCGGGACTCGCCTCGGACGGGGCCGACGCGGTCGCCCGGCTCGAGCGGGAGAAGCGGGCGCTGGAGCAGGTCGCGGGCACGGGCGTGGTACCGGAGGTGCGCGACTGGTTCGAGCTCGGCGGCCACCGGTTCCTGGTGATGGACTTCCTGGAGGGCCGTCCGCTCAACTCGTTCTTCGCCGAGCGGCATCCGCTGCTGGCCCAGGATCCCGACGCGGGGGCCGTCGCCGCCTACACGGCGTGGGCGCTGCGCATCCACCGCGAGGTGGAGGAGGCTGTGGCGGCGGTGCACGCCCGCGGCATCG
>KL569203.1:2543-3326 GCA_000715635.1 Streptomyces violaceus | reverse complement strand
GTGCACGCCCGCGGCATCGTCTTCAACGACCTGCACGTCTTCAACATCATGGTCGCGCCGGACGAGGAGTCGGTCTTCCTCCTCGACTTCGAGGCAGCGGCACCGGCCGAGGAGAACGGCCGCCAGGTCGTCGCCCACCCGGGCTTCTTCGCGCCGCCGGACCGCCGGGGCGCCGATGTCGACCGCTATGCGCTGGCCTGTCTGCGCCTTGCCCTGTTCCTGCCCGTGACGACACTGTTCGTGGTCGACCGCGGCAAGGCGGCGCATCTGGCCGAGGTGATCTCGGAGCAGTTCCCCGACGTGCCGCGGGAGTTCCTCGACGAGGCGGTCGCGGAGATCACGCGGGAGGTGTCCGGCCGTACGGTGGCCACTCCCTCCGCGCCGGTGGATCCCGGTGACTGGCCGTACAGCCGCGACTCGATGGTCAAGGCGATCCTCGCCTCGGCCACCCCGGAGCGCGACGACCGGCTCTTCCCGGGCGATGTCGCCCAGTTCTCCGACGGCGGCGGGCTCGGGCTCGCCCACGGCGCCGCCGGGGTGCTGTACGCGCTGGACGCGACCGGTGCCGAGCGCTACGAGGAGGGCGAGCGCTGGCTGCTCGCCCGGACGGCACCGGCCCCGGTCGGCACGCCGCTCGGCCTGTACGACGGGCTGGCGGGCGTCGCCCTGGTCCTGGACCGGCTCGGGCACCGGCAGCGGGCTCTGGACCTGGTCGAGGGCATCCTCGCCGAGCGGTGGCAGAACCTCTCCTCCGACCTGCACGGCGGACTGGCCGGACTGGGG
>KL569203.1:1728-2217 GCA_000715635.1 Streptomyces violaceus | reverse complement strand
CACTGCGCCGGGACCTGGAGTCCTGCGCGACCCGCGAGAACGGGTCACTGGAGGTCGACGAGGGCTGGCGGACCCTGCCCTACCTCGGCGACGGCAGCGCGGGCCTCGGCATGGTCCTCGACGACCTCGTGACCCACTCCCCCGGCCTCGCCGGGGAGTTCGAGGCGGCCCGCTCCGGGGTCGTCACCGCCGCCACCTCACGCTTCTACGCGCAGCCCGGGCTCTTCCAGGGCCGCGCCGGAATGATCCTCCACCTCAGCCGCACGACCACGCCGGGTGCGACCGCGGACCGGCTGGCCGGACAGATCGCCGGGCTCGGCTGGTTCGCGATGGCGTACCAGGGCCAACTGGCCTTCCCCGGCCACCAGATGATGCGGCTGTCCATGGATCTCGCCACCGGAACGGCAGGGTGCCTGCTGGCGCTCGGCGCGGCCCTCGACCCGGCGACCGACGCCCATCTGCCGTTCCTCCCGCCGCCGAACCGGCGGC
>KL569203.1:475-1516 GCA_000715635.1 Streptomyces violaceus | reverse complement strand
CCGAACCGGCGGCCCCACTGACGCGGTTCCGCGATCCCGCGGAGTCGTGACACCACCCCGTCCCCACGGATGACCACGGACGGACACCCAACGGAAGGACACATCATGGCACTTCTCGACCTGCAGACGATCGAGTCCGAGGAGCGGACCGACGGCGGCGGCAACAGCACGGTGAGCCTGCTCTCCTGCATCAGCGCGGCGAGCGTCCTGCTCTGTCTCTGACCGCGTCTGCGGTACGGCACCGGGCGGCCTTCTCCCTTCGGGGACGGGGCCGCCCGGGGTCCCTCCCGTCCCACGAAAGGCCCCTATGAGCACGCGTGGTGACGAGGACCCGGCGACCGGACACGCCCGCACACTGCTGCGTACGGCCACCCGGTACAGCGGGACCCGATGCGTTGCCCTGTGCCTGGTGAGCACCGCCGCGACCGGCGCCGGACTGCTGCTGCCGGCCGCACTCGGCCGGGCCCTCGATCTTCTGCTGGCGCAGGCTCCGGCGACCCGCTGGGTGCTGTACTGCGCCGGCCTCGCGCTGCTGCTCGTCGTGCTCGACGCGGCGCAGACCGTCCTCACCGGCACCGTCGACGCCCGCAGCACGGCGTGGCTGCGCCGCCGGCTGACCGGGCACGTCCTGGGCGTCGGCCCGCGGGCCGCAGACCGATTCGGCTCCGGTGACCTGGTCGCGCGCCTGGTCGGCAACGCGGCCGAGGCGGGAACCACGCCCGCGGCCCGTGCGGCGCTGCTGGCCGCGCTCGCCGGCCCCGTCGGCGGCGTCGTCGCACTCGGCCTGATCGACTGGCGGCTCGCGGCCGTCTTCCTCGCCGGAGCCCCCGTCCTGACTCTTCTGCTGCGTGCCGTCTCCCGTGGCACCTCGGAGAGCGCGGCCCGGTATCAGCAGGCCCAGGGCCGGATCGCGGCCGCGCTGGCGGAGGCCGTCGAGGGCGTCCGTACCGTCCAGGCGGCGGGTACGGAGGACAAGGAGACCGCCCGCGTACTGCGCCCGCTGCCCGATCTGTCCCGAGCCGGACACCTGTCTCTTATACA
>KL569203.1:0-250 GCA_000715635.1 Streptomyces violaceus | reverse complement strand
AGGGGCGGGCCGCCGCGCAGGCGGTCGCCGTGGCGCCGCTGCTGCACCTCGGGGTCATCGCCGTGGCCGGTGTGCTGCTCACCCGGGACCGGCTGTCGGTGGGGGACGTCCTCGCGGCCTCGCGGTACGCGGTGCTCGCGACGGGCGTCGGCGTCCTGGTCGGCCGGCTCGCGGGCCTGGCCCGGGCCCGGGCGGCGGCCCGGCGGCTCGGGGAGGTCCGGGCCGAGCCCGCGACCGGGTTCGGCGTGCG
>KL569202.1:43975-45332 GCA_000715635.1 Streptomyces violaceus | reverse complement strand
CCTCGGCGGGACCGGCGCCGGGTCCGGGTCGTCGCGGAACAGCAGATGGACGGGGATCTCGGTGGTCGACTCGTTCTGGATGAGCCGGGCGGGCCTGGCCGGCCCCTCGGCCGGTCCGTCGGGCTCGGACGTGTGGGAAGTGGTCGTGGTCATGCGTGCCTCCAGCCTCCGCGCCAGATGCGTCACAACGGGTGGGCCCCGTGCCGGGGTGCTAGGAGAAGAGCCGCCGCCAGGTCTCCGGCCCCGGGAAGCCGTCCGCCGCTCCGCCCCGCCAGCCCTGGGAACGCTGGAAGGCCTCGACGGCTCGCCGGTCCGACTCGCCCCAGCGCGGGCCCGGCCGGTCCGGGTAGAACCTGCCGAACCCCTTCCGCACCAGTTGCCTCCCCAGCCGGGTGACATACGGGTTGCTCGCACCGGCCCGGAACATCGCCCGGCCCGGGTAGCCGGGGACACCGTGGGAGGAGGGCGGCGGCCCGGCCTCCTCCGCTGTGACGTCCTTGCCCTTCCCGGTGACCAGCAGCTCCCAGGTGCGCGGGCCGGGCAGCCCGTCGGCGTCCGGGCCCTTCCAGCCCTGGGCCCGCTGGAAGGCCCGGGTCGCCCGCCGGTGGGCGTCCGTCCAGCGCGGTCCCGGTTCCGAGGGGTACGAGGCGCCGGCCCCGCGCGCGACGAGCATCCGGCCGAGCTGCGTGACGTACTTGTTGTTCGCGCCGGGGCCGAAATACGTCGCTCCCGGGTAGGGCGTGGCGGCCGGTGCGCCCGGCATCCCCCTGCCCTTTCCCGGGACCGGCTCCTCCTGCACGGCGATGCCCTTGTAGCGGTAGGGGACGTACCGGTCGGAGTCGCTCGAGTAGGCGTACGGGGTGGACTGCCGTCGGGTGTGCGGGCGGGCCTGCTCGTAGGCCATGTAGGAGGTGTGCTTGGTGTTCGTCCAGCCGCCGAAAATGACGACGTGCGAGCCTCTCTCCGGGTTGGCCGGATTGTGGAACAGCAGAATGTCGCCCGGCTGGAGTTCCTCCTTGGAAATCCGTTCACCGAATTGGGCGAGGCTGCCCGTCCATTCGTTTCCGGGCAGCTGCCAGGCCATCGAGACATAGCCCGAGCAGTCCTGCCGGTAACCGTCGGACCAGTACGCGTTCATGTTGTACGGCACCTTCGCGGCGACCCAGGTCTTGGCCCGGTCCATGATCTCCGTACGGGTGATGGCGGCCGGCTCGACGGCGTCGGAGGGCTTGCCCTCACGGCCCTCGGCGCCGTGCAGCGGGGCCATGTCCCCCTGGGGGGTTCCGGGGTCGTCATCTGCGAAAACACCCGATCGGTGGGGTGCGTGCGGGGCGGCGGCGGCCGGTACGGCGTGGCC
>KL569202.1:43434-43802 GCA_000715635.1 Streptomyces violaceus | reverse complement strand
GCGGCCACGGCGGCCACGGCGAGAGCCCGGTGCGCGGCCGGATGGGTGGTGGTGCGGCCGGCCGGGGAACGCGGCAGGACGCGGCGCCAGTGGACGCAGCCGGGGCAGTCGCAGTCGCCCCCGGGGTCGAATTCCTCGAATACCGGCGACTTCATGCGATTCCCCTCACAGTTCCGTCGGAAAAATGGCGGCGCCTGTGCAGGCCCGGGCGCGCGCCGTCAGTTTCTCAACTGTCTTCCGGACTCGCATGCTGACGGTCCGAATGATGTACCCGGCGCCCTTGCGAGGGCCGTCCCGGGCCCCGGCTCGGTGGTCCGGAGCACCTCCGTGCGTCCTGTAGAGTTACGACGTCAGCGCGCGCCGCTAGC
>KL569202.1:40179-43193 GCA_000715635.1 Streptomyces violaceus | reverse complement strand
TCAGAGATGTGTATAAGAGACAGCTCTTAATCAGCGGGTCCGGGGTTCGAGTCCCTGGCGGCGCACCGACCGGAAAGCCCCTCGCGGAAGCGGGGGGCTTTCTTGTGTCTCCTTCTTGCCTCTCCTGCCTGTATCTCCTGGAGCCCGCTCTCCTTGAGGCCCCTCCCGCCATGGCCGGAACCCGGTGCACCGCGCGATTGGCCGGATACCCTCTCGCCATGGCAGCGCGTGACCTACAAGAGCGGATCAAGAAGCTCATCATCGACCGCCGGCTGGCCTCCGGGGCCCCGCTGCCGACCGAGCCCGAGCTGATGGAGTACCTCGGCGCGAGCCGGAACTCGGTACGTGAGGCGCTGAAGGCGCTCCAGGCGATGGGCATCGTGGAGATCCGGCACGGCTTCGGCACCTACGTCGGCCCGATGTCCCTGGCCCCGATGATCGAGGGCCTCGCCTTCCGCACGGTCGCCGGGCACTACCGGGGCGAGGACTCCCTGCTCCAGCTGCTCGAACTGCGGGAGGCCGTGGAGACCGGGCTCGTCTCCCGGCTCGCGGGGCGGATACCGGATGCGGACCTCGTTGAACTGGACGCGCTCGTCGACCGTATGGATGAGGAGGCCGCGCGCGGAGCCGGCCTCGCCGAGACCGACCGCGCCTTCCACGCCACCCTCTACCGGGGGCTGGACAACGTGCTGCTCAGCGAGGTCCTGGAGGCGTTCTGGGACGCCTTCCACCGGGTCCGCACGGACCTCGGAGGCGAGCCGCAGGACCCGAAGGTCACCTGCCGGCAGCACCGGGAGATCCTCGACGCGGTCCGGTCCGGCGACTCGATGCGGGCGGAGGAGGCCATAAGAGAGCACTTCGGCAACATCCGCGCCCGTCTGTCCACAACGGCTCCACAGAGTCCCCACACCCGCCACAATGAACGCGTATGACCGGTAAACACCGCGTTTCGCATCTTGCGATCATGATGAACGCCGTAGAACCCTGGTTATCTGGTTTTTCAAGATGCTGCGGATTCGCGGCAGTTGGGGGGCACAAGAACCGGTTGCCGACAGGGCGGGAGTAGGGGCCCCGTTCATGGAGCGATGCCGAGGGGGGCATCATGCAACCGGAAGGTCGCGTTGCCATGTCTATAAGGTGTGGATGACGTGGTGACCGCGATCCACCACTGATACGTCTGTGAAGGTCGAGGGGGACCTGGCGCAGACGGTAAGAAGCGACGAAACACGCGGCTTTCCGCGTGTGGGGGGATGACTCATGACGTCGAGGCCCACGGGTGCCCGGCAGGACCACGACCCGTCCCAGACCACTCAGCTCAGGGTGCCGGGGCACCGGATGAGCACCACGGGGACATTCCGGCGGATCAAGAAGAATCTGCCGAGATACGACTACGAGCATTACAGCCGGCTCGCGGGTCCCCTCACCCAGCCCGATCCGAACAAGCCGTACAAGGTGCAGTACCGCTCGCTCATCTCGCAGGAGCCGCACCGCATCAGGGTCGCCCTGATGCTGGCCGCGGCCCCGGTGCTGTCCCTGGTGCTGCTGTTCTGGCTGCTCCAGCCCGAGCACTGGACCGAGCGCGACTACCCGGCCTTCGACTGGCTGCCCGCGCTCGACATGGTCATGCTCGTCTCGATCGGCCTGATCGAGTTCTTCCGCTGCATGAACGTGCTGTCGAACGCGCACGCCACGCTCGTGGCCCGCGACCCGATCCCGGTGGTGCCCGAGACCGGCACCAGAGTGGCCTTCCTCACCTCCTTCGTGCCCGGCAAGGAGCCGCTGGAGATGGTGACGAAGACCCTGGAGGCGGCCGTGAAGATCCGCCACCGGGGCCTGATGCACGTCTGGCTGCTCGACGAGGGCGACGACCCCGAGGTGAAGGCGGTCTGCGAGCGCCTCGGCGTGCACCACTTCTCCCGCAAGGGCGTCGCGAAGTGGAACCAGGCCAAGGGCCCGCACCGCGCCAAGACCAAGCACGGCAACTACAACGCCTGGCTCGAGGCGCACGGCGACAACTACGACTTCTTCGCCTCGGTCGACACCGACCACGTGCCGCTGCCCAACTACCTGGAGCGGATGCTCGGCTTCTTCCGCGACCCGGACGTCGGCTTCGTCATCGGCCCGCAGGTCTACGGCAACTACGACAACCCCATCACCAAGGCCGCCGAGTCGCAGCAGTTCCTCTTCCACGCGCTGATCCAGCGCGCCGGCAACCGCTACGGCTCCCCGATGTTCGTCGGCACCTCCAACGCCGTGCGCATCAAGGCGCTCAAGCAGATCGGCGGTCTGTACGACTCGATCACCGAGGACATGGCGACCGGCTTCGAGATGCACCGCCACAAGAACCCGGCGACGGGCCGTAAGTGGCGCTCGGTGTACACGCCGGACGTGCTCGCCGTCGGTGAGGGCCCCAGCGCCTGGACGGACTTCTTCACCCAGCAGATGCGCTGGTCGCGAGGGACGTACGAGACGATCATCGGGCAGTACTGGAAGGGCTGGTACTCGCTGCCGCCGAGCAAGCTCTTCAACTACACGATGATGATCATCTTCTACCCGATGTCGGCCCTCAACTGGATCCTGGCGGCGCTGAGCTGCTGCCTGTTCCTGGGCCTGGGCGCCTCGGGTGTGAACATCGACCCGGCGGTCTGGCTGATGCTCTACGGCAACGCCTCCGCCCTGCAGATCGGTCTGTACGTCTGGAACCGCCGGCACAACGTCTCGCCGCACGAGCCGGAGGGCTCCGGCGGTGTGGCCGGCATGGTGATGTCCGCGCTGTCGGCGCCGCTGTACGCGAAGGCGCTGATCGACTCCGTGCTGCGGCGCAAGAGCAAGTTCGTGGTCACGCCCAAGGGCGACTCGGCGAGCCCGGACCGCTGGTTCGGCACGTTCCGCTACCACTGGTACTTCATCCTGATCTTCGCCGCCTCGATCACCGCCGGCTTCGTCTTCGGCCACTCCCACCCCGCGATGATCATCTGGGCGACGTTCGCGCTGCTGATCCTGTCTCTTATACA
>KL569202.1:38016-40015 GCA_000715635.1 Streptomyces violaceus | reverse complement strand
ACGTCAGGAGGCGAAGAAGCCCGCCGCCCCCGCCGGGGAGCAGCCGCAGGACCCTGCAGGGCCGCACCGGACGCAGCCGCTGC
Source organism: Streptomyces violaceus (assembly GCA_000715635.1). Lineage (GTDB taxonomy): Bacteria > Actinomycetota > Actinomycetes > Streptomycetales > Streptomycetaceae > Streptomyces > Streptomyces violaceus. Next base: position 39,932 of record KL569202.1, on the reverse strand, counting down.
CCATCCCGCAGCAGCCGTCGGCGGCGCACGCCCCGCAGCACAAGCCCAGTTGGGCCGCCACCCCTGGCGAAAACGGGGAGGTCGGGGGATCCGACCAGACCATGCAGATCGCCCTTGGTGGACTTGGGGGACGTAAGGAATGAACGACCGTGCAGGCCGCCGCCGGGCCCGTCGACTCGCGATCGGCACGGCGGTGGTACTCGCGCTGGCCGGGATGAACGGGCCGTGGCTCTACCGCTTCGGAACCGAGAAATACCACCAGTACACAATCAACAAGCCGGAGTACAAGGCCGCGAACGGCAAGTGGGAGATCATCGATTTCCCCGAAAAGTACCGGCAGAACACGATCCACGCGGCGCTGCTGCGCACCGGCAAGGTGCTGCTCGTCGCGGGGTCGGGCAACAACCAGGACAACTTCGACGCGAAGAAGTTCGACACCCGGATCTGGGACCCGGTCAAGGGCACCATCAAGAAGGTCCCCACGCCCGCCGACCTGTTCTGCACCGGCCACACCCAGCTCGCCAACGGCAATCTGCTGATCGCGGGCGGCACGAAGCGGTACGAGAAGCTCGAGGGTGACGTCACCAAGGCCGGCGGCCTGATGATCGTCCACAACGAGAACCCGGACGAGCCGATCACCCTGCCCGCGGGCACGAAGTTCACGGGCAAGGAGAACGGCAAGACCTTCGTCTCGAAGGACCCGGTGCTCGTGCCGCGCGCGAAGAAGGTCTTCGACAAAGCGACCGGCAAGTTCCTGCGCAACGACCCCGGCCTCGGCCGGATCTACGTCGAGGCGCAGAAGCGCGGGCAGAAGTACGAGACGGGCACGCAGGACAACTACAAGGTGCACGGCCTGAACGGCGCCGACGCCAAGAACACCTACGGCATCGCCCAGAAGCTCGCCCTCGACAAGAAGGACTTCCAGGGCATCCGGGACGCCTTCGAGTTCGACCCCGTAGCCGAGAAGTACATCAAGGTCGACCCGATGAAGGAGGCCCGCTGGTACCCGACGCTCACCACCCTGAGCGACGGGAAGATCCTCAGCGTCTCCGGCCTCGACGACATCGGGCAGCTCGTGCCGGGCAAGAACGAGGTCTTCGACCCGAAGACCAAGAAGTGGACCTACACCGGCAAGGTCCGGCAGTTCCCGACCTACCCGGCGCTGTTCCTCATGCAGAACGGCAAGATCTTCTACTCGGGTTCGAACGCGGGCTACGGACCGGACGACGTGGGCCGTGAGCCGGGCGTCTGGGACGTGGACACCAACAGGTTCGCGAAGATCCCGGGGCTCAGCGACCCCAAGCTCATGGAGACGTCCGGCACGGTGCTGCTGCCGCCCGCGCAGGACGAGAAGTACATGGTGGTCGGCGGCGGTGGCGTCGGCGAGTCCAAGGAGTCCAGCGAGAAGACCCGGATCGTCGACCTGAAGGACGCGGACCCGAGCTTCGAGGACGGCCCGTCCCTGGAGAAGGGCACCCGCTACCCGAACGCCTCGATCCTGCCCGACGACAACGTGCTGATCTCCGGCGGCTCGGAGGACTACCGGGGTCGCGGCGACTCCAACATCTTCCAGGCGCACCTCTACGACACGGCGAAGAACGAGCTCAAGCGGGTCGCCGACCCGCTGGTGGGCCGCAACTACCACTCCGGGTCGATCCTGCTGCCCGACGGCCGCCTGATGTTCTTCGGCTCGGACTCGCTGTACGGCGACAAGGCCAACACCAAGCCGGGCAAGTTCGAGCAGCGCATCGAGATCTACACGCCGCCCTACCTCTACGGCGACGGGGAACGGCCCTCGCTGTCCGGCGGGCCGCAGACCATCGAGCGCGGCGGAACGGGGACGTTCACCTCGTCGAGCGCGGCCAAGGTCAAGAAGGTCCGGCTGATCAGGCCGAGCGCCGCCACCCACGTCACCG
>KL569202.1:36914-37830 GCA_000715635.1 Streptomyces violaceus | reverse complement strand
GGTCAAGAAGGTCCGGCTGATCAGGCCGAGCGCCGCCACCCACGTCACCGACGTCGACCAGCGGTCGATCGCCCTGGACTTCAAAGCGTCCGGCGACAAGCTGACGGTGACCGTTCCGGAGAACCGGAACCTGGTCCAGGCTGGCTGGTACATGCTGTTCGTGACGGACGACAAGGGGACGCCGAGCAAGGCCCAGTGGGTCAAGGTGCCGTAGTTCCCGGCTGATCGGGGCGCTCTCCTGTGCGGAGGGCGCCCCTTTCGCATGTCTGCCGCCAGGGCGTTGACCCCGACCAGGTCGACGACGTCTGCCCGGACTTCTAGGAGCTGGCCTTGGTCAGCTTCAGTGCGTAGTCCGGCCACCACTGGCCCGCCTTCGGGCCGCCCTTGCACTCGCCGTCCGACTCGCCGGGGCGCTTGACCCACAGGTAGGCGTCGACCAGCGGGTCGGCCGTCTTCGTCGTGGGCGTCTCGCCCAGCGCGCGGCCCGGCGGGTTGCACCAGCGCTCGTCCGGGTTGCCCTGGGTGTAGGGGCCCTTGCCGTTGCGGCTGGTGTCGATGACGAAGTGCTTGCCCCCGACCTTGGCGGAGAGCGTCTTGCCGTAGGCGATGGACTCGTCGGTGGCGTAGAAGTTGGAGACGTTGACGGAGAAGCCGTCGGCCTGATCGATACCGGCCCGTTTCAAGGGCTCGAAGATCTGGTCGGGGTTCTGCCAGCCGGCGTTGCCCGCGTCCAGGTACACCTTCGTGTTCTTCAGCGACTTCAGCTTGGCCACGGCACCCTTGAGGAGGTCGTAGCGCTCCTCGTGGAACTGCTCCGGCGTGCAGCCGTCGACGAGGTGCAGCAGCGCGTCCGGTTCCAGGATGACCGCGGCCGACCGGTCGCCGATGCCGGCCGCCACGCCGTCGAGCCAGTCAC
>KL569202.1:33067-36703 GCA_000715635.1 Streptomyces violaceus | reverse complement strand
CGAGCCAGTCACGGTAGGCGTTGCCGTCGGCGGCGCCGCCCTGTGAGTACTGACCGCAGTCGCGGTGCGGGATGTTGTAGAGCACGAGCAGGGCCGTACGGCCGGCCTTGTCGGCGGCCTCGGTGAAGCCCTGGGTCTGCTCACGCGGGTTGTCCGGGCCGATCCACTCGGCGACCGGCTGCTCGGCGATCTTGCGGATCTGCTCGGCGTCCTGCTTCTTGCCGGACTTCTCCAGGGCGGCGACCTGCTGGGCCGCGGTGCCGTCCGGGTTGACCCAGAAGGGCGCCTTTTCCTTGGGCTGTTGGGTGATCCCGGCGCCCGCGTCGGCACCGCCGTCCGATCCGTCTCCTCCGTCGGAGGAAGAACACCCCGTGATCAGCAGTGCCGCCCCCAGCACCACTGCGGACATCCGCCTCCCGGCGGTCGTCCCGGCCCCCCTGCTGCCGTACATCCAACTCCCCCTTGGGTGCACCGTTCCAAGTCTCAATCCTGACATAGGTCCCGCGACACGACTTCAGAGGGAGCGGGTCGTCGGCCGGGGCAGGTGGGCGTTCTCATTACAGTCCAGTACCCGTGAGGTACGCCGACACCACCACGTTCGCCGTATAGCTGCCGGTCGTACGGTCGAAGCTGCCGCCGCAGGTGACCAGCCGCAGTTCGGCCCGGCCCGACCGGCGGGGACCGTAGGCCTGGTGGGCGTCGAAGCGGTCGCGGGTGAGGACCTGGACGGACTCCACGGTGAACTCGGCGACCTTGGCGTCGGCCCGGATCACCCGGATCGTCTGGCCCGGCCGCAGGGCACTGACCTTGTAGAAGACGGCGGGCCGGGTGTCGCTGTCGACATGACCGACCAGCAGCGCGGTCCCCGGCGCCCCGGGTGCCACCCCGCCCGCGTACCAGCCGACCACGCCCGGCTGGTCGTACGGCGGCGGATCGAGCGCCCCGCGCCGGTCCAGGCCGCGCGCCACCACCGGTGCCTGGACGCCGATCCCGGGGATGTCGACGCGCTGCGGCAGCGCGTCGCCCAGCGGCCGGTGCGCGGGGGGCAGTTTCACGTCCGGGGGGCGTCCGGCCGCGGCCATGTCGCCCGTGGTCGGCGCGGAGATGCCGTGCCGTACGTCGGTCACCTCGCGGCCCCAGAGCCACAGCCCGAGCAGCAGCACCACCCAGGCCACGCCGGCCAGCAGGCGGCCGGTACCCGAAGGGCGTGTGCGCCCTCGGTCCAGGTCGAGATCGGACATGGTCAGTCAGTCCGTTCCGCGCTTCCGGCGGACACTGCCCAACGCGACGGCCACCGCGGCCACTCCTGCGAGGACCAGGCCGGTCACGCCCTGCGCGGTGCCGGGGCCGGCACCGCGGTCCTCGGCGGCGACGAGGTGGGCGGCACCGCCACCGCCCGCCTCGACGGGAGCGACGGGCGAGGCGTACGCGCCCGGCCGCGGTGAGGCGGACGACTGCCCTTCGTCTTCGAACCCAGGCCCGGACTCGGACTCGGACTCGGACTCGGACTCGGGCTGGGGCGATGGCCCACCGCCCTCGGGCAGGGGCTGCCGTCCGCCTGTCACGGGCGCTGGTGGCTGCCCGGCGGCCCCGGTCGCGACCCTGGGCGCGGGCGGGCCCTCACTCTCCCGGCTCTCCCGGCTCTCCCGGCTCTCCCGGCTCTCCCGGACGGTGAACGTGCCGGTCCGTTCGGCGCCCCCGCAGGTGATCTTCACGGTGTACGTCCCCGCCTTGAGCGTGGAGGGGACGCGGCTCTCGCCGATGAGTTCACCGTCGGTGACGGTGAGCGGGGCGTCCGCGACGAACGCCGCCGAGGCGGCGACGGCCGTCCTCGCCGCGCAGCCGGTCACGCGGAGCGCGACGTCACTGCCGGGTGCGGGGGTCGCCGGGGTCACCGAGACGCCCGCCGTGTCCCCTGGGGCCGCCGCGAACGCCGCCGGGGTGAGGGCGGCCGCGACCAGGACGCTCGTGCAGAGAGTGACTCTCAGGGAACCCATCGTGAACCTCCAGATGCCTGGAGCCTCCCCCGCACGGTGGGTCACCGCATCCTCAGGGACACGGAGACTGCTCCGAATGGGTGGCGACGGGTTTGGGCGCGGGTGCGCCGCCTCCTCAGACCCGGTCGACGAGGTCCGCGATCGAGTCCAGGACCTGTGAGGGCCGGTACGGGAAGTCCTCGACCTGGTCGGGCCGGGTCAGGCCGGTGAGCACCAGGAACGTCTGCATCCCGGCCTCCATGCCGGCCAGCACGTCGGTGTCCATACGGTCGCCGATCATCGCGCTGGACTCGGAGTGCGCCCCGATCGCGTTGAGGCCGGTCCGCATCATGAGGGGGTTCGGCTTGCCCGCGAAGTACGGCTTCTTGCCGGTCGCCTGGGTGATCAGCGCCGCGACCGCGCCGGTCGCGGGCAGCGGGCCCTCGGTGGAGGGGCCGGTCTCGTCGGGGTTGGTGCAGATGAAGCGGGCGCCGCCGAGGATGAGCCGCACCGCCTTCGTCATGGCCTCGAAGGAGTACGTGCGGGTCTCGCCGAGGACGACGTAGTCCGGCTCGTGGTCGGTCAGGATGTAGCCGATGTCGTGCAGCGCGGTGGTCAGCCCCGCCTCGCCGATGACGTACGCCGACCCGCCCGGCCGCTGGTCGTCCAGGAACTGGGCGGTTGCCAGGGCCGAGGTCCAGATGCTCTCGATCGGCACGTCCAGGCCCATGCGGCGCAGCCGGGCGTGCAGGTCACGCGGGGTGTACATCGAGTTGTTGGTGAGGACCAGGAAGGGCTTCCCGGACTCACGCAGCTTCTTCAGGAAGGCGTCGGCGCCGGGGATCGGCACGCCCTCGTGGATGAGCACACCGTCCATGTCGGTGAGCCACGACTCGATGGGCTTGCGGTCTGCCATGTGCGGGATCTCCTGCCGTACGCGGTCCAGCCTGCGACCCAGCCTAAACAGTGGCCGGATCATGCGGAATGGGCCGGTCACGGCGTCCCGACAGGCGGGACGGCCGCCTCAGCGCCGCCGGCGCGCCAGGAGCAGCACCCCGCCCCCGGTGAGCAGCAGCGCCGCGGCGGCCGCGGCGACCCGGACGCCGATTCCGGTGCGGGCGAGTTCCTCGGCGAACGGGAAGCGGTCCTCGCGGGGCGGGACCGAGGCCTCGGGCTCCGGCTCGGTCTCCGGATGGGAGTCGGTGCCGCCGTCGACCTCCCCGTCACCACCGTCGATCGGGGCATCACCCGCGATGCCGAACCGGTAGTCGTTGGACTGCCCGACCCAGTCTCCGTCGTCGTCGTGCCGCTGTACGACGGCGGCGTTGGCGGTGACGTCGTTGGGCACGGCGTCCGAGGTGACCGAGAGCCGCACCTTCACGGTGACGGTCTTCCCCGGCCCGACGGTGAACCCGGCGAACCGGTCCTCGTCGTCGGCCAGCGCCCCGACGAGCTCGTCCTCACCGGTCTTCTCGAACCGCACGGGGTGGGACCGCGCCCCCTCGAAGAACTCCAGCCGGGGCTGGGACGGCTCCAGGGCCCGCTTGTCGTCCACGAGCACGACGACGGGATGGATCCCGGTGCAGGTCCGGTCGGTCGTGTTGGTCAGGTCGAGGTACCAGGTCCCGTACCCGCCCCCGGCCGCGTAGGAGTCCGGCCC
>KL569202.1:31662-32878 GCA_000715635.1 Streptomyces violaceus | reverse complement strand
AGGTACCAGGTCCCGTACCCGCCCCCGGCCGCGTAGGAGTCCGGCCCGCCGTGGATGCGGGTGGTGAGCGGGAAGGTGTGGTCGTCGGGCGCGGCACAGGCGGGCGCCGGATCGTCCGCGTACGCCGGGTGAGCACCAGGGAGCAGGACGGCGGCTGCCGCCGCCAGGCAGAGGTGAGCGGGCGTGCAGAGTCGCATGGAGATGTGACATTGCCGGATGTGGGCGATCGCGAGCGACGCGGCCCGGAAAGGCCCCCGGACGGCGGTGCGAATCCGCCCGGTCGGCGGACAGTCGCCCCCAGGCCGTTCGCCTGTGCCCTAGCGACGCCCCAGGGCCTTTGCGCGCGAGTGGGCCCAGCCGGTCAGGAGGACACCGGTGGCGGTGAGAACCGCGTAGGTGAGCAGCAGCGGCAGGAAACCACCGGGGAGCCCGTCCAGCATCCCCCGCTCGCCCTCGTCGACGAGGAGCCGGACGAGCGCCTGAGCGCACACCACCAACAGCACCATGCCGAGAACCTGAAGGACGTCGTACTTCATGGCCTTTCCTTCCACGGGGTGGGTGATCAAACGTTACGAACGTATCAACGTGTGAATGTGAATTGGCCGACTCTGGCCCAGGAATCTTCCTTTACGTCACACTTTCTCGGCGCGCTATCATGGAGTGGTGCGTGACGAAAAACGACGGGCGTGCGCGGTGTGCGGCGGGCCCATGGCCCGTCCGAGCCGAGGCCGCCCGCCGGTCTACTGCTCCCGGAGCTGCCAGGCACGGGCCTACCGCCGGCGCAGGCAGCCGCTGCCCGAGCCGGGCACGCCGCCCGTGTCCCGGCCCACGGAGGTCCGGGCGCGGCAGCGGCGCCGGATCGCCGAGGCGGTGTGGCGTATCGCGGCCGAGCAGGGGCTGGACGCGGCGAGCATGCGCGGGATCGCGGCGGAGGCGAGGGTGTCGCTGCGGGTCGTGCAGTACCACTTCGACTCCAAGCAGGCCCTGCTGGTCGACGCGCTGCGCCTGCTGCACGAGGAGAACGAACGGCTGGCCCAGGGGCGTATCCGGTACGACATGACGCAGCCGTGCGCGCTGCTGCGGGCGCTCCTGGACGAGTTCCTGCCGCTGGACGAGCAACGCGCCTTCGCGCTGCGGGTGTTCACGGCGTACTACGCACGGAGCCTGACCGACCCCGAACTCGCGGCGGTGTTCCTGGCCGCCGAGCAGCCACTGG
>KL569202.1:30996-31426 GCA_000715635.1 Streptomyces violaceus | reverse complement strand
CCCCCCAGCCACTGGAACGGCTCGTCGCCGACGTCATCGGGGTGGGCCAGGCAGCGGGGCTCACGACACCGGGCATCGACCGGTCGCACGAGGCCGACCTGCTGGTGTCGGGGGCCGTCGGGCTGGGCCTGGACGTCCTGCACGAACGCCGTTCCCTCGCGGATGTGCGGACGGTGCTGGACTACCACCTGACCCGGATCTTCCCCAGGGAGGCGGCCTCACCCGGATCGGGCCAACGCCGGTCAGCCGCGGAACCCCGGCACTGACGTACCCGCCCGTACCTGGATCCGGCCAACGCCGGTCGGCCGCGGAACCCCGGCACTGACGGACCCGCTCTCACGTCGCTTCCCGGGCCCCGGCCCAGGCCGCCTCGCCCGGGCCTCGTCCGGAGCCGCCCCGCCCCCAACCCAGCCGCCCCGCTCCCCTCACC
>KL569202.1:29544-30811 GCA_000715635.1 Streptomyces violaceus | reverse complement strand
CCCCTCACCCACCCCCACGCCCGAACACCGGCCCCAACACCAGTTGAGCCGCTCCCACCGCCACGACGCGCCCGCCCCCGGCGGCGACCCGCACCGGCACGGCCTCCTGGCCCGTCCGCCGGGCCCAGGCCTCCAGCACCGTGCCGACCCCCCGCACGAACGCCTCCGGAGCCATGGCCACCGTGCGGCCGCCCAGCAGGACGACGTCGATGTCGAGCAGGCTCACCAGGTTCGCCGCCCCGGCACCCAGGACGCGGGCCGCCTCCGCCGTGTCGCCGCGCGCCACCGCACCGAGGCACAGCGCCTCGACGCAGCCACGGTCGCCGCAGGTGCAGGGCGGGCCATCGAGCTGGATCACCTGGTGGCCGAACTCCCCGGCCCCGGTCCTGGCCCCCCGGTGCACGGTCCCGCCGATCACCAGACCGGCCCCCAGCCCCGTGCCGAGGTGCAGATAGGCGAAGGAGCCGCCCTCACCCCCGGCGGCCAGGCCCAGCGCCGCCGCGTTGGTGTCCTTGTCGACCACCACCGGCACCCCGAGCCGCTCCGCCAGCGCCTCCCGCAGCGGAAAGCCGTCCCACTCGGGGAACCCGGTCACCCGGTGCAGCACCCCACGGGCGTGGTCGAGCGGCCCGGGCAGCGCGACCCCCGCCCCGAGCAGGGAACCGGCCCGGGTGAGCGGCCCGGCGGGCAGCACCCCGGCCACCGTCTCCCGCACCGCCTCCGTCACCGCCGCCAGCACGGCACGCGCCCCGGCCCCGAGGTCCAGCGGGGCCCGCCGCTCCCCCACCACGGTTCCCCGCAGATCCACCAGTACGACCCGCACCTCGTCCCGGTCCAGATGGACGCCCACCGCATGCCCGGCCTCGGGCACCAGCCGCAGCACGGTCCGCGGCTTGCCGCCCGTAGAGGCCCGTCGTCCGGCCTCCGCCGCGAGGCCGTCCTCCCGCAGCCGGGCCGTGATCTTGCTGACCGCCTGCGGGGTGAGCCCGGTCCGCTCGGCGAGTTCGAGCCGGCTGATCCCGTCGGCTCCGGCCGCCCGCAGCAGGTCGAGCACCAGCGCGGCGTTGTGACTGCGCAGGGCGAGCAGATTCGCCCCGCCGCCCCCGCCACCCCGGGTGCCTCCCGCTCCCGCCCCTCCCGTCCCGCGCATGCCGCCCATCCCGCCCGTACGGTCGTCCGCCCTGTTCACGCCCCCCATTGTCCCCGGCGCTTGCACTTTGGCAACAGCGTTGCGAAAGTGGGTGCCATGACTGGCACACCCCTCGGC
>KL569202.1:28301-29264 GCA_000715635.1 Streptomyces violaceus | reverse complement strand
CGCCCCGCTGATCGCCGCCACCGAGGGCCTCACCCTCGACACGGTGGTCACCTCGAACCCCGAACGGCAGCAGCAGGCCCGTGCCGAGTTCCCGGACGTGCGCTTCGCCGCCACCCCGGACGAGCTGTTCGACCGGGCCGCCGAGCTGGACCTGATCGTCATCGCGTCCCCGAACAAGACGCACGTGCCGCTCGCGGCCGCCGCTCTCAAGGCCGGACTGCCGGTCGTGGTCGACAAGCCCGTCGCGGGCACGGCGGCCGAGGCCCGCGAGCTGGCCGCCCTCGCCGAGGAGCGCGGCCTGCTCCTCTCCGTCTTCCAGAACCGCCGCTGGGACAACGACTTCCTCACCCTGCGCAAGCTGCTGAACGAGGGCGAGCTGGGCGACGTCCGGCGCTTCGAGTCCCGCTTCGAGCGCTGGCGCCCGCAACTGAAGGGCGGCTGGCGGGAGTCCGGCGACCCCGCAGAGATCGGAGGTCTGCTCTACGACCTCGGCAGTCACGTCGTCGACCAGGCCCTGGCCCTCTTCGGCCCGGCGGCCTCCGTCTACGCGGAGTCGGACATCCGCCGCCCGGGCGCCGAGACGGACGACGACACGTTCATCGCGATCACGCACACGAACGGCGTCCGCTCCCACCTCTACGTCTCCGCGACGACCCCTCAACTCGGCCCCCGCTTCCGCGTCCTGGGCTCCACCGCCGGCTACGTCAAGTACGGCCTCGACCCGCAGGAGGCGGCACTCCGGGACGGCCTGCGCCCCGGCCCCGGCTGGGGCGTCGAGCCCGAGTCGCAGTGGGGCCGCGTGGGCTCCGGTGAGTCCCCCGTAACGGGAGGCGGCCGCCCCGAACCGACCCTCCCCGGGGACTACCCCGCTTACTATGCGGCCGTGGCGAAGGCCCTGCTGGAGGGCGGCCCCAACCCGGTGACCGCGCTGGAGGCGGCCGCCGCCCTGGACGTACTGGACGC
>KL569202.1:27318-28145 GCA_000715635.1 Streptomyces violaceus | reverse complement strand
CCGCCGCCCTGGACGTACTGGACGCCGCCCGCCGCTCGGCCGGCGAGAAGGTGACGGTGACCCTGTGACACACAAGAGCTCGCACAACCCTTCGCACCACCAGGAACTCGGCCCCAAGTTCCAGCCGGAGCTGACCCCGAGCCTGGAGGAACTGGAGACGCAGGAACGCCGCCTGGTCTTCCGGCAGTTCAGCCACGACGACGCCTGGGCGCTCGGCTCGCTCCTCGTCGAACTGGCCCGGGAGCGGCAGGCCCCGCTCGCCATCGACATCCACCGCGCCGGCCAGCAGCTCTTCCACGCGGCACTGCCCGGCTCCACCCCCGACAACGACGCCTGGATCGCCCGCAAGCGCCGGGTCGTCGAGCGCTACGGCTCCGCCTCCTACCTGGTGGGCGCCCGCTTCCGCGCCAAGGGCACGACGTTCGAGGAGTCCTCGCGCCTCGACCCCGACACCTACGCGGCACACGGCGGCTCCTTCCCGATCACCGTCGAGGGCGTGGGCGTGATCGGCTCGGTGACGGTGTCCGGACTGCCGCAGCTCCAGGACCACCGCTTCGTGGTGGAGGCGCTGGAGGAGTTCCTGAGCAAGGACCGCTGGCGAGCGGGAACGACCGAGCCGGAATGAGCGAGACGTCCCTCTGGTTGGCACCGCCGTAGACATGATCGAACACGGCGCCCACCCGGAGGGATCGCAACCGATGACCACCGCCCTGAAGGAAACCGTCGGCCGGTACGGCATCTGGAGCGTAGGCCTGCGCTCGGAGGACCCCGACCGGCGCGCCGAACTCGCCGAGGCCGCCGCCGAACTGGAGGAACTCGGCTACGGC
>KL569202.1:24234-27113 GCA_000715635.1 Streptomyces violaceus | reverse complement strand
ACGCCGTCTGGCTGGGCGGCAACAGCTCCGCCGCCAACGCCGCCCCGCTGATCGAGGCAACCTCCCGGCTCACCGTCGGCACCAGCATCCAGAGCATCTGGCAGCACGAGCCGGACGCCGCCGCCACGGCCTTCGCTGAACTGGAGTCGGCCCACCCCGGGCGGTTCCTGCTGGGCCTCGGGGTGAGCCACGCCAAGCGGGTGGAGCAGTACGCCCGCCCCTACTCGGCCCTGGTCGAGCATCTCGACGGCCTGGACACCGCCGGAGTGCCGGCGGACCGGCGCCTCCTGGCTGCCCTGGGCCCGAAGTCACTCCGGCTGGCCCGCGGCCGGGCGGCGGGCTCGATCCCGTACCTGGTCACCCCGGAGCACACGGCGCACGCCCGCGAGATCCTGGGCGAGGCCCCGCTGCTGGCCCCGGAGCTGGGCGTCGTCCCGGAGACGGACCCGGCCCGCGCCCGCGCCCTGGCCCGCGAGTTCCTCGGTATCTACCTCCCGCTGCCGAACTACACCAACAACTTCCTCCGGCACGGCTTCACGGAGGACGACCTGACGGACGGCGGCAGCGACCGCCTGGTCGACGCACTGTTCGCGTGGGGCGACGACACGGCGATCCGCGCCAAGATCGACACGTACTTCGAGGCAGGCGCGGACCACATCGCCCTCCAGCTCATCAACGACGAGCCCCGAGACGCCCTCCCGAGGAAGGCCTGGCGCGACCTGGCCGCAGTACTGAACTGACCCTTCAGGGGCGCGGGGAACTGCGCGAACAACCACGACGCGACCGCAGCCGCCGGCGTTCCGCAGCTCCCCGCCCCTAAGGCGTCACTCGGCCCTACGCGTCCTTGAACTCCTGCCGCTGCCGCCCGAGCCCCTCGATCTCCAGCTCGACCACATCCCCGGCCCTGAGGAACGGCTTCGGCTCAGGCTCCCCCAGCGCAACCCCCGCCGGCGTCCCGGTATTGATCACATCCCCGGGATACAACGTCATGACCTGACTGAGATACCGCACGACCTCCCCCACCGAGAAGATCTGCTCCGCGGTCGTCCCGTCCTGCTTCAACTCCCCGTTGACCCACAGCTTCAGGGACAGGTTCTGCGGATCCGGCACCTCGTCCGCCGTCACCAGCCACGGCCCGAGCGGATTGAACGTCTCGCAGTTCTTCCCCTTGTCCCAGGTCCCGCCCCGCTCGATCTGGAACTCCCGCTCGGACACGTCATGCGCCACCGCGTACCCGGCGACATGCGCGAGCCCTTCCTCCGCGGACCCCAGATACCTGGCCGTACGCCCGATGACGACGGCCAGCTCGACCTCCCAGTCGGTCTTCACGGACCCGCGCGGCACGAGCACCGTGTCGTGCGGCCCGACGACCGTGTCCGGAGCCTTCATGAAGACGACCGGCTCAGCGGGCGGCTCGGCGCCCGTCTCGCGCGCGTGGTCGTGGTAGTTCAGCCCGATGCAGACGATCTTGCCGATCCGGCCCAGCGGCGGTCCGATCCGCAGCCCGGTGGCGTCCAGGGCGGGCAGCTCACCGGCGTCCGCGGCGGCCCGGACCCGGCCGAGCGCGGCCTCGTCGGCCAGCAGCGCGCCGTCGACGTCCGCGACGACGCCCGACAGGTCCCGCAGGGTCCCCTCGGCGTCGAGCAGCGCGGGCCGCTCCGCCCCCGCCGTACCGACTCGCAGCAGCTTCATGATCACGTCTCCCTCGATCGCGGGCGCCCGACCGATGCGTGCGACCCGGATGCGGCGGGGGACAGCCATCGGAGGACTGGTCGATCCTCCAAGCTGGGAGTCCACTCCGCAATACCCAGTTCACGTAGTGGACCGCCATCGGTGGGCCGTCATCGGGGGACTACCTGTAGAGGACGGCCCGCTCGACCACACTCCACGTCGTACTGGTCACCACGTACAGCGCGGCGGCCAGCGGCACCACCGCCACGGTGACGAGCGTGAAGAAGGACATGAACGGCATCACCTTGGTCACCGCTCCCACGCCCGGCACCTGCTCCCCACCACTGACCTGCACGGCCGGATTGGCGGCCATCATGCGCTTGCTCAGTCGGTAACTGAACACGGCGACGCACCCGACGACGACGAACAGCCCGGCGTACACGAGCCCGGCCCCGCTCAACACACTCCCCGCCTCGAGCGCGTCCGCCCACCGCTCACCCAGCGGCGCGGCGAACAGCTCATGGCCGAGCAGCTCGTTGGCCCGCCCGCCGATCGTGTCGCTGGAGAACAGGTGGTAGAGCAGGAAGAACGCGGGCACCTGGAGCAGCCCGGGCAGACAGCCGGCCAGCGGCGACACCTTCTCCTCGGCGTGCAGTTCCAGTACGGCCCGCTGCAGCTTCTCGGGGTTCTTCCCGTGCTTCTTCCGCAGCTCGGCGATCTTCGGCTGGAGCGCGGTCCGGGCCTTCTGGCCACGCGCGGCGGCCCGGGACAGGGGGTGGACGAGAAGCCGTACGAGCGCGGTGAACAGGACGATCGCGGCGGCGGCCGCGGAGGCGCCGAACAACGGCTGGAGCAGGTCGGCGAGGTGCTCGACCAGGTTGGCGAAGACGGACATGCGTGAGCCCTCCGGGGGTCTCGTCGTGCCGGAATGCGGTCATGGCGGCATGACGACCCACGCGGGGTCAGCTACGCGATGGTGCCCCTACGCGAAGGTCGTCCGGAGGGCGTGTCCGGGTGCCCGGGGCCGGGGGCGCCCCTTGGCGTCCGGGTCGCGTTGCGGCAGGAAGGCCGTACGGAGGTCACGGTCGCGGATGGCCGTACGCACACGGGTGCGCGGCACGGCGGGCGCGCAGCGCGAGGCGACGAGGGCGCAGACCGCGAGCGCGGCCGAGGCCGCGGCGGTCGCCGCGAGCGCGACGGTGGCGGTG
>KL569202.1:22057-24060 GCA_000715635.1 Streptomyces violaceus | reverse complement strand
GTGTCGAGCAGCGCCACGCCCAGGACCAGGCAGAGCAGCACGAGAGCGGGACGCGAATTCGCCCAACTGCGGATCATCGACGGCCCCTCCTCCCGTACGTGTGCATGCCCTGCCGTTCGTTATACAGGATCACCTCGTCGAGTGCGTCCGAGACTTCGTACACGGGTTTGAGAAAGGTTCGTCACAACTCTCGACAACCCATCCGTCACACCCGATGCTTCTCGATGCCATGGACGGGCCGTCCCGCGACGCCTGGGCCGGGGGCACCGGCGCCTGCCTCCACAATCCCCTGAACTCCCCTACGGAGGAGCCGTGATACGACGCAGAACCCTGCTGTCCGCAGCAGGCGGTACGTTCCTCGGCAGCGCCCTGGCGACCGGCACCGCGCACGCGGACGCCACCATCGCCGTCACCCCCTCGACCACCTACGGCACCTGGGAGGGCTGGGGCACCTCCCTCGCCTGGTGGGCCAACGTCTTCGGCGCCCGGGACGACTTCGCGGACCTCTTCTTCACCACCAAGTCGGTGACGTACAACGGCCGCTCCCTGCCCGGCCTGGGCCTCAACATCGCCCGCTACAACCTCGGCGCGTGCAGCTGGAACAGCGTCGGCGGCGAGACGATGGCCAAGTCCCCCAACATCCCCGCCTTCAAGCAGATCGAGGGCTTCTGGCAGGACTGGAACAACGAGGACCCCACCTCCTCGGCCTGGAAGTGGTCGGCGGACGCCAACCAGCGCGCGATGCTGGTGAAGGCGACACAGCGGGGCGCGATCACCGAGCTGTTCGCCAACTCCCCGATGTGGTGGATGTGCGCCACCACAACCCCTCGGGCGCGGCGGGCGGCGGCAACAACCTCCAGACCTGGAACTACCGCCAGCACGCCTCCCACCTGGCGGCGACGGCCCTCTACGCGAAGAACAACTGGGGCGTGAACTTCGCGACGGTCGACCCCTTCAACGAGCCGGCCTCCACCTGGTGGACCGCGACCGGCACCCAGGAGGGCTGCCACATGGACCCCGCGGTCCAGGCGGCCGTACTCCCCTACATGCGCAGCGAGTTGGACAAACGCGGCCTCACGAGCCTCCGCATAGCCGCCTCGGACGAAACGAACTACGACACGGCCCGCTCCACCTGGGCATCCTTCAACTCCTCCACCAAAGCCCTGGTCTCCCAGGTCAACGTGCACGGCTACCAGGGCTCGGGCGGCCGCCGCGACCTCCTCTACACGGACGTGGTGACGACGTCCCGCAAGAAGCTGTGGAACTCCGAGACGGGCGACAGCGACGGCACGGGCCTGACCCTGGCCTCGAACCTCTGCTCCGACTTCCGCTGGCTGCACCCCACCGCGTGGTGCTACTGGCAGGTCATGGACCCGTCGGCAGGCTGGGCGATGATCGCCTACGACGCGAACACCCTCCAGCCGACCACGGTCCAGACCAAGCACTACGTACTGGCCCAGTTCAGCCGCCACATCCGCCCCGGCATGACCATCCTGGACACGGGCGTCAGCTACGCGGTGGCGGCATACGACGCGACCTCCCGCCGCCTGGTCCTGGTAGCGGTCAACACCTCCACCTCGGCCCAGACCCTCACCTTCGACCTCTCCCGCTTCTCGACGGTGACGGGCGGATCGGGCGGCCTGGTCCCCCGCTGGAACACGGTCACGACAGGCGGCGGCGACCTCTACACCCCCCGCTCGGACATCCGCCTGAACGGAAAATCCGTAAGCGTCCCCTTCGCGGCAAAGTCGGTCCAAACACTCCAAGTGGACGGCGTGACGTTGTAGGCCGACGGCCGGCGGACGGCACGGCGGCGGTTCGGGGCGATCTGTAGAGCCCGGATGACAAGCATGGGGAATCCGCGCAGGCCAGCGGTCTGGCCTGCACATCTCTCACGCTCGTCACCTCCCGGCAGTACGGTGTCCCCCATGCGCCCCGACACGCCTGCCGAAAACGTCGACCACACCGCCGAAGCGGCACGCCTGGAGCGGACCGCCAGCCTG
>KL569202.1:20948-21865 GCA_000715635.1 Streptomyces violaceus | reverse complement strand
GCCTGGAGCGGACCGCCAGCCTGTATCCCGAGGACGCCGAGGCCCTGCTGCTACGGGCCGCGGCCCACCTGGAACTCTCCGGCGACCGCCCCACCGCGTCCACGCTCTACGACCGTCTGCTGTCCTCCACGGCCGACCTGGACAACCCCCACCTGGTACGGGCGCTCAAGGCCTCGAACCTCTGGGAGTACGGCCACGAGGCCGAGGCCAGGGCGATCATCGAGGGCGTCCGCTCGGCGTCCCCCCAGGACCCGGCCCCCTGGGTCATCGTGGCGGAAGCCCTCGAGTCCCACGACGAACTGGAAGCGGCCCACGAGACCTACACGGAGGCCGTGCAGCGCCTCCTGACGGACGTAGCGGAACCCCCCTACGCCACCCACCCCCTCCTCTTCGGCCGCCACCGCGTACGGCGCATGCTGGGCGAGTCCCACGACGAATGGGACGCCCTGGCGGACACGGTCCACTCCCTCCCGATCACCCTGGACGAACTCCACGACCCCAAGCGCGTCTGGTCCCTGGGCTCGGAAAACCCGGCAGAACTCGAGGCCGAGATCCTCCGCCTCCGAGCAGAACTCGGCGCCTACAGAGAGGCCCTGTCCCGCCCGTTCCCGGTAGCGATCCTCCACTGGCCGGCCACGGAACTCACCGAACTCCTGGAGGCGTACCCGTCGCTTACGACGGAGTACCCGACCCACGAGACCCACCTCGCGACCATAGAGTCCGCCCTCCGAGAACTGGCCTCCTCCGGCACCCCGAACCTGGGCATCGTCACGGGCACGGTCCCGTCGTACGAGGCGTTCGCAGCATCGGAGCTGTCGTCCCCGTCGGACGCGACGCTGCTCCCCCAGTACGCGACGACACTGGCGGCCCGGGGGCGGGCGGTGGCTTGGCCGCCGCAGCAGGGGGCGGCTTGCTGG
>KL569202.1:17102-20757 GCA_000715635.1 Streptomyces violaceus | reverse complement strand
GGGGGGCGGCTTGCTGGTGCGGCTCGGGCCAGCCGTACGGCCAGTGCCACGGCTCGGACGCATAGCCGAGTCCCGCACCCCGCATCGCGGACATCCTCGCCACAGCGCAGCCCTCATGACGCGCACGGTCGGCCTCCCGACGCGGCCGACCGGCGCGCTGGCCTCGCCCTGGCACCTCGACCACCGGCCGAACGCCGCTAAGCCGACCTGGCGTGCCCTGAACCGCTGATGCGCCCTGCACCCCGAGAGTGCCTGGACAACTCGCCGCTGGACGACGACCCGTGACCCCCGGCCCTCCTGGGCCGCCCGCTCGCTTCTCTCCCGTGCTGGAGCGGCCCGGGTCAAGGGTGGCCCGAAGGGCCATCGGCGCCAGCCGACGAGGAACGCAGCGCAGCGGAGTGGAGCGCCCTTGAGGCGGGCCGTGGAAGCACGACACTGGCCAGGAAGCGGGCGGCCCGACAGCAGCGGCAGCCCACCTTTCGGTACAGCCCCTCGAACGTCAGTGATTGCTGTTAGAACAGATCCACATCGTCACGCGTGATCGTGTACGAGAACCACGAGGGATCAGGGGAGCAGTCGTGGCAGAACATGGGGGCCTGTCCAAGCCGATCGCGGGGGTCTACGAGAAGCTGATCACCCATGGTTTGCATGACGAGCTGGAGCGATTCGCGGCCGCGGGGTGGAAGGCAATCGATGCCAAGGTCACGCCAGAGTCCACGCCCCACGTACTGGCTCGCTATATCGGTGAAGCTGTCAGTCAGAGGCTGAGCGAGCTTCCGCCCGAAGAGCGTGTGGCTGTCGCGAACCGCATCCTCGATTCCCTGGCCACGAGTGCCGCCCACCCGAGCGAAGCCAAATCCGTAAGCACCAGCACTATCGCCGAAGGCCCTCGACAGCTCCTTGCCCTCGCTCAGCAGGAGGCTCCAGGCGTCTACGCCCTCCGCCCCCTCACCCCCTTGTCCGAGACGTCGCTCATCACAAACTCTCCAGACGACCTCAGTCTCGGCTCCGAGCTCAGGGCAGAACTCGCTACAGCAGACCGCATTGACCTCCTCTGCGCGTTTGTGAAGTGGTATGGCATTCGCGTCCTCGAGGATTCATTGCGCGCCGCGAAGGAGCGGGGCGTGCCGATCCGTGTCATAACGACCACCTACATCGGCGCCACCGACCGCCAAGCACTTGACCGGCTCGTTCGCGACTTCGGCGCTACGGTCAAGGTCAACTACGAGATCCGATCCACGCGACTGCACGCCAAGGCCTGGCTCTTCAGGCGCCACACAGGCTTCGACACGGCGTACGTCGGCAGCTCCAACCTCTCGAAGGCCGCACTCCTCGATGGCTTGGAGTGGAACGTCCGCCTGTCCTCCATCGCTACACCGGCGGTGCTGAACAAGTTCGAGGCGACCTTCGACGCGTATTGGAACGACTCCGCGTTCGAGACATACGACCCCGATCACCACACCGAGCGCCTCGACCATGCTCTGGCTCAGGCAAGCGGTAGCACCTCCACCACTGACCTGAGGATCAACCTCTCTGGGCTGGAGGTACGCCCCTTCCCCTATCAACAGGACATGCTGGAGCGCCTACGGGTAGAGCGCGAACTCCGAGGGCGCAATCGCAACCTGCTGGTCGCAGCAACCGGCACCGGCAAGACCGTCATGGCAGCCGTGGACTACCGGAGCTTGGCCAAGAGCTTCGATAACCGCCGCCCAAAGCTGCTGTTCGTCGCACACCGCAAGGAGATCCTCAAACAGTCTCTGCGGACATACCGAGAGGTGTTGGACGATGCCTCATTCGGCGAGTTGCTCTACGGCGGCCAGGACCCGCAAGCATGGGACCACGTGTTTGCCAGCGTCCAGTCACTGAACGTCCAACGGCTAGAAGAACTGGCTCCCGACCACTTCGACATCATCGTGATCGACGAGTTCCACCACGCCACGGCCACCACCTACCGTCGAGTTATCGATCATTTCAAGCCCAAGGAGCTTCTCGGCCTGACCGCTACTCCCGAGCGGATGGACGGACTCAATGTGCAGGACGAGTTCTTCGAGGGCCGCATCGCAGCCGAGATGCGGCTCTGGGAAGCCCTTGAGAACGACCTACTCTGTCCCTTCCACTACTTCGGCATCCCCGATGGCACAGACCTGACGAAGCTCACCTGGCAGCGGGGCGCGTACGCGGACCAGGACCTCGGCAACCTCTACACGGGCAATGAGGCACGTGCTCGAATCGTCGTCAAGCAGATCCGAGACAAGGTCTCCCAGCCCGGAGCCATGCGTGCGCTGGGCTTCTGCGTGGACAAGAAGCACGCCCACTTCATGGCGGACTTCTTCCGAAAGGCGGGCTTTCAAGCAACCGCGCTCACCAGCGACTCACCTGCTGCAACACGTGCTCAAGCTCTCGCTGATCTACGAGAGGGGAAGCTGCAAGTCATCTTCTCCGTGGATCTCTTCAACGAGGGCCTCGACATCCCCGATGTCGACACGCTTCTGCTCCTGCGCCCCACCAACAGCGCCACGGTCTTCCTCCAGCAGCTAGGCCGTGGGCTACGGCGCACCGAGATGAAGCCCGTGCTCACTGTCCTCGATTTCATCGGACAGCACCGGGCAGAGTTCCGCTTCGAAGAGCAGTTTCGAGCTCTGACGAGCCTCTCCAGGAACCGGCTCGTCGATCACATCGAGCACGACTTCCCACTCCTTCCATCGGGATGCCAGATCATCCTGGAAGGCAAGGCCAAGAACTTGGTGCTGGACAACATCCGCACGCAACTGAGCGCTACCGTCAAGACCTTGGTCAACGAGGTCAAAGCCTATGAGACGCCACAGCTAGCGGACTACCTGCGGGAGAGTCGCAGGGAGATCAAAGAGTTGTACAAGAGCGACAACTCCTGGACGACTATCCTGCGCCGAGCCGGCCTGCTCAAAGCTGCTGCTCCTACTGGCGAATCGGCGCTCCTCAAACGCGTCCACGCTTTCCTGCACGTCGATGACCCTGCCCGGGCCAACGCGTACCTCCGTCTCCTCGCCGACGAAGTACCGCCATACGACGAGCTGGACCCCGCGGACCAGGCCTATGCCCGCATGCTCTTCTTCAACTTGTGGGACAACGCAGGCGGTTTCACCAGCTTCCAGCAAGGCCTCGACGCGCTCCGCGACCAATCGGTCCTTCGCGACGAGCTCCGCCAGGTCCTGTCCTACGTCATCGAGCAGGCGGACCACTTCCCGATCCCCTTGTCGGGCAGCCACAGCCAACTCCCGCTGAAGGTCCACTCCTCCTATAACCGCTCTGAGCTTCTTGCCGCCCTCGGCGTAGCCCGCTTCGGCGGCCAGATGCCCAGGTCCTTCGCACAGGGCGTCCAGTGGGTCGAGGATCTCCAGACAGACGCCCTTCTGATCACCCTGGAGAAGAACGAGAAGGACTTCTCCCCTACTGTCCGGTACAGGGACTACGCGCTGAGCCCGACGCTCTTCCATTGGGAGTCCCAGAACTCCACGGCCGGAAGCTCCCCAACAGGACAGCGCTACCAGCATCACGCCGAGCGGGGTAGCCACGTCCTGCTCTTCATGCGTCGCTACAAGAACACCGACATCGGTAAGTCTCAGCCCTGGATGCTTCTTGGGCCTGCCACCTACGACGGCCATACCGGCAGCAAGCC
>KL569202.1:12044-16862 GCA_000715635.1 Streptomyces violaceus | reverse complement strand
GCAGCAAGCCGATGGCGATCACGTGGCACCTAGAGCACGAGCTGCCAGCCGACGTCTGGTCGTATGCAGCCATCAACGCAAGCTAGTTGACCACGTTCGATGTCAGAGTGATCAGCTAACGTCAGAGCATGGACTTAGCTTCGATCAAGCCCGGGCTGATGACCACACGCGCAGCGATGAAGAAGCTGTTCGGCGGAGGGACGCAGGGAGGGATCATCCCCTCCGACACCACCCCGAACATCCTGATCTACGTAGATCACGACAGTGGCAAGAAGTACGGCTACGAGGACGGCTGGCTAGAGGAAGAGGACGAACGAGGGCCGGTGTTCGAGTACACCGGCCAGGGCACCCGCGGAGAGCAAACGTTTCTGGGGCTGAACGGCTCCCGCAACGCAGCCGTCTTGTGTCACGCAGACAACGGAAAGTCGCTGCGCGTCTTCATGGCAGCAGGGAAAGTCCCCGATCCAGCATCTTCCGCTAAGCAGCAACGGTACGTAGGCGAATTCGAGCTGGATGCAGAGCTGCCGTACACAGTGCGCGAGGCACATGACGAGAACGGCGAGCGCCGTCGCATCATCGTCTTCCGCCTACGCCCTAAGGAAGACTCTGAACGCCTCACTCAGGATGTCATCAGTCGCGCGAAGGAAACCGAAACCCACAGGGTTTCCGCCAATGTAGTCGCATGCAAGATGGCGGAGCCGAAGAAGAAACGTGCGTTAGAAAGTAGGCGGGCTGCGCAACCGAGCCTCATAGCCGATCTGCGCCAATCAGCGTTACGAGAGCGGTACCTCGAGGAGCTCACAAAGCGTGAGCACGCAGTCTTCGCGTACCAAATAAAGATCTCTGGTACGACCAAGACCCTCAAGACCGACCTATACGACGCCACCATGCATGAACTGTATGCAATTAGGGGCGCCAGCAGTCGAGACGAGGTGCATATGGCCATAGGTCAACTGAAGGACTTTGTACGGCACATCAAGCCGCGCGACCCCAAACTGACCGTACTGCTTCCGGAAAAGCCGCAGGATGACTTGCTGCAGCTGCTTCACGCAGAGGGCATCGACCTCGTCTACGACGATGTCGATGGCTACACGAGGAGCGCGACCAAGTAGCAGCACCCTGCAAACCTCTTTGGAGCAATCATGGCAGAGTCACCAGAGCATGTTTTCCTCTCGAACACAGCTCTCCAGATCATGGACAGCGCCTCGAACTCAACGCTGTTTGGCTATACAGAAGGCCAGCGCAAGCGCTTTGACTTCTCCTGCGACTTGAAGAAGGACTGGTCAAAGGTAGTTGCAGGGCAAACCCTCTGGAAGCACGACGGGGACGGCATTGACAAGGACCTCAGAACGCTTCTCCTTGAGGAAGACATCGCAGCGGCGGTATACATCGCTCGACACCAAAGCCGTAGCCGTGCGCGCCTCGCCGAGGTAACACAGGACTACCTCCGCACCATGCCCGGGAGCCTGTCTCGCCTGCGAGTCTTCTGGGTGCCGGCGGACTTCGACGCGGACGACGAAAAGTCCCGCACGACCGTCCACAACCTCTTGAAGGAGGAGATCACCAAGGACCTCCTCCTTCAAGTAGTCCTAGGAGGCATTACCCCCGCGGATGTAACCCGCTTCGCGTCCTCAAGGCGCCCCGGCCTCCCGCTCAGGATCTTGTCGCACGTCAAGAAACAGGGCTATCGCAACCATCGACACATAGCTAAGGCTCTCGACGTCAACCCGAGCGCTCTCCAGTTCGAAACGGAACGGCTCTTCATCATAGGGTTCCTGTCGAGCGACAGCCCGCAAGGGGGCCTGTACAGCGTGACGGATAGCGGAAATGCGATGTTCGATATCTGCTCGCGCCTCCGCGACTACCTTCACGGAAACCTCGGCGACGGAAACAAGAACAAGGATTTCGAGCATATATGCAAGCTGCTGGGTATCGACTACCCATCGATACCCAAAACGGCACCCCTACTAGTCGGTGACGATGACCGCGATATGCAGGACCACACAGCACTGCTCCTGCAGCACGTGGCCCAAGCCGACGCAGACGGGTCCGTCGAGTGGCCCGAACCCTACTTCGCTATACCGTCGAGCTCCGATATATCCACTTCCGAGTGAGCCTGACCCGTTCGGCTAGGGCAATCCTTGGATAGTCTTTCCACATGATTCGCGCAGTGGTCTTCGACGTAGGTGAGTGCCTCGTGGACGAGACCCGGGAGTACGGCACTTGGGCCGACTGGCTGGGCGTACCGCGGCACACGTTCCATGCGGCGTTCGGGGGCGTGATCGCCCAGGGCCGGGACTACCGGGAAACGTTCCTGGCGTTCCGGCCCGGCTTCGACCTCTACGAAGAGCGGGAGAAGCGGGCTGCTGCCGGGCAGCCGGAGAGCTTTGGGGAAGACGATCTGTATGGGGATGTCAGGCCAACACTCAGGCAGCTCCGGGCCGACGGGCTGTGGCTCGGTATCGCCGGGAATCAGACAGTACGCGCCGGGGGGATCCTGCGGGAGCTGTTCTCCGGCGACGTCGACCTGATCGGTACGTCCGATGACTGGGGCGCCAGCAAACCCGACCCCGAGTTCTTCAAGCGGGTCGCCGAGGCGGTGCCCTTCGAGGTCAGCGAGATTCTGTATGTCGGTGATCGGTGCGACAACGACATCAAGCCGGCGATGCAGGCGGGTATGCCCACAGCGCTTGTACATCGCGGGCCGTGGGCCACCATTCAGTGGGACAGCACCGAGGCCAGGGAGCTGCCGACCTTCCGCATCGAAGGGCTGCTGGAACTGAGTGACCGAGTGCGAGCGTTCAACGCCTCAGCACACTGAGTGTCGTAGACCAGTCGTACAGGCGGTCGTCGAGGTCGCGGACGCAGCTCTGGTGTTGGTGGGGAGTCAGCGCACGACGGACTTCGCGTACGCGGTCCATACCGGTGGCGTACCAGGTGAGTGCCAACTGATCGAGCGCCTTGCCCGCGTACTCGCAGGCTGCTTCGGGGTTGCCGGATGCGGCCTCGACGGCGGCCAAGTCGCCGTAGACGACTGTGCTTTGCTTCTCTTCGCCGGGGGCCATGGCTTCCAGCGCCTGGAGCAGTGCCGCACGAGCTTGCGGGAGGTGGCCGGCGAGCAGTTGGGTATTGCCCTTGAAGGCCGCGAGCCGCGCTGGAGAGAACCAGTCCATCCATTGCGGTGAGGGATGTTCGTTGCCGTCCTCGAGGAAGTCCTCGGCGTGGCCGATCAGGTGCAAGGCGGTGCGGGTGTTGCCGCACCTGGTCTCGCATTCGGCCTCGACTGCATCCAGCCAGGCGAGGAATTCCGCGGAGGCAAGAGCGCGGCGCGCGTAGGTGCGTGCCGCGATCATGCGTTCCTGGGCTCCCTCTTGATCTCCCGCCCAGCCTGGGATGAAGGCCATGTGCGCGATGATCGCCGAACCGAGCAACGGGTCGTCGGCCTCGCCTGCGGCCTGCAGGGCGAAGAGGAGCGTCTCGTGTGCGGTGGTCGGCTCGGAAAGGTCGAAGAACTCGATCCGGCCCGCGAGGAGGTAGGTCTCCGCCAGCGCGGCAGCGATCGCGCGCCGGGTGGAGTCCGACGTCTCCGGAAGGAGGGCGCAGCCGAGCGTCGCGTGTGCCAGGACAGCCGGGTGCAGCTTGGTCGGCGCAACCGACCAGTAGAGCCGACGGTGAGAGCGGGTGACTGCCTCGAAGTCCGTTCCGGCCGTGGCCGGTTGCGATACGGCTGCGGCTCGGCCTGGTCCCATCGCCAGGCCCCACGCGGCCGCCCCACCGGCCAGCGTGCGTCGGACGAGGTCGGGTGGTGAACCCTCCGAGCCCCACGGGGGCGTGAACCCGAGGGACTCCATGTTCTGGCCAAGCAGGTGTACGAGTACACGCTGGCAGTCCGGTTGCGGCCACGGTGGATTGTCCGACTCCCAGCGGCGGACCTGGCGGACCCCGACGGACAGGCCTCGGATACCCATGCTCTGCGCGTGCTCGGTGAGGGCATCGGCCAGGTCCTGCTGTGAGTTGAAGCCGGCGGCCACCCGAGCAGCCTTGAGTCGAACGTTGCCCGTGGGCCTTGGCACGGGGCCACCTCCTCCTGCTGACAACTTGGCCCCACACTCCCACGAAGGTCCGCTACAGGACACCCACTTCCCCTCAAGGAGTCACCCAGGCCCTTCTTAGGTCCCATTAACGGCCTCTTGAAGTCCTCGAATGGGCGGATCGGTTCATGGAATCTGTTTGCCGTACCGACCGACGGACAGCAAGGGAGCACGCTGTGTACACACACGAGGGCTTGAACAGAAAGATCTCGGAGTGGCTCGCTCGGACCCACCCGGTGCCTGAGCGCGTGCGGACGGAGTGGGCCTCACAGGGCGTCGCGCTTCTGCCTCTCGGCGAGCGGTTCGCGGCGGTGCGCATCGCGTCCGAGGTCGTGCATGCCGCTGTTCAGTCCGAGGACCATGACCGAGTGGCGACGGCTCTGGGCGAGTTACTGGGAGGTGCGATCATCTACGACCGCCGCGTGGCGGGTGGCACGTATTACGCACTGGTCGACGGGCATGCCGGTGCCGTGTTGGCCTACGACAGCACCGCGACGTGCCTTGGTCGCGGCACCTACTTGGGAGTGCCGCGCATCGACCGACAGCGACCACCGGGCACGTACTGGGTGGTTCCACCGCGGTACGCGGGTGACCTGTGTCCACCGCGTTCAGTCGTCGGCCTGGTCGAAGCAGGCCGCTCTCGGCTGGCCTTGGATGCTGAGGTCTGTTCGCACGACATGGGTGAACTCAAGACGACTGTGGCCGCTCGGCGCCCGTGGGCCATGCG
>KL569202.1:5843-11789 GCA_000715635.1 Streptomyces violaceus | reverse complement strand
TCAGAGATGTGTATAAGAGACAGTTCCCAGACGGCTCGGTACACGGATGCCGTCGGCCAGGTGGTCGAGATGGGCAAGCACGGCACATCGAGGACGACTGGTACCGCGTCTGTCTCCGGAGGCGGCGACGGGCAGAATCCGCAGCCGCAGACGCAGGACGACCACACGACCGACTACGAGTCGGACTGATCGATGGCCTCCACTGTCCTGGTCGTCACCGCGTTGGAAGACTGCACAGCGGACCGCGTCATCGGGGCGCTGAATGAGCGTGAGTTGCCCGTGGTACGAGTCGATCCCGCCGACATCGGGCCCGACCTGACCTTCGGATTCCGCCTCGGACCGGACACCCCTGTTTGGGGTGGGCGATTGTGCACGCCGAGTCGAGATGTGGAGGTGCGGGAGGTGGCGGCGGTTTACTACCGGCGCCCCACCCCTTACACCACCCGCTTCGAGCTTCTGCCACAGCAGCAACGAGACTTCACGATCGCCGAGGCCAGGCACGGACTCGGCGGTGTTCTGAACGGCCTGCGGGGGGTGCTGTACGTCAATCATCCGCACGCGGTGGCTCGTGCGGACTTCAAGCCGGCTCAGTTGCAGAAGTTCGTCGAGCTTGGGCTACGGATTCCGCCGACCCTCATCACCAATGAGGCGGAAGCGGCGCGGGAGTTCGCCGCCGACCACCGGCATGTCGTCTACAAGACATTCCGCGGGCTGCCCCGCAGCGAGGACGGGCACACCGGCGCGATCTGGACCCAGCGCGTGCAGCCTGACGCTTTCGACGACACGCTGGCAGTGACCGCGCACGTGTTCCAGGCCGAGATTCCTAAGAGCGGGGACGTACGGATCACCATGGTCGGCCATCGGGTCTTCGCCCAGCGAATCACTCCGCCCGACGGTGCCCTCGACTGGCGTCGGGGTGACTGGGGCGAGCTGGTGCATGCCCCCATCGCCGTTCCCGCCGTGATCGAGCTTGCCCTGCACGAGTACCTGGATTCCTTCGGCCTGGTCTTCGGTTGCTTCGACTTCGCACTCACTGGGGGTGGGGGCGATCCCGAAGACTGGTGGGCCATCGAGTGCAACCCGAACGGGCAGTGGGGCTGGCTCCCGGACGCCGGGGACATCGCCGAGGCGTTCGCCGACATTCTGAGCACGGAAGTATGGAAGGAGACGCCAGATCATGGCGATGCCCGCCGACCCTGAGACCGACGCGGTCCGCCTGCGCGAAGCCATGGCGGACGCCGTCGCCCAAGACGGTGTCCTTGTGGACCCGGCCTGGCGGGCAGCGGTGGAGGCGGTGCCACGGCACCGGTTCGTGCCCGGTTTCTACCTGCCCGCCGATGAGCGCGACGAGCGAGGACTGACGGTGTGGGAACCGGTCACCGCCGAGCTCGACTACGGGCGGTGGCTGGCAGCCACGTACTCCGACACCACGCTGATCACCCAGTTCGACGGGGGAGAGCCCGATTGGAAGGCTCCGGTCGTCCGATCTGGTGGCGCGCCTACCTCGTCGTCCACGCTGCCCTCCCTGGTGCTGCGTATGTGGGCCGACTCCGAAGTGGCAGAGGGTCACACAGTGCTGGAGATCGGGACCGGGGCCGGTTACTCGACCGCCCTGGCCTGCGAGCGCCTCGACTCCGGAGATGTCACCAGCATCGAAGTCGACCCTCGACGGTTGGAGGCGGCGGCGGACGCGCTGTACGGCTGCGGTTACACCCCGACCCTGGCCGTAGCGGACGGACTGTACGGGTACTGGCCCGAGGCCCGCTTCGATCGAATCGTGGCCGCCTGCTCCTTCCGTGCCGTCCCACCCGCGCTGCTCGCCCAGACCCGGCCGGGTGGAAAGATCCTGCTCACCCTGTCGGGATGGCTCTACGGATACGCCCGTGTCCTGCTCACCGTGGCCGAGGACGGCACAGCAGAGGGGGCGCTGCTGCCCGGCGCGGTCTCCTTCATGGCCGCCCGAACTCATGCCGCACCAGCGTTCGGTAACCCAGCCCACTGGGCCGCGGGCCTGCCGGACAAGCCCCGCCCGGCTCAGCACGGTCCGGAGCGCCTCATGGCTGCGACGGACGAAGCACACCACCTGCGGTTCCTGGTGCAATGTGCGGTGCCGAACGCCCAGTTGATCACCGTCGGCGAGGTCGTACACCTCGTCGACGTCGTGAGTGGCTCCGCGACCACTCTCGCTTCTGGCGACGGCAGTTGGGATGTGCGTGAGGGCGGGCCGGTGAGGTTGTGGGAACGCGTCGAGGGGGTTCTGGACGCCTTCGACTCGGCAGGCCGCCCAGGTCCCGAGACATTCGTGCTGCGCGTGTGCGCTGGCAGGCAGGTCTTGCAGCACCCGAACATGCCTGGCCTGTCGCTGCCCGCCTTCAACCGATAGCTCCTGCAAGCAACACGTTGGCCGCAAGGTGCTCACGGCCGCCCGGTTCTCCCGAGGTTGGCGTCTCCGGGGCGAGTGTCAAGAGCGCCCTTCGGGCGTCGGCTGCCGCCGATTGCGCTTCGCTTCACTCTTGACTCTCGCCCCTCCACCGCGGGGATTTGCCCGGCCGGGCGGCCCAGGGGTGGGGCGGCGGGGAACGGTGGGGAGTGGTGCCGGACCGTGGCCGGGTTGCGGGTCCGTGGTGGAGGGGCAGGCCGTCGTGGGTCGTGGTCAGCGGCGGCTGTAGCCCGCCCAGAGTGGGCCACCAGCTCGGTCCAGGACCTCCTCGACAGCAGTGGAAAGGGCCGGTTCGGTCGTCGGGTTAAGGACCCCACAACATCCCACACCAGCGGTCCGCCGCCCCGCAGGCGGCGGTGCCGGGAAAACGGCAGTAAAGCACTGTGTCAGGCGCCTTCGGCCAACGAGGATGATTGCATGACCATTACCTCTCAGGCCCGTTCCTTCGACAAGGCCGCCGCCAGCTACGCCGCAAACCGCCCGTCCTATCCGCCGGCTCTGCTCAGCGCACTCGAAGAACTCGCCAACCGGCCCTTAGATGGCGCCCGCATCGCGGACATCGGTGCTGGCACCGGTCTGGCGACCGCTCTCCTCCATGCCCATGGTGCACAGGTCATCGCAGTGGAACCCGGTCCCGGAATGGCTTCCCAGTTCCGCCTCCGACTGCCCGAGGTCCCTCTCGTGCTCGGGGACGGCAACAACCTGCCACTTGCCTCCGAGTCCGTGGACATCCTCACCTATGCCCAAGCCTGGCACTGGACCGACCAGCGCAAATCCGTCCCGGAAGCACTGCGAGTACTTCGCCCCGGTGGTGCGCTCGCCCTCTGGTGGAACGACTCAGACAGCACGGTCGCCTGGATAGCTGACCAGGACGCCCGCCTTCGCCGCCTCTTCGATGCCGACGACAGCGAACCCGATCCGATGGCCCGATTCCGCGGCCTGCCACCCGAACTCGGCTTCACTACCCGCCAGGTGTCCTGGGCCCGTAGCGTCCCGCTCGATACACACCTTGCGAACCTCTCCAGCTACTCCGACTTCCTGGTCCTCGGAGAGAAGGCCACCAAGGCGTTCTTGGCTGCGGAGCGGGATCTCCTGACTGGCATCTTCCCGAACAGGACGGTCGAGGAGCGCTACGTCGTCAGCTTGGCCGTTGCTCGCCGCTGACGCCGAAATGCACAGGGGGCTGGCCCGGGTCCGGTTTGACGCTTCCGCAGCGGCAGACCGGACCGGGTCTCCTGGATTCACCGACGGAGCAGCCGACCGAACCAGCTTGGCAAACCGCGAAGTCGCCCTGTCGTTCGGTCCATGAGGGGAGCGTGGCAGTGCTCCGTCTCGAGGTGCGATCGGATTTCTGAGGTGGGGAGCGGCCGAGGCCGTGGAGGTTGGTCGAGCTCTCTCCGTCAGGGGGCGGGTTCGTCGTGCAGAAGGCTGCGGAAGACCGCGGGGGTCGTCCAGCCACGCAGTGTGGCGAGGATCGTCGAGCTGAACGCGGCCTCTGCTGTGGGGGCGTCGAAGGCGCCGGCGAGTTCAAGTGTCACCAGCCCATGGAGAGTCACCCAGAGTTTCCTGCGCGATCACAAGTGAGGAGCGGGGTGAGCCGTCTGCCCCGGGTCACTCGCTAGCCCAGTTCGCCTCGTTCGATGCAGAACTCGTTGCCCTCCGGGTCCGCCATGACGACCCAGCCCTTGCCGTCGGGGCGGGTGTGGTCCGCGAGTTGGCGGGCGCCCAGGGTGAGGGCGCGTTCGACCTCGGCGGCGCGGGTGCGGCCCGTGGGCTTGAGGTCGAAGTGGACACGGTTCTTGGTCGCCTTGCCCTCCTCCACCCGGACGAAGAGCAGGCCCGGGCCGTTCGGGTCCTCGATGAGTACCTCCGAGTCGCCGGGTTCGTCGATGTCGGAGATCGGGTGGCCGAGCAGCTCGCTCCAGAAGCGGGCGAGTTCGTACGGCTCACCCGCGCAGTCGAAGGTGATGTGGCGGATGGTCGGGTGCAACGGTTCTCCCCCGTGGGTGTGTTCGTCGTGTGATCGTGCACCGCAGGATGGCTGGGGCGGCGGGGGCTGTCGAACTATTTACCGTTGTCGGGGAGGTTGCCGTCGCCGCCGAGGTTGGCGACGATCCGGCGCAGGACGTTGATCGTGGTGACGAAGTCGGCCGGGTCGATGTTCTCGTGGGTCTCGTGGTGGACGCGCAGGTTGCGGTCCCTGGCTCGGAGGCGGGCCGCCTCGCCCGGCTCGGTCAGGGTCATGGTTCTGGTGGTGGCGTCCTCCGTGAGCCAGCCGCGGGTGACCAGGTCGTCGTAGACCGCGTCGAAGTCGGTGTCGAGGTCGTCGTACGGGAGCAGGCGTTCGGTCAGGGTCGTGCGGGTCCACGTGCCGGGGGCGCCGGCCGCGTGGTTGAGGGTCCACCAGTGGGGCTGGGTGAGGTCCTCGACCGCCAGTTGGGCGCGGATGGCTCCTACCACCCTGCGGTAGGCCATGCCGGTCCACGCGCCGATCGGCTGGGCTGCCAGTTCCTCCCGGGAGTACTCCTTGAGGTCCTCGGTCCGTGTGCTCATGCGTGCCTCGCCCTCCGTTGGTCGTCTGGACGCGATCAACGTAGGACCTCAATCAAACTTGAGGTCAAGGAGGAAGGTGCTGATCGCCTCGTGGAGGCGGTCCGGCTGGTCCAGGTGGACGTCGTGGGCCGCGTCCGGGATGCGGGTGAGGTGGGTGGCCGGGCGGCGGGTGATCATGGTGGTGGGCTCGTCGGGGCGCATGGTGCCGTGTTCGCCCTGGACGAGAAGCGTGGGGCAGGTGATCTGTGACCACTGGGGCCAGTAGGCGGTGGTGGCCAGTTCGGCGACCGACGAGATGAGCGTGGCTCGGTCGAAGGTGGGATGCCAGCCGTCTTCTCGCCGCTCCAGGGTTCTCGTCCAGGCCTCGTGGCCCAGGAAGGTCTCCGCGGCCTCCAACGACTCGAACGGCGTCGGCCAGCCGTCCAGCCAGGTCGCGATCTGTGCGGGGAGTTCCGGGTTCGGGCCCGCCGGGCCCGCTTCGACCAGGATCAGGGATGTGACCAGGTGGGGGTGGGAGGCGGCCAGCAGCATCGCCGTGTGGCCGCCGAGGGACTGGCCCAGCAGGGTGACGGGGGCCAGGGCCAGTTCCTCGATCAGGGTCACGGCGTCCTGGACGTGGGCCGCGCGGGTGGTGGTCGCTGGCGTGCGGGTGCTGGCGCCGTGGCCTCGGGCGTCGTACGTCACCACGCGGTGGCCGTCGGAGAGGAGCCGGGCGGCGACCGCGTCCCACTCGCCCTGATGGCCGGCCAGGCCGTGCAGGAGCAGGAAGGGGGTGGCGGATTCCCGCTCGGGGCGGTGGTCGTGGTGGGCGATGCGGGTGCCGTCGGGGGTGGTGAGGGTCGCGGACGTGGTGCGGACGGTTTTCGGGCGGGGAGTCTTCAACTGGCCTTCCCTCCGGTGACAGCTCGGGCCGGCAAGCCTCCCCTTCCCCTGTCTCTTATACACATCTCTGA
>KL569202.1:4980-5652 GCA_000715635.1 Streptomyces violaceus | reverse complement strand
GCGTGGCCTGGCGGCGGCCGCCGCGCGCGGGTTGCGGGGGTGCGGCTGTGAGCGGACTGCGGAGTTACGGCCGTAAGCGGCTTACGGCCGTAAGCGGACCACCGGCGTACGGAGCCGTACGCGGACCACCGTCTTACGGCCGTACGCCGACCGCCGGCCTACGCCATTGGGCCCAGGTCCGCCCGGCCGAACAGCAGGGCGTAGCCCGGCGGTAGCTGGGCCAGGATGCGGGTCACCAGGTCGTCGCCGATCAGGGGCGGCAGCACGCCGAGGACCGAGCTGACGTCCCAGCGGGCCGTGGCGGGGGTGGCTCCCTCGGCACGGGCGGCGATCGAGTCGACGAACTCCGCGGCCGTCAGCGGCTGTGTGGCCGGGATCTGGGAGGCGATCAGCCTGGCGGCCTCTTCGGGCAGGGCGCGGGCGAGGTCGACCCGTTCGTCGCCGGTGACATGGGCTCCGAGCGCGGACAGGACGACACGGGTGACACGCTCCGCCTCGGCCCTGGTGGGGTACTGGCCCGACTCCTGTACCGCGTCCAGCAGTCGGTTCGTGGTGAGCGTCTCCGTGGGCACCGTCATGGCGGTCATGTGCGGCTTTTCCTCTGGGGGTGTGCATGGGCAACCGTCCCGCGGGTGGGACGCCCGCGGGACGCTGCCTCGGTTGTGTGGGTGC
>KL569202.1:3897-4763 GCA_000715635.1 Streptomyces violaceus | reverse complement strand
CTGCCTCGGTTGTGTGGGTGCTCGGGTGGGGTCAGCCGCTGAGCTGCTTGCGGCTGTCGCCACCCGCGATCTGGATACGGCGTGGCTTGGCCTGCTCCGCCACGGGGATGCGCAGGGTCAGGACGCCGGCCTCGTACGACGCGTCGATGCGCTCCGTGTCCAGCGTGTCGCCGAGGAAGAGCCGGCGGGTGAAAACGCCGGTGGGACGTTCGGCGACCAGCAGCTCCGCGCCCTCGGGGGCGGGGGACCTGCGCTCGGCTCGCACGCTCAGGACGTTGCGTTCGATGTCCAGCTCGATCGTCTCGGGGTCGATGCCGGGGAGGTCCAGGTGGACGAGGAAGTCGTCCCCGGAGCGGTAGGCGTCCATCGCCATCGCCGACGGGCGGGCGGCGGAGCCGAGGACCTGCTGCGTGAGTCGGTCGAGGTCACGGAAGGGGTCCGTGCGCATGAGCATCACTGTCTCTCCTCTCATCAGGCGCTGTGTCGCGATGCCACATGTGTTGCTTCTTCTTATATAGCTCGGACGAGGAAACTTGACAAGCCTCGACTCATGTTCGGTTTCGCGCCGTTCTCGCGCCCCGGCGCGTGCGCCGCTCGTGCGGGGAGTTAGCCTCGGGTTCTCGTGAGAGCAGGAGGCAGGAACATGGCGAAGGTTCCCAGCGCGGTGGTCGCCGCGAGCGGGCTCGTCGGTGGGTACGGCGTGGCCCGTTGGACCAGGCAGCGGCCGCTCGGCGGGGTCGTGCTCGCGGTCGCGGGTGCGGCGGCCGCGCGGCAGTGGCGGGAGCAGGCCGGCGGGGTGGCCGCGGGGGCGTTGTCAGCCGCGTACGTCGCCGCCTTCGCCGGGTCTCATCCGCTGGCCAGGAAGG
>KL569202.1:2313-3668 GCA_000715635.1 Streptomyces violaceus | reverse complement strand
TCCTGGGTCGTGGCCGACCGGCGCGACTGACGCGCCCACCAGCAGGTACAGCAAAGAACCCGGCCCTGAATCCCAGGGCCGGGTTCTTGTGTGGAGCGCCGGGCAGGCCTTGCACCTGCATTTCCCCGCAGGAAGCGGGGCGTCTTTCCTTGGACCACCAACGCACGATCCTTCAGCCGGAGTTCCGGCGACCGGATGCAGATCAACTGTACCGCAGTTTTTGTTATCGCCGTCACCGCGGCCCGTCTCCTCGTCGTCCCCCACAGACACGCGACCTACGACGCTGAGGTACGACGACGTGACACGACAGATCAGCCGCCGGAGCATGTTGAAAGCAGCTGGTGCGGCGGGCGCCGCCGGTATGGGTACGGCCACGCTCGCTCCCCCGGCCTCCGCCGCCGACGCCCCCTTCGCCCACCCGGGGTTGCTGCACACCCGGACCGACCTGGACCGAATGGCGGCCAAGGTGAAGGCGGGCGCCAAGCCCTACACGGCCGGGTTCGCCAAGCTCACCGCCAACCGGCACGCGCAGAGCGGCTGGCAGGCGAATCCGCAGGCGACGGTGTACCGGGGGTCGGGGTCGCCCCAGAACTACGCGGCCCTCTACAACGACATCCACGCCGCCTACCAGAACGCCCTGCGGTATCACGTCAGCGGTGAGGACGCGCACGCCGACACCGCCGTGGCGATCCTGAACGCCTGGTCGGGGAAGCTGACCTCGATCCAGGGCTCGGCCGACCGGTTCCTGGCCGCGGGGCTGTACGGCTATCAGTTCGCCAACGCCGCGGAACTCGTGCGTGACCATGGTGACTTCGATCTCGGGCGGGCGCAGGAGCTGCTGTCGGACGTCTTCCTGCCGCTCAGTGACAGCTTCCTGAGCCATCACAACAACGCCGTCGTCACCAACTACTGGCCCAACTGGGATCTGACGGCCGTCGCCTGTGTGCTCGCCACCGGGATCTTCTGCGACGACCGGGGCGAGGTCGAGCGGGCCGTGGAGTACTTCAAGCACGGGGAGGGGATGGGCTCGGTCCGGCATGCCATTCCCGTGGTGCGCGACGACGGGCTCGCCGAGTGGGTCGAGGCCGGGCGCGACCAGGGGCATGCGCTGCTCGGGGTCGGGCTGATGGGCACGGTGTGCGAGATGGCGTGGAACCAGGGCATCGATCTGTACGGGTACGACGACAGCCGGTTCCTCAAGGGCGCGCAGTACGTGGCCAAGTGGAGCCTGGGGGGTGATGTGCCGTACACGGCCAACACGCGGAGGAAGGGGGCGATCGGCGGGTGGTCGGGGAGTGAGACGGCTTCCGGCGCGGCGGCTGTGGACCCGGGGATGACCCTGTCTCTTATACACA
>KL569202.1:0-2025 GCA_000715635.1 Streptomyces violaceus | reverse complement strand
AGATGTGTATAAGAGACAGCCCGAGGGTGGGGGTGGGGATTACGGACCCAACAGTGGGGGTTATGACCAACTGGGCTTCGGGACGTTGGCGTTCACGCGAGAGCGGGCGGCCGACGTGTCCGCGGCGCCGAGTCCGGGTCCGGTCGCGTCCGATGGGGCCGGGGGTGTTCGTCCGCAGGCCTCGGCGTCCCCGGTCGCGGGTGACGACCTTGCCGCCACGGGGCCCGGGGACGTCGTCGGCTGGGCCGCCGGGGCGGGGATCACGGCCGTGGCGGGGGGACTGCTGATGCTGCGACGGCGGGGACGGGCCGGGTAGCGGCCGGGGGCCGGGCACAGGGTGGCCGTCATGTCCCTTGTATGACAAGGGAGTTGAAGCAAGGTTGTGATCAGTCTGTGAACGCCTGATCCACGGAGGAACACCCTTGCCGTCCAACACCCCACCCGTCCCGCGCGTGAAGAGGCGCGGGAGACTGGCCGAGACCCCCTTACCCGGTCGAATAGCCTGGGCGCCCTGTGAGTCGCCCTCCGGCGAGGGCTCCTTCGAGTGCGCCACCGTCGAGGTACCCGTGGACTGGAAGCGGCCGAACGGTGCCCGCTTCGATCTGGCCTCGCCCGCCACCGGGCCACCGACCCGGCCCGCAGGATCGGTTCGCTGCTCGTCAACCCCGGTGGGCCCGGGGGGCCCGGGGTGAACTTCACGTTCATGGCGCCGGACAGCTTCTCCCCCGAGCTGCTGGAGCGGTTCGACATCGTGGGCTTCGACCCGCGTGGCGTCGGCCGCAGCAACCCGGTGGTCTGCGACGAGGACCGGGTCAACGCCCAGAACGCGCTGCTCTACCCGGACAGCGCCTCCTCCTTCGCCGCCCTGCGCAAGGCCAACCGCGCGCTCGGCGAGAACTGCCGCGACCTCACGGGCCCGCTCGCCGACCACATGGACACCGGGAGCGTCGTCCGCGACATGGACGCGATCCGCGCTGGTCTCGGCGAACGGCGGATCACCTGCTACGGCGTCTCCTACGGCACCGCGATCGGCCAGCAGTACGCCGAGCGCTACCCGCACCGCGTCCGCGCGATGACGCTCGACTCCGACATGGACCACAGCCTGGGGGCGTGGGGCTTCCAGAAGACCGAGACCATCGGGGTGGAGGAGTCGTACGGCAAGTTCGCCGACTGGTGCGCCCGCACTCCGTCCTGCGCGCTGCACGACCGGGACGCCCGCTCCGTGTTCGACACGCTCTACAAGCGTGCGGAGGCCGGTGAACTGGTCGAGCCGGCGACCCGCCCCAGACGGTCACGCCCGAAGATCTCCAGTCCGCCGCCCTGGGCAACATGTACGACCCGGCCGGCTGGTTCGGGTTCGCTCAGGCTCTCGCCGACCTGGACGCCGGCGCCCCCGCGGCGGCACGGTCCGTGCGGAAGCACGGGGAGCCGATGGAGTATCCGTTCAACTCGGTGATGTGCCAGGACTACGACTTCGGCGTGTCCTCGTACCGCACCCTCGCCCGCTTCCAGCGCGAACTCGGCCGGCTCGCTCCCGTGACCCGGTTCAGTACGCTCGGCTGGACCGTCCAGACCGGCTGCCAGGACTGGCCGTCCGAGGTCAACAACCCGCAGCGGCGGCTCGATGTCGACGGCACTCCGCCGATCCTGATGACCAACAGCCGGTACGACCCGGCCACACCGCACTCCTGGGGCGCCCACGCCGCAAAGCAGATCGGGCGCGAGGCCGTGTTCCTCACGTACGACGGTGTCGGTCACGGTGACTACTGGCTGAGCCCGTGCGCGCGTGACGCCATCGACACCTACCTCGTGACCCTGAAGACTCCGCGCAAGGGCACCCACTGCCCGGCGGTCTGGCCGGCCGGGCCCTCGGTCCAGCGGCAGTCGCCGTCCGGCGGCCTCGTCAACCCGCTGCCCGAGCTGCTGGGCACGGGGACGTACGGGCGAGCCGGGTGACGCGGCCCGGTCCCGCGCGGGCGTGAGCGTGGGGGCGTGAGCGTGGGGGCGTGAGCGTGGGGGCGTGAG
>KL569201.1:76351-79249 GCA_000715635.1 Streptomyces violaceus | reverse complement strand
GGTGGCCGCCGCACTCAGCCTCGGCGCTCAAGGGGTGTGGCTGGGCTCCATGTGGCTGACCACCACAGAAGCGGACCTCCACTCGCCCGCCCTGACCCGCAAGCTGCTCGCGGCCGGCTCCGGCGACACCGTCCGCTCCCGCGCCCTGACCGGCAAGCCCGCGCGCCAGCTGCGCACCGAGTGGACCGACGCCTGGGACGACCCGGCCGGGCCCGGCACCCTGCCCATGCCGCTGCAGGGCCTGCTCGTCGCCGAGGCCGTCTCGCGCATCCAGAAGCACGAGGTCGAACCGCTGCTCGGCACCCCGGTCGGGCAGATCGTCGGCCGGATGAACAGCGAACGCAGCGTCCAGGCCGTCTTCGACGACCTCACCCGCGGCTTCGAACAGGCCGTGGACCGCATCAACCGCATCGCCGGAAGGAGCGGCCAGTCGTGAGCACACCCGCAGTGGGCTTCTGGGCCCAGGCCACACAGGACCCGGGCCGCACCGTGCTCGTCGCGCCCGACGGTGAGGAGTGGACCGCCGGGCGCCTGCACGCCGCCGCCAACCGGCTCGTGCACGGCCTGCGCGCGGCCGGACTGGAACGCGGCGACACGTTCGCCGTGGTCCTGCCCAACAGCGTCGAGTTCCTCACCGCGTATCTGGCCGCCAGCCAGGCCGGGTTCTACCTCGTCCCGGTCAACCACCACCTCGTCGGACCGGAGATCGCGTGGATCGTCTCCGACTCCGGCGCTCGGGTCCTCCTCGCCCATGAGCGCTTCGCCCACGCGGCACGCCACGCCGCCGACGAGGCCGGCCTCCCGGCCACCCACCGGTACGCCGTCGGCACGGTCCAGGGCTTCCGGCCGTACACGGAACTCCTCGACGGGCAGCCCGAGTCGGCGCCCGCCGACCGCACCCTCGGCTGGGTCATGAACTACACCTCGGGCACCACCGGCCGCCCGCGCGGCATCCGCCGTCCACTCCCCGGCAAACCGCCGGAGGCGGCCTACCTCGGCGGCTTCCTCGGCATCTTCGGCATCCGGCCGTTCGACGACAACGTGCACCTGGTGTGCTCGCCGCTCTACCACACGGCCGTCCTCCAGTTCGCCGGCGCGTCCCTGCACATCGGCCACCGGCTGGTCCTGATGGACAAGTGGACGCCCCAGGAGATGCTCCGCCTCATCGACCGCCACCGCTGCACCCACACCCATATGGTCCCCACTCAGTTCCACCGCCTGCTGGCCCTGCCCGACGAGGAGAAGGACCGCTACGACGTCTCCTCCATGCGGCACGCCATCCACGGCGCCGCGCCCTGCCCCGACCACGTGAAACGCGCCATGCTCGACTGGTGGGGCCCCTGCGTGGAGGAGTACTACGCGGCCAGCGAGGGCGGCGGCGCCTTCGCCACCGCCGAGGACTGGCTGAAGAAACCCGGCACCGTCGGCAAGGCCTGGCCCATCAGCGAACTCGCGATCTTCGACGACGACGGCAACCCGCTGCCGCCGGGCGAACTCGGCACCGTCTACATGAAGATGAACACCGGCGGCTTCTCGTACCACAAGGACGAGGCCAAAACCCGCAAGAACCGCATCGGCGACTTCTTCACCGTCGGCGACCTCGGCCACCTCGACGAGGACGGCTACCTCTTCCTGCGCGACCGCAAGATCGATCTGATCATCTCCGGCGGCGTCAACATCTACCCGGCCGAGATCGAGTCGGCCCTGCTCGCCCACCCCGCCGTCGCGGACGCCGCCGTCTTCGGCATCCCGCACGACGACTGGGGCGAGGAGGTCAAGGCGGTCGTCGAACCGGCCCCCGGGCACCGGGCCGGACCCGCCCTCGCGGCCGACCTCCTCGACCACTGCACACACCGGCTCGCCGGGTACAAGCGGCCCAGGAGCGTCGACTTCATCTCCGAGATGCCCCGCGACCCCAACGGCAAGCTGTACAAGCGGCGGCTGCGGGAGCCCTACTGGGAGGGCCGGAACCGACCGGTGTAGGCGGCGGTGCGGCTTTGGTCGCACGGCCGGGCACGGGCGTCATCCTTTGGCCGGCGCCCGCTCGCCCTCCGGCCGATGACCGGCCGTGCCCCGCTTTCCTAGCTTGACCTCATGACGATCGCGACCGAAGAGGGACCGCTGCGGCGGGGGGCGGTTCGGCCCGGCGAGCGGGCGCTCGCCCCCGATCTCGCCCGCGGGATCATGCTGCTGGGCATCGTGCTGTCCAACACCGCCTTCCACCTCTGGGCGGCCCGGCGCGGGCCCTCAGGATGGCAGCCCGCGGACGGCTCCTGGCTCGACCACGCCGTGCAGTTCACCATGATCATCGTGCTCGACCTGCGGGTCTATCCGCTCTTCGCCTTCCTCTTCGGCTACGGCATGACGCAGCTCTACCTCCGCCAGACCGCCGCCGGCACCGACCCGCGCGACGCCGCGAGAATCCTGCGCAGGCGCAGTCTCTGGCTGATCGTCATCGGCCTGACGCACGCAACCCTGCTGATGGCGGGGGACATCATCGGCTTCTACGGAGTCCTGAGCCTCGTCCTCGGCCTGGCCTTCCTACGGCGCGGCGAACGGGCCCTGACGTGGTGGATCTGGATCGGGGTCGCCCTGATCGTCCTCGTCTCGGCCGGGCCCGCCCTCTCGGCCCTGCTCCGGGGCGAACTGGGCACGTTCGGGGACGCCGAGGCCGACCCGGGCTTCACGGCGTACGCATCGCAGGAGGGGAACCGGCTCACCGCCGCGGGCACCCGGCTGCAGACCGGCCTGTTCGTCACCTTCGTCGTCGCCCCGCTGACCCTTGTCGGCGGCGGGTACATCCTCTTCCTGCTCGGCTTCTGGGCCGCGCGCCGCCGCATCCTGGAGGAACCGGGCCGCCACCGCACACCGCTGCGCCTGACGGCCGTGCTCGGCATC
>KL569201.1:73342-76176 GCA_000715635.1 Streptomyces violaceus | reverse complement strand
TGGCTCGGCGCGTTGCCCGCCGCACTCGCCCACATCGGCGTCCTGCACGTGCCGGACGACATGCAGAGCGAGTCCGGAGCGCTCACGGTGCTCCGCGACATCACCGGCAACGCAGCGGGCCTCGGCTATGTCGCGGCCGTCGCCCTCTTCGCGCACTGGTGGACCACCCGCCGGCCCCGGCGCGGTGCGACAGCCGTCGCCGCGGTGACCTCCGTCGGGAAGCGGTCCCTGTCCTGCTACCTCGCCCACTCGCTGCTCTTCGCCCCGGTGCTGGCCGCCTGGGGACTGGGCCTCGGCAAGCATCTGGGCAGCGCCACCATGGCGCTCTTCGCCTTCGCCGTCTGGCTGGTCACGGTGGCCGGAGCGTACGCGCTCGAACGCGCCGGCCGCCGGGGTCCCGCCGAAACGGTGCTGCGCCGGCTGATGTACGGACGCCTGGCGGGATGAGCGGGGTGCCGCCCCACCGGGAGCGGCACCCCACCGGCACGGTCAGCGCCGCTCGTGCACCCGGACGACCTTCAGCTTCGGCGAGGACAGGATGTCCTTCTCGCAGAAGCGCGACGTCACCCACTTCTCACCCGAGAACAGCCGCGTCTGATCGGCGAAGTGCGGCGACTCGAGGTTGGACGACTGGGAGTAGGTCAGCAGGGTGCGGGCCACGGGGCAGCGACTGCCGTCCCAGCCCACCGCCTGGAGGTGACTGGAGCCGAATGGCACCTCCGTGTAGCCACCGCCGGCCGCGTCCCACGTCGGCTGGATCACGTTCCACACACCGAGCTGCCCCGCACCGCCCGGCACCGGAAGGCGCTCGCCGTCGCGGACGACGAACTGGTGCGCGCCGAGCGGCGCGTCGAGCGCGATGCGCGCGGCCCGCAGTTCCGTCACCGTGTCGGCGAGCGCGGTGGCGAGGCCGGGAGCGTCCGTGTTCAGCGTGTTCGGGGTACGTACCGGATCGGCCGCCGAGAACGGCACCTTCCACAACTGGCCCGGTGGCACCGCCTGTTCCAGCCTCCGCCAGAACCGGTCGAAGAGCAGCGCTCCCCGGCTCCCGGTGTCCATGGTGCGGTCCCACGCCCCCAGCACCCCGCAGGCCTCCGACACGTCGACGGGTTTGCCGTCGCTGCCCGTCGCAGTACCGCCGGGCAGCGCGGCGCACGCCCGTGCCACGTCCTCGGCGGCGAGATCCCCCGCGGGCACCCGGTTGGCGAACTGCTGCCGTTGCAGGTCGCGTACGGTCAGCCGGCCCTTGTCCGCCATCGCCGCCACGTCCTCGATCCCGCCGCGCGTGCGCAGGCCGAGCTGGGTGCCCACCGTGCCGAAGACCCGCTCGTAGCCGGTGATCGGCCGGTCGGCGTTGGTCATCCACGCGGTGCCGTTCGAGTTCTCCACGTACGGCGCGTTCTTCAGCCTCGGCATCCTCGCCGGCCCGAAGATGCCCGGCCCCACGGCGTCGGGGTCGCTGCCGAGGGCGCAGTCGCCGCGCGAGCCGTCGAGGATCGCGATGCCGGACGCCGGATACGTGGTCCTGCCGAGCTCCGTCGAGCAGCGCTCCGCCAGCCCGTCGGTTATCCGGGGGAGTACCTGGGACTGGGTGTAGAGGGAGTGTCCCGCCCGGTCGGCGGCGATCGTGTTCACCCACGGAATGCCCTGGTGCCGCGCGAGGGACGCGAGGACCTCGTCCGTGCTCCGTGCCTTGCTGAAGCCGAGCGAGGTGTCGGAGAAGCGGAGGTTCGACGCGTTCGGGTCGTACAGGGCGTACGCCGTCGTGCCGGTCCACGGCAGCGGGACCTGAGAGTTGAGCGAGGTGACGACCGGGCCGTAGCGGGTCCACCACTGGGTGCGGGTCACCGGCGCGCCGTCCTTCACCGCGACCGTCACGGTCCGCTTCCTCATCCGCTCCGGCTTGCCGTCCACGAGGTACGTCGTGGGATCGGCCGGATCCAGGTTCAGCCGGTGGAAGCTGGCCGGAACGCCGGTCGAGACGGTGTGGCTCCACGCCACCTGTGCGTTGAACCCGATGGAGATCGCCGGAGTGCCGAGCAGGGAGCCACCGGACACGTTCAGCTCGCCGGGGATCGTCTGCTGCGACTGCCAGAACCGGCGCCCGCCCTCCCAGGGGTAGTGGGGGTTGCCCAGCAGCAGACCGCTGCCGTTCGCCGTCGTGTCGCCGCGGAACGCGACCGCATTGGAGCCCATCCCGGGGTCGCCCCACAGCTCGTCCGCCGCCTTCGCCACGGCCTTCGCGTCCGGCTTGCGAGCGGAGGGGCCGCTCCCGGCGGTCGTGGCTCCGGTCGGGGGCTTCGCGGTCGTGATCGTGTCCACGAAGCGCCCCTCGCCGGAGATCGAGGCGATGGCGAGACCACGGGCGGCCACGTCGAGCTCGGTGACCGGCCGGACCCAGGAGGCGCCCGCACAGGCGGGATCCATGGTCTTGTTCTTCTTCAGCCAGGCGTTGTACCCGGCCGCCCAGCCCCGCATCATGCCCCGGACCTCGCGGCTCGGCCCCACGGGAGCGGGCTCGGCGAGCACCTTCTCCACGGTGCGGCTCTCCCGGACCCCGCGGAAGTACAGATCACTGGCGAGGTTCGTCCTGGCCCCGGAGAGGGCGCCGTCGGCGGCCGTGTCGGCGCCGAAGTACCGGGACCGCTCGCCCCGCAGGGTCACGAACCCGTCGGCGAGCGTGCAGACCTCGTCGGCGGCCTGCGCCCAGCCCGTGCCGAAGCCCAGGTCGGTGTAGTTCTTCGCGAGGATGTGCGGGATGCCGTACTCGGTGTAGCGGATGACGGCGGACAGGCCGTCGCGGGAAGGGTGCTGCTCCTGTCTCTTATACACAT
>KL569201.1:70836-73137 GCA_000715635.1 Streptomyces violaceus | reverse complement strand
AGATGTGTATAAGAGACAGCGTGAACAGGGCCGTGGCCCCGAGAACGAGGCGTCTCAGGCGGCTGCGCATGGTGCCCTCCAACATCGTTGAGGGAAAGGAGACTTGACCGTACTAATGTTCTTTGTTCGTACGTCAGTACCATCACGCTGGACGCCGCTGGCGGCGGCAGGGTTGAGCCGGTCGGTCCTTGACCTCCCCCGGGCGGTCGACCGAGGATCACTTGTCATGACGACGCCCGGACACGGCAGCACGGTCGACGGAGTCCTACGGCGCAGCGCCCGGCGCACACCGGCGCGCGTCGCGGTGGAGTACGGCGACCGCACCTGGACCTACGACGAACTCGACACCGCCGTCTCCCGCGCGGCGAGCGTCCTTCTCGACCAGGGCCTGTCCCCAGGGGACCGGGTCGGCGCCTACGGCCACAACTCCGACGCCTACCTGATCGCCTTCCTGGCCTGCGCACGAGCGGGCCTGGTGCACGTACCCGTCAACCAGAACCTCACCGGCGACGACCTCGCCTACATCGTCGGCCAGTCCGGCAGCTCCCTGGTCCTCGCCGACCCGGACCTCGCCGGCCGGCTCCCCGAGGACGTACACACGTTGCCCCTGCGCGAAGCCGACGACTCGCTTCTCGCGCGGCTGGCCGAGGCGCCCGCGTACGACGGCCCCGAGCCGCGCACCGAGGACCTTGTGCAACTGCTGTACACCTCCGGGACGACCGCGCTGCCCAAGGGCGCGATGATGACCCACCGGGCCCTGGTGCACGAGTACCTGAGCGCCATCTCGGCCCTCGACCTCAGTGCGGGCGACCGCCCCGCGCACTCGCTGCCCCTGTACCACTCGGCGCAGATGCACGTCTTCCTGCTGCCCTACCTCGCGGTCGGCGCGACGAACATCATCCTCGACGCCCCCGACGGCGACCGGCTCCTCGACCTGGTCGAAGCGGGCCGCGTGGACAGCCTGTTCGCCCCGCCCACCGTCTGGATCGCCCTGTCCAACCGCCCCGACTTCGCCACCCGCGACCTGAGCGGCCTGCGCAAGGCCTACTACGGGGCGTCGATCATGCCGGTCCCGGTACTGGAACGGCTGAAGGAACGCCTCCCGAAGCTGGCCTTCTACAACTGCTTCGGCCAGAGCGAGATCGGCCCCCTCGCCACGGTCCTCGCCCCCGAGGAGCACAAGGGCCGCATGGACTCCTGCGGCCGCCCCGTGCTGTTCGTCGAGGCGCGTGTGGTCGACGAGGACGGCGAGGCCGTACCCGACGGCACCCCCGGCGAGATCGTCTACCGCTCCCCACAACTGTGCGAGGGCTACTGGGACAAACCCGAGGAGACCGCCGAGGCCTTCCGCGACGGCTGGTTCCGCTCCGGCGACCTCGCGGTCCGCGACGCGCACGGCTACTTCACGATCGTCGACCGGGTGAAGGACGTCATCAACTCCGGCGGTGTCCTGGTCGCCTCACGTCAGGTCGAAGACGCCCTGTACACCCACCCCCAAGTCGCCGAGGCGGCGGTCGTCGGCCTGCCCGACGAACGCTGGATCGAGGCCGTCACGGCCGTCGTCGTCCCGCGCGGCGAGGTCACGGAGGCGGAACTGATCGACCACGTCCGCGAGAAACTGGCCCCCTTCAAGGCCCCGAAGCGCGTGGTGTTCGTGGACGGACTCCCGCGCAACGCCAGCGGGAAGATTCTCAAGCGGGAGCTCAGGAAAGACCTCGGGGACGGGCCTGGGCCGGTAGCATCCGGATAGCGCGGTAGCGGGCACGAGGGGGGCCATCGTGATCGAACTGTCCGACATGATCCGTGAGTTGCGGAGCCAGCTGACCACCGCACTGGCGGACGGCGCGGGCGAGGCCATCCGGTTCGAGGCCGGGCCCGTCGAGATCGAGGCGACCGTCGCCGTCACCCGCGAGGCGGGCGCCGACGCCAAGGTCCGGTTCTGGGTCGTCGACGCGAGCACGAAGGGCACGTACGCGAACGCGCAGACGCAGCGCGTCAAGCTCACCCTCACGCCCACGACCGTCCCGGTCGCCGGAGGACCACCGCAACCTGCCGTGATCGCGGGCGACGCAGCCCCCGGCGAGCGCTGACCGAGCGCGCATGTGGTTCGATCGCGGGCTCATGCCCGAGCGCGTCGCCAAGATCATCGTCACGCCCGTGAACGGCGGCCCGAGCAGGCGCGGCTCGGGCTACTTGGTCTCCGCCGGACGCGTGCTCACCGCCGCCCATGTCGTCGAGGACGCGGCGACGATCGAGATCCGCTTCCAGGCCGACCGCCCGGACGAACTGTCCGTGGCGGCG
>KL569201.1:69730-70611 GCA_000715635.1 Streptomyces violaceus | reverse complement strand
TGGTGGTTCCGGTCCGGCTGGGCGGGACGGCGACCGGCGCGCTGCCCGCCGCGTCCTACGGCCGGATCGGGGAGCGGGACGTCGTCCTGCGCTGTACCGCGCTGGGCTTCCCGCGCTTCAAACTCCGTACCGACACCGACGGTTCGCGCTACCGGGACGCCGAGCACGCGGACACCACCTGCGCGGCCCTGTCCAACCGAGGTGAGGGAACGCTCGACCTGAAGGTGACCTCACCCCCGGCGGACGATCCGGACCCCGGCAAGGACGCCTGGGAAGGCATGTCCGGCGCGGCCGTCTTCTGCGAAGGCCACCTTGTGGGAGTCGTCTCCCGCCACCACCGCAGCGACGGGCCGGGCCGGATCGCCGCGGTCCGGGTGGACCGCTGGGCCGAGACCCTGACCAGGACCGAACTCGTCGCCCTGGAGCATGTCCTGGGGCGTGCACTGACACCCGGGGAACTGCCCGACGTCACCGAGGCGGCCGTCCTCGGCATGACGCCCGCAGACCGGATCGGCGGACCGCTCGGCCGGTCGCCCTCACCTCCCTCGTCCGGCCCCGCCGCCGTACCGCTCGCCGTTCCGCAGCGCAGGATCGCAACCGACCGGCTGCGCGGACGCGACGAGACGGTCGGTGAACTGACCGCCGCGATCACCCGG
Organism: Streptomyces violaceus; assembly: GCA_000715635.1. Lineage (GTDB taxonomy): Bacteria > Actinomycetota > Actinomycetes > Streptomycetales > Streptomycetaceae > Streptomyces > Streptomyces violaceus. The sequence goes on along the minus strand of KL569201.1, from coordinate 69,955 downwards.
CGGGCCAACGGCGATGCGTCCGAGCACGGTGTGTGGCTGCTGTCCGGCATGGGCGGCTGCGGCAAGACGACCCTCGCCCTGGAGGCGGCACACCGGCTGGCCGCCACCATGACACAGGTGTGGTGGGTGTCTGCCGCGGACGCCGAGGTCCTCTCCCTGACGTTGCGTGCGGTCGCCTTCGACGCCGGCGCCCGGGTCGCCGACTTCTCCGGACCGCCCCATCCC
>KL569201.1:66731-69484 GCA_000715635.1 Streptomyces violaceus | reverse complement strand
CGGCGGAGCCGGCCCGCACCGCCGAGGGAGTCGGCTGGCTGCGCCCACCCGCGCTTCCGTGGGGGACGGTGCTGCTCACCAGCCGCGAGTCCCGCCGTGAAAAATGGGGCGACTGGGTGCACATGGTCGGCGTCGGCATCCTCTCCGGCTCCGACGGAGCCGAAGTCCTGCAGGACCTCGCTCCCGGGGCCGGCTCGGCGGAGGAGGCCGGCGGACTCGCCGAACACCTCGGGGGCCTGCCCCTCGCCCTCAACCTCGCCGGCTCCTATCTGGCACGGGCGCTGGAAGACCCCTGGCCGCTGTCGTCGACGCCCCAGACGTTCGACGAGTACCGCGCCAGCCTCGACGCCCGCCTCTCCGACATGGCGTTCGACCCCGACACGGACCTGGGCCCCGACGAGCGCAACCGCCGCGCGATCCTCAGCACCTGGGAGCTCTCCCTCGACCTGCTGCACCGGCAGGGCACCGACCTCGCCCGCCCGCTCCTGCGGCTGCTGTCGGCCCTGGGACCGGCGCCCGTCCCGTACCAGGAGCTCGTCGCACCGCAACTCCTCGCCGAGAGCAAGTTGTTCAGTGCGCCTACGGAAGATCGGCTCAAGGAGGCGGTGAAGGGCCTCGCCGGCCTCCAGCTGATCACCATCGAGACGACCCGCGAGTCCACCGCCCAGGCGAAGAACCGTCCGCAGCGCTGGATCACCATCCACCCGATGGTCCGGGCCGCCTGCCGCGCCCATGCCGACTTCACCACCCAGACACCCCGGCTGCTGCGCCTCGTCACCGAACTGCTGAAGAGTTACACCCGCCCCCTCGACACCTTCGACCCCAAGGACTGGCCCCGCTGGCAGGCCATCGCCCCGCACTGCGCCGCGGTCCTGACCCTGCTGCCCGAGGACGACCGAGTGGACCCGGACCTGGCTGTCGCGGCCACCGAGCCGGCCGTACGGGCCGCGCAGTACCGCAGCGGCCTCGGAATGTACGGCGAAGCCATCTCCGACCTCGACACGCTCGGCTCGATCCGGGCCCGGCTGCTCGGCCACGACCACCCGGCCACCATCGCCGCCGCCCTCCATCGGGCCTGGGCGGTACGCCACACCGGCGCCCTCACCGAGGCGGACCGGCAGTACCGGGAGGTGGCCGCGGCCTGCGCACGCGCCCTGCCGGACGGCCACGCCTACCTCCAGTCGGCGAAGACCGGCCGGGCCCGGGTACTGCGCGAGCTGGGACGGTACGAGGAGGCGGAGGAGGAATCACGGGCCGCCCTGGCCATGCGCCTGCAGGCCGGGACCCACCCGCGCGGCATCCTGCGCATCCGGCACGACCTGGCGATCCTCGCCCACAAACGCGGCCGGCACGAGGAGGCCGTCACGGAACTGCGGTCCGTATTGAGGGAGATCAAGGAGCTGGCCGGTGAGCACGACCTGGACACCCTCGCCACCTGGGTGACCCTCGCCCGGGCCCTGCGCGAGGCCGGGCACGCCGGGGAAGCGGAGGAGGCCATCGAGAACGCCGTACGCGGATACCTCGAGGTGCTGGGGCCCGAGCACCCCGATGTGCTCATGGCCCGCCACGAACGCGCCCGGCTGATCCGCGACCACGAGTCCGACCCCGAGTGCCTGGAGCGGGCGAAGGACGAGTGTGCCGACATCTGGCAGTTCAACGAACGCCACTTGGGGCCGGACCACCCCGACACCATCGCCGCCCGGCACGAACTCGCCACGACCTGGCACCTGCTGGGCCGGCCCGACCTGGCGGCCGCGCACTACGAGGCCGTCCTCGAAGCGGGCGGGCGGCGGCTGGGCGACCGGCACCCCGACGTCCTTCGCTGCGAACGCAACCTCGCCAGGGTGAAAGCGGAACTCGCAGGCCAGGAGCCTGCCTCCGGCGGGGGAGCGGACGGCGACGGCGATGACGCGGCACTTCGAGGAGGCTCTCCGATGGACGACGAACGCCGGGCCGACGAGGACGCACCGGCGGCCACCGGTCCCGACCTCACGGACCTCTCGCTCGAACAGGCCCTGACCGGCCCCTCCCACTCCACCGCCGCACGCCTCGTCGGACGGTACGTCAGGCCTCGGACGAGCCGGGGCGGAGAGGGACACGGAGGCGGAGGCTACTCGGAGAGCAGCTACGGACGATCCGCCGATCGGCCGGTGAGTTACACGCCGGTGCCCGCCGACCGCGACCTGCGACGGGACCTCGAGCAGGACATGTCCAGGACGCCGTTCCCCACGTCCGCCGATCTACGGACGATGGCCGCCGGCGCCGAGGACGGCGCCCTGGCCCAACGGCTGCGGGCCCAGCAGCGCGGCGCCCGCGCGGTGGTGCTGGACGAACTCCTCGACCTGGCTGGAGTGATCACCTTCTCCCGCGAGAACGAGGCACCTCGGGTCCGGGACGTGCGGGACCTGCTCGTGCGGGCGGAGCGGGCCGACCCCGAAGCGGTGACGAACGTTCTCCTCCACCCGTCAGTGGGCCGTTGGCTCACCCGGGCCCTGCGTGCCCTGCACACACCACCCGGCGGACCGCACACCTGGACCGGGACACCCCCGGCCGACCTGCTCCGTCTCCACTCGGTCGCGGCGGCGGCCGGCGTGCGGGCCCGACTGCTGTTCGCCCTGCCCGTCCCCGTGCACGACGGCTATGTCCACCTGCCCGGTCTGGGAGCCGCCGACCTGCGTGCGTCCGGGACCGTCGTGGCCCATGTCGTCTCGATGGGGAGCGCGGCCGTCGTCAACGGCGAGGGCGTGGAGGTG
>KL569201.1:64822-66557 GCA_000715635.1 Streptomyces violaceus | reverse complement strand
GCGTGGAGGTGCGGCTGCCGAGCCGGAGCGATCCGAACCCGCCGGGCTGGATCTCCGTGCACCGGGTGCGCACCCCCGTCGGCCGACGCCACCTCGACCTCGTCCTGGAGGACGCGGATCCCTATCGCGAGAGCGCCGTACCTCTGCCGCCCGAGCCGCTCGGGCCGGTGGCGCTGACCCGCTGGCGGCGGACCATCCGCGACGCGGGAGAACTGCTGTCCGACCTCAGGCCCGGGCAGGCCGACGCCGTCGCCGTGGCCCTCACGGCTCTCACACCGCGGCCGGAGGCGGAGCCGACCTCGGGCATGATGTCGTCCGTGTCGTCGAGCGAAGCGTTCGGCGGAGCGGTGCTCAGCACGCCACCGGACGCGGTGGAACTCGCCGTCACCCTGCTCCACGAGTACCGCCACATGGAGCTGAACGCCGTCCTGGACTCCCGCGACCTCTACGACACCGAGAGCGACGGCCCCGACGAGGAGTTCTACTACGCGCCGTGGCGCGACGACCCGCGCCCGCTGCCGGGACTCCTGCACGGCGTCTTCGCCTTCTTCGCGGTGGTCGACTTCTGGCGGGAACTCACCCACCGGGCCCGTGACCAGCGCCTGCGGCGGCGGGCCCAGTTCCAGTACGGGTACTGGCGGACCCAGGTTCGGCACGCCTACGACGCCCTGTGCTCGACTCCCCATCTCACAACGGCCGGACGGGAGTTACTCGCCGAAATGGAAGTCGGCACGGCGCGGTGGACCGACCTCGCCGCCGTACCCGAGGAGGTGACCGCGCTCGCGACGGAAGCGGTCGTCGCCCACCGCACCCGCTGGCGGCTGCACCACCTGAGCCCCGACCCGCACACCGTGTCGGCACTCGTCGAGGCCTGGCGGTCAGGCGCGGACCACGCACCCCGGACGACCGCCCCCGTACTGCTCCCCGACAGCGCCGTCCCCTCCCTGAACCACCACACGGCCCAGCTGTGCCGGTGGGCGACCGCCCCGGGCGAGGGCACCGTCGACGACCCCGCGGACCTGGCCCGTCTCCGCGGGGAGACGGACGAGGCCTGCCGTCTCGCCTTCGCCCAGGTGACACAGCGACCCCAACGCCACGACCCCTGGGTCCGGCTCGGTCTCACCCTGCGCAGGGAGGTCCTGACGTCACCCGCGAACACCGCCGACGTGGCGGCGGCACAGGCACTCACTCACCGCCCGGAGGTCGTCCGTGCCACCTTCGCCCGCATCACCGCCGAGACCGGCACACAGCCGGACCCGGTGGCACTCGCCACCTGGCTCGGAACTCCGGACGAGCTCCCCGACCTGCCGTCCATGCACCCGCTCTGACAACTCCGTTGCGACCGGTCGCGCTTGCGTCCGATCATCGACGGCATGCCGATCTTCAGCGCCCCGGACGGGACTCGACTCACCTGCCACATACGCGGTGAGGGTGAGCCGCTGGTGGTGTTGCCCGGCGGCCCGATGCGGGCCTCCGCGTACCTCGGGAACCTGGGCGGGCTCGATGCCCACCGGCAGTTGGTCCTCCTCGACCTGCGCGGCACGGGGCGGTCCGAGATCCCGGCGGATCCCGCGACGTACCGCTGCGACAGGCTCGTGGAGGACGTCGAGGCGTTGCGGCGCCACCTGGGCCTGGAGCGGATGGACGTGCTGGCGCACTCGGCGGGCGGGAGTCTCGCCATGCTCTACGCGGCCCGCTGTCCGGACCGGCTGGGACGGCTGGCCCTGGTCACCGC
>KL569201.1:61571-64606 GCA_000715635.1 Streptomyces violaceus | reverse complement strand
GATGTGTATAAGAGACAGACCCTGGTTCACGGACGCTTTCCCGGCGTTCGAAGCCTGGCTGGCCGGTGCCGGGGACTTCGACCCCGTGTTCCTCCCGTTCTTCTACGGACGCTGGGACGGCGCCGCCCGGGCCCACGCCGACCGCGAGGAGGACGAGACCAACGACGACGCGGGGGACCTCTACGGCGCGGACGGCGCCTATGACCCGGACGCGACCCGGAGCGCGCTCGCCCGCGTCACCGCCCCGGTGCTCGTCCTGGCCGGCGAGGTCGATGGCGGGGGGCCGCGTCCCAGCCTCGCCCGGCGTGTCGCCGAGGTCTTCCCGGCAGGCGAGTTCGCGGTGCAGCCGGGGGCGGGGCACTACCCGTGGCTGGACGACCCGGAGTGGTTCGTGCGGCGCGTGACCGCCTTTCTCTCCGGACCGGAGTGAGCGTCCTTCTGCTGTCGGCAGAGCAAGCCCGGTCGACCGGGATCCCCTCGCTAGCGTGCCCGCATGGACACCGATCAGCGCACCGTACAAGCGAACGGCATCACTCTGGCCTACCGCGTCTGGGGACCGCAGGAAGCGCCGCCCCTCCTGCTCCTCCACGCCCGCGGGGCCGATGGTGCCGACTGGTCCGCGATCGCCCCCGCACTGGCCGCCGGGCCCCGCCGGGTCTACGCCCTCGACCTGCGCGGGCACGGCCGCAGTGAATGGCCCGGCGATTACGCCTACGAGACCATGCGCGACGACGTACACGCCTTCCTCGGCGCCCTCGGCATCGCCCGCGCCGACGTCGTGGGCCACTCGCTCGGCGGCGCCGTCGCCTACCTGCTCGCCCAGCACAGCCCGCAACTGGTACAGCGCCTTGTGCTGGAGGACGTGCCCGCGCCCTTCCCGCTGGATCCGCCGCGCCCGCCCGCCGAACGTCCCGACGGGGAGCTGCCGTACGACTGGGCGATGATCGTCGCCACCGACCGACAGCGCAACGCCCCGAAGCCTGTGTGGTGGGACCACATGGGGCGGATCACCACGCCCACGCTGTTGATCGGTGGCGGGCCGAGCAGTCTGATTCCCCAGGAGCAGATCGCCGCCCTGGCCGACACGCTTCCCGATGCCCGGCGCGTCACCATCGACGCCGGGCATCTCGTGCACGAGGTTCGGCCCGAGGAGTTCCTCGCGGCCGTGGAGGAGTTCCTCAGTTCTGCGGACCGTACGCCGTCATGAAACGGTCGCGGAACTTGTCCATGCCCCACCGGGGAGCGTTCTCGGCGGGCTTGAGGCCGTCGGTCCAGCCCCAGTCGGCGACCCGGTCCAGGACCTTCTTGTCCTTGGCGACGATGGTGATCGGCACGTCCTTGCCGGTGTCCCCGGCGGTGACGGTCGGCACCGGTTGGTGGTCGCCGAGGAAGACGAGGACCGTGTCCTCGTCGCCGTAGCGCTCGAGCCACTCGGTCAGGCTCCGGATCGAGTACTCGATGGCCTTCCGGTACTCGGTGCGCACCTTCTCCGGGTCCTTCCAGACCTCCGTGGGGTTGGTGCCCTCCTTCTTGATCTGGTGGAACACCGAGCCGTCGCCGAGGTCCTCCCAGTCGATCATCCGCGCGATGGGCGACCACGGGTTGTGGCTGGAGGCGAGGATGATCTCCGCCATGATCGGCTCACGGTCCTTCTTGCCGTGCTCCAGACGCTGGAAGGCCTCCATGCTGAACTGGTCGGGTACGGGCGTCCAGCTGAAGTACGGGCCGTGATAGCCGAGGTGTTCGGAGTCGTAGATGTGGTCCAGGCCGAAGTACTTCCCCTCCGGCCAGGCCCGGCGCACCCCGGGCACGACGCCGACGGTCCGCCAGGCGTTCGTCTTGCCGAAGTAGTTGGTCAGCGTCATACGGTCACTGGTGGTCAGGCTGCGGTACCGCTGCTGGTTCTTGATCCACAGCCCGGACAGGAACGTCGAGTGGGCGAGCCAGCTGCCCGCGCCGGTCACCGGCGACTGCAGCCAGCCGCTGCGCGACTCGAACCCGGCCGCCTTCAGTGAGCTGGTGCCTTCCTTGAGCACCGAGTCGATCTGGGGCGCCATCGCCGGGTCGTCGATCGCGACGCGGCCGTAGCTCTCGATGAAGGTGAACAGCACGTCCTTGCCGCGCAGTCCCGTGAGCAACTGGTCGGGCGGCGTCTTCGCGAAGGCGTCCACGGCGGCCTGCTTCTGGAAGACCCGCGCGTCCTTCAGGCCCGCGCGCACCTGGTCGACACGGTTGCCGAGGAACTCGGCGTTGCCCTTGGTGGCGAACGGCACGCTGCCGACCTGCACGCCCAGAGTCATGGCGGTGATCCACGCCGTGCCGAGGACCAGTGTCGTACGGGCGGCGACGTGACGATGGCTGACCATCAGGTTCGTCAGCCGCACCATGGCGAGCGTCGTGAGGACCAGCACCGCGATGAACAGGACGATCACGCCGACCACGGCCAGTACCTGGCCGGTACGGCCGAACGTCTCCCTGAGGAAGTCCGTCGCGTTCTCGATCAGTATCCAGTCCAGGACCAGGTCGAAGGGCCGGGCCAGCACCTGGTAGAAGCCCATGTCGACGAACTTCAGGATGGTGACCAGCCCGAGGAACGCACCCGAGACGACCGCCGTGATCCGCCGGGGCCGCGGCGGCAGCGCGAGCAGCAGGCCCGCCAGCAGCACGCCCTCGGCGGGAATGCGGACGAACGAGGCGAACTCGATCTTCTCCGTCTGGTTGGGCACGAGGAGCGCGAAGAACACGAGCGCACCGGCGAGGACGGTCGTCCCGACGCTGACGCCACGTGCCGTACGGGGGTAGCGCCGCCGCCAGCCGAACCACCCGGCCCTCGCCGTGTCCGGTGCCTCATCGGGGGCGGCTTCCTGCGCGTCGGTGCCATCGCCCTCTTTCCGCGCGAGGGTGCCGACGCCGGGGTGTGCGGCCGCGGCCCCAGCGCCCGCTTCCGCCGCGCCGACGCCACCACCCGCTTCCGCTTCGACCGCACGGGAGTCCGACTCCGCTTCGACCGCACGGGAGTCCGACTCCGCTTCGAC
>KL569201.1:60822-61395 GCA_000715635.1 Streptomyces violaceus | reverse complement strand
ATCCGACTCCGCTTCGACCGCACGGGAGTGCGACTCCGCCCCGTCGGCATCGCCGTCTGGTTCTGTCGCGCCGGTGTCTTTGTCCAGACCGGCTCCGGCCTCACTACCGTCGGCTTCGGCTTCGGCTTCGTCCGTGCCGGCGTCCGGTTCTGCCGTGCCGGTATCGCCGTCCGTTGCCGCCCCACCGGCGTCGTCATCCGGTTTCGCCCCGTCCCCGGTCGAGTCCGACTGCTGACGGGAGCGAGTGAATTGCGACACCCGGAGGTCCTTCCGTGCGGTCTTGCTAGGCATGGCAAACAGAGCCCGGTGAACCGAGCCTGCCACCACCAGTACGTCCGCACGTCACCTTAGGTTCAATCGACAGGCCGAAGAATCACCCGTCCGCAGCCAACGCCACCTCGCGCGCCCACCGATAGTCCGCCTTGCCGCTCGGCGACCGCTGGACCGACTCCGTGATCACCAGCTGGCGCGGGATCTTGTAGCCGGCGAGCCGGTCACGGCAGTGCGCGCGGATGTCCTCCAGCGACGGCGGCGCCGCCCCCTCGCGCAGCTGCACGACGGCAGCCACATGGT
>KL569201.1:57660-60644 GCA_000715635.1 Streptomyces violaceus | reverse complement strand
ACGCCAGCCACATGGTGGCCCCACTGGGGGTCCGGCACCCCGGCCACCAGCGCGTCGTAGACGTCCGGGTGGGACTTGAGGGCCTGCTCGACCTCCTCCGGGTACACCTTCTCGCCGCCGGTGTTGATGCACTGCGAGCCGCGCCCGAGGACGGTGACCACGCCCTCCTCGTCGACCGTGGCCATGTCGCCGAGCAGCACCCACCGCTCGCCGTCCCTCTCGAAGAAGGTCCCGGCGGTCTTGGCGGGGTCGTTGTAGTAGCCGAGCGGCACATGTCCGCACTGGGCGATCCGGCCCACCTCGCCGGTCGCCACAGGCTCATAGGTGGCCGGGTCCACGACCTGCGTACGGGCGTTGACGCGGACCCGGAAGCCCCGCTCGGGACCCGAGTCCTCGGTCGCCGTGCCGTTGAAACCGGACTCGGACGAGCCGAAGTTGTTCAGCAACATGGCGTTCGGCACCAGCTCCTGGAACTGCCGCCGCACCGTGTCCGACATGATCGCGCCGGACGACGACACGCTGAACAGCGACGAGCGGTCGATGTGCTTCAGCGGACCGCCCAGCGCGTCGATCAGGGGCCGCAGCATCGCGTCGCCCACCAGCGAGATGCTGCTGACCCTCTCCTTCTCCAGGGCCCGCAGCACTTCCTCGGGCACGAACTTGCGGTGGATCACGACCCGCTGCCCGAAGTTGAAGCCGATGAACGCCGTGAGGGTGGAGGTGCCGTGCATCAGCGGGGCCGTGGGGAAGAAGGTGATCCCCGCGCCGCCGGCCGCGACCCGCTCGGCGAGTTCCTCCGGCTTCTTCACCGGCTCACCGGTCGGGGCGCCCCCGCCGAGACCCGCGAAGAACAGATCCTCCTGCCGCCACATCACTCCCTTGGGCATCCCGGTCGTACCGCCGGTGTAGATGATGAACTGGTCGTCGGCCGAACGTGCCGGGAAGTCGCGTGCCGGCGACCCCGCGGCCTCGGCATCCGCGAACTCCGTACACGGCATCTCGGCGGCCCCCGGCGCCGGAGCACCCACCCGGACCAGATGCCGCAGCTTCTCCGCACGCGGCCGGGCCGCCGCCACCCGGTCGGTGAACTCGGCGTCGAAGACCAACGCCACCAGATCCGCGTCCCGGTAGAGGTACACCAACTCCTCTTCGACGTACCGGTAGTTGACGTTGACCGGGACGATCCGGGCCTTCAGGCAGCCCAGCACCGTCTGCAGGTACTCCACCCCGTTGTAGAGGTGGAGACCGAGGTGCTCACCGGGCCGTATCCCGCTGTCGAGCAGATGGTGGCCGACGCGGTTGGCCGCCGTGTCCAGCTCCGCGTACGTCAGACGGCGCTCCGCGCCCGTACCGGGATGGTCGGCGTACACCAGCGCCTCACGGCCGGGGACGACGTCGACGACCGACTCGAACAGGTCGGCAAGGTTGTACTCCACCGTTCCTCCTGACCCGGGGCGTGCCTGGCATCGGACGGTTCGCCGGTCATCAGAGCAAAGGGCGGTCCAACTGTGAAGGGTCCGCGCGAAGAAAACTGACTACCTGTCAGAAAACCCTTGAAGTGCCTCACGCCCTACTGCAACCTGTTCTCGTTCTTCGAGAGGGGAGTTGGCCATGGGTGGGACGGAACACCTCACCGTGCAGCGCGAAGGCGCCACACTGGTGCTCACGCTCAACAGGCCGGAGGCGAGGAACGCGCTCTCGCTGCCGATGCTCGTCGGCCTCCACGACGGTTGGCTCGAGGCCGACGCGGACGACTCGGTCCGCTCGGTCGTGTTCACCGGCGCGGGCGGCTCGTTCTGCTCGGGCATGGACCTCAAGGCCCTCGCCGGGAAGGGCATGGCCGGCGAGGAGTACCGCGACCGGCTCAAAGCCGACCCCGACCTGCACTGGAAGGCGATGCTGCGCCACCACCGTCCCCGTAAACCGGTAATCGCAGCCGTCGAGGGGTACTGCGTCGCCGGCGGCACCGAGATGCTCCAGGGCACCGACATCCGCGTCGCAGGCGAATCGGCGACCTTCGGTCTGTTCGAGGTGAAGCGGGGCCTGTTCCCCATCGGCGGTTCCACGGTCCGGCTGCAACGCCAGATCCCGCGCACCCACGCCCTGGAGATGCTCCTCACCGGCCGCCCCTACAGCGCCCGCGAGGCCGCCGCCATCGGCCTGGTCGGACACGTCGTCCCCGACGGCACCGCGCTCGCGAAGGCACTGGAGATCGCCGAACAGATCAACTCCTGCGGTCCGCTGGCCGTCGAGGCCGTCAAGGCCTCCGTCTACGAGACCGCGGAGATGACCGAGTCCGACGGCCTTGCGGCCGAACTCACCCGTGGCTGGCCCGTCTTCGACACCGCCGACGCCAAGGAGGGCGCCCGCGCCTTCGCGGAGAAACGACCGGCCGTCTACAAGCGCGCCTGACCGAAGGAGCCCCGTGGCATGCCCGAAGTCCTCAAAGCCCCACTCGTCGTCGAGTTCCCCTTCACCCGCTCCCTCGGCCCCGTCCAGAGCGCCTTCCTGACCGGTCTGCGCGAACGCGTCGTCCTGGGGGTACGGGCGAGCGACGGCCGCGTTCTCGTCCCGCCCGCCGAGTACGGCCCCGTCACCGCCGAGGAGATCCGCGGCCTCGTCGAGGTCGCCCCCACCGGAACGGTCACCACCTGGGCCTGGAACCACGCCCCCCGCCGGGGCCAGCCCCTCACCACCCCCTTCGCCTGGGCCATGGTCCGCCTCGACGGCGCCGACACGGCCCTCCTGCACGCCCTGGACGCCCCGGGCCCCGACGCCGTGCACACCGGTATGCGCGTCCGCATCCGCTGGGCGGAGGAACGCACCGGAGCCATCACGGACATCGCCTGCTTCGAGCCGTACGACGGCGAACCGCCGCAACTCACCGGGGCCACCGGCGAGTTCGAGGACCCCGTCACCGGAATCGTCGCCGCCGCTCGCCTCGACTACACCTACTCACCCGGCCGCGCCCAGACGGCCTACAT
>KL569201.1:56141-57471 GCA_000715635.1 Streptomyces violaceus | reverse complement strand
CCCAGACGGCCTACATCAACGCCCTCGGCGGCCGGCGCACCGTCGGCGAGCGCTGCCCGTCCTGCCGGAAGGTCTACGTCCCGCCGAGGGGCGCGTGCCCCACATGCGGGGTCGCCACGGACGAACAGGTCGAGGTCGGGCCGCGGGGCACGGTGACCACGTTCTGCATCGTCAACATCAAGGCGAAGAACCTGGACATCGAGGTGCCGTACGTCTACGCCCACATCGCCCTCGACGGCGCCGGCCTGGCGCTGCACGGCCGTATCGGCGGCATCCCGTACGACGAGGTCCGCATGGGGCTGCGGGTCGAACCCGTGTGGACGGAGGGTGGCCGCTATCCCGACCACTACCGGCCGACGGGTGAGCCCGACGCGGACTACGACACCTACAGGGAGCTGCTGTGACGAGCGCACCGCGGGACCGCGAGATCGCCGTCGTCGCCTTCGCCCAGACCGTCCACCGGCGCACCAGCGAGGAGCACTCCGAGGTGGAGATGCTCATGCCGGTGCTGCACGAGGTCCTCGACCGGACCGGCCTGAAGACCGCCGACATCGACTTCACCTGCTCCGGCTCCAGCGACTACCTCGCCGGGCGTGCCTTCTCCTTCACCCTCGCCCTCGACGGCGTCGGCGCCTGGCCGCCGATCTCCGAGTCGCATGTAGAGATGGACGGCGCGTGGGCCCTGTACGAGGCCTGGACCAAACTCCTCACCGGCGACGCCGACACCGCCCTGGTCTACGCGTACGGCAAGTCCTCGCCCGGCCCGGTCCGTGACGTCCTGACCCGCCAGCTCGACCCGTACTACGTGGCACCCCTGTGGCCCGACTCCGTGGCGCTCGCCGCCCTCCAGACGCAGGCCCTCATCGACGCCGGCGACACCGACGAGCCCGCACTCGCGGCCGTCGCCGCCCGCAACCGGGAGGCGGCCTCTGCCAACCCGCACGCGCAGCTCAAGGGGCCCGTGCCGCAGGGGGACTACCTCGTACAGCCCCTGCGCACCGGCGACTGCCCGCCCATCGGCGACGGCGCCGCCGCCGTGATCCTCGCGGCCGGAGACCGGGCCCGTGAACTGTGCGCACGCCCCGCCTGGATCCGGGGCATCGACCATCGCATCGAGGCACACGGCCTCGGCGTGCGCGACCTGACCGACTCGCCGTCCACCCGCCTGGCCGCCGAGCGGGCCGGCGCCTTCGAACGGCCCGTCGACACCGCCGAGCTGCACGCGCCGTTCACCGCGCAGGAGATCGTCCTGCGCAAGGCCCTCCGGCTCGACGACGGCGCAGACATCAACCCCTCCGGCGGAGCCCTCGCCGCCCACCCGATCATGGCC
>KL569201.1:54996-55946 GCA_000715635.1 Streptomyces violaceus | reverse complement strand
GGCCTCATCCGCCTCGGAGAGGCCGCCGCCCGTATCCACCGCGGTGAGTCCGACCGCGCCCTCGCCCACGCCACGTCCGGCCCATGCCTGCAGCAGAACCTGGTCGCCGTACTCGAAGGGGAGCCCCGATGAGCAAGGAGCCCGTGGCCGTCGTCGGCATCGGCCAGACCAAGCACGTCGCGGCACGCCGGGACGTGTCGATCGCCGGGCTGGTCCGGGAGGCGGCACAACGCGCGCTCGACGACGCCGAGCTGACCTGGGCCGACATCGACGCCGTCGTGATCGGCAAGGCGCCCGACTTCTTCGAGGGCGTCATGATGCCGGAGCTCTACCTCGCCGACGCGCTCGGAGCCGTCGGAAAGCCGATGCTCCGCGTCCACACCGCGGGCTCGGTCGGCGGCTCCACCGCACTCGTCGCCGCGAACCTCGTCGCCGCCCGCGTCCACGGCACCGTCCTCACCCTCGCCTTCGAAAAACAGTCCGAGTCGAACGCCATGTGGGGCCTGTCCCTGCCGATCCCCTTCCAGCAGCCCCTGCTGGCCGGGGCCGGCGGCTTCTTCGCCCCGCACGTACGCGCCTACATGCGACGCAGCGGCGCACCCGAGTCGATCGGCGCCCTGGTCGCCTACAAGGACCGGCGCAACGCGCTGAAGAACCCCTACGCCCACCTGCACGAACACGACATCACCCTGGAAAAGGTGACGGCCTCGCCCATGCTGTGGGACCCGATCCGCTACTCGGAGACCTGCCCCTCCTCCGACGGCGCCTGCGCCATGATCCTCACCGACCGCGCCGGAGCCGCCCGGGCACCACGATCGCCCGCCTGGATGCTCGGCGGCGCGATGCGCAGCGAACCGACCCTCTTCGCCGGCAAGGACTGCGTCTCCCCACAGGCCGGCCAGGACTGCGCGGCCGACGTCTACCGGCAGGCCGGGATCACCGACCCCCGT
>KL569201.1:53644-54753 GCA_000715635.1 Streptomyces violaceus | reverse complement strand
CCTCGGCTTCGCCGGCGAGGGCGAGGGCTGGAAGCTCACCGAGGCGGGGGTGACCGAACTGGACGGGGACCTGCCCGTCAACATGTCGGGCGGCGTCCTGTCCACCAACCCCATCGGCGCCTCCGGCATGATCCGCTTCGCGGAGGCGGCGCTCCAGGTGCGCGGACAGGCCGGGGAACACCAGGTGGACGGCGCCCGCAGGGTCCTCGGCCACGCCTACGGCGGCGGATCGCAGTTCTTCTCGATGTGGCTCGTGGGAGCACGGCCCCCCGGCTCCTGAAACGGCTCCTGAAAGGTCCCCCTCACGTGCCCTGTTGGCCATGGGGCACGATCGCTAGGCTGGCCGCGTTCGACGAATCGGGAGGAGCACGGACGTGGCCGAGACCACCACCCAGCAGCGCCCGCTCATGGGCTGGGACAAGCCGGAGCTGGACCTCACCAACGCCCAGTGGCAGTCCAGCAGCCGTGGCGTGGGGGATGTCCAGATCGCCTTCGTGGAGGGCTTCATCGCCATGCGGAACAGTGGCCGCCCGGAAAGCCCTTCCCTGATCTTCACGCCCGACGAGTGGGGCGCGTTCGTGTCGGGAGCGCGGGAAGGGGAGTTCGACCTCACGTGACGCCGGCCGGGTGAGCCGTCCCGGACGGCCGTGATCCGACGGCCGATCCGGGGGTGTCGCGCCCGCATTTCCGGACACGCGACCCGAGACATCCTCCCGGGGCCGGCGCCTGAGCCAGGCTGGCCCCCGGAAGGAACGGTCGTATCCCGGAGGTGAGGAATCCGTGAGCACCCTGCCGGTCATCGCGGCGGTCGACGGTTCGGACGACAGTCTGCGCGCCCTGGAGTGGGCCCTCGACGCCGCCCGCAGGCGCTCGGCGCCGCTGCGCGTGGTCCACGTACGCCAGTACGCCCACTGGGCACAGCCCGAGGTCCTCGCCGCCGGGCCGGCGGACCCACAGGACGACCCCGTCCTCGACTCGGTCCGCACCCACCTGGAAGGCCGCACCGGCCAGCCGCACACGCAGTACGTCGGCCTGGAGGGTGCGCCCAGTGCCGTCCTGCCCGAACTGGGCGCGTCTGCCCAGTTGCTGGTGCTGGGCTCCCGGGGTCG
>KL569201.1:53173-53348 GCA_000715635.1 Streptomyces violaceus | reverse complement strand
GTGGACGTGAGGTCCACGGGGGGCCTTCCGGCGGCCCCGGATCGCGCGTCGTCGTCGGCCTGAAAGTGGACGGCCCTGACGAGGCCACGCTCGAGTTCGCCTTCGCAGAGGCCGCCCGGCGCGGGGCGCGGCTCCAGGCGGTGGCCGCCTACCCGTGGCCCGCGCAGCCCTGGAT
>KL569201.1:52736-52880 GCA_000715635.1 Streptomyces violaceus | reverse complement strand
GCCCTGGATGATGCCCGGGGAGATGCCCCCGCCGGTGGTCGACCAGGATGTCATCGAGGACGAGGCCAGGGTCCTCGCCGAGGGCTTCCTCGCCCCGTACCGCGAACGGCACCCCGACGTCCCGGCCGAGCCACTCGCAGCGGC
>KL569201.1:51119-52507 GCA_000715635.1 Streptomyces violaceus | reverse complement strand
GCGGGCGACGCGGCCGGACACCTCGTCGCGGCCTCCCGGGACGCCGACCTCGTCGTGGTGGGCCGGCACCGGCGCCACCTGCTGGCACCCGCCCGCATGATGGGTTCGGTCACCCACGCAGTCCTGCTGCACGCCGCGAGCCCCGTCGCGGTGGTCCCGCCGGCGCCGCCGAAGGACTGACCCCGCTGTAATGGATACCGGCAGGCCTATCATTAGCCCATGCGGGAACCGATCAGCAGGGACGCCCGGCTCGCCCTGGACCTGGCCCTCACCGTCCGGCACGACGGCGGCGGCGTAGCCGACGATCTGACCGACCCTGCGGGCCTGACCGCCTGGGTCCGGGCACACACCGAGGTCCTGCCCGACACCGAGGGGTTCACCGCCGACGCCGCGCGGCTCGCCGCCGTCCGTGAGCTGCGTGCCGCCGCCCGCGCGCTCTTCGCCCGCGCCGTGCGCCCCGGCGAGCCCAGCCCCGCGGACGCGGGCCGCCTCCTGCCCGGGGCCGAGGCCGTGGAGCGCCTCAACGAGGCAGCCGCCCGCACCCCCACCGTGCCGGTCCTGCACTGGCCCCGGGAGGCCGGACCCGTCGTCCAACAGTGGCCGGTACACGGCGCCGACGACCTGACGGCAACCCTCGCGCGCGCCGTGATCGCGTTCCTCGCGAGCCCCGACCGCGACCGGCTGCGGGCCTGCCACGCACCGCGCTGCGTGCGGTACTTCCTCAAGGAGCACCCACGCCAGGAGTGGTGCAAACCGTCCTGCGGCAACCGCGCCCGGGTCGCCCGCCACCACCAACGGCACCGGGCGACGACTTGAGGCCCTGTCGTAGGCCGACCGGGCCGCCGCCCGCCCGACACTTCGCAGGCCGGGACACGTACCATTGGCGACATGTCGTTCCTCCGCCGCCGCAGCGCCACTCCCGCCGGGCCTGACTTCGACGTACTGGCCATGGACCCGGGCGACTGGCCCGGCAACCTCGGTGCGGGACTGCTGCCCGCGCCCGACGGCACCTGCCAGGGCGTCTTCCTGCGCTACGACCTTTTCGGCGGCCGCGGCCCCGCGATGGTCATCGGCAATCTGCCGGAGGGCTCCCCGGCGCGCGAGGTCCCCGAGGGGCAGGTCCCCTTCGAGGTGGCCCAGCTGCTGCTCGCGCTGGAGAACGACGAGGAGGTCACCGTCGTCAGCACCGAGGACGTGCCGGTGATGCAGGGCGACAACCTCCTGATCGTGCGCCGCGTCAAGCTCTCCGAGGGCCGGATCTCCTGCGTGCAGTTCGACCGCAGCGACAACGTCCTGGTGACCATCGCCGCCTGGGACCGCCCCATCACGGACGACCTGTACGCCCTCCTCAAGCCGCTGCCCGCGGAGCTGTTCCAGCAGGGCTGAAC
>KL569201.1:48674-50879 GCA_000715635.1 Streptomyces violaceus | reverse complement strand
GCCGGACGGCGCAGCACCAGGGTGGGCCGGGCCCGGTGCCGCCGGGGCCGGTTCGTGCATCGAACGCTGCACGGCCGTCTCGTACGTACGGATCTCACGGGTCAGCACCAGCATCAGGTTCACCAGGAAGGCATCCCTGGACGCCGGGCCCGCCGACTGGGCGATCTGGCTGATCTGGCGACGTGCCACCGGTGCGTCCCCTAGCACCGACCACAGTGTCGCCAGGTCGTAGCCCGGCAGGTACCAGCCCGCGTGCTCCCAGTCCACCAGCACTGGACCGGCTGGTGACAGGAGGATGTTCGACAGCAGTGCGTCGCCGTGGCAGAACTGGCCCATTCCCTGCCGTCCGGCCGCCTGCGCGATGCCGTGCAGCAGCTTCTGCAGGTCGCCCAGGTCCCGGTCGGTGAGCAGGCCCAGCTCGTGGTACCGCGAGATCCGCGCCGCGTAGTCGAGCGGAGCGTCGAAGGTGCCCGCCGGCGGCCGCCAGGCGTTCAGTCGGCAGATCGCGCCCAGCGCGGCTCTGATGTCCGCGCGCGGCGGTGCCTCGGCCGGGTGCCGCTGGAGCGCCGCCACCCGCCCGGGCATCCGCTCGATCACCAGTGTGCAGTTGTCCGGGTCCGCCGCGATCAGTCTCGGTACCCGCACGGGTGGGCGGTGCCGGACGAACGAGCGGTACGCCGCTATCTCGTGATGGATCCGCTCGGACCAGGCGGGGGAGTGGTCCAGTAAACACTTGGCGACGGCCGTGTTGCGACCGGTCGTGCCGACCAGGAGTACGGACCGGCCGTTGCGGCGCAGCACCTGCACCGGGGCGAACTCCGGGCAGATGCGGTGCACCGACGCGATGGCGGTGCGCAGCTGCGCGCCCTGGGGGCCGGACAAGTCGAGTCTTCCGCTGAGCGGTTGGGTTCCGAGAACCGCGCCGCGCCGTGCCCTGCCCGCACCGAGGACGGGGGCCGCCGGCCGCGCGGGGGCGAGGTAGGGGCCACTGTCCGTGGGACGCGGGTGCAGCGACCGGGGCGGTGCGGACACGGAGGATGATGCTGCGTACATGGGCGAGACAGATCCCTTCGTGTGCCTGCGACGACAGCGCACCACCCGGCCCGGACTCCCTGGAGCATCCTGGGGAATGTCCCTGCGGCGACCGGGTCGGGGTGGCGCTTTCCTACCTGACACCGGATGGCCGGTGGCACACCATCTGGCGAACCCTGGCGAACCCTGGCGAATAGTCGCCCGGCAAGTCTCCCCGGGCTACTGTCAACTCAGCCGAGTACCTGGGGGCTTGATGTGAGCGGACAACCCAACACCCGTCTCTCGGACCTGTTCGGCCTGGCCGGCTGGTCGAAGGGCGAACTCGCGAGGCTGGTCAACCGGCAGGCGGCGGCCATGGGCCACCCCCAGCTCTCGACCGACACCTCTCGGGTGCGGCGTTGGATCGACACGGGAGAGATCCCGCGCGATCCGGTGCCGCGGGTGCTGGCGGTTCTGTTCACCGAGCGTCTCGGCCGTGTCGTGACCATCGAGGACCTCGGTCTGGTCCGGCACGGGCGTGCGGGGAAACGGCAGGGCGGCGGGAGTGCGGAGCCTCCCGACGGAGTGCCGTGGGCGCCCGAGCGGACCGCCGCGGTCCTCACCGAATTCACGGGAATGGACCTCATGCTCAACCGACGCGGCTTGGTGGGCGCGGGCGCCGCGCTCGCCGCGGGATCCGCACTCAGCAGCGCCATGTACGACTGGCTGCACACCGACCCTGCCCTGGCTGTCGACTCTCCCGGCCCCGACCATCCCCTGCACGCCGACCCCGCTGGGTTCGACCGTTACGAGGCCGCCCCCATCGGGTCGCAGGAGATCGAGGAACTGGAGCGCTCGGTCGAGGTGTTCCGCGCCTGGGACGCGGCCCGCGGCGGCGGGCTCCAGCGCAAGGCCGTGGTGGGCCAGCTCAACGAGGTGGGCGGCATGCTCGCCTACCGTCACCCACCCCATCTCCAGCGGCGCCTGTGGGGCGTAGCCGCCAACCTGGCCGTCCTCGCGGGCTGGATGTCGCACGACGTCGGCCTGGAACCCACGGCCCAGAAGTACTTCGTCATCGCCGCGCACGCGGCCCGTGAGGGAGGGGACCGGCCCCGCGCGGGCGAGGCGCTCTCTCGTGCGGCCCGCCAGATGGTCCATCTGGGCAAGCCGGACGAGGCCCTGGACCTGATGAGG
>KL569201.1:45601-48482 GCA_000715635.1 Streptomyces violaceus | reverse complement strand
TGTGTATAAGAGACAGGCCCTGGACCTGATGAGGCTCGCCACATCCGGTTCGGGCGACGACGTGCTGCCCCGCACCCGGGCGATGCTCTGCACCATCGAGGCCTGGGCGCAGGCCGCCATGGGCAAGGGCCAGGCGATGCGCCGCACGCTCGGGAAGGCGGAGGACCTGTTCGTCTCCGACAAGGCCGATGTACCGCCGCCGGACTGGATGCAGACCTTCAAGGAGGAGGACCTCTACGGCATGCAGGCCCTGGCCTACCGCACGCTCGCCGAGTTCGAGCCGGGTGCGTCCGCGCATGCCCAGCACTACGCGGAGAAGGCGCTGGCCCTGCGGGTGGACGGCCGGCAGCGGTCGAAGATCTTCGACTATCTGTCGATGGCGTCGGCCTGCTTCATCGCGGACGACCCCGAACAGGCGGACCGGTACGCGCGGTTGGCCCTGGTGTCGATGGGATCCAACTCCTCCCACCGCACCTGGGACCGGCTGCGCGAGATGTACCGGCTCACCGCCGAGTACGCCGGCTACCCGAGGATCCAGGAGCTGAGGGAGGAGATCAAGCTCGCCCTGCCGAAGACGAAGGGCAGGGGCGGCGACAGCGCACGGGCCTGAGTTTCCTAGGACGTGACCTTGGCGACGAGCAGACAGGCGTTGTCCTCGCGCGCACCCTCGCCGAACTCCTGGACGACCGTCCGTACGCAGTCCTCCGCGGTGGGGTTCCCGGCCAGGCGCGGGGCCAGGTCGAGGAGGAGGTTCACCGCCGCCGCTCCGGTGTGCCCGGGTACCAGCCCGTCGGTGTGCAGGAGCAGCAGGTCGCCCACCTCGAGGGTCTCTTCGGCCTGTCCGTAGACCGCGCCCGAGGTGGCGCCGAGCAGGACGCCGTCCGGTGCGGCGAGCGCGCGCCCCGTCCCGTCGCGGAACAGCAGCGGGGCGGGGTGCCCGGCCTGCGCCCACACCAGGGTGCGGGTCCCGGGTCGGTAGCGGCAGCAGACGGCGCTGCCGAGGGCGGGTTGCACGGTGGCGTCGAGTAACTGGTTCAGCCAGGCCATCAGTTGTCCCGGCGGGGCACCGGCCATCGCCATGCCGCGTACGGCGCCGAGCAGCATGGTCATGTTCGACGTGACGCCGACTCCGTGTCCGGTGAGGTCGCCGACGCTGAGGAGGGTTTCGCCGTCGGTCAGTTCGAGCGCGTCGTACCAGTCGCCGCCGATCAGCGTGTTCGTGGCCGCCGGCAGGTGGTGGGCCGCGAGGTCGAGGGTCCTGGGGCCCCGGTGCGGGAGCCGCAGGGAGCCGCGCCACGGCGGCAGCACGGCCTCCTGCAACTCGACCGCGAGCCGGTGTTCGGTCTGCGCGGCCTGCCCCTGGTGGTGGAGCGAGTCACGGGTCTCGCTGACCACCCGCTGGCTGCGGCGCAGTTCGCTGACGTCCCGCAGCACGGCCCACATCGAGGCGGTGCTGCCGTCAGTGTCGAGCACCGGTTCGCCCATCATGTGCACGGTCCGGACGTCGCCGTCCCGGCGTGCGATGCGGAACTCGCCGTCGATGGGCCGGGCGTCGACGAGGCAGTTCGTGACCATCGCCGTCAGCTTCGGCCGGTCCTCGTCGAGGACCAGGGACGGCATCTCGTCGAGGGTGAGCGGCGGAGCGTCGGGGTCGCGGCCCAGGATCTGGTAGAGCTCCCCGGACCAACTGGCCTCGTCCGTCAGCAGATTCCACTCGGCGCTGCCGACCCGGCTGAGTAGCGAGCCCCGCGGGGGCGCGGCCGGTTCCAGGGGGGCCGCCGCGGGCGGCGGGCCGTCCCGCAGCTGAGCCAGATGCTCGTCGAGGTCGTTGAGCTGGTGCAGGGCCAGGTCGTACAGGGCGCGCTGCCAGCGGCCCCGCGGGTGGTCCGATCCGTCCCCCTCGGCGTCGCGCCGCACCGCGTCCATGTCGCCCTTGAGTCGCCGCGTCTGCGATATGAGCGCGTCGACCGAGCCGCGTCCGGGCGGCTGGGCGGCTGGGCGGTCCGCGGAGAGGTGGGACGGCATGACGCACTCCGATGCGGGGACGATACGACCAAGGCGGACGGAGGGACCGTTACGACTGTCGCACAGCCCGCGACGCCCTGTAAGGGATTTGGCAACACACGATACGGTGGTGCTTCTGGCATATGCCACAGTCTCACGGAGTTACTCTGAGGTAGGCGCGAGGTGTGCCGCCCGATTGCCCAAGTCGTAGGTTACACAGGGCATTTGACGACTCGTGGGTAACGTCGCGTCCCGATGCCGCGCACGTTCGACGGTCCTGTGTTCGAGGTCTTCAGTACCGCAGGACCCCGGCGATCCCGTCCGCCTCACCGAGTGCGCCGTCCGGTACGAAGCGGACGTCGGCGCCCGTCTCCAGGCACTGCTCGACGATCTCGTCCACGATGTCCTCGCGGGAGTCGAGATCGCCGGACTCGGCGAGGATCAGATGGTCCCCGGCGTCGCGGACCGTCACGCGGTAGTTCTCCTCGACGGCCAGCAGCCGGACACGGCCGACCCGGGCGCTCTGCCACAGCTCGTCGACACCGGCGGCGAACTCCCGACGCCCGCGGGCCGTTTCGAGGGCGCGGCTCACGGCGTCCGTGTTCCTGAGGGTCTCCGCCTCGATCACCGGCCGCATGGCCTGCCACACCGCCTCGGGCGTCCCGTGGGCGAGCCCGCCGTGCGGGACGTGCACCGCGCCCTTGGCGGCACTGCCGACCTCGTCCAGTAGTGAGAGGGCCGCCGGCTCGCCGGTGACGTACAGCCGTCGCGGGTGGTCGCGCAGGACGCTGCTCAGCGCGGTGTCGGTCTCGCGCAGGAACTGGCGGGTGCGTTCCTCCCGGAAGGCGCTCGGCAGGTCCCCGATCCGCTGCTGCCG
>KL569201.1:42123-45449 GCA_000715635.1 Streptomyces violaceus | reverse complement strand
GGTCCCCGATCCGCTGCTGCCGTTCCGGGTCGAAGTTCTCCACGCGTCTGGTCAGCGGGAAGCCGCCGACGCGTGCCTCGGTCACGCGGTCGACTCCGCCGTTCCACAGCGTGACGCGGTCCGCGGCGAGCGACAGCACCCAGAACGGCCGCCCGGCCGTCTGGGCGGAGACGAGATTGCGGGTGAGGAAGGTGTCCGAGAGCACCACGCGCTCGGGCACGGACCGGGCGAGCGACCACACCTGGTGCTCACCGGGAGCCGCGAAGATGACCAGGCCGTCCTCGGTGTGCGCCAGGTCGATCTCGGACAGGGCCCGGTCGAGGTGCCGGGCGACCTCGGTACGCCGATCCCGGCTGACCGCCGGATCGGCCTCCAGTTGCCTCTTGGCCTCGGCCACCACGTTGCGCAGCCGGACCTGGTCCTGGGCGTTGTAGGGCTCGCGCCGGTGTGTCGGCGTCAGCACGGAGACCGCGGGGTAGGGGCGCGGGCGCCGCAGCTCGGCAAGGGTCGCGGGACTCAGAACGTGCTCCATGACAGAACGATAGAGCCGAATCGCGATTGAGGCATTTGGGGCAATCGGTCCGCCGGTTCGAGTGCTCGTCTGCGCGTGCGCGGGGACACGCTGGGGGAGGAGGTGCCTGCCGATGGCACGCCTGATGGTGGACGGTGCGGAGGTCGTGGTGCGGCTCGCGCTGCGGGAAGGGCTGTCGGCCCGGCGACGCGAGGTGCGGGTGCCGCTGGCGGACGTGCGGGCGGTGCGTGTCGAGGGTGACTGGTGGCGCGGTCTGCGCGGCACGCCGCTCGTCGGGCGCTGCCGTCCCGGCCGGTGGTGCGTGGGGGAGCGGCTGCACCCTCTCGGCCGGGATTTCGTGGCGGTACGGGCGGGGGTTCCCGTCGTGATCGTGGATCTGCGGCGGCCGGTGCCGTTCACACGTCTCGCCGTCTCCGTCGCGGACGCGGAGCAGGCCGCCGAGGCGCTTCGGCGACGTTCACGCGGGTGAGGACCGGGTGCGCCGTCCCGGAGCGGATCCGCGCTCTCACTCGGTGTCGTGGTCGGAGCCGCAGGAGCTGCCGTCCGGCGGGAGGGTGCCGTACAGCAGGAAGGCGTCGACCTTGCCGTGCACGCACTTGGAGGACCCGTAGCCGGTGTGGCCCTCGCCCCGGTTGTCGAGCACCACGGCCGACGAGCCGAGCCGCTCGGCCGTCTCCACCGTCCAGCGGTACGGCGTGGCGGGATCGCCCCGGGTGCCGACGAGCAGCATCCGCGCCGTGTCGACGTCCTTGACCTCGTCACGGATGAAGTCCGTGCCCTTGGGGCGGCCGTAGCACAGCAGCACCTGGGTGAGCCGGTACCGGCCGAAGACCGGTGACGCCTGCTCGTACCGGGCGTGCAGCCGGCCGAGGTCCTTGGTGACCTGCGCGGCGGCGGGGCGGTCGGGATCGTCCGCGCAATTGACCGCCATCAACGCCGCCGGCAGATTGTCCAGGGGTACTTCCTCCGGGTCGACGAGTCCTCGGTGCTTGCCCCGCAGCGGCGGGAGCGTGACACCTCCGGACGCGAAGGCCTCCAGGCCGCGCGTGTCGCCCTCCTCGAGCAGCTGGGCGACCGCCCGCTGCAGCGAGGGCCACAGCTCCCTGCTGTAGAGGCCCTGCCCGAGAGCGCCCGCGAAGTCCTGGCCGGAGAACGCCTCGCCGAAGTCCGTCGGCACCGGGTCCTCGTCGAGCGACTCGACCACCTGTACGACGTGTTCCCTGGCCTCGCGCGGATCCTGCCCGAACGGGCAGGCGATGTCCTCCGTGCACCAGGTCAGGAAGTTCTCCAGCGCGGTCTGCTGTCCCCGGGCGCTCACCATGCCCTGCTCGGACAGCGGCTCGGTCAGCGTGTCCACCCCGTCCAGAGCCACTCTGCCGACCTTCTCGGGGAACCGGGCCGAGTACACCGCCCCGAGCCGGCTTCCGTACGAGAAGCCCAGGTAGTTGAGCTTGTCGTCGCCGAGCGCGTCGCGCATGACGTCCAGGTCGCGGGCGGCGTTCACCGTGCCCATGTGGCGCAGGACGGGTCCCGAGTGCTCGGCGCACTCGGCCGCTGCCGCGCGCAGCTTCTCGAGCACGGCCCGCGGATCGGCGGCCTCGGCGTTCCCGTCCGTCGCGTCCAGTGCGTCGGTGGAGGCGTTTCCGCAGCTCACCGGCGAGGAGCGGCCGACTCCGCGGGGGTCGAAGCCGACGACGTCGTAGCCGTTCGTCAGGCCCATGAAGTGCTTGCCGCCGATGGCGAGTTGGGTCACGCCCGGGACGCCCGGGCCGCCGAAGTTCAGCAGCACCGAGCCCCGGGACTTGCCCGTGGCCCGGTAGCGGGCCAGGGCGAGATCGAGAGTCCCCTTCTCGGGCCTGGCGTAGTCGAGCGGGACGGTGACCTTGCCGCACTGCAGGTCCTTCGGCATGTCCATGCCCTCACACGTCGACCACTTGACCTTCTGGTCGTAGAAGCGCGTGAGGCCGGGCGGGGGGTCGTCGGCCGCCGGCAGGCCCGCGCCCAGCAGGGCCAGCCCGGCCACGCCGGTGACCGCGCAGTGCCGGATCGAGAGGTGCATGGACAGCTTGGCCAGCATCTATGCCTCCAGGGGCGCCCCACAGCGGACCGGGAACCGGCGCCCTCGCCCACCATAAGCGGGCCCCGGAAGCGGCGCCTCCGGGCAGGTGGGGCCGCTGGAAGTGCCTTGGGGCGCGCGGCTTCGCCCCGCATACGAAGGGCTTTACCGCTAGTTCGACAACCGGGCCGCTCGATGGAGTGAAAGGCCGATAAGCCATAACTCGGATCGTGCGCCCCGCGTTCTATCCCGTGCGGGTGAGTGCCCGCGATGATGTCTGGAAGGCAGGGAACCTATGAGACGGGTTACCCGAAACGGTGTGATCGCCGTCGCCGCCGCCTCGGGCGCGATGGCCATGGCCGTCCCCGCGTACGCGGATTCCGCGGCGGACGGATCGGCGGCCGGTTCGCCCGGGGTGGTCTCCGGCAACACCGTTCAGCTGCCGGTGCATGTCCCGGTGAACGTGTGCGGGAACACGGTGAACGTGGTGGGGGTCCTGAACCCCGCCGCCGGCAACAGCTGCGCGAACAAGGGCGACGGGCGGGCAGGCCGGCCGGGCAAGCCCGGCGGTGCGGTCGCCGAAGGCAGCGGAAAGGATTCACCGGGTGTGGCCTCCGGTAACGGCGTACAGCTGCCGGTCGACCTCCCGGTCAACGTCACCGGCAACAGCGTGAACGTGGTCGGCATCGGCAACGCGGCGACCGGCAACGAGTCCTCGAACACCCCCGGCGGCCGGCC
>KL569201.1:41601-41898 GCA_000715635.1 Streptomyces violaceus | reverse complement strand
CCGGGCGCACCCGGCCCCCGACCCCGCCCCTGCCCCGCACTCCGCGCCGCAGGCCACGGGCGCCCTCGCCCACACGGGCTCGGACCACACCCTGCCGGTCGTCGCGGCGAGCGCGGCGCTGGTACTCGGGGGAGTGGTGCTGCGCCGGCGGGTCCGCCCGGCCGCGGACGACTGACCGGACGGCTCACAGCGGTGCGGCCGGGCTCATCTCGGTGAGTGGCCCCGCCCCGGGCTCGGAAAGGGCGACGCCCTCGCGGCCCCGCCGATCGGTGGCAGGCGACACCGAACTGTTCGGGC
>KL569201.1:35705-41358 GCA_000715635.1 Streptomyces violaceus | reverse complement strand
AGAGATGTGTATAAGAGACAGGTCGTCGCAGACGGCGGAGCCTGGTGCGCGCAGGGCGTGGCCATCGCCGGGGGGAACCCCCGGCCGGTCGGCGGACCGGTGTCGTCAGACCGGCTCTGCCACCCCCGTGAGCAGCACCATCCCGGAGTCGCCGTAGTCCGGCAGGGTGCGATCGGCGTCGATGTGGGTTACATCCAGGTCGCGGGTCAGAGGGGTGAAGACCTCTGTGACCGTCGTCGGGTTCACCGGGCAGCCCGGCCAGCGGGACGCCGGGCCGATGCGGTGGGTCGGCAGATTCTCCATGAAGGCGGCGACCAGGTGGCCCCCCGGCGTGACCGTGCGGACGAAGGTGCGGCAGAAGTCGGCGAACTCGGCGAAGTCCTCCGTGGCGCCCTCGGCGACGAAGTGCATGGAGGCGAGCTCGTAGAAACCGGGCGGCAGGGTCCGGACGTCGGCGTGGACGACGTTCACCGGCGCCAGCGCCCCGGCCAGGGTCGCCGGCACGTCGGGGTTGAGCTCTCGGCACAGCGCGTGGAAGGGAAACCAGCTCGCGTCGAGGCGATGACAGATCTGTTCCTGGAGATAGGCGACGCTGCTCGCCCCCGCCTCCACGGCGTCGATCCTGCGGCACGCGGCGGACGCGAGGATCAGCGGGTAGAGGTTGGGGCCCGCCCCGAACTCCACCGAGCGGTCGATGCCACCGGGCGGGAAGCGCCGGTAGAAGGCGCTGTGGTGCGCGATGATCGCCGCATCCGAGGAACGCATCTCGCGGTAGTTCTCCGCGAGGTAGTCCGCGACCGGCCAGCGGTCCCAGTCCACGTCGTCGTTGTGCGTCGTCATGGCCGTTCAGCCCTTCAGCCGCAGCGGGAAACGCTCGGAAAGCCGGGTCAGGGTCGCCCCGCGACGAAGGCGGGCAGCCCGCCGGCCATGACCCACCAGGGCCAGCCAGCGATGGGCGGGGCGGTGGACGCGCGTGCCGACCAGCAGGGCGGGTAAGGACCACCGTGACCAGGGCGATGCAGCCCGTTGCGGAGACCGGGGCGGGACGCCTGGTCCAGTTGAATTCGATCCTAGATTCGCCCGTGCGGCCCTGCATCTCGGGCGGCTCAGCCGCGCCCGCGATGGAACCGCACGTGCAGATCCCGGATCCGTTCCGTCAGCTCGGGTACCGGACCGTCCACGATCACACCGGGTGCGACCTCGTGGACGGGGAGTGTCCGCACCGGTGGCGCGGGAACTCCCAACTCGCTGAGCCATACGACGAGTTGCTCGGACGAGGCGACGTAGGCGATGCGTCCCAGACCGACCCAGGCGTGCGCTGCCGCACACATCGGGCAGTGCTCGCCTGAGGTGTAGACCGTGGCCGCCGCCCGCTCCCCGGGTGTGAGATGGGCGGCCGACCAGCGCGCCAGCTCGAACTCGGGGTGCCGGGTGCGGTCGCCCGAGGCCACGCGGTTGCGGTCCTCGGCGAGGACCGTGCCGTCCTTCCCCACCAGAACCGAACCGAACGGTTCGTCCCCGTCGTCCAGTGCCTCGGCCGCGAGCTCCACGCAGCGGCGCAGGTAAGGCAGTTCCGTATCCTTCACGACCATGGTGCCGGGCCCTTCCTCGCGACGGAGTGATCAACAGGACTGTACGGTGGCATCAACGCTTCGCACCGCTGACCACGACGTCGCCGTACCTGTGCACGCCGTAGCAGGCCCCCCCGTGGCCGGCCGGATGTCCCGTCGGATGTCACATCCACGCCCGTCCGATCCGTCGCATGGTCATGACGACGAACCAGCGGAACCAGAGCATCCTCCTCGCCGGCGCGAGCGGTGTCCTCGGCCGGCACATCACCCACGCGCTCACCGAGGCGGGCCACAAGGTCACCGGACTCGGCCGGAGCCGGGACAACGGCATCCGCGCCGACCTCATGGACCGCGACGCGCTGCTGCGCGCCGTCGACGGACACCACTTCGACACCGTGATCCACGCCGCGACCGCCCTGCGCAAGCCCCCCATGCGCGACCGCGACATGGACGCCACCGACGCGCTGCGCACCCAGGGCACGGCCCACCTCGTCGAGGCCGCCCGCGTCATCGGTGCCCGCCGCTTCGTCGCGGAGTCGATGGTCTTCGGCTACGGCTACGGGGATCACGGCGATCGCCCGCTCACCGAGGACGATCCCTTCGGCCCGCTCGGCAGGACTCCGCAGCTGGAGCGGCACATCGCCGGCATGCGGACCAAGGAGCGGCTCACCTTCGAGTCGGAGGCGCTGGAGGGCATCGCGCTCCGTTTCGGCCTTTTCTACGGCCCCGGCGGCACCGACGCCCTGCTGCCGCTGCTGCGCAGGCGGCAGTTGCCCATGCCCGGCGACCGCGACCGGGTACTGCCGTGGGTGGAGCTCACCGATGCCGCCCGCGCGGTGGCCGCCGCCGTGGAACGCGGCCGGCCGGGGCAGGCGTACAACATCGCGGACCGTACCCCGCTCGGCTTCCGAGCCCACATCGAGAGCGTGGCCGGCACGTTCGGACTGCCGAAGCCGATGACCGTGCCGCTGTGGCTGATGAAGCCCATGTCGTACGCGCACACCGTGATGGCGTCGCGGCTGCGGGTGTCCTGCGCCAAGGCGGAACGAGAACTGGGCTGGACTCCGCGCTACCCCTCCAGCGGCGAGGGGCTCGCCGCGATGCGGTCTGCGGGCCGCTGACGCCGGGGGAGCACCGGCCGGTGGGGCTCCGGTGTGCCGGGCCGCCGGGCCGCGGCACACCGGGAGCCGGGTGATTCCTGGTGTCGCGCACGTACTGTCGAAACGCCGTCGCTCGCCAAGCCGTCAGCGGCCTGCCTTCGAGCGGTCCAGCGCGGCGACGCCGAGCGCGGCGAGGCCGATCTGGATGAGCCATTCGACCCAGTCGACACCCTTGGTGTCGGCCACGCCGAACGCGCCGGCGAGTGCGGAGCCGATCAGCGCGGCGATGATGCCGACGACGATCGTCCACAGGATTCCGATTCGCTGACGGCCCGGGACCACGAGCCGGCCCAGGACGCCGATGACGATGCCGATCACGATGGCACTGATGATGCCGTCGACTTCCATCTCCGCCCCTCCTCCTCAGGACCCCCGCTGCAGTGCGTGTGCCCCCTGGCGGCCGGGACACTCCGGGTCCCGCGCCTCGTGGCCGCTCGCGGCGCGGGTGCCGACGCGGACGGGCCGGTCCGCGAGCGCGGACCGGCCCTCGTTTTCCCTCCGGCGAGGGCTACGGCTTCGGGGAGGCCTTCGCCGCCGTGCCGGCGCACACCAGACCCAAGAGCACGGCCAGTGCACCGATGATGATGTTGTTCCACACGACCCCGGCGTCCGGGCTCTCGCCGACGATCCACGGCGAGATGATCATCCACACCCCGAGGGCGCACATGGCCCAGCTCAGTCCGTACATACGCTCCGGAGCGCGAGTGAACCCGAGCGCCAGCAGACCGATCGCGATCCCCATGATCAGGTTGTGGGTCACGAGCGGCGGCTGGCTGGTCGTGTAGTGGACTATCCACGGGGAGGCCGCGCAGTACAGACCCAGCAGGAACACCGGTCCGTCCACGAGCGCCACATCGCGACCACCGAGCACGCGGGCGTACCGATCCCGCATCTCGGAGGCATCAGGGTGGCTGGTTATATCACCTCTGGTGGGCGAGACGTTGGCCATGACTCGTCTCCTTCGTCTTGAAAGGGCGACCGCGTCTGGTGGGGTATGCGGTAAGCGCCACGTAAGCACATTCTGCTCTTATTTTTCCTTTATGTGTAGAGGTTGTGCCGGGGTGCGGACTCCTACCGGGCGGTACATGTCCGGGCGGATCGCGGGCAACCGGACGGGTACGGCAGTGACCGATCGACGTCACCCGGCGGGCGGCACAGGACAGCGGAGGGCAGCGGACATGTCTACGGCGATCAGCGCGAAGGTGTTGGAGCGGTTCCCGGCGGGAGCCCCGCGCGGATCGTGGCCGGCGGAGGAGTACGCGGCACGCTGCCGCGCCGAGGGCGAGCCCGCCACCGTCGTGATGGACCTGGAGTCGGACGCCTTCCTCGTGGTGGTTCCGTCGGGCGACGACGCCTGAATCCGGCCGAAACCCAGGGGCCGGGATACGAGATGAGCCGCGCGTTCCTTGACGGTCCTCGTCCCCCGCTGCGACGAGCGAGCAGATGGCCGCGCAGGGCCATGACGTCATTCCGCTCGACGTCCGCAACATCCCCGCCGAGGCCCTGCTCGGCGCGGGCTTCCGGCACCCCGCGATCGTCGAGGCCACCTACCTGTTCGCGCGTGCCGACGGCGTAGTCGTCGGTACGCCCGTCTACAAGGCCGCTCGGCCGTACCCCGCTGCCGGCCGTGGCGGGCTGACGCCCGCGACCTTCCAAAGGTCAACCCCGGAGCCCGAGTTCGGCGTCCTCCGCACCGAGGGGCAACCCTGCCCCTCGGTGACCAGGAGGCACACACGCATGAAGCAGCGGGCCGCACGCACCGTCTCATTAGCCTTGGCCGTGGCGTTGTCCGCCGGGACCGCGGCACTCGCTCCCTCCGCACACGCGGCTCAGCCGGAGCACGGCCATGAGGCGACCCGCACGGCGCTGCGGGATCTGGTCGAGAAAGGCGGGCTTCCCGGAGTGGCGGCCAAGGTCCGTGACCACCGGGAGAGTTGGTCCGCGGTGTCCGGTCACTCGGACACCGGCACCGGCCGCAAGCGTTCCCCCGCCGATCACTTCCGCGGCGCCAGCATCACCAAGACGTTCGTCGCGACCGTCCTGCTCCAGTTGGAGGCCGAAGGCAGACTCGGCCTGGACGACACGGTCGAATCGTGGCTGCCCGGCCTGGTGCGGGGCAACGGCTACGACGGCAGCAAGATCACCCTGCGCCGGCTCCTCAACCACACCAGCGGCATCGCCAACTACACCGACGATCCCGCGTTCATCCACGACGCTGCCGGTCCCGGCTTCCCGGAGCACCGGTACGACACCCACACGCCCGAGGAACTCGTGGCGATCGCGCTGAAGTACCCGCCGCTGCCCGATCCGGAGACGGCGCCGGTGTACTCGAACACCAACTTCGTCATCGCCGGGATGGTCATCGAGAAGGCCACGGGCCGCTCGTACGCACAGGAGATCACCCGCCGTGTCATCCGGCCGCTGAAGCTGCGCGAGACGTCCTTCCCCGGGACATCGCCGAAGATGCCGAAGCCGCACCCTGTCGGCTACTCCCGGCTCCACGATGAGGCCCCGGACGCCGAGATCCATGACGCCACCGAACAGAACATGACCTGGCTGGGCGCGGCCGGCGATGTCATCTCCACCAGCAGTGACCTCAACCGGTTCCAACGAGCCCTGATCAAGGGCGAGTTGCTGCCACCCGCCCAGATGAAGGAAATGCTCGACGAGGTCCCGTCGGGGAAGGGGCTGGGGTTCGGGCTCGGGGTCGAGTTCGCGGAGCTGTCCTGCGGCGTGAAGGTGGTGGGCAAGACCGGCCGTACCAACGGCTCCCTGTCCGCGATGGTGGGCACACCGGACGGCACGCACCAGCTGACGTTCAACATCAACGGTGACTGGCTCCAGGACGGATCGCTCTACGTCAATGTGATCGAAGCGGAGTTCTGCGGCAAGGCCCCGTCCTGTCTCTTATACACATCTCTG
>KL569201.1:29671-35472 GCA_000715635.1 Streptomyces violaceus | reverse complement strand
CCGCTCCTGCCTCAGCTCGGCTAGCCGGACGCCAGCGACCCGAGGTGCGTGCGGCGTGCCTCGGCCGTCTGACCCTGCACCAGCAGGAACATTCCCTCGCGGGCCAGCCGCTGCGCCCGGTTGTCCAGGGCCATGGACCGGCCGCCCCCGGCCACGACCGCCGCGGTCGTGGCCGCGCGCATGAGGTCGTGCGCGCGTGTCTTCACCGCCAGGCGTTCCGGGACGCACTCGTGCGGGACCGGGTGGTCGGCCAGCGCATAGGCCTCCCGCCGGACCTCGTCGAGCCGGGCCCGCAGCGAGCGGGCCGCCTCCTGGCCGTCCGGGGTGTCCGCCACCAGGTCCAGTGCCGCGTACGCCACCCCGAAGACGGCCGGACTGGCGTTGGCGGCCCTGGGCAGGTCGACCAGGGCGAACTCCTTCTGCGGCATGCGCAGCACGACGGCCTCGTCCGGCACCCACAGGCCGTCCAGTTCCAGAGAGACCGTACGGGCGGCGGTGAGGGCCGCGAGCCGCATCGGCGCCGACGGAGACAGCCCCGGCTGCTCGCGGGCCTCGGCGAGGACGAACACCACCTCGGCCGCATCCGTCACACCGGCCAGCAGCATCACGTCGTTCAGACCCCAGCCCGTGAACCAGGGCACCGTTCCCTCGAACCGCCAGCCACCCCGCTCGTGCACCGCCCGCACGAGGACGCGGGGGAAGGAACGGACATGGGCGAACGCGATACCGGCCATCACCTCGCCGGTCGCCAGCGGACGCAGGAGCTTCTCGCGGACGGGCGAGTCATATGTGGCGATCAGCTTCACAGGAGTGTGGTGCTGTGTCTGCACGAACCATGTGGAGCAGCACGCCCCGGCCAGGATCTCCGCGGTCTCCCGCGCCACGTCGACGGGCGCGTCCGCCCCGCCGTACTCCTTGGGCGCGCCCACCCCGAGCAGCCCGGCCCGCTTCACCGCCTCGATATGGCTTGCCGGCACACCCTCCTGGTCGACGCGCCCGGCCTGCGGGACGAGGAGATCGTGCGCCAGTCGCTGTGCGCGGGTGACGAGGGGATGGGGTGTGGTGGTCATGGGAGAAATTCTCCCGGTCGCGCGGCGCGGGCTGTCGATCCGGGGGTGTGTCGTTCGTGTAGGAGGTGCAAGGACACCCCGACTCGCTCATACCCCGACACTCGGACGCCATGGAGGCCGTCATGAAGTACTACCTGCTCAGTGTGATGCAGCCGGTCGGCGATCCGCCCGCCCCCGAGGTCCTCGCGGAGATCGGCAAGAACCTCGACGCCTTCCACCAGGAGCTGCGCGAGGCGGGTGCCTGGGTCTTCGCCGGAGGGCTGCACGGCCCGGAGTCCTCCACCGTGCTCCGCCCGGACGGCGCCGATGTCCTGGTCACCGACGGCCCGTACGCCGAGGGCAAGGAGATGCTCGGCGGCATCTGCCTCGTCAATGCACCCGACCTGGACGCCGCCCTGGAGTGGGGGCGCAAGGCCGCCCTGGCCACCACGCTGCCGATCGAGGTGCGCCCCTTCATGGGGGACGCCGGCTGATGGGCGTGGACGTCGAGGCGGTCTTCCGCGCGGAGTACGGCCGCGCGGTCGCCGTCCTGGTCCGCTTCCTCGGCGACATCGACCTCGCCGAGGAAGCGGTCCAGGACGCCTTCACCACGGCCGTACGGCGCTGGCCGGAGACCGGCGTCCCGCCCAGCCCGGCCGGGTGGATCATCACCACCGCCCGGAACCGGGCCATCGACCGGCTGCGCCGCGAGTCGTCCAGACAGGCCCGGCACGCCGAGGCCGCCCTTCTGCACACTTCCGACGCACCGCCCGAGGAGGGCCCCGTGCGCGACGACCGGCTCCGCCTGATCTTCACCTGCTGCCACCCCGCGCTCGCCCTCCCGGCCCGGGTCGCCCTGACCCTGCGCCTGCTCGGCGGGCTCACCACCACGCAGATCGCCCGCGCCTTCCTCGTGCCGGAGCCGACGATGGCCCAGCGCCTGGTCCGGGCCAAGGCGAAGATCCGCGACGCCGGGATCCCGTACCGGGTGCCCCGCGACGCCGACCTGCCCGACCGGCTCGGCGGGGTCCTGGCCGTCGTGTACCTGATCTTCAACCAGGGGTACGAGGGCTCGCCCGACCTGTGCGCCGAAGCCGTACGGCTCGGCCGCCTCCTGGCCGGGCTCATGCCGGACGAACCCGAGGTGACCGGCCTGCTCGCGCTGATGCTCCTGGTCGAGGCACGCCGGGATGCCCGCGAGAACGAGCAGGGCGAGCTGGTGCCGCTGCCCGAGCAGGACCGGGCCAACTGGGACCGCGACCTGATCAGCGAGGGGCAGGCACTCGTCCGCCGCTGCCTGCGCCGCGACCGGCCCGGGCCCTACCAGATCCAGGCCGCCGTCCAGGCCGTGCACAGTGACGCGCCGACCGCGGACGCCACCGACTGGGCCCAGATCCGGCAGCTCTACGACCAGCTCATGACCCTCGCCCCCAGCCCGGTCGTGGCCCTGAACCGGGCCGTCGCCGTGGCCGAGACCGAGGGCCCCGGGCCTGCCCTCGCCCTCGTGGACGCCCTCGACCTCGACGGCTACCACGTCCTGCACGCCGTCCGGGCCGACCTGCTGCGCCGCCTGGGCCGCGACACCGAGGCCGTACGGGCGTACGACGCGGCCATCGCGCTCGCGGAGAACCCGGCGGAACGCGCGTTCCTCGACCGCCGGAGGACGGCGCTCGCACGGCGGTGACCGGACGGCCCCGTCACAACGGCCGTGACCGGGGGCCCGTCAGGGACGCGAGCCGCGCAGATCCAGCTCCGTGAGCACATCGAAGTCGAGACCGTCGGCACGGGCCAGGTAGATGCGCTGGCGCACATGACTGTCCCTCAGGTGCAGCAGCCCGCGCGGGCCCTCGTACGACACCGCGCCCGCCGCCGCGCCGATCGCCGACACGTCCAGCGTCCCGGCCCTCCTCAGCAGCGCGGCCAGCAACAGCACGCCCTCGTAACAGGACTCGCCGAGACTGCCGAGTGCGGGTGCCTCGACGCCGTAGCGGGCCGCGTAGCGCCCGTGGAAGTCGAGGGTGTCCTGGTTGGCCAGCGAGGCGAAGAAACCGGCCGTGCTGTAGAGGTCCTCGGTGGCCGCCGGGCCGCTCGCCATCAGCATGTTCTCGTCCATGAGCGTGCTCAGCCGCACACAGCGCGCATGCAGGCCGAACGCCGCGAACGCCCGGTTGAAGCGCACCGCGTCGCTGCCGACGAGCAGCATCAGCACCCCGTCGGCGTCCGAGCGCTCGACGCGGCGCAGTACCGGCTCGAAGTCGTGGGTGCCGAGCGGAAGATAGGCCTCATCGGCGACACATCCGCCGGACGCTCGGGCGTACGCCCGTGCCGCCCGTGCCGTACGCCGTGGCCACACATAGTCGTTGCCGACGACGAACCACCGTCGCACCCCGCGCTCGTGCGTCAGCAGGTCCATCGCGGGCCGTAGCTGATCGCGCGGGGTCTCGCTCGTCAGGAACACGCCCGCGGTGCCCTCCCCGCCCTCGTACAGTGCCGTGTACACATACGGGACGCGGTGCGCGATCCTCGGCGCCAGCGCCCGGCGCACCGAGGAGATGTGCCAGCCCGTGACGCCCTGTACGACGCCCAGGTCCACCAGCGCCTCGACCTGGCCGGCGACCTCGTGGGGCGGGCCCGAGCCGTCGACCGGCACCAGCCGGAGCTCCCTGCCGAGCACGCCGCCGTCCCCGTTCACCTCCTCGGCGGCCAGCCGCGCGCACAGCTCGCACGTCGGCCCGAAGATCCCGGCCGGCCCCTGCAGGGGAAAAACGAGAGCCACGCCGAGCACGGAGTCGTCGGCCGTGAACCACTCGGGCGAGGGGAGGTCGTGCCGGAACATGGCGTCATGATTCCGGCTCCACCATGCGAACTCCAGTGCGTCTCTTACCATGGACGCACCTCTGAGCTAGGAGCGGCATGCCCACCCCACCCCCGCGTCGGCCCGATGACCTGGTGCAGTTGCTGACGCGGGCCGAGCGGCTCGCGGCGCGGCGGCTGCAGGCCGTGCTGGAGGAGGAGGGCTGCTCGCTCGACGCGTGGCGGGTGCTGGTTTTGCTGTCCGACGGCGAGGGGCACCACATGACGGCGATCGCGGAGGCCGCCTTCCTGCCGCCTCCGACGCTGACGAAGCTCGTCGATCAGCTCGTCGACCAGAACCTGCTGCACCGCCGGGTCGACCCGTTCGACCGGCGCCGCGTCCTCGCCCGCCTCACCCCGCGCGGCCGGGAGTACTGGCAGCGCGTCGAGCAGGCGGTCCGCACCGGCCGGCCCACGCTCGGTGACGGCGACGACGAACTGCTGCGGTCCCTGCTGGACCGACTCGCGGCGACGCTGGCGGAGTCGGCGCACGTGTGAGCCCCCGACAGCCCCGAGCGCGGATGACTGGTCTACACCCTTGACTGGTACAGACCAAGGCGGTTGAGTGTGCCTCCACAACCCCCCACCACGGCCGCCCCCACGCCGTGACCGGTCCGGCCGGCGCGTGCGCCAAGGCTCTGCTTCGCCCTGCCTTGCCGGGGGCGGCCGTGCTCCGCAAAGGAGTTGAGCCCGTGTCGAGACGCCGTCTGTCCGCCGTCCTGGTCACCCTCGCCCTCGCGGGCACCGCCCCGGTGCTGCTGCCCGCCTCGAACGCCTCAGCCGCCGCGTGCTCCAGTTACCCGAACTGGGTGGCGGGCAAGTCGTACGCGGCCGGCGACATCGTCCGCTACACCGACGGCAAGGCGTACATCGCCGAGCACGCCAACCCGGGCTACGACCCGGTCATCAGCACCTGGTACTGGGAGCCCTACGCCTGCGACAGCGGTCCGGGCACGCCCAACGCGCGCTTCGTCGTCACCGAGGCGCAGTTCAACCAGATGTTCCCGAACCGGAACCCCTTCTACACGTACAGCGGGCTCACCGCGGCCCTGAGCGCCTACCCCGGCTTCGCCAACACCGGCAGCGACACGGTGAAGAAGCAGGAGGCCGCCGCCTTCCTCGCCAACGTCAGTCACGAGACCGGCGGCCTGGTGCACGTGGTCGAGCAGAACACCGCCAACTACCCGCACTACTGCGACTGGAGCCGGCCCTACGGCTGCCCGGCCGGCCAGGCCGCCTACTACGGGCGCGGCCCGATCCAGCTGAGCTGGAACTTCAACTACAAGGCCGCGGGCGACGCGCTCGGCATCGACCTGCTGAACAACCCCTGGCTGGTGCAGAACGACTCGGCCGTCGCCTGGAAGACGGCCCTGTGGTACTGGAACACCCAGACCGGACCCGGCACCATGACCCCGCACAACGCCATGGTGAACAGTGCCGGCTTCGGCCAGACCATCCGCAGCATCAACGGTTCCCTGGAGTGCGACGGCAAGAACCCGGCGCAGGTGCAGAGCCGCGTCAACAACTACCAGCGGTTCACGCAGATCCTAGGGACGTCGCCCGGCGGCAACCTCTACTGCTGACGCCGGACCCCGGGGCGTGGTGTCATGCAGGGTGTCATGTACCTGATCAGCCTTGATCAGTCCGACGAAGGGCATCCCTCATGCGTCTGCGCACCCCCCACGCCCTGCTCGCCACGACCGCAGCGCTGGCCGCCGCGGTCGTGGCCCCTCCGCCCGCCGCTGCCGCCGCCGTTCCGGCCCCGGGCACGTACTACGTCCAGAGCGCCACCACCGGGCTCAACGCGGCCGACAGCGGCGGAGCGGTCGAGCAGCACAGACCCCGCGGCAACGAGGACCGCCAGCAGTGGCGGCTGAAGGCGAACGGGCCGACCTACCT
>KL569201.1:24704-29444 GCA_000715635.1 Streptomyces violaceus | reverse complement strand
CGGGCCGACCTACCTTCTGGAGAACGCCGACACATCGGGCAACTGCCTCGGCCGCAACGGCGACCAGGCCGCCACCGTCGCCTGTACGAGCGCCGACGCCGCCTGGGAGATCGCCCCGGCCGGAACCGACCGCTACACGCTCAAGGCCCCGGGCACCGCGAGCCACCTCACGGTGGCCCCGAAGCCGTCCGGCGCCACCTACCCCGCCCGGCTCGCCGTCGGCGGGGCGGGCGACCTGGCCGCCTGGTACCTCACCCCCGTCGACCCCGCCACCGGCCCCATGCCGCCGCAGGACCAGCGCACCCTGGACCAGGTCACGTTCCTCACCTCGCACAACGCCTACGCCAACGGCGTCGACGGCGGCTTCGCCCCGCCCTTCGTCAACCTCGTGCCCAACCAGACCCGCGGTATCGAGCGGCAACTCGCCGACGGGGTCCGCGGATTCATGCTGGACATCCACCAGACCCCCGACGGTGCGATCCTCTGCCACAACAGCTGCACCCTCGTCAGCAGGCCCGTCGCCCTGTGGGTCGACCTCCAGCGCATGGTGGACTTCCTCGAGGCCCACCCCGACCAGTTCGTCACCGTCTTCCTGGAGGACTACGTCGACCCGGGCGTCCTGCGCGCGGAACTCGCCCGCGTCAACGGCCTGTCGGACGTGCTGTACCGGCCCGACCGCACCGGTGTGCGGCAGAACGGCTGGCCGAGGATGGCGGACCTGACCGCCGCCGGCGACCGGCTGCTGGTCTTCACCGACCACAGCCGTTCCGCCGACCAGGCCGCGGGCCTGACCAGGGACAGCTTCGGCGTCATGTACCAGCGCGAATGGACCGTCGAGAACTACTGGTCCATGGGCTCGGGCGTCGGCACCTCCGACTGGTCCTGCTACAGCCGCTGGTACGACGCCGGCACGAACATCCCGCTGACCCGCACCGAACCCGGTTTCCGCCCGCTGTTCGTCATGAACCACTTCCGCGACGCCGGGCTCACCGCCACGGCCACGACGGACAACACCAAACTCGCCGACCGCGCCCGGCGGTTCTGCCAGCCGGCCGCCCGCAAGAAGCCCAACTTCCTCGCCGTGGACCACTACGACCGCGGCAACCCGGCCTCCGCCGTCGTCGCGCTCAACTCGTACACATATCCGTAAAGCGGCTCCACCGGCCCGCGCGGCGTGTGTGAGACTCCGCCGATGAGCTCACAGACGATCACCGCGGACGCCGCGGGCACCTGGAAACTCGGAGACCTGCCCGTCCACCGCCTCGGCTACGGTGCCATGCGGCTGACGGGCAGTGCCGCCTTCCACCACGGCACACCGAGCGACCGCGAGCGGTCGCTCGCTGTCCTGCGCAAGGCGATCGACCTCGGCGTGAACCACATCGACACGGCCGCCTTCTACTTCTCGTCGCTGCGTTCCGCGAACGAGCTCATCAACACCGCGCTGGGGCCCTACCCCGATGACCTGGTCATCGTCACCAAGGTGGGCCCGCACCGGACGCACGACGGGGAGTGGGGCGTCCCGGCCCGCCCCGAGGACCTGCGCGGCCAGGTCGAGGAGAACCTGCGCCAGCTCGGCCGCGACCACTTGGACGTCGTCAACCTGCGCCTGATGCCGAAGTACGACTCGATCGCCGAGCACTTCGGGGCCCTCGCGCGGCTCCGGGAGGCGGGCCTGATCCGGCACCTGGGGGTCTCCAACATCGAGCCCCGCCACCTCGCCGAGGCGCAGGCCATCGCGCCCGTGGTCTGTGTGCAGAACCGGTACGCCCTCGACCGGCCCGACCCCGTGACCGACGAACTGCTGCGGATCTGCGGCGAACAGGGCATCGCCTTCGTGCCGTTCTACGCCGTCGCCGGCGAGAGCGGGGAGCACGGTGCCACGACCGCCCACGACGAGGCGGTGCGAGCCGTGGCCCGCGACCATGGTGCGAGCCCCGCGCAGATCCGTCTCGCCTGGACGCTGCACCAGGGTCCGCATGTCCTGGCCATCCCCGGCACCGGCAACCCCGACCACCTCGCGGAGAACGTGGCGGCGGGCGCGATCCGCCTCACCGACGAGGAACTGCACCGGCTGGGCGCTCCGCGGCAGAGGGCCGGGGTGACCGGCTAGACCGCCCAGCTCCCGTCCCGCATGAGATGCCTGCGGGGCAACTCGTGCGCCTCGCACCACGCCTGCACCGCATGCGGCCGTACCTGGAAGAACGCGTACGACGCGTGGTCCTCGCGGGGATCCCAGCCGGTCTTCGCACGGAACGCCTCGGCCGCGGCGGGCGGTACCTCGACGGAGGTGAAGGTCTCCACGTCGCCGTCGAGGAGCACGACGTCCCGGGTGTCTCCGAAGGCCAGCCGGGCCCGCCGGCCGTCCCGCAGATTGCGGCCGGTGGGGTTGGTCAGCCGGGTGCACAGCCACACCGCCTCGTCGTGCCACACGAACCACAGCGGAACCAGACACGGCACCCCTTGGGCGTCGGCCGTGGCGACCCAGATGTCGATTTCCCGCTCCAGACGGACCAACAGGTCCGCCTTGCGCTGCTCGGGGGTGCGAGGTGGCTCGGTGATCTTCATGGACGGGACGCTAGCGGTCGGGCCGGGGGGCCCACCTCGGGCTGCGGGCCTAGGCCGAGGGCCTAGGCCTCGCGGAATCGAGGTACTGCGCCAGCCCCTCGCCCAGTGACCAGTCGGCCGACTCGTTCTCGGTCAGGACGACGAACACGTTCCGCGGTTCGGTGTCCGCGTACGCCTGGGCGAGTTCGGCGATTCTCCGGTACAGCGCCTGCTTCTGCGCGGGCGTGCGACCGGAGCGGAGTGTGATCGCGATGTAGGTGATGCCGTCGTCGCGGTGCACGCCGAGGTAGTCGTCGTACCGGAGAATGCCGCTCGTGCCGTCGTGGTCCCTCAGGATCTGGAACCGGTCGTCGGGCGGAATGCCGATCGTCTCCCGCAGGGCGTCGTGGACGGCACGGCCGATCGCGGCGAGGCGCTCGGGGCCGGCGCGGAGCGTGTCGATGCGGACCAAGGGCATGGGGCCTCCGGGGGATCGTGGACCGGCGAGTGTACATACTAGTAGTTACAGAGGTGAGTGGGGTAGTTGGCGTCCCGTGCGTTTTACGTATAACCTCTCCCGTCAACCGCACGCTCCGAGAGGTCCGGATGAGACGTATCGCCCTGGTCACCCTCGTCGTCGACGACTACGACGAGGCGATCCGCTTCTACACCGAGGCCCTCGGATTCCGGCTGGCCGAGGACGCGCCCCGGCCCGACGGGTCCCGCTGGGTCGTCGTCGAACCCGGCGCCCCGGGAGCCGGCGGTGGCCTGCTGCTCGCCCGCGCCAAGGGGGAGACCCAGGCCGCCCGGGTCGGGGACCAGACCGGAGGGCGGGTCGGGTTCTTCCTGCACACCGACGACTTCGCCCGCGACCACGCCCGGATGACCGCCGCGGGCGTCACCTTCCTGGAGGAACCGCGGCGCGAGCCGTACGGCATCGTCGCCGTCTTCCAGGACCTGTACGGCAACCGCTGGGATCTCCTCCAGCCCGCCGGCTGACCTTCTCCCCGCTTCGAACTGCCCGCTCAAGGAAAGACCCGCCATGACTGCTACGCGCGTAGACGCCGAACTGATCCGCCGGCTTCCCAAGGCCGTGCTGCACGACCACCTCGACGGCGGCCTGCGCCCCGCCACCGTAGTGGAGCTCGCGGACGCGGTCGGCCACACCCTGCCCACCACCGACCCCGGCGAGCTCGCGGCCTGGTACTACGCGGCCGCCAACTCCGGCGACCTGGTGCGCTACATAGCCACTTTCGAGCACACCCTCGCGGTCATGCAGACCCGCGATGGCCTGCTGCGCACCGCCGAGGAGTACGTACTCGACCTCGCCGCCGACGGCGTCGTCTACGGCGAGGTGCGCTACGCCCCCGAGCTGATGCTGAACGGCGGGCTGACTCTGCCCGAGGTCGTGGAGACGGTCCAGGAGGGCCTCGCGGCGGGCATGGCGAAGGCGGCTTCCGCAGGCACGCCGGTGCGGGTGGGCACCCTGCTGTGCGGGATGCGGATGTTCGACCGGGTGCGCGAGGCCGCCGACCTGGCCGTGGCGTTCCGGGACGCCGGTGTCGTCGGCTTCGACATCGCCGGTGCCGAGGACGGGTTCCCGCCCGCCGACCACCTCGCGGCCTTCGAGCACCTGCGCCGCGAGAACGTGCCGTTCACCATCCACGCCGGAGAGGCGCACGGCCTGCCCAGCATCCACCAGGCACTCCAGGTGTGCGGCGCCCAGCGCATCGGGCACGGCGTGCGCATCACCGACGACATCCCCGACCTCGCGGCGGGCAAGCTCGGCCGTCTCGCCGGCTGGGTGCGCGACCGGCGCATCGCCCTGGAGATGTGCCCGACCTCCAACCTCCAGACCGGCGCCGCGACCTCCATCGCCGAGCACCCGATCACCGCGCTGAAGGACCTCGGCTTCCGCGTCACCCTCAACACCGACAACCGGCTGGTGTCGGGCACGACGATGACCCGCGAGATGTCCCTGCTGGTCGAGCAGGCGGACTGGAGCGTCGAGGACCTGCGCACGGTCACCGTGAACGCCCTGAAG
Source organism: Streptomyces violaceus (assembly GCA_000715635.1). Lineage (GTDB taxonomy): Bacteria > Actinomycetota > Actinomycetes > Streptomycetales > Streptomycetaceae > Streptomyces > Streptomyces violaceus. The sequence goes on along the minus strand of KL569201.1, from coordinate 24,856 downwards.
AGCGCGTTCCTCCCCTTCGACGAGCGGAACGCCCTCATCCGGGACGTCGTGCTGCCCGGCTACGAAGCCGCGCTCTGAAGGAGTCCCCGCAGGTAGGCGGCCTGCCCGATGTGCTGGAGATCGTCGGACAGGACGCTCACCAGCCGCACCCC
>KL569201.1:23657-24467 GCA_000715635.1 Streptomyces violaceus | reverse complement strand
GCACCCCCAGGGTGACCGGCGGGTCCCAGCGCTCGTCGACGACGCGTTCCAGGTCCTTGGCGGCCAGGCCGCGCAGGGCGTCCAGGCTCTGGTCGTGCACGGCGTCGTAGTAGCCGGTCAGCATCTCGCCCGAGTCGACCCGGACCCTGGCGACCTTGGCGGGGCTGTGGCCGTAGCCCGTGTCGTGGCGGGGCAGGCCAAGCCCGAAGCGCTTCTCCCAGTCCTGGGAGAGCCACACCTGCTCGAGGCCGAAGGCGTCGGCGATGTGGTCGTCCTGGACCCGGGTGAGGTGCCAGACCAGCCAGGCGACGGAGTTGGCGTCGGGCGCGGGCCTGGCGGTGAGGTCATCGGGTCCCAGGCCCTCGACGGCGGCGTGGACTTCTTCCCTGATGCGGCTGTAAGCCTCGATGAGGACGTCCTTTGCATGCATACGTCCACCATCGCTCATCCCGTCATCTCACGCGTCGGGGACCCAGCTCCCGTGGAAGCCCAAGGGCACCCGCCCCGGCAGATGGATCCGGGCGACCGGTTCGCCGGTGAAGTCCTGGGCCGAGAGGATCACCAGGTCCGACGCGCCGCGGTCGGGGTTGTGCACATACGCGATCGCGTAGCCGTCGTCCTCGGCCGCCCCCGGGTCGGCCGGGTCGCACGGTACGAACACGGCCTCGCTCGCCGCCGAGCCCCGCGGCAGCCGGTGCACCTGCGCCGTGCCGCGCAGCAGGTCGTGCTTGAACAGGGCATTGCCGAACGCCCGGTCGGGCGGGTTGCCGTCGGCCGTCAGGTACGCCAGCGTCATCTCCGCGGACGCCG
>KL569201.1:18325-23406 GCA_000715635.1 Streptomyces violaceus | reverse complement strand
GTGCCCGCTCCGTACGGCCCGCCCGACCCACGGCCGGCCACGAAGAAGGGCGCGTCGAAGTTCGTCATGTCGATCACGATGTCCGGGCCCTCCTCGTAGGCGTTGAGGGTGTGCGAGTAGTACACCGGGTCCACCTCGAACCAGCGCACCGCACCACCTGCTCGCGGCAGGACGCCGACCCGCGCCGGGTGCTTCCTGTTCCAGACGTACGGCACGATGTCGCCACGCTCGGCGCCCGCCGGGTCGAACGTGACGGGCATGTCGAGGATGACCACGTGGTTCTCGGTGAGCGCGAAGTCGTGGATCATCGGCGCGTCCGCCACCGGGATCGTCGTGGTGCGCGAGACCCGGCCCGTCGGGTCCACGACGAGGTGGCGCACATGGTCCCAGGTCGGGTAGTAGGCGATCGCGTGCAGCTCACCGGCGTGCGCGTCGAACTTGGTGTGCGCCGTCAACGGCCCCTTCAGGGTGCCCCGGAAGTCGTACGTGCCGACGGTGTTGAGCTCGTCGTCGAGTTCGTACGGCAGCGGGCCGCTCTCCTGGAGAGCGAGGATCCGCCCCCGGTAGGGGATCACATGGGTGTTGCAGGGGAAGTCGTCCGGCGGCACGGGGTCCGGATAAGGCTCGCCGAGCTTCTTCGCCACCTGGGACGAGCGCACCCACCGGTTGCGGTACCACTCGGCCCGGCCGTCGCGCAGCCGGACGCCGTGCACCATGCCGTCGCCGAGCATCCAGTGGTGGGCCCGCGGGTCCTCCAGGCCCAGGACGTTGGGGCCGTTGCGCAGGTAGCGTCCGTTCAGCTCACGCGGGATGCGGCCGGTGACCGGCAGGTCGAAGGCCGTCAGTTCCTCGGTGACGGGCTTGAACGCGCCCTCCAGAAAGGGGAAGTGGCGCTTCGCCGGGCCGGACGCCGCAGCGGCGGGCAGAGAACCCGCTCCCGCGCCGGCGAGTCCGCCGGCCGCCGTGATCGCGGCCGCGCCGCGTAGTACGTTCCGTCGCGTGTGGTTCGTCATCTTCCGTACTCCTGACCGCAGTTGTCTTCGGGTACGGTCATGAGTCTGCGGCGGGAGACGGCCCGGGTCAGGAGGGGCAGACACCCTCCTGGGGTGGTGCCAGACCCCCTGTTTCCAGCAGGGTCATCAGCGCCCGCGCGGCCGGACTGGTCGCCTGCGCGGGCGGCAGCAGGGCGACGGTCTCGTACGGAGTCCCGCCGGTGCCCTCCACCGGCAGGGCGGTCAGCGACGCGCGCTTGTGCCGGAAGTGCCGAGGCACGACGGCGATGCCCAGGCCCTCGTCCACCAGGTCGAGGAGGCTGTGCACGTCGTTCACCTCCAGGGCGACGGTCCGCCGCACGCCCGCCGCGGCGAACGCGGCGTCGGTGGTGCGGCGCGGCCCCCAGTCCGGGTGGAAGTCGACGAACACCTCGCCACCCAGATCCGCCGGCGTGACGGACGCACCGGCGGCCGCGAGCCGGTGGCTGGGATGGCACAGGACCGTCATCGGTTCACTCGTCAGCGGCACGGACCTCAGCTGGTCGGTGTCCTCCTGGGTCCGCACCACGAAGGCAAGGTCGAGCCGCCCGGCCGCGACCTCCTCCGCCAGTGCCCCCGAGCCCGCCTGCCGCAGGCAGATCTCGACATCCGGGTGCTGCCTCCGGAACGTGGCCAGCAGCCCCGCCACATTCACCCCGGCGACGCACTGCTCGCTGCCGAGCGCGAGCATGCCGCGCAGCACACCCTGCACCGCCGCCACCGCCTCGTGGGCCGTCCGCACCTGCGCCAGGATCCGCTCCGCCTCACCGAGCAGCGCCCGCCCGGCCGGGGTGAGCGTCACCCGGCGGGTCGTCCGCACGAACAGCGGCGTCTGGAGCTCCCGCTCCAGCGCCCGGATCGAGGCCGACAGGCCCGACTGGGAGACCAGGAGGCGTTCCGCCGCCCGGGTGAAGTGCTGGTCCTCGGCGACCGCGACGAAGTGCTGCAGGTGGCGCAGTTCCATGACTGAGAAGCGTAGCCGCTGAATTCCATCGGATTCTTCTGTTGGACGCATGGGAGCAGGTCACGCCAGAGTGGACACCGGTTTCCTCCCGACCGTGCCAACCCCTCTGGAGTCGCGTTGTACACCGCACACCCCGACCGCTACGCGGACATGCCCTACCGGCGCACCGGACGCAGCGGCCTGAAGCTCCCCGCGCTCTCGCTCGGCCTGTGGCACAACTTCGGCCCGGACCGGCCCGTCGAGACCCAGCGCGCCATCCTGCGCCGCGCCTTCGACCTCGGCGTCACCCACTTCGACCTCGCCAACAACTACGGCCCGCCGCCCGGCGCCGCCGAGTCCGCGCTGGGCGAGTTCCTGAAGTCGGACTTCGCGGCCTACCGCGACGAGCTGGTCATCTCCACCAAGGCCGGCTACCTGATGTGGCCCGGCCCGTACGGTGAGTGGGGCTCGCGCAAGTACGTGCTGTCCTCGCTGGACCAGAGCCTGAAGCGGATGGGCCTGGACTACGTCGACATCTTCTACTCGCACCGTCCCGACCCGGACACTCCGCTGGAGGAGACGATGGGCGCCCTGCACTCGGCGGTGCAGCAGGGCAAGGCGCTGTACGTCGGTGTCTCCAACTACTCCGCGGAGCAGACCCGCGAGGCCGCCCGCATCCTGGGCGAGCTGGGCACCCCGCTCCTCATCCACCAGCCGCGCTACTCGATGCTGGACCGCCGCCCCGAGGAGGAGGGCCTGCTGGACGCCCTCGACGAGCTCCAGGTCGGCTCCATCGTCTTCTCCCCGCTGGAGCAGGGCGTGCTCTCCGCCCGCTACCTCGACGGCATCCCCGAGGGTTCCCGGGCCGCGAGTGACAGCCCCTTCCTGAACTCGGACGCGCTCACCGAGGAGCTGGTGGGCCGGCTGCGCGACCTGAACGACATCGCCAAGTCGCGCGGCCAGACCCTGGCCCAGCTGGCACTGGCCTGGGTGCTGCGCGGCGGCCGGGTCACCTCCGCGCTGGTCGGCGCGAGCAGCGCGCAGCAGCTCGAGGACAGCGTCGGCGCCATCCGCAACCTGGACTTCGACGCGGACGAGCTGGCCCGGATCGACGCGATCGTCAAGCAGTAGCGGTCTCCTCGGCCGGGGGCGGGTGGGCCGCCTCCGGCCGAGCCACCTAGGAACTGATCCGCTCCTCCAGGCGCACGGTCACCGTGTCGCCCTCCTCCTTGCCGATGGCCTTGCGGAGGTCGGCCTTCACGGGCAGCTTGTGCGTGCCGTCGCCCAGGGCCATGAACGAGCTGCGGAACGGGTGCCCGTCGATCGTCCCGCGGACCTTGACCAGGCCGCGGGTGCCGAAGAACTCGACGGACCTGGGCCAGATCAGGTAGGTCCAGCCGCCCTCGGCGGGGCTTCTGCGCAGGACCGCGGTGAACTCCGCGTCCAGATCTCCGGTCGTGGCCATGACGTCCTCAGGTGCTCGGCGGCCTCTCACTCATCAGACCGCCGCGCGCCGGAAAACTCATCGCCGGCCCTCATGCCCCGGCGGGCACCCGGTCCAGAAAACCGAGCACGGCCCTGATCCGGCCCTGCGCGTCCAGCGTGATCACATCCGACCCGGCCACGGGCGCCGTGCCGTCGGCCTCGCTCACCAGCTCCCACGAGAAGCGCGCGGTGTGGTGGTGCCCGTCGACGGCGCCGGCGAGCCGGAACACGAACCCCGGGAACTGCTCCCGGGCCGCCGCGATCAACCCGGCGATCTCCTCGTGGCCCCCGACGTCGGCCAGAGGGTCGGTGTAGCCGCCGTCCTCGGTCCAGGCGGCAGCGACCGCTTTCGCCCGGGCCGCCGGGTTCTCGGCGTTCCAGGCCTCGAAGTAGCGGGCGACGGCGTCCTCGTAACGGTGGGCGGGTGCGGACATGGGCGATCAGCCTCCAGAAAGGTCGTACGTGCTGGTCAGGGCAGGATCACCGCTCGCGGCGAACCCGGCATGGACCACCCTGCCCGCACCCGGCGGGAGCGTCGATTACCTCCGGAGTCATGTGCCCGGGGACTGCCTGCCGGGTTTCGGCCAACTCGGGGTGTGAATATGCCAGGAGAGTGGCCGGAAAGTCGTGGTGACAGTGTTTCAGCAGTGAACATACTGACCTGCGAGAGCGTTTTCACATCGAGCGACGGCGCCCTCACGCACAGCACGCGAGCCGCGGAAAGGCGAGTCCGGCAGGCGGGCAGGGCAACGGGGGAGGTCACGTGCACGACGAGTTCCTGTGTCACGTCACTGCGTACGGAGTCTGCGACGGCCGCCGCATCGGAGTGCCCCTGGGGACCTACCGGGCGCCCACCCTGGCCCTCGCCCTGTGGTGGCTGCGCGACCGCGCCTCCTGGATCGCCCAGCGCCTCGACCCCCAGCCCGACGCCGAGCACTTACCGCCGGGCGCGCTCGTGCCGGTCGCCGACACCGTGCCCGACGTGCCCACACAGCTGCGCGCCTGGTGTGCCGACCCCGGCCACCAGGAGCGCGTCGCCGAGGAGTTGGCAGCCGGACGGCTGGTGCGCATCGCCACCAGCGACGACACCACCGAGTACGAACTGCTCGCCGAGTCCGTGGACGCCCTGCGGATGCAGCGGACGGCCCCCGGCCTGGGAATCCCCGTGGCCTGACCTGCCCACAGAGGCATAGAGCAGGCAAATCGGTAGAATCTTGGTCATGGCGCAGTCTTCGGTAGCACCAGAACTCGTTTTGGAGACCGAGACGGACTCCACCGTGATGATTCCGGGTCGCGACTACCACGTAGGACGCGACCCGTTGAGCGACATCGTCATCGACGACGACCGGGTCTCCTGGCACCACGCCGTGCTGCGGCCCACCGACGGCCACTGGACCATCGAGGACGAGAACAGCACCAACGGCACCTACGCCGAGGGCCACCGCATCCACGCGTGGGACGTCGGCCCCGGCACCGTCATCCGCTTCGGCAACCCGGCCGACGGACCGCGCGTGGTCCTGCTGGGCCGCCCCGCCCCGGCCCCCGAACGTCCCTCCGCCGTCTCCATGCCAGCGGCGACCGGCACCTACCGGCAGCCCACGACCGTACGGCCGCTGCCCGCT
>KL569201.1:16442-18187 GCA_000715635.1 Streptomyces violaceus | reverse complement strand
GCCCACGACCGTACGGCCGCTGCCCGCCCGCACCGTCCGCATCGGCCGCGCCACCGACAACGACCTGGTCATCGACGACCTCGTGGTCTCCCGCCGGCACGCCGAACTGCGCGCCCTGCCCGACGGCAGGTACGAGATCACCGACCTGGGCAGCCACAACGGCACGTACCTCAACGGCAGCCCCGTCACCAGCGCCCCCGTCGGCCAGGGCGACATCGTCGGCATCGGTCACTCGGTGTTCTGCCTCGTCGGCGACGAACTCCAGGAGTACGTCGACACCGGCGAGATCTCCCTCGACGTACAGGACCTCGCGGTCACCGTCGACCGCGGCCGCAAGACGCTGCTCGACCATGTGTCGTTCCCGGTGGGGGAGAAGTGCCTGCTCGCCGTCGTCGGCCCGAGCGGCGCCGGAAAGTCCACGCTGCTCAACGCCCTCACCGGCCAGCGGCCCGCCGACCACGGCACCGTCCTCTACGACGGCCGCGACCTCTACCGCGACTACGCCGAGCTGCGCCAGCGCATCGGCCTCGTCCCGCAGGACGACATCCTGCACGCCCAGCTGACCGTGCGCAAAGCCCTCTCCTACGCCGCCGAGCTGCGCTTCCCGCAGGACACGGCCAAGGCGGAACGACGCGCCCGGGTCGACGAGGTGATCCGCGAACTGGGCCTGGAACAGCGCGTCGGCCAACCCGTGCACAGCCTGTCGGGCGGCCAGCGCAAGCGTGTCAGCGTGGCTCTGGAGCTGCTGACCAAGCCGTCGCTGCTGTTCCTCGACGAGCCGACCTCCGGCCTGGACCCCGGCATGGACCGCTCGGTGATGCACATGCTGCGCGGCCTCGCCGACGACGGCCGGACCGTCATCGTCGTCACCCACAGCGTGCTCAGCCTGGACGTGTGCGACCGGCTCCTCGTGCTCGCGCCCGGCGGGAAGACCGCCTACTACGGTCCGCCCGAGGACGCCCTGGCGTACTTCGGATTCGAGCAGTGGCCCGAGGCCTTCGAGGCCTTCGAGCGGGACCAGGACCGGGACTGGGCGGGGGACTACCGCGCCTCGCCCTTCCGGGACCGCTACATCGCCGACGCCACCGCCCAGCCCCGGCAGCCCCGGTCCGAGCCCGTCGTCATCGCCGCGCCGCCCCGGCCGCGCAGCCGGACCGCCCAGCTGGGCACGCTGGTGCGCCGGTACGCCTCCGCGCTCAGTGCCGACCGCACGTTCCTCATCATCATGATCGCCCTGCCGTTCGTGATGGGCGTGATGGCACGGGCCCTGTCGGGCGGCAAGCTGACCTTCGACACGGCGATGAACACCCTGCTCATCCTGTGCGTCGGCGCGGTGCTCACCGGCGCCGCCAACGCCGTGCGCGAGCTCGTCAAGGAACGCGTGATCTACCAGCGGGAGCGGGCGGTGGGCCTGTCCAGATCGGCGTACCTGATGTCCAAGGTCGTCGTCCTGGGTGCCATCACCGTCCTGCAGGCGGTGGTGCTGACCCTGGTCGCCCTGCTCGGCGTGGACCTGGGCGCGCCCGGCGACGAAGGCGTGCTGATGCCGCCCCTGGTGGAGATCGCGGTCGCCGTCGCCCTGCTGGCGTTCACGGCGATGATGCTCGGGCTGCTCATCTCGGCGCTGGTGCGCAAGGAAGAGGTGACGATGCCGCTGCTCGTGCTCATCGCCATCGTCCAGGTCGTCTTCTGCGGTGCCCTGCTGAAGCTGAACGGCGTACCCGGGCTCGAGCAGTTCGGCTGGC
>KL569201.1:14273-16272 GCA_000715635.1 Streptomyces violaceus | reverse complement strand
TGCCCTGCTGAAGCTGAACGGCGTACCCGGGCTCGAGCAGTTCGGCTGGCTGGTGCCGGCGCGCTGGGCGCTGGCCGCGATGGCCGGCACCGTGGGGCTGGCCCGGATCGTGCCCGACGAGCTGACCGAGGATCCGCTCTTCGAGCACTCGGCGGGCACATGGCTGCTCGACGTCGGGATGCTGGTCGTGCTGTCGGCGCTCTTCGGCTTCCTCGTGTCCCGGCTGCTGCGCCGGCACGAACCGGCCGTGATGCGGAAGTAGGGAGTCCCCATGACGACTCCCGGATTCCGGCCCACGCACGTCGTCCCGCAGCACGGGATGCCCGCCTGGGAGGCCCCCGACCCGGCTCGGCCGACCGTGGATCTCGACCCCCTGCTGCCGGTGCAGCTCGTCGAGCGGCAGGGCGACTGGGGGCATGTGCTGTGCTTCAACGGGTGGTCGGCCTGGGTCGACGGCCGCCGCCTGGTCGCCGTACCGCAGGATCCGCCCGCCGCGGACGGGCCGCTGACCCGTACCGCCGATCCGCGTCCGCTGCTGACCCGTGCGCAGGAGGCACTGGCGCGCTACCGGTCCGCGGTCGAGGACCTCGCGGGCGGCCTCGACCGGGAGGCCTTCCACTCCCGCACCGAGGGGCTGCGGATCGGGGTCGTCGTCGACGGCGAGTCGGTGTGGCTCTACGACGCCGCACACGGGCACTGGGTGTACGCGGAGGGCACCCGGGCCACCACGTACGCGACGGACGAGACACCGAGTTCCCAGCCGGAGTCCCGACCGTCCGGGACCCCGGCACCGGCACCCACCCCCACGCGAGTGGTGTCCCCGGAGGCGGTCGAGGAGCCGCCTCGGGCCGAGGAGGCCGAGCCGACCCGGGTGGTGTCTCCCGAGGCTCCCGAGCCGACACGGATCGTGTCTCCCGATGGCCCCGAGCCCACTCGCATCGTGTCCCCCGAGGAGGCCGAGAAAGCCGAGGACGCCGCCCGCCCCGCGGACGCCCCGCCCACGCGTGTCGTGTCTCCCGAAGGAGTGGAAGAAGAGGCCGAGGAGCCGGACAACCCCGCCGAGGCGCCGCCCACGCGCATCGTGGGGCCCGAGCCCACCCGGGTCGTGTCGCCCGAGGGTGACGCCCGTTGACCCGCGAGACGAGCCTGTTCTCCGGGCGGCCCTCCGAGCTGCTCGGGAAGCAGATCGCCGGGTACCGGATCGAGAAGGAGATCGGGCGCGGCGGCATGGCCGTCGTGTACCGGGCTCGCGACCTGCGTCTGGAACGCACCGTCGCCCTGAAGCTGCTCGCCCCGGAACTCGCCCGCAACGACACCTTCCGGCGCCGCTTCACCCACGAGTCCCGGGCCGCCGCCGCGATCGACCACCCGCACATCGTGCCGGTCTTCGAGGCCGGTGAGACGGACGGCGTGCTGTACATCGCCATGCGGTACGTCGTCGGCAGCGACCTGCGTCATCTCCTCGACCGGGAGGGCCCGCTGTCGCCCGCCACCACCCTGCGTATCGCCGCCCAGGTCGCCTCCGCGCTCGACGCGGCCCACGACCACGGCCTGGTGCACCGGGACGTGAAGCCCGGCAACATCCTGGTGGCCCGCGGCACGGACAGCGACCACCCCGAGCATGCCTACCTCACCGATTTCGGCCTGACGAAGAAGTCGCTGTCACTGACCGGCTTCACCACGGTCGGCCAGTTCGTCGGTACCCTCGACTACGTCGCCCCCGAGCAGATCTCGGGCCGCCCGGTCGACGCCCGCTGCGACGTGTACGGCCTCGCCTGTGTCGTCTACGAGATCCTCGCCGGCCATCCGCCCTTCCGCCGGGACGACGACATGGCCTTGCTGTGGGCCCACCAGTACGACGAAGCGCAGCCGCTGACCGAGGCCCGGCCCGACCTCGCCCCGCAGGCCGATCCCGTCCTCGCCAAGGCCCTCGCCAAGAGACCCGACGAACGGTACCCGTCCTGCCTCGCCTTCGTCGCCGCCCTGCGTGCCGCGACGG
>KL569201.1:13895-14034 GCA_000715635.1 Streptomyces violaceus | reverse complement strand
CACCCCCACCCGGGCGGGCCGAGAGCCGGGGGAGGAGCGGCCGACGCCGCCGCCGCGCTGGGCCGAACCGGTCTTCACGCAGCGGACGTAGAGCCCCGGCGTCAGCTCTCGCTGTCGGAGCGGACCTCACCCCGCCGCC
>KL569201.1:7607-13619 GCA_000715635.1 Streptomyces violaceus | reverse complement strand
AGCGGCCTCCCCCCGCCGCCGTACGTGCCGTGCCAGCAGCGCCCCGGCGAATCCGGTCACCAGACCCCAGGGGACGGCCAGGCCTACGGCGCCCCACAGCCGGGGTCTGAGGAAGAGTTCGCCCCCGAGGCCCCCGCCCAGGTCGCCGATGCCGAGCACGGACAGGCCGTAGTGCGCGGAGATGCGTCCGACGAGGCAGATCATGAACACCGTGAGCATGAGGGCGACCGCCATGTGCACGGCGTGCTGCCAGGCCCGGACCCGGGCCGGTGACCGGGCGGCCATCACGAACGCGGCGGCCAGCAACAGCACCACGTCGATGACCAGCAGCCACCACACCCGGCCGTCGTGCTCGGAGAGCGTCCGCAGGTTCAGCTCCGAGATGTCCGGAGTGCGCAGCACCTCGTCGAGCACCTGGGGCATGGGCAGCCCGAACGGCCCCTCCACGCGGCCGGTCCAGGTCGCGCCGAGGCCGATCGTCAGCGCCAGCCACACCAGGTTGGGCATGCCGAGCAGAATCACGGCGAACGTCTCCGTCGCGTGGCCCCGCGTCGCCGCGACGACCAGCGCGATGACCACACCGATGACGACGTACGCGAGCAGCAGCGCGACCATCGCGTACGCGGCCGGCCGCACCGACGCCTGGAAGCGCAGCAGCCCGGCCGGCAGCGGGGCGCCGCGCGACACCAGCAGGGCCAGGACCATCACACCGGCCAGCCAGACCAGGCCGACGAACACGGACAGCGGAACGTCGGTGGTGAAACCGATCTTCGGCGAGGCGCCGAACAGGTCACCGAATTCCCCCAGCTCCTCGTCGCCGAGGGAGATGTCGAAGGTGTGGCGGGCGGCGAGCGTCAGGCCGATCAGCGCGAGCAGCCAAAGGACCGCGATCCTGGCGGCCCAGCCGGCCAGTTCCGCGGCGCCGGCGACCGCGCGGTGGCGCAGCGGCCGCAGGAAGCCCCAGGCGATCACCAGCGCCCCGGTGAGCGTGACGGACAGCGGGATCACGGTCAGTCCCGCTTGTGTGTCGGCGAAGTCGCCGGCACTGCCGGAGAGTTTCACCGTGCCCCCGACGGCGGTGACCACGGTCGCCATGACCACCGGGGCGAACGCGCCGTCCGGAAGGTCCGCGGCCCCGGCGGCCCACAGGCCGAGCGTGGCCACCACCATCATGGCGAGCAGCCCGCCGAGCACCGTGCCGAGGGCGTGCACCCAGCCGTGGCGGGCGACGGCCCGCGCGCCGGAGGTACGTGCTTGGCCGGAGGAGGTGCGCGAACTCACGCTGCCACGCTAAGCAGCGCCCACGGCGGGCGCCCCTCGGGAGGTCCGTCCGCGTCGGCTTGCGTGCCGGACGGGACCGGGGCACACAATGAACTCCTGGTGGAAGAAGCCGTATATATCAGGACTGATCGCCTCGGGTGTGCGAAGGCCGTACAGAACCCACGTGGGAAGAAGAGCTCGTGAGCGTCGAACCGCCGTCGTCCGGTCGCCCCACAGGGCCTCCCTCGGGCCCGCTGTCGGGCCCCTCCCAGCCGCCCTCGGGAGGCGGCGGCCCGCCCTCCGAACCTCCCAGCGGGGGTGGCGGTGAGCCGCCGGAGCCCCGCCGCCCGTGGTGGGGCTCCGCACCCCGTGTCGCGCTGATCGCCGGCGCGGTCGTGGCCGCCGTGGTCCTGGCCGTGGTGTTCACCCGCCCCGACGGCGGCACCGGCGCGTCCGACGGCGGTACCAGAACCTCCGACGGCGAGGTCTTGCTGCAGCCCGCGGCCGACACCGGCCCGGACCCGTTCACCGGCTCGACGGCCAAGGAGAGTTCCGCCCCATCGGTCAGGCCGACGCCCGCCGGATCGGCGTCGCAGAACGCTGTCCGGGCTGTTCGGGGCGGGGCGCCCGGCCTGTACGGCGGCACCCGCAACGTCGCCAGCTGCGACGTGGAGAAGCAGATCACGTACCTCGAGGAGGCCCCGGACAAGCAGCGCGCGTTCGCGTCGGTCCAGCGCATCGACCCGTCCGAGGTCCCGGCCTATCTGCGCTCGCTCACCCCCGTGCAGCTGCGTATGGACACCTGGGTCACCAACCACGGCTACAAGAACGGCCGCCCCACGCAGTACCAGGCCGTCCTCCAGGCCGGCACGGCCGTGCTCGTCGACGAGCGAGGCGTCCCCCGGGTGCGCTGCGCGTGCGGCAACCCGCTGAGCCCGCCGGCCTCCCAGCAGGGGAAGACGACCGGAGACAAGTGGGCGGGGTACAAGGCGTCGGACGTCGTCACGGTCAGGCCCGCTCAGGAGCCGGTCGACGTCTTCGTCATGTGCGAGCCCGACGGCGAGTGGTTCAAGCGCGACAAAGGCGATACGGGCAAGAACGACCGCAGGACCGCTCCACCGGACAAGCCCACCCCGTCGGTGACCGTCACCACGCCGACCGGCTCGCCCTCGTCGCAGCCGACCACGAGCGAACCGACGGCCACGGAGCCGTCTTCGGAACCGTCGACGGGCGAATCGCCGCCCCCGCCCGGGAACGACACCGGCGAGGACACCGGGGGCGAGACCGGGGGTGACACTACGGACCAGGCGCCGGCTTCCTGAGTCACCCGGCGCGGACCACCAGGGCGTAGTCCCCGAGCCCGAGCAGCCGATCGGCCGGCACATCGCCCTGGGCGGTGACGACCGCCTCGATGCGGCCGGTGTCCGGCTCGAACGCGACGTCCTGGACCGTGCCGAGCCAGTCGCCCGTCTCGGTGAGGATCCTGAGGCCCGGCAGCTCGTGGTGCGGCGGCACCTCGGCCGGGGCGGTCGCGGAGCGGACCAGCACGGCGTCCGGTCCGAGGGCGTGCAGGGCGCCCCAGGCCAGCACGCTCTCCTTGCGGGAGTGCCGGCCCCGCACCCGGACATGGGTGACCACACCGGCCGTGGCGTCGACCGTCAGCGACCTCAGGACGCCGAGCTCCTCCGCCTCGGTCAGGGTCAGCACCGGCAGGCCCCGCGCCTGCGAGAACAGCATCATGACGGCGTCCCCTCGTGCCCCTCGTGGAAGGCGCTGACCCGGGCGACGAAGGCCGGCAGGTCGTCGGCGACGTAGCGGGTGGCGTCCGCCGGGATGACCAGGGCGCGGCCGGAGACCGCGAGCGTGTCGCCGCGCGGTACGTACACCCGGTGCCTGTGCCGCCGGGAGCCCCGGACCAGCGACTTGACCGCGGCGATCCGGAATCCCACGACCCGGCCGCTGGTACCGCCCTCGACGACCACGTCGAGCACCGTGCCGACCTCGGCGCCCTCGTCCGTCAGCACCTTGGCGTGCAGCACCCGGCCCTGCTGGGCCTCACGGCGCGCCACCACGACGGGCGTGTCCGCCAGGGCACCGGCGTCGACGATCATGACCGCGTGCGGGCCCAGCGCGTGCACCGCCGGCCAGGGCAGGCTCTGTTTCAGCGGACCCGACAGCAGACCCCGGCCGCTGAGCGTGAACCCGGTGATACGCCCGGCCGCGGCGTCGAAAACGGTGTCCTTGATCTGCGCGACGGCGTCGCCGCCCAGCGTGACCACCGGGAGGGTCGTCAGGCTCCGTGCCGCCATCAGCTGGTTCATCGCCCACCCTTCCCGCCGGGCCGGCGCCGGACCGCGATGACCGTCCCCGACCGCCGGCCGGCCTGCACGGCGAGCGTCACCACGGCGACGCCGACGAGCGCCACGACCACCACGACCAGCCACATCCACCAGGCCACCGCACACCTCCGGCGATCCGGCCCGGCCGCCCTCGGCCGGTCCCGATTACCTCCGAGTGCCCCGCGCGCAGGGGACAATGCCCAGGGCACGGGACGGGCGAAACGTGTCAGGACTGCGAAGCCCGGCTCGGGGTACGAGCACTGGTGCAGAGCGTCCGGCCAGTCCGGCTTCTCCCAGAAAGAAACGAATGATCGACCACCTGGACGGGGCAGTGATACCGACTGGTTTCGACGTGCCCGTGGAACCGCTGAGGCGGGCGGCACACTACACAGGCGAGCAGGGATGCATCGCCGAGGCGCGGTCCTTCGCCGCGCTCTTCCTCGACCAGCTCAGGACCGAGTGGTGCGCGAGCATCGACGACCGGGCCGACGGCGCGGTGCAGCTCGTGGTCAGTGAGCTGGTCACCAACGCCGACCGGCACAGCAACGGGCCGTACATCCTGGAGCTCGTGGGCACGGACACCGCCGTGACCGTGTCGGTCTACGACAGCAGCTCCGCCCTGCCCCGTATCTTCCCGCGCAACCCGGAGCGCGTCGGCCGGCACGGCCTGGAGATCGTCCACGCGCTCGCGGAGCAGGTCAGCGTGGAGCGGGTGCCGGTGGGCAAGCGGGTGCGCGCCCTGCTGCCGCTCGCAGGTGCGACCGGGGGCTGAGCCGTCCGGGTGAGGCGTCTCCACGAGGGCGCTCGCGCGCCATCGTGCGCGCCATGGAAGCCGACCCCCAGTCCCGGGTGGCCGGACACAGTCGCGGGTGCCGTCCCCTCCCGCATGGAGGACAGCACCCGCTGGTCGCCGTATGCCCGGCCAGCCCGCCTTCTGTGTCAGGCGCAGCCGAGCTCGCCCAGCATGCCCTCGCGTAGCCGGGTGATGATCCGCTTGATCAGACGCGAGACGTGCATCTGCGAGCAGCCGAGCTCCTCGCCGATCTCCGCCTGGGTGGCCTCCTCCACGAACCGCATGTGGATGATCTGCCGGTCGCGCTCGCTGAGCTCCGCCATGAGCGGGGCGAGCGAGTGGAAGTCCTCGACGAGCCGCAGCCCGTCCTCCTCGACGCCGATGAAGTCGGCCAGGACCGCCTCGCCGCCCTCCGGCCCGTCGCCGGTGAGCGCGGCGTCCAGCGACGACGAGTTGTACCCGTTCGCGGCGATCTGCCCCTCGACGACCTCGTTCTCGGAGATGTTCATCAGCGTGGCCAGCTCGGCGACGGTCGGCTCGCGGTCCAGCCGGCTGGCGAGTTCCTCGCGGGCCTTGGCCAGCTCCACGCGCAGCTCCTGCAGCCGCCGCGGCACGTGCACCGCCCACGTCGTGTCCCGGAAGAACCGCTTGATCTCACCGACGATGTACGGCAGCGCGAAGGAGGTGAACTCGACCTCGCGCGACAGCTCGAACCGGTCGATGGCCTTGATCAGGCCGATCATGCCGGTCTGGACGATGTCCTCCATGTCGTCGCCGCGGCCCCGGAACCGGCCGGCCGCGAACCGCACGAGCGACATGTTCATCTCGATCAGTGTGTTGCGTGCGTACTGGTACTCGTGCGTGCCTTCTTCGAGTTCCGTCAGTCGCTGGAAGAACTGGCGGGACAGCGCCCTGGCGTCCCGCGGGGCCACGTACCGCGGGTCCACGACCGGCAGTGCTCCGTCACCTGTTCCGGCCTCGGCGTTCTCCCCGGCGACTTCTGCCTTCGACCGGATCACGGCGGTCTCCATTACCTCTCCCCACGAAGTCACGGCCACATCTGCCTAGGTCCTTCCGGGTTGCGGGTACCCAGGTGGGCGGAACACATGCCCCCGAATGCCGTGCGGCGGGAAATCGGTGGAGCATGGCATTCCAGCCTGCCCATGCTCACCCATACGGCCGACGGAGAGCAAGAGTTCCCAACGCCGTGGCCCGGCCTTCGCGTTCCGCTGATTCCACCCAGGGCGGAACGCCGACCCCTTCCCCTGGCGGCCGACGCTCCTAACCTGGACAGGTGAGCAACCACGTGCCGAACGAAGCCCGCGTCATCCCGCTGCGCCCGCAAGGTGCGCGCCCCCCGGCCCCCGCCGTGAAGGAGCCGCTGTGGCGCGACCTGGTCGGTGACGTCCTGCGCCGTGAACGCCTCGCGCAGGAGCGCACGTTGAAGGACGTCGCCGACCAGGCACGGATCTCCATGCCGTATCTGTCGGAGGTCGAGCGCGGCCGCAAGGAGGCCTCCTCGGAGGTCCTCGCCGCCGCCGCCCACGCCCTCGGACTGAGTCTCGGCGACCTGCTGTCGAGGACGCGGGGCGAACTGACCCGCGTCACCTCGCGGTACAA
>KL569201.1:6483-7368 GCA_000715635.1 Streptomyces violaceus | reverse complement strand
CCGCCGCGGGGCGGCGTCCCCGTCGTCGCACGACGGACTGTGCCTGGTCGCCTGAGTCTGCTTGCCTCTCTGCCGGCGCCTCAGACGTGCACGAGGCGCCGGCTGAGCACCTCATCGGCCAGCCCGTAGCCCACCGCCTCCTGCGCGGTGAACACCTTGTCGCGGTCCATGTCGGCCCGCAGGGTCGCCACCTCGTGGTGGGTGTGCCGTGCCAGCACCTCCTCGACCTGGGAGCGGATCCTCACCATCTCCCTGGCCTGGAGCGCCAGGTCGGAGACCATGCCGCGCTGCCCTCCGGTCGCCGGCTGGCCGAGCAGCACGCGGGCGTGCTCCAGCACGAACCGCCGTCCGGGATCCCCGCCCGCCAGCAGCACGGCCGCCGTGGAGGCCGCCTGCCCGACACAGAACGTCGAGATCGGCGCCCGCACGTACGACATGGTGTCGTAGATGGCCATGAGCGAAGTGAACGAGCCCCCGGGCGAGTTGATGTAGATCGCGATCTCGCTCTCCGGGGACGAGGACTCCAGATGGAGAAGCTGCGCGATGACGACGTTGGCGACACCGTCGTCGATCTCCGTGCCGAGGAAGATGATCCGCTCGGACAGCAGCCGGCTGAACACGTCGTAGGACCGCTCGCCCTGCGGGGTGCGCTCGACGACGTTCGGAATCGTGTAGGTACCCATCACTGCAGCCCCATCCTGCGCCGGCCGGCCGTCGGGCGGACGTCCACGAGGGACTCCACGACCCGGTCGACCATGCCGTACTCCCTGGCCTCCTCGGCCGTGAACCAGCGGTCCCGGTCGCCGTCCCGGGAGATCGTCTCCTCACTCTGGCCGGTGTGCTCGGCGGTGATCCGCTCGATGGTCCGCTTGGTGTGCTCCAGGT
>KL569201.1:4885-6216 GCA_000715635.1 Streptomyces violaceus | reverse complement strand
CGGCTGGTGCATCATGATCCGCGCGTTGGGCAGGGCGTAGCGCTTGCCGGGCGCGCCGACGCTGAGCAGGAACTGCCCCATGCTCGCGGCGAAGCCCATGGCCAGTGTGGAGACGTCGTTCGGGACGAGCCGCATCGTGTCGTAGATGGCGAGGCCCGCGTGCACCGCCCCGCCGGGGCTGTTGATGTACAGGCTGATGTCGGTGCGGGGATCCTCGGCGGACAGGATCAGCAGCTGGGCGCAGACCCGGTTCGCGGAGACCTCGTCGACCTGGGTGCCCAGCAGCACGATGCGCTGCGCGAGCAACTGGGCGGCCAGCTGGTCGTCGAACCGGGTCGGAGGGGTGTCGCCCTCCTCCGACCGTGGGGCGAGTGTCGTGAGTGGAGTCATCGGTTCTCCTCGTCGTAGCGGAAACACCGCGGAAGTGCCGTCGACTCCACTCTTGACCTCGGACGATGCCGGAATGCGGATTCTCTGCCCGTGGCAGATTCGCTACGGGCAGAGCGGGCGTCAGCCCTTCTCGCGCAACTGCCGGAAGAACGCCCGCACGTCGTCCACCAACGAGCCCGGTTGCTCCATGGCCGCGAAGTGCCCGCCCCGGTCGAACTCCGTCCAGCGGACGATGTTCTCCGTCCGCTCCGCCTTGTGGCGCAGCGGGATCTGCGGGTCGCCGAAGAAGGACGCCACCGCGGTCGGCGTGGTGGAGGGCTCGTGCGGGGCGGCGATCCGCTCGCCCCGGGCGTGGGCGCGCTCGTAGTAGACCCGGGCGGACGAACCCGCCGTGCCCGTCAGCCAGTACAGCATCACGTTCGTGAGCATCAGATCCCGGTCGACGGCCTCCTCGGGCAGCTCCTCGGAGTCCGTCCACTCCTGGAACTTCTCGACGATCCAGGCGAGTTGGCCCACCGGTGAGTCCGTGAGCGCGTACGACAGGGTCTGCGGCCGGGTGGACTGCACGTGGAAGTAGCCCGTGCTGTCGCGGGACCACTCCTCCCACCGGCGCCACGAGGTGAGCGTGCGCTCCCGCTCCGCGGGACTCAGTGCCTGAAGCTCGTCGGAGGTCGGCTCGGTGGCCTGCTGCCCCCCGGGCAGCAGGTTGAGGTGGATGCCGAGGACCCGGCCGGGGTGGACGCGGCCCAGTTCGCGGGAGATGCCCGCGCCCCAGTCGCCGCCCTGGGCGCCGAACCTCTCATAGCCGAGGCGCGTCATCAGCTCGGCCCACGCGTCGGCGATCCGGCGCGCCTCCCAGCCGGTCTCCCGGGTGGGCCCGGAGAACCCGAAGCCGGGGATGCTCGGCAGCACGACGTGGAAGGCGTCGGCCGGATCGCCGC
>KL569201.1:3771-4781 GCA_000715635.1 Streptomyces violaceus | reverse complement strand
ACGTGGAAGGCGTCGGCCGGATCGCCGCCGTGGGCGGCCGGGTCCGTCAACGGCCCGACGATGTCGAGGAATTCGACGATCGACCCCGGCCACCCGTGCGTCACGATCAGCGGGGTGGCGTCGGGCTCGGGGGAGCGGATGTGCGCGAAGTGCACCCGCGCGCCGTCGATCTCGGTCGTGAACTGCGGCCACGCGTTCAGCCGCGCCTCCGCCGCCCGCCAGTCGTACGCGTGCCGCCAGTACCGCACCAGCTCTCGCAGGTAGCCCGACGGAACGCCGTACGTCCAGCCCACCCCGGGCAGCTCGTCGGGCCACCTGGTCCGGTCGAGACGGTCGTGAAGGTCGTCGAGGTCGCTCTGCGGTATGTCGATGCGGAAGGGGCGGATGCCGCTGTCAGCGGGCGAAGACGTCATGGCCGCGATGCTAGTTCCGAACGGTGTAGTGGCCACCTGAATTTGCCGGTCACCCGACCGATGAGTTCCGGGGCCAGGGCCGGTCGAAAGTGGTGACAGCGTTCCACGCGCCCAGGAGGACTCATGACCACCGACGGTTTCACCACGTGCCTCTGGTTCGACGGCCAGGCCGAGGAGGCCGCCCACCTCTACGTCTCGATCTTCAAGAACTCCAGCATCGGCCAGGTCGCCCGCTATCCCGAGGGAGCGCTTCAGCCCGCCGGCAGCGTCATGACCGTCGAGTTCACGGCCAACGGCCACAAGTTCCTCGCGCTCAACGGCGGCCCCCAGTTCAAGTTCACCGAGGCGGTCTCCTTCATGATCTTCTGCGCGGACCAGGAGGAGATCGACTACTACTGGAACAAGCTCACCGAGAACGGCGGCGAGCCCGGCCCGTGCGGCTGGCTCAAGGACAAGTACGGCCTGTCCTGGCAGGTCGTCCCGGACCGGCTCCAAGAGATGATCACCGACCCGGACCCGGCGAAGGCGGCCCGCGTGACCACGGCGTTCATGGCGATGAGCAAGTTCGACATCGCGACCCTGGACAAGGCCTACGCG
>KL569201.1:2304-3514 GCA_000715635.1 Streptomyces violaceus | reverse complement strand
CAGAGATGTGTATAAGAGACAGCCCCTACGCCGTCTCGGCCAGGATCTCCCTGATCACATGCCGGGAGTTCTCCGCGACCGGCGGGTTCGTGTCCCAGTAGTACGGCAGCGCGATGACCGCGATCGACAGGGCCCAGCCCCGGCCGCGTGCCCACTCGGCCTCGCCGGCGCCCACGGCCTCGCGGAAGATGCCGCGGACCCCGGCGGGCAGCACGCACCAGGCGCTGATGAGGTCGACGGCGGGATCTCCCACCCCCACCGTGCCGAAGTCGATCACAGCGCTCAGTCGTCCGCCCGTGACCAGCAGGTTCCCGGCCATCAGATCGCCGTGCGCCCAGACCGGCGGCCCGGCGTACTCGGGAGCGCGCAGGGCCTCCTCCCACACCTCCGTCACCGGCGCGGTGTCGATCCGCCCCGAGAGCTGGGCGAGCGCCTCGCGCACGAAGCGGTCCCGGGCCGCCAGCGGTACTCCCCGGTAACCGGTCGGGCCCTCCGCCGGGTCGATCCGCCGCAGGGCCGCGACATAGGCGCCCAGGTCCTTGGCGAGCAGCCCCGGCTCATCGAGGGCGCCGGGCACCGGGTTACGGCCGTCCAGCCAGCCGTACACCGACCAGGGCCACGGGAAGCCCTCGCCGGGTTCGCCCCGCCCGAGGGGTTCGGGGGAGGCGACGGGCAGGCCCGGGCTCAGCCGGGGCAGCCAGCGCAGTTCGTGCGTGATGGCCTCGACGGCGCGGGGATGCCGGGGGAGCCGCACGACCTTGTCCGCGCCGAGGCGGAACATGGCGTTCTCACTCCCGGAGGACTCCACGCGTCGCAGGGGCAGCCCCGCCCACTGCGGGAACCGTCCCGCGATCAGCCGGCCGACGAGCGGGACGTCGACGTCCCGCTCGTCCTCATGCATTCGCACAGCGCACATGACGCCCATTCGAGCGGTCAACCCGCCGACTGTCGAATGGTTTTGGTGATCTCCCGGGCGATGCGCAGGATGCCGGGGGAGCGCACCGGGCAGGGCTTCGGCGTGGACGTCGTGGGAGCCAGGCAGAAGTGCAGATAGTCGTCGTCGCGGTGCAGGGCCGTCCGGTCGCGGCCGGGCTGGGTGCAGTAGTCGGGGTGGGCACGCTCGTAGGCCGTGCAGGGGAGGTGCTGCGTCCACGTGTAGCGGTCCGAGCCGGGGCTCACCGTCCCCCCGGCGTCGGCGACGATGTCGTCC
>KL569201.1:1394-2072 GCA_000715635.1 Streptomyces violaceus | reverse complement strand
AGCGGGCCCCGCCGGCCGTCGTGATCTGCTCGACGAGCCTGCGCGCGTCGGCCTCGTACCGCTTGAAGTACCGCTCCCGCGAACCGTCGTACGTGATCTTGTCCATGCACCAGGTGAAGTCCCAGGCGTTGCCCCAGAACTGCAGCACCACGAAGTCCGGCCGCTGCGACCGCACCAGGGCGGCCGCCTTGTCCCGTGCCGGTACGAGCGACCGCTCCGCCGTGCCCTCCAGGTAGTCGCACAGGGTGGTGCCCGAGTAGGGGGCGCTCGTGTACTTCGCGCGCAGGTCCCGGCGCAGCTCCTGGCCGAGGACCTTCTGGTTCTCCATGGCGAGCGAGTCGCCGAGATACAGCACGCGGGGCGCCTTGGCGGGGGCGCGGGGGCTGGGCGAGGCCGGGGCCCGCTGGTGCGTGGTCGTGGACACCTCCGGCGCGGACGGCGGGGACGTGTCAGGTCCGGACGACGGATCCCCGCACGCCCCGAGCAGCAGCCCGGCCAGCAGGACACCCACGAGCCACGGTCCGCGCATACGGCAACTCCCGCCCGGCCGGTGAAACGGCTCCCCAGGCAAGCACAGCCGGGCCCGGGACGGAAGATGCGCGTCGGCCACGAGACACCCGTGGCCGACGATGTGACGGCCGGTCAGACGCGGTCGGCCACGATCAGCAGGTACTGGAA
>KL569201.1:0-1196 GCA_000715635.1 Streptomyces violaceus | reverse complement strand
GGTACTGGAAGCTGCCGTTCTTGTACGCGGTCAGGAACGTGTCCTCGATGCCTGTGACGAGATGGTCGGCCCGCTTGCGCAGCTCCCAGTAGGGAGTGGTCACGTCGGTGAGGTCCTGCACGTGGACGGGGACCAGCCGGTTGCGGGCCATCGCCCGGAAGTACTCCGACCGCGGATGGATGTCGCAGATGTAGTGGGCGTTGGTCAGGGAGACCTCGCGGGAGGCCCGCCCGTAGGTGTCGTTGTAGCAGCCGGTGATCACCACGTAGCGCCCGCCGTGGCGCAGCAGCCGGGCGTGCTCGGCGAACAGCAGGTCCAGCTCCACGTACATGGTCGACTCGTTGTTCCACGACGCCGCGAACGCGTCCGACGGGAAGCCCGTGTGGGGCATGTTCCGGCAGTGGTAGCGGACCTTGCCGTCGATGCCGCGCTGCCGGGCCTGCTCGTTGGCTGCCTCCAGATGGGCCGCGAGGGACGGGACGCGGTCCGTGTACTCCCGGAGGGCGTCCCAGGACAGCACCAGCACGACGCCCGAGGTCTCCGCCCGTACGGACGTGAGCCACAGCGGGTCGGCCCGCCCCACGGCCTCGTCACCGAGCCCCTCGCCGTCCGTGACGACCCCGATGACCTCCTCTTCGCCGTACTTGCCGGCCTCGAAGCGCACCTCGCCGACGCGCACCTCACGGACCTCGAAGCGCGACGCGATCTGCTTCAGCACCTCGGCGTCGGAGTAGCCGCGCAGCACGGGCAGTTCGGTGAGCGTCTGGGGGATGACCCTGATGTCGTCGGCACCGTTCTGCTCGAACTGCACCCGGCCCCGGCCGAGACGCAACGTCAGACGCCGGTTGACCCGGTAGGCGCCGCCCCTGACGTCGACCCACGGCAGCATCTTGAGCAGCCAGCGCGAGGTGATGGCCTGCATCTGCGGCACGGACTTGGTGGTGGTGGCGAGCTGGCGCGCCGCCCGCGTGCTGAGACTGGTGAGCCGAGCCTCGGCCGCGCCGGTGCCGGCAGCGGGCTCGGGTGCGGGGTCGTCGGTGGCGGGGCCGATGGTGCTTTCGGGGGCGGACACATTCCCTCCCTGGGATCGAACGGGATGTTCGCTGTGTGAGCGGGGCGAAGCCTTTGCTGAGCAGGGGTGGCCCGGGACAGAGGTGAGCCCTGCCCCGCCCCGCAGGCGGGCGCGAGCCTGAAGG
>KL569200.1:58515-58707 GCA_000715635.1 Streptomyces violaceus | reverse complement strand
AACACGTAGATGATGGCTGCAAACAGCGTCTCATCAGGCGTGTCCTGCGTTCCGCCGCCCTGCGGCCGCACCCTCGAGGGCGGGATCAACGGCTTCGCGATCTCCCACAGCCCATCCGGAACAATCCAACTCCACGTACCCCGCCCCATACCGAGGTCAACGACGCCTCACCACGTAGGACACGGTCTTAGA
>KL569200.1:55349-58288 GCA_000715635.1 Streptomyces violaceus | reverse complement strand
ACGTAGGACACGGTCTTAGAAGAGGAATTGCGCAAAGCTGGCGCAGAGCCATTGCCGCCGCTACTACACAGTGCCCGCAGCTTCCCGGAGTATGCAGTCATCGCGGTCACTGTCGGGCCAGGAATATGGCTCGCCCTTCGCGCCGTCATCCGGGGACTCTCCGAACGGCACCGGCACAAGGGCTTCTATCTCGAACTTCCCGGCGGGGGCACGATGACCGCGGATGGACACTCGGCAAAGGAAGTCGCCCGCCTACTGACAGCAGCCGAGAAGCACGTCACGCGAGCCGCGTTGCGGCTGAACAAGAGCCAGCCGGCCGTCAGCCACGCGCTCGCGCAGCTACGAACCCAGTTTGATGCCCCCTGCTCGTGCGGCAGGGCGGCCGTATGGTCCTCACGGCACGGGCCCAAGCGCTGGAGCGGCCGCTCGAAGACGCTTTGGCCAGCCTCAACGGGCTGCTGAGCGCATCCGACTTCGACCCTTCACTGACCCGCAGGCGTTTTCGGCTCTCGTTGTCGGACTACGCCTCGCGCCTTGTACTGCCCCCGCTGGTGCGGCACGTCCGCCGCGAGACGCCCGGGCTTGACCTGGCGATCAGCCAGGCCAGCCGGGAAGCGATGCTGGCGCAACTCTCGGACGGCGAGCTCGACCTTGCGCTCGGAGTCTTTCCCCACGCGCCCGAGGACATCGAGGTTCAGGACCTTTCGAGGAAGGGTTCGTCAGTCTGGCGGACAAAGCGGTGCTGCCTGCAAAAGGCGATCTGTCACTGGAGGACTGGCTTCAACGGCCGCACATCACGCTGGCCATGCGCCCCGATGCGAACGACGAGACCGAGATGGCCTTGGCTGCCCGCGGGTTGCGGCGGCGTCTCGCCGTGACCCTGCCCCACTGGAGTGCGGCAGTGGATCTGCTCGAAGGCACCGATCTCGTCCTGACCGTCGCCGGACGGGCGGTGGGGCCGATGCGGCGGCACAGGACACTGCGGAAGTTCACCCCGCCCCTGGAGCTCCCCCGATTCGCGTACCAGCAGGCATGGCACGTTCGACAGGCGAACGATCCCGCGCATCGTTGGCTGCGTGAGGCCATGCTGATGTGCAGTCAGCCCGGCCACTCTCAGAACTCGCCCGTGCGGGCCACCTCGTAGATGAGGCGGCGCAGCAACACATGGGCGGGATCGTTTGCGCGCGACGCCCTGCCCGCCGACCTCCACCCCCCAGGGGGACGCACCGGACACGGTCCTCATCGGCGGCGGCTCCGTCATCGTCTCCCCACTCGGTGAGATCCTGGCCGGGCCACTGCGCGACGGCGAGGGCATCCTGACCGCCGAGCTTGACCTCGACGAACTCGCCCGCGCCCGCTTCGACCTCTACGCCACCGGCCACTACGCCCGCCCCGATGTCTTCACCCTCCACGTCGACGGGTCACCCCCGAACTGGCGTCACCGGCGGCTGACCGGCACCGGATCGGCGACGTCACCGGCTCGGGTGAGCGCCTCCGGCAGCATCGGTGAGCGCGGCAGGCGGTCGATTCTCCGGCTCCCACCGCGGCAGGTTGGCTCGTCTACGCCGAAGGCGTGCGCGAGCACATTGAGGCGACCCGCCGTCGTTGGACCGCGTGGCGACAAGTGACGCGCGCGCTGGCGCCAAGGCGCCGGCCGGGTGGAAGGTCGAGCAGTAGCCCCTGCGGGGAGGACAACCGACGCCTACGCGAAGAGGTCGAGCGCCTGAGTAGCGCTGTTCGGCGCAGCCTCGGTCAGCAGGTCGAGCAATTCGGCACCGCCGACCTCGGCGCCCGCGTCGACGAGCTCACCGCCGACAAGCAGCAGCTGGAAGGCGACCTCGCACAGGCCCTAGCCCGCGTCGACGAACTGGCCGGACAGCTCAGCGAATCGCAGGACGACTTGGCGGCGTCCCGCTCCAGCCTACGGCGCATGATCCGCTCCGAGAACCAGAACTGACTGCACGGGCATTGGCAGACTGAAGTGTGCCGCAACCCCCGGACGGTGACGGTTTCACCCGGATTCCGCTGACGTGGTTCGGTCAGGGTGTCAAAGGAATCGTGCGAACGGGAAGTTGGCCGCGGTGCCGACGAAGTCCGAGGGTCGGGTGCTTCAGCTCGGCCGAGAACAGAATCTCGGCGCGGTGCTCCTTCGCGGGGTCGTACTCGATCAACACCGCCAGGGGGTGATCACCAACGAGCGGATGATGCTTGGTACTCCGGAAGCGCCAGCGGAGCTGGGATTGGTTCTCCCCGAAGCCCTGCACGATCCAGTCGTAACCCGTGGTGGAGCCTCCTACCGGATGCTCCACCGCCGCACCGAAAAGTCCTGCATTGAATGAGAGGGAGACAGTGGAAGGTGTGGAGTTCACCGGCCGTGTCCGTTCCCCGGGAGCGATACGACGGCCGACGGCCCTGAGGGATGTCTCACCCTCCGTCCTGAGGGCCAGCGCCAGCTTGCCCGTTTCCCAGATCCATGAGCTTTCCGGTTCCTCAGGGTGAAATGTGCACACCAGGGCGAGCAGCCGGAACGTACGCTCATGGGCGAGTCCCTCAGCATAGGAACACCACTCTGGGAAAGCGTAGGGCTCGGCCACGGGCAGGAGGTCTTGGCCGAATGACAGCCTGCGCGCGAGTTGTTGGGCGGGGGGCGTGCCGAGGGTCCGCTCTGGGACGAGTTCGACGTCCTGCAGGGGAATGGTCCAGCCGTCTGTGTCGGTCACGTCGCCTCCAGCGTGGTGTGGTGCCAGCCTTGAAGGAATGTGAAGGCGCCCCAGTCCCGGTAGTCGGGGCAGCAGGCCCGTGTGGCGAATTGCGCCCCGCGGAACGCTTCCAGAGGCGCCGAGCCCCGCGCGATGCGCTGGTGCACCTCTCCGAAGAAGTGCGTCGCAGGCTCGGGCCTGTCTCTTATACACATCTCTGAGCGGGCTGGCAAGGCAGAC
>KL569200.1:50840-55174 GCA_000715635.1 Streptomyces violaceus | reverse complement strand
GGGTCGTACAGGCCACAGGCAGCCGATGATTGCCTGCGCTCCTGCGAGGAGCAGCGCCGCTGGCATGCCGCGCAGGTTGTCGTTGATGTCGTAGCGGCCCAGCGCGGACTCGCAGGAGGCAAGCGTGACGAGCCGGACCCCACGGAGGTCGGTCGCGAGGATGTCCTGAGCGAACACCCGGCCATCGTCGTCCTCGTCCGGGCTCAGATAGAGGCAGTGGAACCAGGGCGCCGCCGCGTCCTGCGTGCCATGGGCCGCGATGTGGACCACGTCCGCCGTAGACAGCTCTTCGAGCAGTCTCTGCCGCGTGGCAGCCGGACCCACGACCGCCGATGCGCCCATCAGGTCAGCGATATCGGCCGCGTGCTCCTCTAGAACGGTCTCGCGGGTCAGCCCGAATGCCTCACCGCCACTGGCTGCGGCCAGGACTGCGGTGCGGGGCGGGCGGCGTGCCGCAGAGCCGCGTGGGGAGGACGTGCCGAGCCCGCCGATCAGCGACACCGCGAAGTCGTCGGCAATAAGCCGCTCTTCGGGGCCGTACGTGAGCATATGGAACGGCAGGTAGTGCAGAGGCCCGTGCGCCCAGATACGGAGGTGGTCCTTGCCCTGTTCGCGCCACTCCTCCAGCCATTGGGGCGGGATCAGCGGACGCGCCAGCAGGTCCGCCGCCTCTGGTGTGACGTGATCGAACTGAGGATCGTCAGTTACCTCGACCCGTATCTTGTCCACCGTGTCAGTTAAGAGGTGGGCGCGCGATGGCGGCACCCTCACGTCTCCATCATGGTCTTCATCACCTGAGTTTCGGGTGCCGGGGCCAGAGTGTACGACCGCGCCGGTCACCGATTCCTGCGTGATCGCGAGGACGGCGTAGTCGGTTTCGAATCCTGGCGTCGCTGGAACGAACCAGCTGAGGAACACCGTTCGACTGTCCAGGCTCTCTTGCACGCGGTCCCAGTCGGCTTCCGCGTAGGAGCCTTTGCCACCAGCCTGCACTAGCGCTCGGTTGATCATGTCGTCGATGTGGCGCCTGACATTTTGTTCAATCTCGGCCCCAGTCCGCCCCGGCGCAATCTCCTGGTCGGATAGCGGCACAAGCAGGTCCCCCAACGACGCGCCCGGCAGGCCGACGTCGTAAGGACCCTCGTCCAGGGCAAAGGGGCCACTTCCTCCGGGGTCAGCGACTGCCCGCAACCGCACCAGTTGATGCGTGACGGCCTCCGGCACCTCGAAGGGCTCCCGGATGCCGTACCACTGGGAGAACGTGGCGCCCTTGGCGGCGTGATGCAGCGCCATCAATGCTGCTAAGGACACCCCTTCCACTTCCATGGAGGCGCGCAGTGTGGTGGCGTGCACGACGTCCCGGCAGATCCGGGCGAGTGTCCGGTCCCGGATCGAGTAGATCACGGGCGTGGTTGCCGCGACAGCCGATGCGACGGCGGGGAAATCATCGTCGGAGGAGTCTTGGACATGCTCCAGCACCTGAATCAAACAGGTCCGAGCCAGCCCGTACAGACCAAGCAGCGAGTACTTCTGTGCCGCCTGGCACAGAAGGAATCCGGGGCGCGGCACGTCCAGGTAGCCCCGCGGCGTCTGGGGAAGCGCCTGGCGCGTTGTGGCCGCCTGGTAGTGCAGGTCGGCGTAAAGCAGGGAGTAACTGTGGCCGAGGGTGCGTATCGACTCGAAGGGAGGCAGCAGTCGCAGGCCGAGTGCCGTCTGGCCCTCGGCCAGGGCGTGTGCAGCGAGATGCGTCCGCGCCGCCGCCTCGCGGCGCGTCCTGTGAGAGGAGGAAAGAAGGCGCGGTCTGGGGGAGAAGAGCCGGCCTGCTAGGGCATCGAGATCGGCTCCTCGGGGTGGACACGGGGTGCCGTCATCGGGGAGGCAGTGCAGTCTGGCTTCCAGTTCCTGCCGGATGTGGGCGTCCGACAGTGGTTCCGGCAGTTCGTCGGACCAGGGCAGCATCCGGTGCAGCAGATCCCGCTCCCCCAGAGCGCGCGCCATCTCGATACCTTGGGATAAGAGGGCGCGGGTGCCCGGTTCGCCGTAGGCGTCCACGACAGATTCCAGCGGACGTGCGAAGAGACCAGCAACGGCACCCGAGGGCATGTCCTCCAGCAGCCGGGCAAGGAACAGGTCAATAACCGGCCCTTCCGCACCGCGAAAACAAGATCGGGCTTCCCCCGCGAGAACCCGGATCTGCTCGCCCGACAGGGAGTACGGCTGGTCCCGCGGAATCCCAGCCTGGATGCGCAGAACGAGCGCACGCGCGCGTGCCCGGCCCTGCGTGGTCTGCAGCGCCTCATCCAGGAAAGCGTTCGCCTCGGATATGTGCGTCCGGATGTCGGGCGGCTGAAGACCGTCCTCCTGGGCCAGGTACGCCTGCGACACCAACTCGGCGGTCGTGCAAGGCAGACCGCTGCGTGCGTACTGGTCGCCAGCTAGATGAAGCGGGCCCAGCAGAGCGAGCCGCAGCTCGGCCGCCGCGATGAGCGCGTCTTCGAGGGGTCCAACGAGGGGCTGTGACCGCAGGAACGCAACGCGCCGCCGGGCCAGCTCGTCCGCGTCCTCGAACGCTGCCCTATCGCCGGTGACGGACACCAGATGAGCGGCGGCCTCAACGGCGGGGGCAGCAGCGGCCAGCCAAAGCGGGGAGCCTTCCGGTCCTCCTCGGGCGTCGGCGATCTCTACGAGCAGCCGCAGGTAGTAGTAGTGCTCCCACAAAGCGTGCTCCAGCGGCATGGGGCCGCTGGGCAGGGTCACGGCAGCGATCTCCCTGTCCGTCATCTCCCGCAGCAGCTCCCTCGGGTCGTCCCCGGGGCGCATCGTCAGCGAACCGCTCATCAGAAAGCGCGCTGAGTCGCCACCAGGTACCGCTGGTGGATTCGGTCGGTTGTCGGCTTCCCGGCGCTCGAAAGTGATCCAGCCAATTTGGCGCGCACGAGACCTCGCCTCATCCAGTGTCAGAACCCGGTCGGCCACGAGCTCGGCCAGTTCCACGAGGGCGTCGGACGGCGCCCGGACGAGGGTGAGCGGGGGCGGAGTGTCCTCCTCCGGAGGGTAAGAACCCGGGTCCGACTCCGCTGGCACCGCGGACTCGACGAACTCGATCACGCCGCCGTGCAGCAGACCATGGGCCGCCAGTCCAGTCAGCGCATCCGCCAAGTCGGTACCAGACCCGGCGGGATAGTCTTTGAGGAAGTCGGTGACCAGCAGCAGGACACGCCCCGCGGCCACAGCCGTCTCCCGCCAGCCGGGCGGCAGGGGCGGTACAGCCCCGTGGCAAAACCGGGGGTTGACCGGCGAGGTGACGTACAGCTCGTCCATCACCGGGTCCAGCCGGGCCGCCCAGCCGGGCGGCGCCTCAAGCGTGAACATCTCGCGTCCAATGGCCGGTATACGCGGGAGTCTTCCCTCGTACGCCTGCATGAGCATGCTGGGTGAGCGGCCGCTCACTGGCGCGACGGACCACTGCACCGGAGTGCCCACCACGAGGCCCGCGCAGGCCGCGCCGTCGATCTTCGACATAGTCGCGATGACTCGAGTGTCTTGTGACTTGCGCATGGCCCCCCGGCTCCCCCAATGGCGCCGTGCAACCTCCTGGCGGCACCGCGTAGGTCTGGCTTTCCCTCGTAATGTCGGTCCACGCCCCATGCACTATTTTTGAGGCTTAATGGTCGATCTGGACCAGTTGCGCGACAGTCCGGTCATTGCAGGCAGCTGGGAGCGAGGCCGCTCGGCCACGTCATGGCGTGCCCGATCACGTGTCTCATGTGCCTGCGCCGCTAGTGACCTGAGTCGGAGATTCGTCGGCAGTAGGCGGCGACTTTCTCGAGGATCTCATCTGCGGTCTTCGTTCAGACGGACGGCCTGGGGTGCTCGTTCCAGTCGGCGAGCCAGGACCTGATGTCGCGTTCGAGTGGCCTGGGCGGAGCGGTGGACGCCTCGCTTGAGCTTCTTCTGTGTGAGCTCGGCGAACCACCGCTCCACCAGGTTCAGCCAGGACGAACTCGTCGGCGTGAAATACAGCACCATGAGCAGCGAGCGCCTGGCCGTGAAGCTGATCGAGTATGCCCGGCTGTTCCAGCACGAAGCCCAGCCCGTCGGTCGCCGCAGACCTGTTTCCACCGGCCCGGCGTGGCTCCGCTGGTATCCGGTCTTTCCCCGCGTGCTTTTCGTGCTCACCGGCGCTTCCCGGGCCCGGCTGGGAGACCGGATCGGCGATCTGCAGGCGATGGTCGCGCAGCACCCGCTCGTCGCTGCCCTCGCCCGCGAGGTTCAGTTGGGAGCCGCCGTCCTGGAGGACATCGAGGAGTCCGGCCCGTCGGTGATCGCCGCGG
>KL569200.1:50196-50641 GCA_000715635.1 Streptomyces violaceus | reverse complement strand
GCCGCGATCGCGCGCGCCTGCAGGGTGCGGTGGTCACAGTCGGGCAGTCGCGGCTCGATCAGCGGCGCGAAGAGGTCTTGCCAGCGGGCCTGCTTCTCGGCGTGGCCGGCGCGCAGGGATTCGTTGTCGAACAGCAGCGTGGTCATCTCGAGTCGGCGCTCGGCGGTGAGGTCGATCTCCTCGAGCACCTGGAACGCCGCACGCAGCGACGTCCGCGGGTCTTCGTCGGCCGGGCGCTCGGCGAGCCGCGCGGCGATCAATTCCCCCTGCTCGGACAGGCCGTTGAGCGCGAGGTCTTCCTTGCTGCGGAAGTAGTTGAACAGGGTCCGTTTGGAGACGCCCGCTGCGGCGGCGATCTCCTCGAGGTCGTGTCGTCGTACCCCTTGGTCGCGAACAGTTCGAGGGCGGTTTTGGTGAGGAGCGCGCGAACCACCGAGCGGGTCTG
>KL569200.1:49824-49970 GCA_000715635.1 Streptomyces violaceus | reverse complement strand
GTCTGCTCACGAAGATGTGCCGGTTTCTGAGCCATGCACCGATGGCATATCTCTTCACGATATGCATCATATTGCACTCAGTGCAACCACATGCGTAGAGTGCAGCTATGGGCAGAATTGACTATCGCCACCAGACCGTCATCGTC
>KL569200.1:45696-49604 GCA_000715635.1 Streptomyces violaceus | reverse complement strand
CAGAATTGACTATCGCCACCAGACCGTCATCGTCACCGGAGCGAGCTCGGGGCTCGGCGCGGAATTCGCGCGCCAGCTGGCCCGCCGCGGCTCGGATCTCGTACTCGTCGCCCGCCGGGCGGACCGGCTCAAGGACCTGGCCGACGAACTCACCCGCGCCCACGGCGTCACGGTGACCGTCATCGCCCGCGACCTCGGCCAGCCCGACGCCGGCCGGACCCTGCGCGCCGAACTCGAATCCCGCGGCATCTACGCCACCGGACTGGTCAACAACGCCGGCTTCGGCACCCACAACGCCCTCACCGACGAGGACCCGGACCGCCTGCAGAGCATGATCGCGCTGAACATCAGCGCTCTCGTCGACCTCAGCCGCGCCTACATCGACCCGCTGACATCCGCCGACACCAGCGTCCTGATCAACGTCGCGAGCCTGCTGGGCTTCCAGCCGACCCCGTACCTGAGCGTCTACGGCGCCACCAAAGCCTTCGTCCTCAGCTTCACCGAATCGCTGTGGGAAGAAAACCGTGGCACCGGCCTACGCGTCCTCGCCGTGTGCCCCGGCGCCACGAAGACCGAGTTCTACGACGCCGCCGACAGCGAGACGGCCGACTACGGCGCGAAGCGAGTCACCCCCCAGCACGTCGTCAGGACCGCCCTCGACACGCTCGACCGCCGCTCCACGCCCCCGTCGGTGATCACCAACGGCCGCCCGCTCGCCCTCGCCAGCAAGTTCCTGCCGCGCCGCCTGATCGTCCGGTTCATGGGCCGCATGGCCCGCCGTTAGCCGGCACTGCTCCTCCGTCGCGACGACCAGCAGCAGTCGCCCCCACCAGCAACAAAGGAACAACATCATGACCATCTAGAAGCCACTCTCAGCCCACGGCCGCGGAGCGCTTCGGTCGTATCTCGCTGTTCAGCGTGCTGCCTACCTCCGCGACGGAGCGAAATTACTGGCGGCGCGGCGCAGCGATCTGCGCAGGTTCAAGGCGGCACTGATAGCCCGGCGGAGCGCCATCGAGAAGGCGGTCGACAGCGACTTCGGAAATCGCCCGGCGGTGGGCGTTCAGGTGCGGCTGACCGCCGTCCAGGAGCTGCGCCGAGCCGTCCGGAGATCGCAGCCATGACATGCCCAGACAGCATCGCGGCGAAGGATCCCGCGCACAACGCCGGTGATGACCGCGGGCCGCTTCCCCGCCGCACGGGAACCGGGTTCACTCCGGGCCGACAACGAGGACTTCCACGCCGCTGGCCTGCAGTGTGTCGAGCTCTGACGCTGAGATGCCGGCGTCGACGATGACGAGGTCGAACGCGGTGACGGGTGCGAGCTGGTAGAGGCCGCGGCGTTGGAACTTGGTGTGGTCGACCAGAAGGATCTTACGGTCGCAGGCTTCCATCAGTGCTCGTTTCACTCCCACCGTCTCCTGGGACTGGTGGTAGCAGTGGCCGCGGGTGATGGCGGTCGTCGAGGCGAACAGCGTGTCGGCACGCAGGGTGTTTGCCGCGTCGATGGTCCGTATGCCGAGGAATGCGTCGTAGGCGGGGTAGTACGCGCCGCCAAGTGAGATGAGCTCGATTCCCGGACTACCGGCGAGAACCTGGATGACGGGTACGAAGTTGGTGATGACCGTCAGCGGTGCGCGCTGCGAGAGCAGTCCGGCGAGCGCGAGGGCGGTGGTGCTGTCGTCGACAATGAGGGACTGCCCGGGCTTGACGAGACCAAGTGCGGCACGGGCGAGTGCGCCTTTCACCGGCGCCATGGATTGGGTGCGGTGCCGGATGTCGCCGTGGAACGCCGTCGACGGTTGTGCGGTCGCCCCGCCGCGGACTTTCCTCAGCCACCCCTTGCCCTGCAGGTAGTCGAGATCCCGGCGGATGGTCATCGGTGTCACGCCCAGCTCGTCGGCAAGCCGCTCGATGCGGACGAAGCCTTCGTCGACGACACGGCTCTTGATCCGCTCCCGCCTCTCGCGCGGCCCTCGCCCACCCTCGCCGGTGGCCGAATCCTTACCTTCCTCCATGAAGTCCCCCTGTTCCTTTTCTGTTAACAGAACACATACGCGTTGGATCGGGCTTCCACCCCGTCCGCTGCACGCTCTCACCTGCAACGAGCGTGTTACAGCAGGCTTTGTGGCGCGCTCCCCGAAGGAGCATGGCACACCGATGTTCACCCATGCCAGGAGAATGAACAGCCATGCTGATCAAAAGATCAGGCATCGGTGTTCAGTTCTCAGGATGTGTTGACACCCGCGGGAGCCACGCGTTTCTTGTGCGTTACGCCATAGCGGCCAACCGGCAGCTACACGGTCCCGGACCAAGGAGTCGAACATGAGAAAACTGGCCATTAGTGCTCTCGCCGGCATCCTCGCCCTGGGCGCCCTCACCGCGTGCGCTCAGGAACCGAGTGGCGGGAACTCCGGGACCGCCAAGGCGGACGGAGAGTCGGGCAAGGTGGCGTTCCTCATGCCCGACCTGGCCTCCACCCGCTACGAGCAGTACGACGCTCCGCTGTTCAAGAAGCGTATGGCCAAGCTGTGCCCGGACTGCGGAGTCATCTACCAGAACGCCAACGGTGACGCCTCTCTTCAGCAGCAGCAGGCGAATTCCGCGATGGCCCAGGGCGCCAAGGTGATCGTGATCGACCCGGTGGACTCGGCCGGGGCCGCCACGATCGTGCAGACGGCGCAGTCCCAGGGCGTCAAGGTGGTCGCCTACGACCGTCCCATCCCGGACAAGCCCGCGGACTTCTATGTGTCATTCGACAACGAGGCGATCGGCGAGGCCATCGCCCAGTCACTGGTCGATCACCTGAAGGAGACCAAGGCCAAGGGCGGTGTGCTCCAGATCAACGGGTCTCCCACCGACGCTGCCGCCGCGCTGATCAAGAAGGGCATCCACAACGGACTCGACGGCAGCGACTTCAAGCTGCTTGCCGAGTACGACACACCGGGATGGTCGCCGGAGAAGGCCCAGCAGTGGTCGAGCGGGCAGATCGCCCAGTACCGCGGCAAGATCGCCGGTGTGGTGGCCGCCAACGACGGCACCGGCGGTGGAGCGATCGCGGCCTTCAAGGGCGCCGATGTGAAGGTCCCGCCGATCACCGGCAACGACGCGGAGCTGGCAGCGATCCAGCGCATCATCGCGGGAGATCAGTACAACACCATCTCCAAGCCGATCAAGATCGTCGCCGAGGCGGCCGCAGACGTGGCCCACCAGTTGCTGCAGGGCAAGAAGCCCAAGGCGGGCACCGAGCTGTTCAACACCCGGTCGCAGCTGTTCAAGCCGACCGTCGTGACACAGAAGAACCTCAAGGAGGTCATCTTCGGCTCCGATGCAGTGCTCAAGGCGAAGGACGTGTGCACCGCGCAGTACGCCGCCGACTGCGGACGCCTGGGCATCCAGTAGCGGTTCGAAGTCTCTGAGGAAAGAGGGGTCACGATGACAGGCACCGCGGTTACCGGTGCGGGCACGGACACCGTGTTGTCGCTGAGCGGAATCTGCAAGAACTTCGGCGCGGTCGCCGCGCTGACCGATATCGAGCTCGACGTCGCGGCCGGTGAGGTGGTCGCCGTCGTCGGGGACAACGGCGCCGGCAAGTCAACGCTGGTGAAGATCCTGTCCGGGGTGTACACACCCGACGCGGGAGAGATCTTCGTTCACGGCAAGGAAGTGTCTCTCGGCTCACCGGCCCGTGCCCATGCGATGGGCATAGCCACGGTTTTCCAGGACCTCGCCCTGTGCGAGAACCTCGACGTCAAGGCGAACCTGTTCCTGGGCCAGGAACTTCGGCCCTGGATGCTGGACGACGTCGCCATGGAGAAGCGCTCCTGGGAGTTGCTGCGACAGCTGTCGGCGAAGATCCCCACACTCGGCGTCCCGGTGGCCGCCCTCTCGGGCGGCCAGCGGCAGAC
>KL569200.1:44725-45473 GCA_000715635.1 Streptomyces violaceus | reverse complement strand
ACCAGCGGCAGACGGTTGCGATCGCCCGGTCCCTGCTGAGCAATCCGAAGATCGTCCTGCTCGACGAGCCGACGGCCGCCCTGGGCGTCGCTCAGACAGCCGAGGTCCTCAACCTGGTCGAGCGGCTCAAGGACAACGGGCTCGGCGTGGTGATGATCAGCCACAACATGGAAGACGTCCGGGCGGTCGCCGACCGCGTCGCGGTGCTGAGGCTGGGCCGCAACAACGGTGTGTACGACGCCAAAGACGTCTCCTCTCAAGACATCGTCGCCGCGATCACCGGCGCGACCGACAACGTGGTCTCGCGGCGAGCCGCAGCCCGGGTGACTTCCCCGCAGGAAGAGAAGGAAGAGCTGTGACAATCCTCGACACCTCGGAGGCCACGGCCACCGACCTGCAGGATGAGCGTCTCGTGTCGCCGCAAGGCATCACCGACAGCATCCGGGCCACGATCCGCCGCGTTCGGGGCGGAGACCTGGGCGTGCTGCCGGTCGTCGCCGGCATCGTAGTGATCTGGACGATCTTCCAGCTGCTCAATCCGACATTCCTCTCCAGCACCAATCTGGTGAACCTGTCCTTCGACATGGTCCCGGTGGGCGTCCTCGCGCTGGGGATCGTGTGCGTCCTGCTGGTCGGCCAGATCGACCTCTCCGTGGGATCGGTGAGCGGCGCGTCGGCCGCGGTCACGGCCGTCGTCATGGTCAAGAACGAGCAGCCGATGGGACCTGTCTCTTATACACATCTCTGA
>KL569200.1:43855-44540 GCA_000715635.1 Streptomyces violaceus | reverse complement strand
GCCTTGCCAGCCCGCTCAGAGATGTGTATAAGAGACAGGATCTACGGCCAGGTACTCAACCGCTTCGGCGTGCCCAGCTTCGTGGTCACCCTGGGAGGGCTGCTGGCCTTCCTCGGCGTGCAGCTGTGGCTGCTGCGAGGCCAGAACGCGATCAACCTGCCCTACGACTCCACCCTGGTGAAGTTCGCACAGCTGTGGTTCGTCCCCCATTGGATGGCTTACGCACTGGCGGTGACGGCCGCGGGTGGATTCCTGGCCACCGGGTGGGTGCGTGCCCGAACCCGACGTGGCGCCGGGCTGTCTTCCTCGTCGCCGCAGTGGCTTGTCATGCAGTCGCTTCTGCTGCTGGCCGGGCTGCTGGTCGCGGTCTTCTACCTGAACCGCACCCGCGGTGTGGCCTGGATGTTCGTGTTCTTCGTCGCGCTGGTGCTGGTGATGAACTACGTGTTGTCACGCACCAAGTTCGGACGATCGATCTACGCGGTCGGCGGCAATGCCGAGGCGTCCCGCAGGGCCGGCATCAACGTGCGGCGGGTATACACCTCGGCGTTCGTCCTGTGTTCAGGCCTGGCCGCGGTCGGCGGCATCCTGGCCGCCTCGCGACTGGCCGCCGCGAACCAGAGCACCGGTACCGGAGACGTCAACCTCAACGCCATCGCCGCCGCGGTGATCGGCGGGACCAGCC
>KL569200.1:37581-43661 GCA_000715635.1 Streptomyces violaceus | reverse complement strand
CGCCATCAGAGATGTGTATAAGAGACAGGCCGTGGCTCGGCCATCGCCGCGCTGCTCGGGGTCCTGGTCATCCAGTCGATCTCCAGTGGTCTGACTCTGCTGAACCTCGACTCCTCCTACCGGTTCATCATCACCGGCGCGGTCCTGCTCATCGCTGTCGGCCTTGACTCCGTCGCCCGGCGCTCGCGCCAGGCTCACGGTCGGGGGTGAGGCGAGTGACTGCGATCGCCATCGACGCGGGCACCACCACCATCAAGGTGGTCGGATACGCCGACGACGGGAAGGAGTTGGCGGTGAGCCGCCGGCCGACCCAGGTGATGCGGCCCCGTCCCGGGTGGGCCGAGCAGGACATGTCCGAGGTCTGGGCCGCGGTTGCCGACGCCGTCCGGGAAGTCGTCGCCGCGCTCCCCGACGTACCCGACATGGTCGCCGTCACCGCACAGGGCGACGGCGCCTGGCTGGTCGACGGTCAGGGTCGTCCCACCGGGCCCGCCGTGCTGTGGAACGACGGACGGGCCACCGCCCAGGTCACGGCGTGGGAGCGCGACGGGGTGGCGCGGGAGGCGTTCCGGATCAGCGGGTCGCGGGTGTCCACCGGCATGCCCAACTCCGTGCTGGCCTGGCTGCGCGAGAACGACCCCGACCGGGTGGCCCGATCGAGCCACCTGCTGACCTGCGGTGGCTGGCTTCACCTGAAGCTGACAGGTGCGCCCGCCGTCGACGAGTCGGACGCATCGGCACCGTTCATGGACATCAGGCGGCGCGACTGGTCCGACCGGCTGTTCGAGCTCTACGGCCTGGAGTGGACGCGGCGACTCCTGCCCGAGCTTCGCGACGACGACCACCGGGTCACCACGATCAGCACCTCGGCAGCCGCGGAAACCGGCCTGCCCGCAGGAATCCCGGTGGTGCTGGCGCCGTACGACATCTGCGCCACCGCCATCGGCGCCGGCGCGGTGACCGCAGGACAGGCGTGCTGCATCCTCGGCACCACCTTGGCCACCGAGGTCATCACGGACACGGTGGTCACCGACGAACCGGTGGGCATCACCGTGACGCTCGGGGTGCCCGGTCGCTATCTTCGCGCCTTCCCCACCATGAGCGGCGGCGATGTCCTGGACTGGGGCGCAGGGCTGCTCGGACTGACCTCTGTCACCGATCTGATGGCTCTGGCAGCGCAGGGCAGGCGCGATACAGCCGGGGTGCGGTTCATCCCCTACCTCTCACCTGCCGGAGAGCGGGCCCCGTTCTTCGACACCGCGGCGCGTGGCTCCCTGTCCGGCCTGTCTCTGGAAGCCGGCCGCGAAGACGTGGCCCGAGCGCTGGTGGAGGGAGTAACGATGACCATCCGCGACTGCCTGGCCGCGGCCCCGGGCTCCCCGGACAGACTGGCGCTCTGCGGCGGCGGCACCAGAAGCGACTTCTGGATGCGGCTGATCGCCGATGTGACCGGCCTTCCTGTGACGATTCCCGCCTCCGCGGAGGTCGGGGCCCGCGGCGCCTGGCTGACCGGTCTGGTCGCCACCGGCCGTGAGCCGGACTTCCCGATCGCCGCAGCCCGGTACGGGGAGGTTGCCGCCATATACCAGCCCAATCTGAAGGCGTTCGACGACTTCAGCGACCGGTACACCGACTTCCTGCAGCTGCGGGAGCTGAACCAGCCGCTGTGGACACGCGACCGCGGACAGAAACGTCCGGCCCCGACCGGTGGAGTCGGCGCATGACCGCCGGCGGAAGCGATGCCTGGCTGGGCATCGACCTGGGAACTCAGGGCGTACGCGTGGTCGTCGTCGCGTCCGACGGCAGTCTGCTGGGCGAGGGCTCGTGCCCGCTGACCAGCCGCCGGGAGGGCGACCGCCATGAGCAGCACCCCGAGCAGTGGTGGCGCGCGATCCTCACGGCGATCGACCTGGCACGCGCCGCGGGTGCCGACCTGCGCCGGGTCCAGGGGGTGGCCGTCGACGCGACCTCCGGCACCATCACGATGCTGGACCGCCGTGGCCTCTGTGTGACACCAGCACTGATGTACGACGACGGCCGCGCCGCGGCGGAGGCGGAACAGGTCAACGCCGCCGGCGAGCAGCAGTGGGCCAAGGCCGGCTACCAGCGGATGCAGCGGTCCTGGGCTCTGCCCAAGCTCCGATGGCTGCTCAACCATTATCCCCACGCCGCTGAGAACGGCTGGCGACTGGCGCATCAAAACGATGTCATCAACAGCAAGCTCGTCGGGCACGAGGTACCCACCGACACCAGCAATGCGCTCAAGACCGGCGCCGACGCCGCACAGGTGACATGGCCCGAGCCCGTTCTCGCCGCGTTGGAGATCCCCCGCGCGATGCTGCCCGACCTGGTGCTACCCGGCACGGTCATAGGCCAGGTCTGCGCCACGGCCGCCGCTGAGACCGGGCTCAGCGAAGGCACCGCCGTCGTCGCCGGGATGACCGACGGCTGCGCGGCACAACTGGGCTCCGGCGCGACGGCCGTCGGCAGTTGGAACTCGGTCATGGGCACCACTCTGGTCCTCAAAGGCGTCACCAAAGACCTCGTCCATGATCCGCACGGGGTCGTCTACTCCCACCGATCACCCTCTGGCCACTGGCTGCCCGGCGGAGCCTCCAGTGTCGGAGCCGGCCTGGTCGCCCGCGAATTCGCGGACGCCGACCTGGACATGCTCACCCGCGAGGCCGCGGCGCTGCTGCCCACCGACCTGTTGCGCTATCCACTGGTCTCCCCGGGAGAACGGTTCCCCTTCATCGCCCCCGACGCCCGGGCCTTCGGCAGCCGCGAGCCGGCCACCCGGGCCGAGTCCTTCGCCGCGCTGCTGCAGGGCGCCGCCTACGTCGAACGGCTCTGCTTCGACTACGTGGACCTGCTCGGCGCCCCGACCGACGGAGCGATCGTCCTCACCGGCGGGGCCACCCGCAACCCCCTGTGGAACCAGTTGCGCGCCGATGTACTGCAACGCCCGGTGACCCTTCCGCGCAACGCGCAACCCGCGCTCGGCATGGCGGTGCTGGCCGCATCGAGCCGTGACGCTCTGGACAGCGTCGCCGCCGCGATGGTGCGACACGACCGGACCCTCGAACCACGCCGTTCAGAGAAAGACCCTCACGACGAGGGTTACTTCCGGCTGCTCGATCTGCTTGTCCAACGCGGCTGGCTCCCCGGCGTCGTCGCGACCCACGCACGAGAAAGGACGGCGCATTGAGCCTCCATATCATCTTCGTCCGACACGGGGAGACCCTGTGGCACGCCGAAAACCGGTATGCCGGCAGCACCGACATCGCGCTCACCGAGCGCGGCCACGCGCAATCACGCGCGCTCGCTAACTGGGCGGAACAGGCGGACCTGACCGCGATCTTCGCCTCCCCACTCACTCGATCGCAAGAAACCGCACGCGACAGCGCGGTGAGCACCGGGCTGCCAGTGAGCGTGGACGAAAGGCTGCGCGAACTCGACTTCGGTATCGCCGAGGGCCTCACGCGCGCGGAGATGCAACAGCGGTTTCCCGACCACCTTTCAGCCTTCAAGACCGACCCGGTGACGAACCACTTTCCCAAGGGAGAGAACCCTCTGGCCGCCAGCGACCGCTATCTGGAGTTCCTCACCGACCTCCAGGCCGATCACCGCGAAGGCCGCGTCCTCGTCGTGGGCCACTCCACCGCGATCCGGCTCGCGCTCTGCCGCATACTCGGCCTGCCTCTGCGCCAGTACCGCCGGACCTTCCCGTTCCTGGCCAACTGCGCCCTGAACGAAGTCGTGCTCGACGACGGCGTGCCGTCGTTGCTGACGCTGAACCGCCCCGTGACCCCAGGAGCACTCAAGTGACCACCATCCTCGCCGCCGGTGACCACTTCGTCCTCAACTCCCTGCTCATCGACAGGCTCCGGCCGGCCGCACCCGGCGCGACCTTCCGCGAACTCACCCTGCCCTGGCCGGTCGAGCCCTTCGGGGAGGTGGCTGAGGTACGGGAGGCGTCGGGCACCGAGGACCAGCTCATCGAGGCCCTCAGCGGAGTGGACATCTGCGTCACCCAGATGGCGCCGCTCACCGAACGGATCCTCAAAGGGAGCCCCGATCTGCGCCTGTTCTGCGTCAGCCGCGGCGGCCCCGTCAACGCCAACCTCGAGGCAGCCACCCGGCACGGCGTCGCGGTCTCCTTCGCTCCCGGGCGCAACGCCACCGCCACCGCCGAGCACACGGTCGCCCTCATGATGGCCGCGGCCCGACGCGTCCCCGCCACCCACGCGGACCTCGCCGCAGGCACCTGGCGCGGTGACTACTACATGTTCGACAATGTCGGGCCGGAGCTCGAGGGCAGCACCGTCGGCATCGTCGGATACGGTGCCATCGGCTCCCGGGTCGCCCGCATCCTGCGCGGATTCGGCGCACACGTACTCGTCGCCGACCCCTTCGTCCGTCCGGACGACGTGTCACCGGCCGAGGTCACCGACCTGGCAGACCTCATGCGGCGCTCCACGTTCGTCACCGTCCACGCCCGCGCAACTCCGCAGACCGAGGGCTTGATCTCCAGGCAGATGATCGACCTGATGCCTACGGGCGGCGTCCTGGTCAACTGTGCCCGCGGGTCCCTTGTCGACTACGACGCCGTGTGCGACGCCCTGGACTCCGGGAAGCTCTTCGGCGCGGCCTTCGACGTCTTTCCCCGCGAGCCGATCCCCGCGGGCTCACGCCTGCTGACGACCCCCAACATCGTCATGACGCCTCATTTGGCCGGCGCCAGCAAACAGACCGCCTTCAACGCCGCCTCCATCGTGGCCTCGGAAGTAGCAAGATTCCTGCAAGGCCAGCCACTCGCGCACTGCGCAAACCCAGATGTTCTCGCCCGACTTCGCTGAGCTGCCTGGGAGCCGAGGCTGACAGCGAAGTGCTGAAGTCCTCGGCGGTGAGTCCCGGAGTCGTGATGAGACGAATGGAAGCCGAGCGCTCGAATCAGTCGGCACGCGCACGGCCAGAGCCCGTCCGACCCGACGAGATCGTCGGCGTACGGGTGATCTACAACGTGACCGCCCTTGGGCCGATCACGATCGCGGCCTACGTTGCGGCGAAGGGCCTCCCCGAAACCCCGCGCCGCGACCCTGACTTCTTCGGTCCGGGACGCCGCTGCCTGTGCTACCTCTCGGCGCCCTCACACCATGACACCCTCCTCCAGTACAAGCCGCGTCCCCTCGAACCGCTCCCGCAGCGCCCGGTCGTGCGTGACCAGCACCACCGCCCCCAGGTAGCCGGCCAGGGCCTGTTCCAGTTCCTCGACCAGAGCGGGAGAGAGGTGCTCTCCATGTCCCCCTCCCAGGCTTCGACGGACGCGTGCTGCACCTGGCAGATCTGATCCACCTTGCACACCGCCTAGAAACCGCTCATGCCGGTGATCTGCCTACGGATAGGAGCTATTGCTGAGGCAGGCGTGGTTCCCGCACAGACGGCGCGGCTGTGGTGTAGATCGCCGCGCTCCGCGCCGCCGAAAATAAAGCCCCCGTGCACGAGGAGGCCGCCGGAACGATCCGTATCGACAGTCCGGCTCGCTCCCCATCCTCTGTTGCCGACGCCCCGGCCACCGTTCCAGACGTCCGAGCCGCTGACCTCCCGGGCCTCGCCAAGGCGCTGCTCGCCCAGCCAGCAGGTCACGCCCCCGTCGGGTACCGAGCGGAGGGACACATCCGAAGAGCTGACCAACCCATCGAAGAGACACGCGCTAGAGGCCGGCCCCGGCTCGGGGACG
This sequence comes from Streptomyces violaceus, assembly GCA_000715635.1. GTDB lineage: Bacteria > Actinomycetota > Actinomycetes > Streptomycetales > Streptomycetaceae > Streptomyces > Streptomyces violaceus. The sequence continues at coordinate 37,921 of KL569200.1, read as the reverse complement.
GTTCCGGGGGCGGACCGTCATCCGCAGGGTGCGCGGCCGTACGGTGAGCCGGGCGACCTGGCGGATGACCTGGCCCTCGGAGAGTTCCAGCCGTACCGAACGCAGCATCGTCGCGAGCGCCGTGACCATCTCGGTGAGGGCGAGGCGGTCCCCCATGCACTTGTGCTTGCCGTCCCCGAAGGGCAGGAACGCGCCCGGCGGAGGCTCCTGCGCGGGGTCGGTCCACCGGTCCGGGGCGAAGGTGTGCGGGTCGGGGAAGCGCTCGGGGTCGCGGTGCAGGGCGTGCTGGCAGTAGGCCAGTTCGGTGCCGGCGGGCAGCGTCCACTCGCCGAGCCGAGTT
>KL569200.1:33737-37311 GCA_000715635.1 Streptomyces violaceus | reverse complement strand
GGTGCAGCCGCAGGGTCTCGGTGATCACCCGGTCCAGGTACGGCAGCCGGGTCACGTCGTCGAAGGCGACCGGCCGTTCGCCGAGGACCTCGTCCAGCTCGGCCATGACCCGGGCCTCGATGTCGGGGTTGCGGGCGAGCTCGTACAGGGCCCAGGACAGCACCGACGCGGTGGTCTCGGTGCCCGCGACGGCCAGGGTGAGGATCTCGGAGCAGATCTGATGCCCGGTCAGCGGCTCGCCGGTCTCCTCGTCGATGGCGCGCAGCAGCATGGAGAGCATGTCCCCGGTGTCATGCCCGGAGGCCTGCAGCTCGTCGACGGCGGTGTTGATGGTGGCGCGTACGCCGGCCCGGGCCCGGTCGAAGCGGCGGTTGAAGGGCAGTGGCAGGCGCTCGGCCCAGTCGGGCAACATGATCCGCACGCCGACGTCGTTCAACACCACCGACAGGTCTCTGCGCAGCCGGCGGAAGACGGCGTCGTCGAGGCTGCCGGCGAACACCGTCTTGGCCAGCATGTCGAGGCTGAGCCCGACCATCGCCTCGCGTACGTCGAGGGCCTGCCCGGGCTCCCAGCCGTCGACCGCGGCGGCCACCTCGGCGCGCATGATGTCGACGTACCGGCTGATCTCGGTGTGGGCGAACGCTGGTTGCACCTGGCGGCGACGGCGTACGTGGGTCCGGCCGGTGGCAGTGACGACACTGTCGCCCAGCAACTGGCCCAGCTTGTCGTAGAGTCGGCCCTTGTCGAGGGTGGGCCCCAGGGTCTTGAGCATCTGGTGGATCAGGGCGGGGTCCTGGACCACGACGGTGCGCGTCCCGGGTTGCAGGACGATCTCGACGAGTGGTTCCCGTGTCTCGCGCAGCGAGTCGATGAAGCCGAGGTTGTCGCGCATTTTCAGAGCGTGGCCGATGAACGGAAACGATCCTGCGGCTCGGGGTATGGGGGGAGGCGCAGTGGACGTCACGGGTCATCACCTTCAAGGCAGTCATGGGGTCATGGGCGCCCCTATGACTTCCCAGAACCTTCCCAAGTGCAATCCTGACATGAACGTGTCCTGCGCCACGTGGGACGAGCTGGTTGGGAGGGGAGGGGGGAGCCCCCTCCCCTCCCCCCTCCCTATTCCGGTCACAGGAGGTACGCCAGGGTTCGGTGTTGCTGGTGTAGGGCCGCAGGTTGGAATCCAGACTGATCGGCGAGGTCTGGTCTCGTCAGGTGACCACTGGACAGGGAGGCACCGTCCAGTCCGCCGTACCCATCCGCAATACCTCCGCTCGTCCGGGGCATGCGTCGGCTCCGTCGGCAGGTCTCCCAACGACGGGCACGCGGCTGGGCATCTGGCCATTTCCGCCCAGCTCACGCCAGGCGGAAGCGGGACGGGCCTCTCCTTGGCACTTCAGCACGATGGGCCGCTGTGCTCTTCCAGACCCGACAGTCCAGCCGGGTCGCCGGCGACGTCGGGCAGCAGCTCCGGCGGCGCCCCGGGCCAGTTCCTCGTCGGGGCCGGCGAGTTGCTCGTGTTCCGACCGGGCGGCTTCGAGCAGGCGACGCCAGGAGGCAACCGGAGGGCGCCGTTGCAGCCCGCCGTTCACGCTCGGTCATGCCGCCCCGAATACCGTGCTCGGTGCGGTGTTCGAGGGGTGGGCGAGGCACTCGGTGCGCACCGGACAGCTGGTGCAGATGGCCTTGGCCCAGTTCTGGTCCGCGCATTCGGCGAACAGCTCGTCCGGATCAGCGGTCCGGCAGACCGCTCGCGCACCTCAGGTCTCCTGATCATCCCCGACCACCCCGGCGCCGTCGTCTCCCCGGTCCGGCCCGCCGCCCTCTTCGATGGTCCTGGAGCCCGCAGTGGACTGAAGAACCACGGGACCGGTCCGAGGTCGCTGGTGAGGACGGCCCCACCATCTACTCGTCTTCTGGAACAGGGGGTGAGGTGTCAGCCGTCGAGCCAGTCGCCTGCGAGGCTCGTGGGACGGTATCCCGTGGCGTTCCAGAGGAAATGCGGGTGGGCGCAGCCGAACATGTAGGCGAGCAGTGTGGTGTCTTCTCTCCCGGTTCGGGGGTCGTGCAGGGTGTGGAACCTTTCAGATCCGACTGCGCCGGCGTCTTGTTGGACGTGACGAGCGCGGGCCTGGGCCGGTGCGGCGCTGGATGCCTCCACGGCGGCGATGTAGGTGCGGCGCAGGATCTCCCATGTGCTGTCGATGTTGCCGTACCAGGGGCCGTGCAGTGCTTCGAAGGCATGGAGCTCGGCGTCGAAGAGGGGCCATGTCTGGGGGTACTGGGCTCGGCAGCGTGCGGATAGCTCGGCGGTCCGAGTGCTCAGTGCTGGTGCGGTGGGCCGAGGGGTGATGGTGAGGGTGGTGCCGTGGGTGAGGATGCCGGTGCATGGGTTGGGCTGCAGGTCGCAGAGCGGGCAGTCCTGGGCCGCGGGGAGACCCTTGGTGATGCCGTCGAACCACAGGGCGTGGCGGCCCGTGAGCCCCATCCAGACGATGGTGGTGGTCATCAGCCAGGTGTTCCACATCGGGCTATGCGCCTCGGGCATGCAGCCGTACTTGACGAGGGCGATGGCGCAGGCAGCGTAGAGGGCCTTGGTGTGGGTGGGCATGTCGGCTAGCCAGAAGTTACTGATCTCGCCGGTGAGGGCGTCGGCTCGTACGTCGACCATGTCGTCGATGACGCGGCACAGCAGCAGGGAGGCGAGGTGTTCTTCCTGCCAGAGTTCGGTGTCGGGTGAGACGTGCCAGAACAGGCAGTCCAGCATCTGCAGGAGTGAGTAGCTGCTCTGGCTCAGTGGGTTGGTCTGGGGAAGTATGACGCTGCCCGCGTGGTGCTGTTTGAGCCAGTACTCATCGACGGATCGCTTATGGGCTGCGAAGAGTCCGGAGACAAGGGCCCGTGCGCTGTTGGTGTTGAAATTCTCAGCCAAGCGGTGTTCGGCGAGTTGGGTGAGGCGCGTTGTATCGATGGTGTCGCGCACGCGTTTGTATTCGTGGAAGACGAGGATGTCGTCTTCGAAGCGGTGGCGGTGGCCCAGGTCTCGTTCAAGGTCGTTCATCTGCCGGGTCCAGGACCATCCACCGGTCAACACGCTGTTGAGTTCCCGGCGGTATGGCCAGGTCTTGTTGGTGAGAGGACGACCCGCGCTCTGCCGCCAACTGTAGTCACTCAGCGTGCGTGCGGGGGGTGTGGGCAGCCGACTGCAGAGAGAGCAAGCACAGTCGGATATCTGCTGCTCCTCGCGCGGCGGGGTGAGTGCTCGGCTTCTCCAGGCCTCTTCCAGCATCCTGCTGGTCAGTCGGCATACCTCAGTATCGGTGCTGACTTGGGGGAAGGTTGCTTCGATCATGCGCAGGCTGGTGTCGAGTTGTCTCAACCTGGCATAGCCCTCCGCGTCGGGCGGGAGGAACGTGCGCGGCGCCAGTTGGAGGGCTCCGTCCATATGCAGCGTGGTGCTGGAGTGGAGGGATCCGAGCTCGTCCAGCCGCTGCTGAGCGGCGCTCTGGCAGTCTCGGTACTCCTTCGTGCTCCCATTGATGCCCTTCGCCAAGAGGCGGGCCAGCGCTTCCCCCGC
>KL569200.1:31540-33539 GCA_000715635.1 Streptomyces violaceus | reverse complement strand
GTGCTCCCATTGATGCCCTTCGCCAAGAGGCGGGCCAGCGCTTCCCCCGCCTCCCCGGGCTGGAGTTGGGCGCTGGGCTGCGCCGGAACGCTGTCGGCGGACACCTTCCGGACAGCACCTAGGCCTCGAGATTTCACACCGATCTCCCTTCAAGCTGTGTTCCATGCAGAGGAATCGAACGGCCCGTATTTGTTGGCCGGTCACGTCCGCGATCTTTCTGTACCTTCCGCGACGGCCGCGCCGAGCAGCCGGACTCACGCGACCGGCTCCCGGTCCGAACAACCGTGAGGGGCACGGCTGCTGCGTTGACAGCCGAGGAAGTGGAGTGGTCCGCCGCTGCCCTTCGAGGACGAACTGCCCCGCGCCCGCCCGGTTCTCGAACGGGGCGAACCGATCGTCCACGGCAGACTCATCCTCGACAGCGCCGGCCTTCCACGAACGGCCCGCCCTTGTCGAAGCACTCCTGCTGCGAGACGTGCGCCTGCATGGCCGCCTCAGGAGTGTTGATCAGGAAGCAATCGCGGCCCGTCAGGCGTAGGGCGTCCGGATCATGCGGCTGCCGGATCCGAGGTGCGCTAATGCCGCTAAGGGACTGCCAGGAGTGCCAAAGGATCCGATCCCAGCTGCCCCGTATGCCCGATCAGCGGGAGCTTGCCCGGGGACGTCTGGACCATCTGCCGCGTCAGTTCTCCCATGTGATCTCCACGGGAATACAACCGTCCGCCTTGCTTCGACGGGGCAGAGCACCCGCGGCCTACGGCCCGCGGGTCGCAGCGAGGTGGCGAATGGCTCCCCCGCCACCTCGGCTACGCGGTCCGTCCGGTCCGGCAGGTGGGCGTCGAACTGGTCATCGAAGAGGGAGGCCGGGGAGAACCAGTTCTCGTCATCGGCCGAGGCATGTGGGTAGGCGCGGGCGGTGGCGTGCGGCAGATCCCATGACTTGCACCCCTCGAACGCCGGCCTGACTGCGGAGCAGGCCCATGTCTTGGATCCAGCACAGAAGACGCTCCTGGGCGCACTCAAGATGTCTGCTCGCAGAGTCGAAGGGGCGGTCGAACGTTGACGTCCTGAGGCATGGGCTTCCTTTCGGGAGACGGACCGCAGAGTCCCCCCGGCCTTGCAAACAAGCGGCCGCCAAGACCGCCTGCACACTCGAACTGGGCTTCGCAGAACGAAAGTTGAATCGAGAACGCTACGAGGCTGCCCAGGGCGCAAATGATCTACACCGTGACCCGGCCGTGATCTGGGTTACTGTTCAAGCCTCATGAGCTGCATATACTCGCGCGCCCCCGCGGGTGTGAACGCGACCTGCGTCACCGCGTTCTCCTGTGCGGTCCGTCGAACGGATCGCGGTCCAGACCACCAGATCCGCCAGCGCTCCCTCGCGTGTCCAGCCGGTGTCGTCGAGCCGGCTCACCCGGGCCGAGCCCGCCGTTCAGCCGCAGATCGACTCGGCGAGTCCATCCCCCGTCGGTATTGGAGTCGCACCGGCCGAATTGCCAGTCGATACCCGGGGCATGGCGACGAACCACTGCACTCAGTGGGCCAGATGGGAAGGCAGCATTAGGGCTCACATGGAGCACCAGGAACTGGTGAGACCGACAAGGAGCACGGCTGCCCGCTCACCTGTCATGAGGACCGGCGATAAGCAGCATCTGGGAGATTCGATGAGATTCGTGATGTCGCTGTTGCGCGATTGATTGAAGCTCGGTTCCCAAGGCCGATTCCAGCGTAACGACATCTACCAGGCTGCTTGAATTCCAGAGCTCCCCCAACGCATTCCAGACGCTCGGGGTATCAGATGAAGGTCTCCCTACGGCACGGCGTGGACGACGATGCTCAGCCAAGGCTCGGGCACCTCCCTGTCGGGCCAGCACCAGATCGGCGTCTCGAATGGCGAACGCGCCCAGCAGGTTGAGAATAGGCACTCCACCAGTGGCCGGTGCACCGGCTGTTACTCGACTGCCAGCGCGGAAAGCGCGATACAACCCGTACGATC
>KL569200.1:29349-31348 GCA_000715635.1 Streptomyces violaceus | reverse complement strand
GGCTGTTACTCGACTGCCAGCGCGGAAAGCGCGATACAACCCGTACGATCTGCCCCTGAGTCCGGATTCGTCCTCCTGCGCTCACTGCGCAACTCGATCTCTCTCTGCCGAGGCGGCCCTGGTGATCGCCAAGCTCTCGTCGGCATCTACTCGGTCGCGTGAAGGAGGAGGGCGCCATGATCGGAGAACTTCCGCGGGCCCTTGGGCGTAGTGCCCGGCATGAAGCCGATCAACGAAGCACATGCGGCACCGCCAGGTCTGGCCGTGGTCGACGTCGGAGCCGCCGACGAACTGACCGCGTTCGCCATCCAGGATGCGCTCAGTTGCGAATGTATGTCGGCCTGCGGCGGCCGGTCAGGTTTGGCCGCTGCGCAATCCCTGCTCATCCGCAGTTCGTGTCCTTGCCAGCGATCAGGCCCGCCGAACGCCGAACGCACAGGAGCCGTCTCGTTGATCACGACCAGGCTGCTGGCAGCGACGAGGCCCTGAAGCTCGATCGGGAGGCACTCGCCAAGGGCGGCGCTCGAGGTCCCCTGTAGCCGAGCGAGCTCTCACGCGAACTTGACGGTGTGAAGGCTCTTGCGCCGCGCCGTCATCCTGCCCTCTCTTGCACTGGTGCACTCGGTGTCGCCTGCCACCCTCGGCGACCGCAGGCCGTCCCGAGCGGCAACATGGACATGTCGCTAGCCTCCACACCCCCGCTGCCTGGCGGACGGCCCTCGTTTCCGGTCGCCCTCGAGCCTCGCCCGGCGACGCGCATGCTGCTGTCGTGAGGCCGGTCGGACCAAGATCGATTGTCAGTGGTGGGTGAGAGGATCGGAGCATCAAGTCGGAACAAGGGGGAGCTGTGATGACAGGAAGCCAGAATTACATCAACCACGTTGCTCTAGTACTGGATGCGAGCTCATCCATGTCGCACCTGAGCCGAAAGGTCGTCGAGGTCGCCGACCAGCAGATCGCCTATCTCGCCCGCCGTTCGAGGGAATTGGACCAGGAAACCCGCGTCACGGTGTACGTCTTCGCCGACAAGGTGGAGTGCGTCATCTACGACAAGGACGTGCTGCGCATGCCGTCGCTGAAGCAGCTGTACCGTACCGGTGGAATGACGGCGCTCCTGGCTGCCGCACTGAAGTCACAGCGGGAGCTGGCGCAGACCGCGCAACTGTACGGCGACCACAGCTTTTTGACGTTCGTGCTCACCGACGGTCAGGAGAACGCGAGCCACCGCTGCCGGGATTTCTCCGCCCAGGATCCACACCAACTGGTCCAAGCCGTGGCCGAGATGATCGCGACGCAGCAGGACAACTGGACGCTGGCCGTCCTGGTGCCCGACCAGATGGGCAAGCGCGAGGCCATGCAGTGCGGTTTCTCCAAGGACAACATCGCCATATGGGACGCCACCAGCACACAGGGTCTGGAGGAGGCCGGGCAGGTCATCCGGCAGGCCACGGAGAACTTCATGATGGGCCGCGCCCAGGGCATTCGGGGATCGCGCGCGGTGTTCTCCACCGGCGCGGACGCGGTCAATGAGAACACCATCAAGGCAGCCGGCCTCACGCCGGTCGATCCGTCGACATACCAATTGATCCCGGTCTCTCGCGACGCGGCCATCAGGGAATGGGTCATCGAATGCGGACACACCTACCGGACCGGTGGGGCGTTCTACCAGTTGAGCAAATCGGAGAAGATCCAGGCGCAGAAGCAGATCGCGGTCCTGGAGAAGAAGACAGACCGCGTGTACACGGGACCCGAAGCCCGGGCTCTGCTCGGCCTGCCCGACACGGAGGTTCGCGTCAAGCCGGACCACAACGACCACTTCACCATCTTCGTGCAGAGCACCAGCGTCAACCGGAAACTCGTGCCCCATACACGGCTGCTGCTCATGATCTGACTTCGATGTGAGACCGATCGGGATGCCGGAGAGTACACCGCCCCCGGCATCCCACGCCGCCGACTCGGCCGGCGACGGGCGGCGACCCAACAGCACGCGGTGCGACAT
>KL569200.1:25729-29181 GCA_000715635.1 Streptomyces violaceus | reverse complement strand
CCCCAACAGCACGCGGTGCGACATGCTGCCGCCGCTTGCGTCTTCTCCCCGAGCCCGTCCCAGGCGCGGCCGGCAGGTCGCCTTCCTTCAGCACGTGGCCGGCGACAGACCCAGTTCGCGTTCGCCGAGTGGGGTGAAGAAGCGCTCGACATCGGCATCGGTGACCTCCGCAAGGCACTTCGGCGACCAAGCGTGGCCCTCAGTCCTTGTCGACGACCTGAGGCGCGGATCCCCTCCACCAGATCGGGTGGACCCAGGGTCCAGGGCGGCGCAGGAGCCGCGGGACTCCTGGTTCAGCACCGCTTTCAGCGTGCCGAGCTTCCGGGCGCTGCGCAGGGAGGCGAGGGTGGAGGGCGGTCGGCGACTTGGCGTGCAAGGTCTCTGCGGCTTCCTTGGCGGCGGGGTCGCCTGCACGAGCAGTCGGCGACCGCCGGGCAAGTCGGTCCACGTTCGCTTCGACCCACGCCTGCGGCTTGGAAGGACCGCTGTGCGCGAAGACAGGGCCCTGTCCAGTTACGGCCAGGCCAGCCACCATGGCGGCGCCGACGCCGAGTTGCAGTAACCGCTCGATCAGCGCAGTCCGGCGAAGAGATCGTTCTCGGGTACAGCCGCCCCGGTGGCGTCCTGGACACGTACGAAGGTCTCCATGCCCATCAACTCGCCGAACCTCTCCTTGCCCATCTTGAGGAAGAAGATGTTCTCGCCCTGACTGGCGTGCGCGGCCAACGCGTCGAACTTCTGACCGCTGAACGCGGTGGTGTCCACCCACGTGGTGATCTCATCGTCGGGGAGGCCGATCTCGGCCATCGCGGCGGCCTCGGCAGGATCCGGCTCCGGCATGTCCTCATGAAACTCACGCATGACCTCCCCGAACCGCTGCATCATCGAGCGGGGCATCGTCGTCCAGTACACCTTCGGTGTCAGCGCGGTCATCTCCAGCGCCGCCATCGTGATGCGGTGGGCCTGGATGTGGTCGGGGTGGCCGTAGAAGCCGTTCTCGTCGTAGGTGACGACCACATCAGGCCTGTAGTGCCTCATGAGTTCCGCGAGTCGGGCGGCGCCCTCCTGCACGGGGGTCTGCCAGAAGGATCCGGGGGCGTCGTTGCTCGGCCAGCCCGTCATCCCGGAGTCGGCATAGTCCAGCATCTCCAGATCGCTGACCTTCAGGACGTGACAGCTCGCCTCGAGTTCTTGACGGCGCATCAAGGCGACCGCTGCCGGATCGTGCCCGGGATCGCCCGGCTTGACACCCCCCGGCCCGTCACCGCAACCGCCGTCGGTACACGTCACCAGAACCGTGCGGATGCCTTCCGCCGCGTACCGTGCGAGGACCCCTCCGGTTCCGGTGGCCTCGTCGTCAGGGTGGGCGTGCACTGCCATGAGCGTCAAGGGCCGGTCAGTCATGAAACAGTCCTCCTGCAGAAATACATCTTGATTCGAGTGCGCGGCGGGCGTACCGCGAGCCTGGGGCCCGGCTCCTGGGGGGGGACGACCTTGTTGCCTCCATGTTCCCCGCCTGTGCGGCGCCGGTCCCTCGACCGATGCAACAGTGCCGGCCGGACCGGCTGTTCCCGGCGCGGCTGCTTGGCTTTCCAGGCGTCGGCGTTTCAACGCGAACGAGGTACGGGCGTGAACTGCGCCGTGGCATGGAGAATCGCTCTGACCAGGAAGTTTCGGACGTGATTCAGAGTGTGTCGCTATCCGTGGTGTCTCAGCTCCCCTGGTATTTCCTCGTCGTACGTCGGGCCTGTGCGGAAGGATGAGGCCGTGCTGGCCTACGTGTACCGCGTCACCAAGTACGACCCCGCTGACCGCGATGGACGTGGCCGCTACACCGGCCCTGAGGACACTGTCAGCGACCACGGCGCGGTCGAGGGGACCTATCTTCGGGCGGTCGCGGCCTTCGCCGCGGACACCGGCATCGATCATCTGGTCGTACGCGAACCGCAGGTTCCCTCCCTCTCACACTTCGGTGTGGAGCCTCCGGTGGACGGTTTCGGGCTGGCACGGCTCTTCCCGTCCGGCCAAGCCGCTTTCCACGACGGGGCACAGATGCCGCTCGATATCGTGCTGGAGCTGGTGCGGGTCATGCTGCGCGACAGCGGGGCCTGGTGCCGGCTGGAGGCGGAGGACACGTTCGCGATCCACGTGGGGTGGGACCAGTACCTCTACATCAGCAGCAGCCGGCCTTGCGAGGAAGCACTGGCCCGCACCCGCGAGCTCGGACTGTTCCCAGAACGCCTGGACGCCTCCCCGTACGCCTTTGAGGCCGAGGAGGAAGAGCAGGTCATCCAGCGGCCCGCAGATGACGACTTCTGGGCCGAGCTGCACAGGGCAGTCGTCACCGGCCGTGCAGGAATCCTGGAAGAGACGTATCTCGAAGGTGCCTCACGATGGCACCACCTCACCAGCGACACCATCGAACCCGTTCGCGTTGGACTCACTCCCCGGGCCCGTCTCGCCGTCTGGCCGTCCCTGTCCACCGACATCGACGCCGTCATGAGAGCCCTGCCCGCTGACGGCCTCGTCGAGGGCGTGTGGCAGGACGAAGGCGGCAACATCCGCAGCGTCATCGCCGACGAGGACGACTTCCCCGAACTGACCGCCCGGATATCCCGTGCCCATGCCGCCGCGCTCCTGTCTGTATATGCGGGTGAACGTGTGCCTCTGTGCACTGCTGTCATGCCCGACAACGACGGAGTCCTACGGGCTCGTTGGCGAACCGAGCCGACGCCAAGCGACCGCGACTGGGCACTTCGTCAGCCCCAAGGGTGAGCGCTCCGACCGGCCGGACTCAGATGCGTGACCGACCGGCCTTCGAGTGGCCATCGGTCATGAGACTCGGCCACGGAATCTGAGATCCCACACCTGGTGTTGCTCGAGGTAGCCGCAGAGGCCTGTCATGTCCCCGACCGTGTGGGCGGGTGGTATCAGTTTCGGTCTAGTGGCTTCTCCGAACCACGGCTGCCGGCAAGCGTCGCGCAGCTCACTGCGCCAGTGACGGTGAGGTGGTTTCTCCGCATCACCTCACCTATGAGCCCGATGGGTGTTCGCCGAGTTGGAAGAGGCCGGCGAGGGAGAAGCACAGGGCGCCGGTGAGAGTGCCCCAGTCGGCAATGTCGGCGTTGACGAGGCTGCCGGTGGCGGGGCGGGTGTAGGCAGCGAGCGCCGAGACCATGAACAGGACGGACCCGAGTTGGTTCACGGCGACGATCCACCAGCCGAGGTTGTGCGGCCGGACGCAGGGCCGGCCGTGGCAGATCTCGGCGAAGCCCAGGTGGCCGGAGAGCAGGAAGAGGGCGCAGCCGATCACGTCGGGCACCCAGATCAGCCGGTTGGCCTGCTGGACGTTCAGGCCCTGCAGGAAAGAATCCAGCAAGTCGACGGCGAAAACGAGTGTGCCCGCGAACAGGACTAACGTGCTCAGCCAGTCCAACTGCATCGGCTCGTAT
>KL569200.1:22491-25535 GCA_000715635.1 Streptomyces violaceus | reverse complement strand
GTCCAACTGCATCGGCTCGTATCTCCACCACCGCCAACGGTGAGTGACCAGCCCGCCTTCGCCGCCGCCGACGTTGCGGGGCGCGTTGATCACCTGCAGCAGTGACACGTACCCGCCGGTGCTGAGGAACAGGCCGCCCGCGAAGTAGATCGAGGCGCACGCGGTGGCGTCGCCGGAGCCGAACCAGTTGTGCCGACGTCGGGGTAGGCGTCGAGGGTCGGACCCGTGATCACGTCGCACACCATGGCAGCGGTGATCGCGTAGCAGATGAGCCCGAGAACGCTGCGCCGGGCTGCCGCGGTGCCGGTGCGTTGCATGGCGAGAGTGGAGCGCAGGTAGCCGGCCACGAGCAGCACGAACACGGAGATGCCCGGGACGAGGCCGAGCGTGTCCTCCTTACGCAGAGGAATTCGGGCTGTACGTAGGCGAGGAAGGCGAGTTGCGCCGAGGTCCGCTGAAGGTGATGTGTTCGGCCCGTCCGCCGCCACCGATGAATCCACATGACATCGCGAGTGGCGCTGGCCTAGCGTTCGCCCATGACCGCCCCGGACGACGGCATCGACGACAAGCCCGGCGTGACCATCCGCTCCCTGGACGACGCGGCCGTCGGGGTGCGGCTCAGCGAACAGGAGCCGTTCGACGAAGGCTGCGTGCAATACGTGGTCGAGGCCTGGGCTCCCGGCCTGATCGCGCGCGTCGACGAGGTTGTGGCCTGGATCTGGGACGCTGATCTTGCGGCCTTCATCGCCGGGCTGGCTGCGGATTACCAGGGCTGGGAAGGCGAGCGGGTCTGGCAGACATACGACAGGGACTTGGCGGTGTCCGCAGTCTTTCGGTCCGGCGGCCATGTCGGGTTGACCTGGACGTTGCGCCCCTGGCCGAACGCCACGGGAGGATGGACTGCCTCGGTGACCACCTGGCTGGAGGCCGGAGAGCAGATGTCGTCCCTGGCATCTGTCGTCGAGGACTTTCTCTCCGCAAAGCAGCCATGAAAGCAGACATGCGCATGACCTGGACGTTGGATGGACACGGCTGAGCCGACTGCACCGTAGAGAATCACCAAGCGGAGGCGGAACTCACCGCGTCCTACATCACCAGTGCTCCGGAGGACTTGCTGACTGCCCTGTCCGCGTGCTGGAACTGCGACAGCGCAGCGACCACGACAACAAGGGCACCGAGATCTGGTCGGCCCAGCTCCCCATCGACACACTCGTCCGATCTGTAATCCGCTGCTTCGACGAGGTGGCTCGGTCCTACGGTGAGAGCAGCTACCGCAGCAAATGGGGCGAGCCACTTCCCTCGAACCGAGCTCGAAGCCCTCAGGCGCCTCTGGCACGCTCGCCGCCGGCGTGACGACGCAAAGCCCGCAGAAATCCGCCCTCAGGGTGACGAGACAGGCTGGTAGCCGCCATCTCACTCAACCTGAAACCACCCCAGACCACCGCCTTACGACGGCCCACTGCTCCTGAGACGGGACAGCAGTTCACCGGGAGACTCCGCACCCTTCACGGAATGCCCATCCTCCTGGAGTGCGGTCAAGTGCGAATCGCGTCGCCCAGTGACCCGCCGGAGGCAAGATCGTCGACAATGCATGAGCACCGCGAAGTGAGCCATCCGCCGATCGCCTGAGCGACGCAGTCACCCATCGCCGAGGCGTAGCGTGCCACTTGGTCCCGGTGGAACGCAGGCCGCCTCACCGGATGTTGACGCCGGTGATCGGCATTGCCGCACGTGATCACACCGTTGCCGACCAGGACCCGCGGCGTGTCAAATGAACGGCCCGCCCTTGTCGAAACACCGGCGACACCAACCTGGCGGGCCGCCTCCGCACCGTTGACCAGATACACCCAACTCCCCGCAAGCCGCGTCCTCCCCCCTGCCGGCCCTGACCGCTGGGACGTGAGAAAGGCGAGGGGATCACGCACGAGCCGCGGCAGGTGACCCAGCCACGGCACGCTGCCCGCGATCCGCCGCATCCGCGAATCCCCCACCGTGTCCACTTCCTCCGATACCTGCCCGGCAGTACTCCGCCGCACTGACGGCGGCGCAGGGCGCGGCGGGCCCGCCGACGCGCAACTGGCCAAGCCCATTGGTTCTGGTCCCACGCCGGGCCTGGTGCGGGGACTACTGCGGTAGGGGTGCCTCACCCGTTACGGCGATACCTGCCTGGGGGAACTCATCCACGGCCGCGGCTGTCGTGTCCGGGGCGACTCCGACGGAGTAGTCCCAGGACGTATCGCTCGAGGTATTGCCCTTCCCCACCCGCCGTGCTTAAGGTCCCCCCGTCTATCGAATCGATTCGATGACTCGACACAGCCGACGGGCCCCAACACGGGCCGGGTGGAGGTGGAGATGACCACGATCAAGGACGTCGCCGAGCGGGCAGGCGTCGCGCCGAGCACCGTGTCGTACGTCCTGAGCGGGTCGCGCAAGATCTCCGAGGACACCCGGCGCGCGGTGCAGGCCGCGATCGAGGAGCTCGGATACCACCCGCGCGCGAGTGCCCGTACGCTGCGCAGCGCGCGGACCCGGGTGCTCGCGCTGGCCACGCCGCGCGTGCCCGGGGCGTACCGGGCGATCGACGGGCGGTTCGCGATCGACGTCACCGATGCCGCCCGTGTGCACGGGTACGACGTGCTGCTGATGACTGACAGCGACGGCGTCGGTGGGCTGCGGCGGGTGGCCCGCAGCAGGCTGGCGGACGCCGCGGTGCTGATGGCGGTCGAGGACCGCGACCCCCGTGTCGAGGTCCTGCGCGAACTGGGCTTCCCCGGGGCTCTGCTGGGTCACGACGATCACGCGGCGCTGCCCTGGACCGACCTCGACTGGGAGGCCGCCGTCGCCCTCGCCGTGCGCGAGACCGCCGCAGCCGGACACCTGCGGATCCTCTTCCTCTCGTCGGCCGAGCACGAGGTCGCCGCACGCCGCGGCTATGCCCTGCACGGCCTTGACGGCGCCCGGCGAGCGGCCGCCGAGACCGGGGCCGATGTCCGCCTGGTCCCGTCCCACCGCGACCCGGACGTCCTGGTGCGGCGGTTGAGCTA
>KL569200.1:20937-22278 GCA_000715635.1 Streptomyces violaceus | reverse complement strand
CCGCTCGGCCCGTCCCAACCGCGCTGGTCGTCCAGCACCTGATCCTTCTCCCCCGCCTGCTGGACGCAGTGGCGGAGGCCGGGTTGCGGGTCCCCCACGATCTGACCGTCGTGCTCGTCGGCAGCCTCCCGGACGAGCTGGGCATCCGGCATCTGCCGCGGATCGATCTGCCCGTCGCGGAAATGTCCACGGCCGTGGCCCGGCTCGCCATCGACGCGATCGGCCCCGGCCGCGACGACCGGTCGTCGGCTTCGCAGGAGCCCCTCGCGGCACCTGCCTCGAGCATGTCCTCCTGCACGCCGCACCACCTGATCCAGCCGCGGATGGCCGGGCCCGTCATCGCCCCGCCGTCGCCCGGCTGACCACTCGGACCGCCGTACGGCACGGCCGGCGACTCCCCATCGCCGGACCACCGCATGTCCAGAGCCGCACATGTAACGGAGGATCAACCTTGCCGTTCTTAGCAGGACGCCTCAGAACAAGAGGCGGACGCGTTCCCGCGCTCGCCGCCACCCTCGCCTGTACCCTCGTCGCGCCAGGGGTGACCGGCTGTGCCGCGGAGCCCGACCCGGGTACCGTCACCGTGCTCAACTCGGCGACCGACACCGCCGAGCACACCGCCAACCAGCGGTTCTTCGACCGCTGCGGCAAGCCGCTCGGCCTGAGGGTCGAGCAGATCAGCGTGCCCGCCGACCAGATCGCCTCCAAGGCGCTTCGGATGGCGTCGTCCGACTCGCTCACCGACATTCTGGAGCTCGACGGTTCGGAGCTGCCCCAGTTCGCGCAGACCGAGGGCCTGCGGCCGCTCGACGACGTCGGGGTCGACACCTCCGGCCTCTCCACGAGCGCGAAGTCCCTCGGCTCGTACGACGGCACCCAGTACGGCATCGCCCGTTCCGTCAACTCCCTCGCGCTGATCTACAACACCGAGCTCCTCAAGGATGCGGGCGTCGCCCCGCCCACCACCTGGAAGGAGCTGCGGGCGGCCGCGAAGAAGCTGACCGCGGGTGACACGTACGGAATGGCCTTCAGCGCGAGCCCGAACGCTGACGGCGTCTACCAGTTCCTTCCGTTCTTCTGGTCCGCCGGCGGTGACGAGACCAAGATCGACAACGGCAAGGGCGAGGCCGCGCTCCAGCTCTGGAAGGACCTGGTCGCCGACGGCTCCGCCTCCAGGTCCGTCGTCAACTGGAACCAGCAGGACGTCAACGACCAGTTCGTCGCGGGCCGCGCCGCCATGATGATCAACGGGCCGTGGCAGGTGCCTGTCCTCAGCGCCCAGAAGAACGTGGACTGGGCGGTCGCGGGCATTCCGGTGCCCGAGGCGGGCAAGCCGGCGGG
>KL569200.1:20435-20685 GCA_000715635.1 Streptomyces violaceus | reverse complement strand
CCATCGGCGGCACCGTCATGGCCGTACCGAGGAACGACGAGGACCCGGCCCGCGAGAAGAACGCCGGCAAGGTCCTGAACTGCCTCAACTCCGTGAAGAACCAGCTCCAGTGGGGCGCATCGGTCAACAACGTGCCCACCCGCGCCACGGCCGCACAGGCGTACGCGAAGCAGAACCCGAAGCTCGCCGCCTTCGCCGAGCTCGTCACCACCGCCCGCTCCCGTACGGCGAAGGTCGGCACCGGCTGGCC
>KL569200.1:19700-20201 GCA_000715635.1 Streptomyces violaceus | reverse complement strand
GCCTTCCAGTCCGTGCTGACGGGCCGGACCAGTCCCGAACAGGCCCTGCACCGGGCCCAGCAGCAGGCTTCGGCGGGGAAGTGAGGAACCGGCCATGACCACCGTCACCTCCCCGGCGTCCGCCACGGGCGCCGCCGGAACGAAGTCCGCCACCGGCCGCGCTCCGCTGCACCGCGGGCTGCTGCGCTGGCTCTTCGTCGCCCCCGCACTCGCCTACATGGCGCTCTTCTTCGGCTACCCGCTCGTCCGCAACATCGTGATGAGCTTCCAGCACTACACGCCGAAGACGTACTTCACGGGCGAGGCACCGTTCAACGGCCTCGACAACTGGCGCGCCGTCTTCGCCAACGAGCTGTTCACCGACGCCCTGTGGCACACGGCCCTGTTCACCGTCGGCTCGCTGCTCGGCCAGTTCACCGTCGGCCTGGCCCTCGCCGTCTTCTTCTCCCGCCGCTTCCGGCTCTCCGGCTTCGTGCGCGCCATCCTGCTGCTGCCCTGGCT
>KL569200.1:17364-19475 GCA_000715635.1 Streptomyces violaceus | reverse complement strand
CCGTCGTCTGGCGGCGCATCCTCGACCAGGACCACGGCATGCTGAATACCGCCCTCCACGCGGTCGGCCTGGTCCCGCAGGACGGCGTGCCGTGGCTGAGCAGCCCCGGCGTGGCCCTGCTGTCGGCGATCCTGGTCAACATCTGGATCGGCATCCCGTTCAACATGGTCATCCTCTACGGCGGCCTCCAGGAGATTCCGCGCGAGCTGTACGAGGCCGCGTCGCTCGACGGCTCCGGGCCATGGCGGACGTTCCGCAGCATCACGCTGCCGATGCTGCGCCCGGTGATCACCGTCGTGCTCGTGCTGGGCTTCATGTCGACGGTGAAGATCCTCGACCTGATCCTGGCACTGACCTCGGGCGGGCCCGCGGACTCCACACAGACCCTGGGCACGGTCACGTACCAGCTCTCCTTCCTGCAGCTCGACTTCGGCCAGGGCGCCGTGGTGGGCAATGTCCTGATCCTCATCAGCGCGGTCTTCGCCGTGCTGTACCTGCGGGCCAACCGCGCCGACTTCGGCAAGGGGAAATGACCGACGATGAACCGACCGATGAGACGATCGAAGCAACGGCCGGCGAGCCTTCTCCGCATTCGTTCGGTGTGGAACACCGCCGCCGCGCTGCTGATTCTCGCCGTGCTGCTCTTCCCCGTGTACTGGATGCTCAACACCGCCCTCCAGCCCGAGTCGAGCATCGCCGCCACCGAGTGGTTCCCCGTCTCACCGTCCCTGAAGAACTTCGACACGGCGATCAGCACTCAGGGCGGTTCGCTGCTCACCAGCTTCGTCGTCGCGCTCGGCGCCGTCGCCGTCTGTCTCGCGCTCGCCGCGCCCGCCGCGTACGGGCTCGCCCAGTTCGGACTCCGCGGCGGGCAGGGCATCGTCTTCGCGACGCTCATCACACAGATGGTCCCGGGCATCGTCATCGCCAACGCCCTCTACAGCGCCTATGCGCAGCTCGACCTCGTCAACTCCTATCTGGGGCTGATCCTGGCGGACGCCTCGCTCGGTCTGCCGTTCGCGGTCGTACTGCTGCGGGCGTTCATGGTGTCGATACCGAGCGAGGTCGTCGAGGCAGCGATGGTGGATGGGGCGAACCGCTTCACCGCGTTCGTGCGGATCGTGCTGCCCATGAGCCGCAACGCCCTGATCACGGCGGGACTGTTCACCTTCCTCTTCGCCTGGTCCGACTTCATGTTCGCGCTCACCCTCAACACCACGGACGACGTCAAGCCCATCACGCTCGGCATCTACCAGTTCGTCGGCGCACATGTCAGCGACTGGGGCGCGGTCATGGCGACGGCGGTGCTGTCCGCCGTGCCGGCCGCGATCCTGCTCGTCGTCGCCCAGAAGTACATCGCCGCCGGGATCACCGGCGGGTCGGTCAAGTAGGGCGGTTCCCCTGTGACTTCCTCCGAGTCCACCCAATTCCCCGAGTTCCCCACCGGCTTCTTCTTCGGTGCCGCCACGGCCAGTTACCAGATCGAGGGCGCGCACGACGAGGACGGCAGAGGCCCGTCCATCTGGGACACCTTCTGCCGCGAGCCCGGGCGCGTCGCGGACGGCGCCACCGGTGACGTCGCCTGCGACCACTACCACCGCTACCGCGAGGACATCGCGCTACTGCGCGAGCTGGGCGTGGACAGCTACCGCTTATCCATCGCCTGGCCGCGTATCCAGCCGACCGGCTCCGGCCCCGCCAACGCGGCGGGGCTCGACTTCTACGACCGGCTCATCGACGAGTTGCTGGCCTCCGGCATCTCCCCCGCCGCCACCCTCTACCACTGGGACCTCCCCCAGGCCCTGGCGGACCGGGGCGGCTGGCGGGTACGCGAGACGGCTGAGCGGTTCGCCGAGTACGCCGGGGTGGTCGCCGCCCGGCTCGGTGACCGGGTGGACCGCTGGATCACGCTCAACGAGCCCTTCTGCAGCGCCTTCGTCGGCTACGCGGCGGGCGCCCACGCCCCGGGCGCCCGTGAGGGCCGCGGCGCGCTCGCCGCCGCACACCATCTGCTCGTCGGCCACGGGCTTGCCGTGCACGCGCTGCGCGCGGCGGGGGCACGGGAGGTGGGGATCACCCTCAACCCCGACCGGCTGCTGGCGGCCACGGAC
>KL569200.1:16072-17223 GCA_000715635.1 Streptomyces violaceus | reverse complement strand
GCCACGGACTCCCCCGCCGACCTGGCCGCCGTACGTCGCGTCGAGACGCTTCACAACGACGTGTGGTTCGAGCCGCTGTTCGCCGGGCGCTACCCGGAGCACGAAGCCGAGACCTGGGGCGAGCTGCTGCCCTCCGGCGACGGCTCGTACCGCCTCGACGGCGACCTCGACCTCATCGGCGCGCCGCTCGACTTCGTCGGCATCAACTACTACCGGCCGATCACCGTCGCCGACGCCCCGTACCGCGACGCCGACCCGGCCACCCGCACTGCGGTCGACGTACGGGCCGAGGAGACCTGGCGCGACGATGTCCGCCACACCACGATGGGGTGGCCCGTCGTCCCGCACACGTTCACGGACCTGCTGGTCGACCTGTCCGAGCGCTACCCCGCGCTGCCGCCGCTGCTGATCACCGAGAACGGCTCGGCGGAGGCGGACGCCGTCGACGTCGACGGCCGGGTCCGCGACGTGGAGCGGGTCGACTACCTGCACAGCCATTTGGAGGCGCTCGCCGCCGCCCTGCGCGCGGGCGTCGACGTGCGCGGCTATTACGTGTGGTCGCTGCTGGACAACTTCGAGTGGGCCCGCGGGTACGGCCAGCGCTTCGGCATCGTCCGGGTCGACTATGACTCGCAAGTACGCACACCCAAGGACAGCTACCGCTGGTACCAGCGGCTGATCGCCGCCCACCGCGCCCGTACCACCCCTGGTGAGGACCCTCGATGAAGTTCACCGACGGCTACTGGATGATGCGTGAAGGCGTCCAGGCGTCGTACGCCGCAGAAGTCGTCGACGTCCGCGTCGACGAGGACCGGTTCACGCTCTACGCGCCCGTGCGGCACGTCACGCGCCGCGGCCACACCCTCAACAGCCCGCTGCTGACCGTCGAGTGCTGGTCCCCCGCCGAAGGCGTGATCGGCATCCGTTCCACCCATCACGCGGGCGCTGCCGAGCGCGGCCCGGAGTTCGCGCTGCGCGCCGAGCCCGGCCACGCGGCGCAGGTCACCCGGGCGGGCTCGCTGCTGCAGCTGACGGCCGGGGAGCTGTCCCTGCGTGTGGACACCGCGGCCCCGTGGCGGCTGGACTTCACCGCGGACGGTCGTGTCCTCACCTCGGCGAAGGCACGCGGCACCGGCTTCGCGGTCCTGGGC
>KL569200.1:12584-15834 GCA_000715635.1 Streptomyces violaceus | reverse complement strand
CCAGCCACTACTCGCTGGCGCAGCTCACGCTCGACGTCGGCGAGCTGGTGTATGGGCTCGGCGAACGGTTCACGCCGTTCGTGAAGAACGGCCAGAGCGTGGACATCTGGCAGGCCGACGGCGGCACCGCGAGCGAGCAGGCGTACAAGAACGTCCCCTTCCACCTCACCAACCGTGGCTACGGCGTTTTCGTCAACCACCCCGGCAAGGTGAGCTACGAGGTCGACTCGGAGGCCGTCGGGCAGGTGCAGTTCAGCGTCGAGGACCAGTCGCTGGAGTACTTCGTCGTGTACGGTCCGACGCCCAAGGACATCCTGGACCGCTACACGGCGCTGACCGGCCGCCCGGCGCTGCCGCCGGCCTGGTCGTTCGGGCTGTGGCTGTCCACGTCGTTCACGACCTCGTACGACGAGGAGACGGTGAACCGGTTCGTGCGCGGGATGGCGGAGCGCGACATCCCGCTGGGCGTCTTCCACTTCGACTGCTTCTGGATGCGGGAGTACCAGTGGTGCGACTTCACCTGGGACCCGGAGGTCTTCCCGGACCCGGAGGGCATGCTGCGGCGGCTGAAGGAGGAGCACGACCTGCGCGTGTCGGTGTGGATCAACCCGTACATCGCACAGAAGTCCGCGCTGTTCGCGGAGGCCAAGCGGCACGGCTATCTGGTCCGCAAGGCCAACGGCGACGTGTGGCAGTGGGACCTGTGGCAGGCCGGCATGGCCCTGGTCGACTTCACCGACCCGGACGCGCGCCAGTGGTACGCGAGCAAGCTGCGCGCGCTCACCGCGCAGGGCGTCGACTGCTTCAAGACCGACTTCGGCGAGCGGATCCCGACCGATGTGGTCTGGCACGACGGCTCCGCCCCGGAGCGCATGCACAACTACTACACACAGCTCTACAACGAGACGGTCTTCGAGGTGCTGAGCGAGGCCCGGGGCGCCGGTGAGGCCGTGCTCTTCGCCCGCTCTGCGACGGCGGGCGGACAGCAGTTCCCGGTGCACTGGGGCGGCGACTGTGAGTCGCACTTCGGCGCGATGGCCGAGTCGCTGCGCGGCGGGCTGTCGCTCGGCCTGTCCGGGTTCGGCTTCTGGAGCCATGACATCGGCGGTTTCGAGGGCACGCCGACGCCCGAGGTGTTCAAGCGATGGGTGCAGTTCGGGCTGCTGTCGTCGCACAGCCGGTTGCATGGCAGCAAGTCGTACCGGGTGCCGTGGGACTACGACGAAGAGGCGGTCGCGGTCACCCGCGACTTCACCCGCCTCAAGCACCGGCTCATGCCCTACCTGTTCCGTGCGGCCCAACAGGCCGCCGAGCGCGGCACGCCGGTGATGCGGGCGATGGTCCTGGAGTTCCCCGACGACCCGGCCTGCCACACCCTCGACCGGCAGTACATGCTCGGCGACGACCTGCTCGTCGCCCCCGTGTTCTCGGCCGACGGCGTCGTCGACTACTACGTCCCCCACGGCACCTGGACGCATGCGCTGTCGGGCGAACGGGTCCAGGGGCCGGGCTGGCGGCGCGAGCGGTACGGGTACGACAGTCTGCCCCTGCTTGCCCGGCCCGGCTCGGTCATCCCGTACGGCGTGAGCGACGACGCGGCGGAGTACGACTGGGCGCACGGGGTGACACTGCGGGTCCACGCGCCCGTCGACGGTGCGACGGTCGTGACACGGATCCCGGCCCCGGGCGCCCGGGACAGCTCGGCGGCCGTCTTCCGGACGACTCGCGAGGGCGACACGGTCACGGTCGACGCGGAGGGGGTACCGGGGCCGTGGCAGGTGCTGCTGGTGGGAGCGCAGGCGGAACCCGGCGGCACCGGATCGTCGGCGTCGGCCGAGCGGACGCCGCTCGGCACACTTCTCGCCGTATCCGCGGGCACGGCCCACCTCACAGCACGACTCACCGGGAGCTGACACAGCTCTCAAGAAAGCGCAGTCAGGATGCCCACCCTCGCCCTGCATGGGCGAGGCAGGCATGAGTGATGTGGGCGTCCGCCTGGATGCGGCCAGTCTCCAGGAGCCACGGATTATGCCGGGCCTGCGCCTGCAGGCACCTGCGCGGCGGCACCTGGTCGTCCACGGCGATGCCCAACCGCCGGCGCGCCTCGGCGGTCATGGCTCCCACCGCGTCGAGGGCCTGCGCGAGTTCCGTCCCGATGCCGCCAAGGGCCTCAGTGAGTGATTGGACAGACGTTCAGGGTGGCTCGTCAGGGTCAGTCCTGCGGAGTGAGCAGGACGATCGGGATGTCGCGGCCGGTCTTCTGCGCGTTCGCCGCGGACTATCAGCGCCAGCACGGCAACGGGCAGGGCAGCGCTCTCAAGTTCTGGACCACCGCCCGCGTCGCGCACCACGCGCGCCGGGCACGGGACGACTGGTCCTTCCACGTCCCTGCCCATGCGCGCCCGCGGCTTTCGCTGCTGGACCTCAATCACCTGGCGCACACGCTGGTCACCTGCGGTGAGGCAGGCGCGAACCTGGTGTGCGAGGAGATCGGCCCGCTTGCCACCAGCGCGCCATGGGCGCAGGTCAGCGGGAGCCTGGGCCGCGACTGGCAGACCGAGTTCCGGCGACTTCGTGACGCTGCCTGCCGACAGGGCGCGCGCTACCGATGAGCAGCCGATCACCCCCTTGGCCGAGACTGCCTCCTTTCGTCCTTTTTTCGTCCCCCGTATCTTCAGAGAAACTCTGTGTCTCGCAGAACAGGGGCCCCTCCTTTGGCCCACGATGACGCCATCCTGGCCCAGCTCGGCGTCACGGCCGAACTCGCCCGAAAGATGGGCGTGTTCGGCAACTTCGCGATCTGCTTCTCGACGATGCTGATCTTCGGGTGCATCCTGCTGCTGCACGGCCTTTTGAACAAATGCGGCGTACGCCTGGTCACCGTGCTGAACTCCCTCTCGGTGTGGTGGCAGCTGATCGGCGTCGCGATCATCGTCGGCTCGCTCGCCTTCGCCCCGGACCAGCACCAGTCGGCGCAGTTCGTCTTCACCCACTTCAACAATGACACCGGGTTCACCAGCCCGCTCTACGTCTGCCTCATCGGGGCGCTGCTCGCCGGCTCCACCTTCCGCGGGTACGACGGCGGCTCCCACGTCGCGGAGGAGACCACACAGGTGCAGATCTCGGCGCCCAAGGGCATCGTCCGCGCCATCGCGGTCTCGTGGATCGCGGGCTTCATCCTGCTGGCCGGGATGCCAGCATCCATCCAGGAATACGACGCCACCCAGAATTCGGCTACCGGCGTGCCACC
>KL569200.1:8399-12360 GCA_000715635.1 Streptomyces violaceus | reverse complement strand
TCCATCCAGGAATACGACGCCACCCAGAATTCGGCTACCGGCGTGCCACCCGCCCAGATCTTCCTCGATGTCCTGGGCGCCGCTGGTGCCAAGGCCCTGCTGCCCATCATCATCGTGGCCATGCTGCGCTGCGGCAACGCAGAGGTCGCTGCCGCGAGCCGGCTGATCTACGCGTTCTCCCGCAGCCGCGCCCCTGCCGCGCTGGCAGACCTGGCGGCGTGTCAGCAGTCGCACCTAGACGCCTACCGCAGCTGTGTGGCTGTCGGTCTGTGTGCGATTCGTCCTTGCACTGCCCGCCCTATGGTCTCCAGCCGCCCACGGCGCCATCACCGCGATCAACGCGGTCGGCATGATCCCCGAGTCCTTCGACTACGCCGGCGTGACACTGGCCATCGCGCTGGTGCCGGCCTGGCTGACTTGGATCACCCGCGGACGCCGTGACCACCAGCTCACCACCCACACCAGCACCGCCCAGCAGGGCGGACTAGAGGAGGACGTCTGATGCACAGCCACGACGAACAGCGCGACGAGCAACCCACGGCACGCGGGGCCTTGCCCACTGGAGCCGTCACTCTGAGGGCGTTCAAGGAATCCGTCCGTAGTGGGGAGATCACAGCGGTGAGACTCGCCGTGCCGGACATGCAGGGTCGGCCCAAGGGCAAGATCCTCACCGCTCCCGTCTTCGTGGACCGGATGAACTCCGAGGCGGAGATGTGCGCCTACGTCCTGGCCACAGACGTCGACATGACCCCGCTCGATGGCTTCTCCCTCACCGGCTGGGAGCAGGGCTACGGCGACCTCGGAGTGAAGGCGGATCCGAGCAGCATCCGCCTCCTGCCCCACCAGCCGGGCACCGCCCTCATCATGGGTGACGTCTTCCACCACGACGGCCGACCCGTCGAGGTCGCTCCCCGCCACATGCTGCGCACTCAGCTGGAGCGCCTGGCCGATCTCGGCTATCACGTGGCTCTGGGCACGGAGGTTGAATTCGTGCTGTACCAGGGCACCGGCCAGGAGGCGCACACGTCGGCATACCGTGGTCTGCGCCCGGCCTGGTCTGGCGACCTCGACTACGCCCTCAGCCATCCCCCGGAAGTCGCTGACTTCTTCCAGCACCTCCACGATGCCCTGCGGGAAGCGGACGTTCCGGTCGAGGCGATCAAGACCGAGAGTGCGGCAGGCCAGGTCGAAGTGACCTTCGCCTATGGCGATGTGATGTCGGCGTGCGACGCCTACACCGCCTTTCGGCTCATCGTGCCGGACCTCGCTCAGCGGCGCGGTATGACTCCGACCTTCATGGCCGCACCCGCGACCGGCATTGGCAGCGGCCTGCACTTGCACCTGTCGCTGTGGTCCGCCAATGGCAACGCGTTCGCCTACCACCGGAGCGCGGACCTGCCTCCGGTGTTGGAACGGGCCATTGCCGGCCTGGTGTTCGGCATGCCACACCTGGCTCCGCTTTATGCCCCCACCCCCAACGCCTACAAGCGGTACGCTCCGCGCACCTTCGCCCCGACCAGCTACACCTGGGGCTTCGACAACCGCACCTGCGCCATTCGCGTCACCGGTGTCGGCGAGAGCGCCCACCTCGAAGTCCGCCTGCCGGGCGCCGACGCCAACCTCTATCTCGCCCTCACTGCCGCCTGCGCCGCCATCCTCCACGGTATCCAGGACCGCCCCGAGCTTCCGGCGCCCTGTGGCGGCGACGCCTACACGGCAAGCGACGCCACCCCCGTGCCGGCCGACCTCACCGAAGCCATGAACAGGTTCATCGGCAACAAGGTCGTGTACGACGCACTCGGGGAAACGGTCATGAACCACTACGCCCGCGCGACCGAGGCCGAACTCGCCTGGCACCGCAGGCAGGTCACCGATGTTGAGCGCGAGCGGGGTTTCCACCGTGCTTGATCTCCCCCTTCGCCCCACAGAGATCCAGCAGGTGAGCTCAGCACCTCGAGCCACTTGGCCCAGGCCGACCCCCACACCCGGCCGCTGCCGTCGGTCGAGGCCTACGACCAGCTGCTGCGACTGCGGCGGCCGGACCGCTCCGCCACCGAGGGAGAAACGCCATGACGACGTTCAAACGCCACCGCGGACTGACCGAACAGGCCGCTGACGCCGCCGTCGACCAGGCATACCGCGTGCAATGTCACCCGTCTGAGGCGATAGTCGCCTGTTGTCCGGATTGCTCGCCGTTACCTGGCGCGATACCGAAACGAAGATGACCTTCTGCCGGTGATCACGGGAGTTCCACCCTTCCAGACCACGCGGAGCGGCTGTTTGGAAGGTGGTGCAGAGTCCACCCCTGTGGTGGTGCTGGACCGCTGGCGGGCCAAGCGGGCCGTTCATAGCGTCGTACTCATGATGGATGACACGAACGAAGAAACAACGGGTGCCACCAGGCGGACGGCATTGCGCGGGCTGGGACTCGCAGTGGGGGGCATGGCACTGGCCACCGGGCTCGGAACCTCGCCGGCCGCAGCGGACCCGCGTCGCGGGCTCACCACCTACGTGCTGGTGCACGGTACCCACAGCGCCGGCGCGTTCTGGATGCCGATCGCGCGGGAGCTGACGCTGCGCGGTCACCGCGTCGTCATGGTGGACCAGCCGCGGCATGGCGCGGAGGCTTTTGTGCCGGAGTCCTATCAGCGGCAGGACCTCACAGCGATGGCGGCCGAGCCTTCCCCACTGAAGGGCCTCGGGCTGGAGGACTACGAGGCGCGCGTCACGGGCATCGTGCGGCGAGCGGCACGGAACGGCCCGGTGGTGCTGGTCGGGCACAGTCTGGGTGGCGTATCGGTCAGCCGTGTCGGCGATGCCGTCCCGCATCTGCTTCACCACATTTGCTACATGGCGGCCTTCTGTCCCAGCCGCGTCCTGCCCACAGCGGACGCCTGCACGGCGGCACCCGAGAACGCGAACGCCGTCAGCCCGGTCGAACTGACGGTGGGTGACCCGGGTCGGCTCGGTGTACTACGACTGAACTTCCGGACAGGTGACAGCCGTGAGCTGGCCCTCCTGAAGGAGATGATCTGCGCGGACTACCCCGACGCCGAATTCCGCCGGTTACTGGCCGGCATGCAGACCGATGAGCCCGTCGCCGCTTATGCGGGCCGAGCGGTCGGCCGGGCTGGTAGCTGGGGACGCATTCCCCGCACCTACCTGCGTTTCGGCAGGGACCGGACGATCGCCACCGCACTCCAGGACAGAATGATCGCGGAAGCCGACGCGTTCACGCCCGGCAACAGCTTCCGCGTGCACGATTTTCCCGGGGCGTCGCACGTCGGCCCTCTGGATCCCATCCCGGTCGCAGAAATCCTGGACACGCTCGCAGGGCAGGGGGGATAGGGCACTCGAAGAAATCGCAGGCCAAGAGTGCCTCTGCCTGGGGGCGCCGGAAGCGGGACCAGTTCGTGGACAAGCGGCCGGGGGGTGGGGGCGATCCCGGCCCTCCAAGGGGGGCTCCGGCGTTGATGTCGGGGCCCTCTCCGCGCTTTGGGCGGTCAGTTGCAGCAATCACTTGTCAGCACGGCACTCCACCCCGACTTCCTCCAGGGCGTCGATGATGTCGTGGGTTCGCGCGAAGTATCTCGTCGGGCCAGTCTTCACATCGGTCACCTCACCGGTGTGGTCGGTTCGCGGAAGAGTCGATCGGATCGTGCTACGACCCCCGAACCACCGAACGCGAAGCGGCCTTTGCCGGCCGCTTCGCCGGATCGGGGCCGTGCGAGGCCCGGTAGGTCGTCCAGGCGAGGGTCAGCACCGCCAACGCGGCGGCCAGCAACAGCAACTCCGACGGCGGCACCACGTGTTCGGTCAGAGCGAGGAGATAAGGTGCCCCGAAGCCCAGGTAGGCGAAGGCCTGGAAGATCGCGGTCAGCCGGCCCAGGTTCTCGGTGCTCGCCATGCGCTGCACCTCCTGTCTCTTATACACATCTCTGATGGCGCGAGGGAGGCGTGG
>KL569200.1:3309-8251 GCA_000715635.1 Streptomyces violaceus | reverse complement strand
GCCGTAGCCCGCGCCGAGCACCAGCGCGGCGACGGCGACGATCCACCAGTGCGCGTCCGCAGCGGCCACCGCGCCGAGCACCAGCCCGCCCACCACGATGCCCAGCGCGGTCGCGATCAAGTACGGCTTGTCCGGGTGGCTGACCCGGCGCGCCAGCGGCTGGACGACGATGCCCGCGACCATGGTCAGCATGGTCACGACCGCGCTGAACATCAGCGCGTTGTCACCGAGCCGGTCCAGCACCAGGCCGGGCAGATAGGCCAGCGCGATGGCGGACGCGCCGAACACCCAAGGCGCCAGGGGCGCGACGACCGTCCAGAACCGGCGGCTGCTCTCCTCAGGCAACCGCAGGCGAGACCAGAGCGGGGCGTCCCCGTTGGCCGCGTGGGTCTCCGGCGTGTGCAGCACGAACGGCACGGCCGCCAGGGTGAGTACCACGTGCGGCACGTAGGAGCTGACGACCGGATCCGGTGCCGCCTGCGCCAGGAGACCCGCGACCAGCGGGCCCACCGCGAATCCCATGGTCATGCCGATCGTCGCGCGGCGGGCGCCGGTGTGCTCGTCCTGGCCGGAACCGCTGACGGTGAGTTCCTTGATCCACGCGGTGCCCGAGCTGAACGCCGCTCCGCTGGCGGCACCGGCGACCAGCCGGCCGACGAACAGCCATCCGATCCCGGACCCGGCCAGCATGAGCAACCCGCTGGCGAGCGCGGAGATGACCAGCGCGGGCACCAGCACCCGACGGCGGCCGTACCGGTCGGAGAACGGGCCTCCGAGCAGCAGCCCGGGGATCAGCCCCACCGCGTACAGGGCGTAGGTCGCCTCCACCGTCGTCGTCGGGACACCCAGCTCCGAGCGGTACATCAGCAACAGCGGCGCGAACTGGTTCGCGCCCCAGCCGACGGCAGCCACCCCCAGAGCGATCGCCAGCCAGGCCCGGCCGCCCACACCGGAGAACCGGGCCTCGCCCCGGCGGGCCTCTTGGGACGTATGCGATGTCGGGTAGCTCATGCATACGACACTGACGGCGGCCCGTGAGGTCCTCAAGTGGCCGAAACGACATTCAGCGTACAATTTGTGCCATGACGCGAGTCGCACTGGCCGTCACGGACGGGATGCCGCTGTTCGAGCTCTCCATCCCCTGCACGATCTTCGGCCCCGGTAACCCCGAGGCCGCCGGGGCCGGCTACGAGCTGGTCGTCTGCGGGGCCCCAGGAGCCAATGTCGGAGGCTGGCTGCGCTCGGAGACCCGGCACACGCTGGACGACCTGGTGAAGGCCGACACGGTGATCGTCCCCGCCTGCGACGAGGCCATGGAGCGGGCGCCTGGCGACCTGGTGGAGGCGGTGCGCGCGGCACACGAGCGGGGCGCGCGGGTCGCCTCCATCTGCACCGGAGCGTTCGTGCTGGCCGCCGCCGGGCTGCTCGACGGACGCCGCGCGACCACCCACTGGATGTACACCCGGCGACTGGCCGACGACTATCCGCGGGTCGACGTGGACCCCGGAGTGCTCTACATCGACGAGGGGGACGTACTCACCTCGGCGGGACAGGCGGCGGGGATCGACCTCTGCCTGCACATGGTCCGCAGCGATCTCGGCGCGACCATGGCCAACACGCTGGCCCGGCGGCTCGTGGTCGCTCCGCACCGCGCGGGCGGACAGGCACAGTTCATCGCCAGCCCGCTGCCGGACGGTCACGGCTCGGGAACCGGAGGCGACCAGTACGGTCTGCCGACCCTGCTGGACCAGACGAGGGAACGCCTCCACGAGCCGCTCACGGTCGCCGAGCTCGCCCGCCGGGCCAACATGAGCCTCCGCCACTTCAGCCGCCGCTTCATCGCGGTCACCGGCACCAGCCCCCTGCAGTGGCTCCTCACCCAGCGCATCCGCCGCGCACAGGAACTACTGGAGACGACCGACAGCAGCATCGAGCAGATCGCCGTACAGGTCGGCATGGGGACGGCCACCACCCTGCGCCGGAACTTCCATCGCATCGTCGGCGTCTCGCCGAGCGCCTACCGGCGCACGTTCTCCGAGTCCCGTGGCGCGGCCGGAAGTGAGGGAAACCCTGACTGTGCGCCCGCGCCGAGTCAGCCTCGACTTCCCACTGCGACGAACTGGCAGACGTAAAATGGGCTTCGGGGTGCCGCGCCGTCAGCTGGGGGGGAGGCCGCCACACGGTACGAGATCAAGTCGCCGGAGGAACTGCCGCCGCCAGTCGAGTTCAGCGACGAGGAGATCGACGGCGCGCTCGCGCTCATGGACAGCATGACCCAAGGCCCTTGAGGCAGCCGGCCAAGAAGTCCGCGGCCAAGAAGACGTCCGGGCGCCGGCCGCGCAGCGCTGGCTCTGTCGATGACTGCCTGATGACAGTGCATGTCGCCGATTTTGGGCAGCAGTTGGCGATCGACATGCTGGGAAATGTGGGTGAGTTTCGATAGCGGGTCGAGGAGGTCACCGCCGCTTTAGAGCCAGACGGTGAGGGCGACGGCGGTCGGGATGAGTGTGCCGGCAAGGGCGAGGAGCCAGTAGCGGGACGCGGGGAGTTGGGTCCGGCGGGCGAGGGGCCGGTTGGCGATCCACCAGAGGATGACGCTCGCAGCGATCATGGGGCCGAAAAAGAGGAGTGCCGCATTTGGGCTGTCGTCTTGTTCGTTGTTCGGAATTCTTGTCGTCAGCCCGATGTCGGCGAGCGGCCAGTTCGACAGCAGAAACCAGAGCATCAAGATGGGCACGATGGCGGGGATACCGAGGAACAGGTTGATGCCGAGTGCTGTGT
Source organism: Streptomyces violaceus (assembly GCA_000715635.1). GTDB lineage: Bacteria > Actinomycetota > Actinomycetes > Streptomycetales > Streptomycetaceae > Streptomyces > Streptomyces violaceus. The sequence goes on along the minus strand of KL569200.1, from coordinate 5,470 downwards.
ACCAACGTCTGATCATGGTTCCCCCGCCCCTGTGATCGCCCGGTGGTGAGAGTACCTGCCCACCTCCTCTCCCGCCTGCACGTGGGGCCGGTAAGCCTTCAAATTGCCATCAACTTGCACGTTGACCAGTGGGCAGAACGGCTGAGCCAGCCCGGTCCGGGCCCTGGTATGTGTCGGTGCCTGCCATGTTGGTGAGTTGCGTCCGGGTCAAGCAGTTCGCTGCCCCCAAGGCAGCACTTGATCCCCTCCATATGGGAATGGCCGGATGGCCCGGCTGGATCGTCACAGGCGCGTTCGTCGCCTTCCTGACACTGACCGGCCGACTCCAGCCAACTTTCTACACGGGCTCGAAGTAACCCCCGCTTCCCACATGCAGCTCCCAGTCGATCGCCGCGTTGCGCAGGGTGTAGTCATCGAAGGCAAGCGGGAGCACCGCGAACCGCCGAAGCTTCAGGAGCCGGAGTCGAAGCCGGGGCAGATCGTCGACCTGATGGCCGCCCTGAACGAGTCCGTCCAGCAGGCCCGGCGACTCACAGATGCCTCTCCGGAGGCCGAGACGCGGGCACCGAGGTCTGCGGCATCACAGCTCTCCACCTTTTTCGCAGAGCCCCCCGAGTGGATCTGCCTCGTCCCCACCGAGGACCCGCCCGGCCTCCCGGAGCTCCTGGAGCTCCTGGAGCTCCTGGACGCACCGGACACGCCGAACCACACGCCGTTTCCCGGCAGGGAAGCCCTGTCCTACCGGGACCACGCGAACGTCCTGCGGGAGTGGCACGATCGGTACGGCGCGGAGATCTGCTACCTCGACACCCACGAGGTGCTCCTGTCGGTCGAGCACCCCCCGTCGGCCCCGTCCGAGACAGCACGGGTCGCGATCGAGCACTACGCCTACTGCCCCGACCTCGACCAGGTCATCGGCGGGCTGCCCGAGGTCGTCTTGCAGGTCCCGACACGGACCTGGTTCTTCTGGTGGGACTGAGCAGCCATCCGTCTACCGTTCAACAGGCGTGATCCGTCGAACGGGGTTCCTGTTCGAGTGATCCCTCGGTAGTCGCGGAGGGCCTCCTGCAGTCTTTCGCGCTCGCGCCCGCGCAGTCCAACGCGCCGTCCCTATGGTGTGGCTGTCTCGCGCACAGGCTCGGCACGCGGCGGACGCGCAGCCGACTTGCCGTGCTCGCTTCCTGCCGCGGGGGCGGTGGATGCGGCCCGGGCTTCGTCGACGCCGTGCTGCAGGACATCGCAGGTGTGCTGGAACTCGTCCGTCAGCCGGGTGGCCTCGGCCGTGAGGATGCCGTACGGCTGGGCGGGGTCGCTGAGCGCGAGGGAACCGGCGCGTGCTCCCTCCTCCACGGGGCCGATGACAGCCCAGCGGATGAATGACGTGGCGGCGTGGCATCAGCGCTTGAAACTACTCCCATAAAGGGTCGGTGATGGAGGAGGGCAGGGCGGGCACGTGGCCTTCTGTTTGGCCGATGATGATCGTGGACCTGTCGTTTCAAGGGCTGCGCCCGGCCGGACCGCCGGACGGGCGCAGCCCTGCCCAAGATCACCCGAGCGTTTCCTCCATTTCCGCGGCGGGTAGGGAGATCCGCCAGGCGACGAACCCGGCCGCGGCGAGCCCGGCGATTGCCAGGAAGCTACTGGCGAGGAACGGGTCGGTACCGTCCTTGGTGGGAGCGAACCCGATGCCGACGTAGAGCGTGACACCGGTGGAACCGCCCAGTTGATCAGCGGCTCGCTGAACGCCTGAGGCGATACCGGCGTCGACTTCGGTCACGCCCGTCACCGCGACATACTGCAGCCCGACGATCCCGAACCCCATCCCGGCAGCGATGAGCATCATGGCCGGAGCCATCGCCAGACCGGTGGCCCCGAGGTGGGAGATCAGAGCGATGGCTGCCATCGCCAGCATGGTGAAGCCGATGCCGACCAGGACACAGGCCCGGGCGTTCCACCGTCCGAGCAGCCGGGGAACCAGCACCGAGGCCACAATCAGGGACACCGCCAGGGGCAGCATCGTCAGACCGGCCTGGAGCGGGCCGGCGCCCAACCGATCCTGCAGGTAGTAGGTGAACAGCAGGAACGACGTGGACAGCGCCGCACTCAGCAATGCGGTCGCAAGGTTGGCCAGCACGCGCTGTCTCTTATACACATCTCTGAT
>KL569200.1:1108-3107 GCA_000715635.1 Streptomyces violaceus | reverse complement strand
AAACAGGGCCCCGGCTACCACCGCGCCGACCAGCGCCACTGGCGGCAGCCAGGGCAGCGTGCCGTCCGCCTCTCCTGCCTCGACGACACCGAGGGTGAACAGCAGCGGAGCCGCGATCAGCAACAGCGAACCGGGAAGATCCAGCGGTGCGGGCTCGGCAGGCCGTTCGCTCGGCACGAGGAAGATCACTGCAGCAAGCACGACCAGGATGAACGGCACAGACACCAGGAAGATCCACCGCCAGCCGAGCAGCTCGGTGATGATCCCGGAGACCACGAACCCCAGGACGAGGCCACAGCTCGCGACGGCCGCCCACACGCTCAGCGCCCGCGACCTGCGCGACCCCTCGGGAAACATGAGCACGATCACCGCCATTGCTGCCGGAAGCGCCATCGCTTCCCCGGCACCCTGCAACAGCCGGGCTGTCACCAGCGCGGCAAAGGACGGCGCGAGCCCGGCCAGCAAAGACGCGGCACCGAAGAGCGTTGTGCCGAGCAGAAGAATGCGACGCCTGCCGAGCACGTCGCCCAGCCGGCCGCCGAGCATCAGCAGCCCGCCGCCGGTGATCGTGTACCCGACCACGACCCAGGTCAGGGCGTGACCGTCGACGCCGAAGTCGGCGCCGATCGAGGGCAGGGCGACATTGACCACGGTCACGTCAACCGCGATGAAGAACTGCAGCATGGCCATGCAGCACAGCACCAGCCACGCACGCACCGGGGACGATCCGTCCCGAAGCGAAAGGAGAATGCCTGAGAACACCGAGTACTCCGTTGCCCAGAAGAAGTTCCGAGCAGCACGAACGTGCCGCTCCGGTCCAACCACGGAGCGACAGAACGTTCAACAGAAGTGAGACGAACGCCCCGCCGCTAGCGGAGCGTCCTTGTCACCGCGGCACAAGCCGCGCACGAAGCACCAGACATGGCACCGATGCTACCGGAGCCGACGGCAGGTGATCGATAGATCACTCCGCCACCAAACTGTCAACTGCCCCGATACCGCACCCAGTCCCTGGTCGGTCACGGCCGGCCAGGGCCGTCGGACCAGTTGCTGCTTCTATTGCTTCCACCTATCCGCGCGACGTCCAAAAGTGATGCAGGAACTCCGGCCCCTCGCCGCTCAAGGACATGCTGAGGCCTCGATCCGGCGGGCGCAGTCCGTGTACCCGTACGCGGGGCAGGGTCCCGGCAGGTCCGACCAGTTCGGGAGGCCGGTAGTGCACGAGCCGCGGAAACGCCGTGAGATAGCTGGCGTACCCGGCTGCGGCGAGCAAGCCAGGCAGGCATGCCGGTAAGCGCGCTCGGGGCCGCCCGGACATCGAGCAGCTCGCCGCCTCGGGCTGGAGTAGGCGGCGACTTGAACGTCGTCGCGCGGCGGCAGCCCCGGCCGTACTGCGTCCCTTCACGAGGCCAGGGGGCCTGTCCCGCGCACCACACATGGGCCGAGGCACGGCCAAGTCCGTCCGGATGAGCAGGGCCCACGACTCCCGGCGTCTGGCCACGCGGCCCCTCTAAGGCCCGGCCATGAAACACCGGAAGCGGTCGGCCGACGCGGGTTTTCTCGGCCAGCTGGGGGGTGGCCCCTTTCCACACGAGGCGTCTCGTCATGAAGTGTTACGGGCCCGGGGAAGGGGGTACCGCGGACAGACGCCGAGGGCCAATGGCGTGGGCTGGGAGATGGGCATGGACGCTTCCGCTGACCGGATCGCGCACCCGTGGGGCAGCCGCACCCCTTACAGCTCGCCTGAGATGTGGCCGGTGCGGGTGGACACCTGTCTGGAGAACGATCTCGAACCCGGCAGGGTGGAGCGGTGGGTGCAGACCGCGTCGATCCTCCATTCCGACGGGGACGCCATGGACGTCGCTGTCGTGGACGGGCGCATGGTGGGTGTGCGCGGGCGGGCCGTTGACTGCGTCAACCGTGGCCGGCTGGGGCCGAAGGACCTGTACGGGTGGCAGGCGAACGCCTCGCCGGACCGGTTGAGGCGGCCTCTGATCCG
>KL569200.1:0-925 GCA_000715635.1 Streptomyces violaceus | reverse complement strand
GGGGTGGCAGGCGAACGCCTCGCCGGACCGGTTGAGGCGGCCTCTGATCCGCGAGAACGGGCACCTCGTGGAGTGCGACTGGTCGACCGCGATGGGCCGGATCGTCGCCCGGTCGCAGGAACTGCTGGAGGAGTCCGGCCCGGAAGCGAGGGTGGACGAAGACCTTCAGATCCGCGGCTTTGCGCAGCTATCGTCGACCGGCTCACCTTCAACGGCACCATCATCCAGACCGGCACCGAGTCCTACCGACTCGCCCACACCAACGCACAAGCCGAACACGCCGGTGCAGCTGAGCGAACATCAATTCCTGCGAAACGCTCCAAGCGCAGTGCGCAAATCATCATAGGTGCCTGCGAGTTGCCGGAGCATGGCTGCGGCCGCTTGCGTCTCACCCGCGACAAGGCTGTATTGCACGCTTCCCAGCAGCCGGGCCTGGAGGTCGGCGACTTCAGCGGCCTCACGAGCACCCACCTCACCCAGCCACAGCGACGCATCAGAAAGGCGACGGGTGCCAACCCGGACGGCAAAGCCCGTCAGATGACCCAGAGTACGGTCATCCAGCCCTGCCAGTATCTGGGCAGCGAGACGTTCCACCGCGGAGCCTCCGCCCAGGGAACCGTGCTGGGTCTGGCCTTCGTCTTGTCCGCCACCAGCAAGCCATCGTTGCGCTGCGGGCAGCGAGTTCCGCAGCGCGGCAAGGACATCAACCTGACGCACGCGCCGGAAATCGCTGCGCATGGTGAAGGGGCCCGCGCACTCCACCATCTGGCTGTTCCACGCGGAGGCAAAGGCACCGATGGGCAACGTGGCGAACGGAAAGCCGTCGGGATCGTGGAAGAGCACCTGCTCATCGTCCACGGCGAGCACCACGACCCAGTGGTCGCTGCCGTTGGCCTCACCAGCGGACCTGTCTCTTATACACATC
>KL569199.1:56011-56492 GCA_000715635.1 Streptomyces violaceus | reverse complement strand
GCCCGGCGCCGCGCCGCCGCCCTGTCCACAGCCGGGCAAGGAACCGGGGCAGGAGACAGGGCGGGAGACGGACGCGCGTACCGCCTGCACGACCGCCGCACCGGGGCACCCTCCGGACCCGGACCCGGACCCGGAACGGGCGGCGGAACCAGCGCCCCCGACCCCCTCCACCCCGCGTCCGGTCCCCCTGCAGCAAGCACCATTGGGACGGCTTGTAACGAACTAGTGCCGGTTGGCGTGGCCGCCTGGATCCCGGGTGCGGGGTGCCGGATACACTCACCCGGCTGTAAAAAAGATCATGTTGACGGGGTGAATTCCATCCGATGAGCGACGCCAGCACGAACCAGCTGCACGCTGCCGACGTCCAGGAGACCTCCACCGGCCACGGCCGGCACCGCGGCGAGGTCTCCACGCACGACGGCGAGACGGCTCCGCGCGGCCGCCACCGTAAACCGGCGGCGGAGAGCGAGCAGACCGAGAC
>KL569199.1:54946-55799 GCA_000715635.1 Streptomyces violaceus | reverse complement strand
CGGCCCCACCCACTGCATGACGGGTGGGGCCGTTCTGCGTGTTCCTCAGCAGCGTTTCAGCCCCAGCACCTCCGCCGCCGCGAAGGTCTCCCCGTCCGGCCGGTCCGCGTAGTACGGCCCGAGGACGGCTTCCAGCTCGTCGTACGTGAAGGTGTCCTGCTTGCTGTCGAACTTGGCGGCGACCCGCGGCCGTTCGACGACGGCGACCATCCCGCCGTGCACCACGAGGAGCTGCCCGTTCACGTGGGCGGCCGCGGGCGAGGCCAGATAGCCGACGAGCGGGGCGACGTGCTCGGGGGCGAGCGGGTCGAGGCCGTTGCCGGAAGTGCGCTCGACGCCCGCGAAGACGTCCTCGGTCATCCGGGTGCGGGCGCGGGGGCAGATCGCGTTGGCCGTCACGCCGTACTTGCCGAGGGCGAGGGCCGTGGAAGTGGTGAGGCCGACGATCCCGCCCTTGGCCGCCGCGTAGTTGGGCTGCCCGGCGGAACCGGCGAGGAACGCCTCCGAGGAGGTGTTCACGATCCGCCCGAACACCGGCTCCCCGGCCCGCTTGGACCGCTCCCGCCAGTGGGCGGCGGCGAACCGGGTGGTGTTGAAATGCCCCTTGAGGTGCACCCGGAGCACGGCGTCCCACTCCTCCTCGGCCATCGAGAACACCATGCGGTCGCGCAGGATGCCCGCGTTGTTGACGAGGATGTCGAGCTTGCCGAACTCGGCGACGGCCGACCCGACCAGTTCGCCCGCCTGCCGGAAGTCGGAGACGTCACCGGTGTGCGCGAGGGCGGCCCCGCCCGCCGCCCGGATCTCGGCGGCGACCTCCTCGGCGGGCCCGGCGGACGCCTCGCCGCTGCCG
>KL569199.1:51167-54637 GCA_000715635.1 Streptomyces violaceus | reverse complement strand
GACAGATGGCGGACAGTCCCTGGAGAGGCAGCGGCATGGTGTGCGTCCTCACATCTCGATGCACGTACGCAGGGCGGTCCCGGTCCGCATCTGGTCCAGGGCCTCGTTGACGTCGGCGAACGGGACCCGGTGGGTGATCAGGCCCGCCAGGTCGACCCGGCCCGCCCGCCACAGGGCGATGGTGCGTTCGTAGGAGCGCAGGACGTCTCCGCCGCCGTACATGGACGGCAGGACGCGCTTCTCGTCGAAGAACAGCTCGAACATGTTGAGCTGGAGGAAGTCGTCCATGGCGCCCGCGCCGACCACGACGAGGGTGCCGCCGCGCCGGGTGGTGTCGTACGCGGTCCGTGCCGTGGCCGACTTGCCGACGACCTCGAAGACGTAGTCGAAGCCCTCGCCCGCGGTGACCTGCTGTTTGGCGTCGGGCAGTTCGTCCGGGGAGACGGCCTTGGTGGCGCCGAACTTGAGCGCGCTCTCGCGGCGCGAGGCGATGGGGTCGACGGCGACGATCTCGGCGGCGCCCCGCAGCCGGGCCCCCTGGATCACGGAGATGCCGACTCCCCCGCACCCGATGACCGCCACGGACGAACCGGCCTCCAGGTCCGCCGTGTTGAGCGCGGCGCCCAGCCCGGTCGTCACGCCGCAGCCGATGAGGGCGGCGATGTCGAAGGGCACGTCGTCGGGTATCGGCACCGCGCAGCCGGCGTCGACGACGACCTCCTCGGTGAAGGTGCCGGTGCCGGCGAAACCGAAGACGTCTCCGCCGGGGCGCTTGAAGTTGGGTGTGCCGGCGTTCATGAACCCGGCGAGGCACAGTTCGGTCTGCCCGCGCTTGCAGGCGGGACAGGCACCACAGGCGGGCAGCCAGCACACGACGACCCGGTCACCGGCCTTCAAGTGGGCGACGCCTTCGCCGACTTCGAGGATCTCCCCCGCACCCTCGTGCCCGGGCACGAACGGCGCGGGCTGCGGCAGCACCCCGCTCATCGCGGACAGGTCCGAGTGGCACAGCCCCGTGGCGCGCACCCTGATCCGCACCTTGCCGGGTCCGAACCCCACCGCCTCGACGTCGTCGAGGACCTCCAGTTTGTCCTGGCCGATCTCGTGCAGTACGGCTGCGCGCATGGTGCGGCTCCCCTCGTACGGCGTGCTGGACTCAGGTGTGTTCGACGATGGTGTCGGCGAGGACGGGCGCGTCGTCCCGCTCTACCGCGCTGACGGCGACCCTGGTGGACTCGGGCGTGTGCCACATGCGGATCCGCAGGGTCTCCCCCGGGTACACGACCCCGGCGAACCGGGTGGTGCAGGACCGCACCCGGGTCACGTCCCCGCCGAGGAGTGCGTCGACGACCGCCTTGAGCGTGATGCCGTAGGTGCACAGCCCGTGCAGGATGGGCCGCTCGAACCCGGCGACCTTGGCGAACTCGGGGTCGGCGTGCAGGGGGTTCCAGTCGCCGGAGAGGCGGTAGAGGAGGGCCTGGTCCTCACGGACGTGCCGCTCGACGACCCGGTCCGGCTCACCGGCGGGCGGACCGAGCCGGGCGGAGGGGCCGCGGTCGCCGCCCCAGCCGCCCTCGCCCCGGATGAAGATCTGGGCGTCGTTGGTCCACAACGGGCCGTCGGCGTCGCCGACTTCGGTACGCAGCACGAGGACGGCCGCCTTGCCCTTGTCGTACACGGCGGCGATCCGGTTGGTCGCGGTGGCGGTGCCCGTCGCCGGGATGGGCCGGTGGAGGACGAGGCTCTGGCCGCCGTGCAGGACACGGGCGAGGTCGACCTCGATGCCGGGCATGGACAGCCCGCCGGTCACCCCGGGCTTTCCGCCGCCCGCGACGGTGGCGAAGCTCGGCAGGACGTGCAGCCGGGACTCCAGGGTGTAGCGCAGCTCGTCGGGGTCGGTGGCGGGGATGCCCGCGCCGATGCCGAGGTGGTAGAGCTGCACGTCCTTGTGGTCCCAGGTGATCTCGCCGGTCCGGGGTTCGGCGGCGAGCGCCTTGGCTGCGTCGATGGGCATGGGGCTCCTGATCGCCGTGGGAAGGACCTCGGCACGGCCGTCCGCACCGTCGGCCGCGCCGAGGCCGTCTGGGACCGGACCGGAACGGACCGAATCCAACTGGAACGCGTTCCAGTCCCGCGCCATCTGTATAGCCCAGGCCCCCACACTTGTGAAGTCTCCTGACGCCGTGTCAGATCACGGGGTTCGGGAGGGTCCGGGACCAGCCGCCCACCGCCCCCTCCGCCCTCAGGGGGCGGGACCTCTGCGGAGGGACGGCGCCGTGTACGTTGGCCGAGGGGTCGCGCCGTACCTCGGCGGCGTGGGCAACGGCTGGGGGAAATGGAGCTCATGGCACGCGTCGCCGTCATCACCGCGCCGAACATCGGGTACCGCAACACCGGCATGCTGACCGTCGACTTGGCGTTCGAGTCCCTGCGGCGGCGGATGACCACTGGGGGCGACGAGGTCGACGCCACCTGGTTCACCCTGCACACGCCGGAGACCGTGCCGCTGCGCGAGTGCGCGCAAGGCACCGACTTCCCGTTCCGTTTCCATCCGCTGGCCGAGCACCTCGACACGCTCCGCGACCACGACGCGGTCGTCTTCTGGGGCGACTTCCTGCACACCCGGCACTATCTGGCGCAGGACGCGACGAACCGTCTGCTCGACTTCGGCATCGCCGCGGACCGTGACGCCGCCCGGAACCTGCTGAACCGGACCCTGCTGTTCGCGGACCAGCCCGACGAGCTCCTCGCGCGGACCCTCAGCTACGGCGGGACCATCCTGCACAACACGCAGTCCGACTACGAGGACAAGGAGTACGGCCCCCTGTTCTCACGTCTGGTGACGCGCGGCCACCGCACCTGGGTGCGCGACCCGCTCTCCGCGGCGAAGATCGCGCACCTGCGCGGGGACCGTACGACCGACCACTTCGGTTCGGACGCGGCGCTGCTGTCCCGCCCGGGCGACCTCGACCACCTCCCGACCACGGACTGGTCCCGGTCGGTCCCGGACGGCGGTGCGATCGGCGTGTTCCTCGGCGCCCGTACGCCCGTCCCCGCGTGGCTGCCCGCCTCCTGCCAGGACCTGTCCGACCGCCTGGGCGCTCCGCTGGAGTGGCTGCCCTGGTTCGACCGGGACGTCCCCGCTCCGGTCGGCCACATCGCGGCCCGCCCGGGCGACCACACCATCGGCGACCTGGTGGGGGTCCTCCCCCGCTACCGGCTGGTCATCACGGACACCTACCACCTGGCGGTCAACGCCTGGGGCGCCGGCACCCCGGCGGTGTGTGTCGGCGCGCCCGAGCCGTCCCCGAAGACGCACGACGACTACCTGACGCTGAGCGATGTGAAGAAGCACGTCTTCCATATGGCGTACGACGCGACGGACTTCTACCTGTCCACCCGGGAAGGGCACGGGCAGGACGTCGACCGGATCGTGCGGCTCGTGGAGGGCGGCGGAGCCGACGCCGTCG
>KL569199.1:48591-50961 GCA_000715635.1 Streptomyces violaceus | reverse complement strand
GGCTCGTGGAGGGCGGCGGAGCTGACGCCGTCGCGAGCCGCATACGCGAGCACGCCGACCATTCGGCGGCGGCCTTCACCGAGACGCTGGCCTCGCTGCTCGCCACCTCCCGCCCTACCCTGGGCGCGTGACCGACAGACCCATCCGCCGGTGACGCGATCCTGGACGCTGCGCTCGCCCACCTCCCCGACGTCGCCCTCCTCGACATCGAAATCGAACTCCCGGGCAGAAGCGGCCTGGACGCCGCCGCCGACCTGCGTGCCCGGGTCCCGGACTGCCGGGTGCTGATCCTCACCACGTTCGGCCGGCCCGGCTGTCTGCGCCGCGCGATGGAGGCGGGAGCCACCGGATTCCTCGTGAAGGGCGGCCCCGTGGAGGAACTGGCCGCCGCCATCCGCCGTGTCCTGGCCGGTGAGACCGTCGTGGACCCGGCCCTCGCCACCGCCGCGCTCAGCGCCGGCCCCAACCCGCTGACCAGCCGCGAGAGCGACACCCTCAAGGCCTCCGCGGACGGCGCAACCGTCGCCGACATCGCGGCCCGGCTCCATCTCTCGGAGTCCACGGTCCGCAACCGCCTCTCCTCCGCCATCGGCAAGACGGGCACCCGCAACCGCATGGAGGCCCTACGCGAGGCCCCCGGCCAGGGCAGGCTGTGAGCCCCGCGCCCCCGCCCCGCGGAACAGGGCCGTCCACAGGAAGCTCTCCCCGAAGCACCCCGACTCCTCCGGCTCGGCCCGCATCCTCCGCAGCTCGACCTCGGTGAGGCCCGAGAAGATCCCCCGCACCGACTCGGGCGTGTACGCGAGCCCGCCCCGCAGTCCGGCCGCCTCCCGGTAGAAGTCCGCGTCGGACAGCTCCGACCCCATCCCCCCGGCACCGGCGGCGAAGCACGTGAGGCCGAACAGGCCCCCGGGGGCCAGGACGTTCTCCAGCAGCGTCAGATAGCTGACCCGCCGGTGCGGAGGCAGATGGTGGAAGCAGCCGGAGTCGTAGACGAGGTCGTACGGCCCGGTCAGTTCCGTGCCGGCGAGCGCGAACGCGTCACCGCAGTGGAATCGCACGCCCTCCACTCCCGTCTCCCGGGCCCGCTCCCCGGCCCAGTCGACGGCTGCCGGTGACAGATCGACCGCGTCGACCGCGAACCCTTGGGCCGCCAGATACAGCGCGTTGCGCCCCGGACCGCACCCGAGATCCAGCGCACGCCCCCTGCTGATCAACCCCCGTTCCACCCAACTCACCAGATTCTCGTCCGGCTTCGCCACGAAGAACGGCACCGGCCGGGAGCGGTCGGCGTAAAACCCGTCCCACCAGTCGGCACCCTGGCTCGTCCACCGATCGGCCTCGGGTGCGAACAGCCCGTCGAGCAGGGCGAGTACCTCGTCGACGGTACGTATGTTCCGGTCCATCCGGCCCTCCTTCCGCATGCGCCAATCGTACGCCGGGACGTACCAAAACCCCAGGTCAGAGCATGTTTCCGGGCATCGGCGAACGGCCGTCAGCGGCCCTCAGCGCCACCGGGACACACCCCGCCGACCCCCCGCTTCACCCCTGGTCCGAAACACCGGAGGGACGCCGTCAGGGGGCCACGACGCCCCCACTCCCGGCAACGCGACCCGCGCTGATTCCCGCCGTGGGCAGGCATCTGACGGCCCTACCGCTGCCGCGGCGTCCGCGGCAGCCAGACCCACATCAGCAGCACACCCGCGACCAGCACCCCGGTCCCCACCCGGAACGCCAGCGCGTAGCCCTCCGTCAGCGCCTCAGGCGCCCCGCTCCCCGCCGTCCGCGCCGCCGCGAGTGTGGACAGGACGGCCAGGCCCAGTGAACCCCCCATCGTGCGGGAGGTGTTGACGAGGCCGGACACCAGACCGGCCTCCCCGGGGGCCGCGCCGGAGGTGGCCAGGGCGGCGAGCGGTGTCGACGCGAGGCCCGCGCCGAGCATCATGAGGACGCCCGGGACGAGGATCGTCGTCGCGTAGGAGCCCTCGGCGGTCATCCTGGACTGCCAGGCGAAGCCGGCCACGGCGACCAGCGTGCCCAGCACCGCCACGGTGCGCGGGCCGGCCGCCCGCATCAGCCGGGGCGCGAGCTTGGAGCCGAGGACGACGGCCAGGGAACTCGGAACCAGGGCCAGTCCGGCTTCCAGGGGCGTGTACCCCAGGACGTTCTGCGCGTACAGGGTCATGAAGAACCACATGCAGAACATCGCGAAGCCGCACAGGAACATCGAGACGTTCGCCGAGGCCACCGACCGCAGGCGCAGCAGCCCGAGCGGCATCAACGGGCTCGCGGTGCGGGCCTCGACCGCGAGGAACAGGGCGATCAGCGCGAGCCCGGCAAGCAGCGGCAGCAGCGTGGCCGCCGCCGTCC
>KL569199.1:46548-48389 GCA_000715635.1 Streptomyces violaceus | reverse complement strand
CGTCCAGCCCTCCGCCTCCGTCTGGGAGATGCCGTAGGCGAGCGTGCCGAGCCCGGTCGTCACGAGGAGCGCGCCCGGCAGGTCGAGCCGCCGCCTGTCCCCGGCCCGGCCCTCGACGAGGAACCAGGCAGCGGCGCAGAGCAGCGCGGCCCCCACGGGCACGTTGATCAGCAGCACCCACCGCCAGGACAGCGTCTCCACCAGGAGCCCGCCGGCCAGGCCGCCCGCCGCGCCGCCACCGCCCCCGACCGCCGTCCAGGTCCCTATGGCCCGGGCCCGGGCCGCGCCCTCCGGCACCGACGACGTGAGAATGGTCAGCGTCGAGGGCGCCAGCACCGCCGCCCCCAGCCCCTGCACGGCCCGTGCGACCAGCAACTGCCAGTCGTCCTGCGCCAGTCCGCCCGCCAGCGAGGCCAGGGTGAACACACCGAGCCCGACGAGGAACATCCGCTTGCGGCCGTAGAGGTCTCCGGCCCGCCCGCCGAGCAGCATGAAACCGGCGAAGGCGATGGTGTAGGCGTTCACCACCCACTGCAGGCCCTGCTCGCTCAGCCCGAGCCCGGTCCGCATCGAGGGCAGCGCCACGTTGACGACGGACACGTCCAGCACGACGAGAAACTGCCCGGCACACGTGAGCGTCACCACGAGCCAGGTGGGCGGCGCGGTACGCCGCGGGATACGGGTCCTTTCGGCGGTTTCGAGCATGGGTGTCATGCTCTCAACCAATCCATGCTCCTGGCATCGGGATTTCGGCCTAGGGCCTGGCGGGGACGGGCCTAGGACCCCCACGCCCCAGGCCCCTCCCTCAAGAGAAGGTCAAGAATTCGTTAGAGTGCCAAAGCAACGGAATAGTTGCCTGCACATACGGGTTCAGGGACCACGTAACCCTGTGATCCGTAGCTCCCGCATACCTTCCCGGCCTGGAGGCCCCTCTCAATGACGCAGACGACGACAGACCGTCCCGCCGGCAGAGCGAGCGGGTCCGTGGTCCCGGTGCTCGCCTTCGCGGGCATCGTTGTCGCGGTGATGCAGACCCTGCTCGTCCCGGTCATCAAGGATCTGCCGCAACTGCTGGACACCGACCCCGGCAACGCGACCTGGGTCCTGACCTCGACGCTTCTCTCGGGTGCCGTGGCCACCCCGATCATGGGCCGCCTCGGCGACCTCTACGGCAAGCGGCGCATGCTGATCCTCAGCCTCGCGGTGATGGTGGTCGGCGCCCTGGTCAGCGCGCTCACCAGCGATCTGCTGCTCATGATCACCGGCCGTACGCTCCAGGGCTTCGCGATGGGCGCGATCCCGCTCGGCATCGGCCTGATGCGCGACATGCTGCCCCGGGAACGGCTCGGCTCGGCGATGGCCCTGATGAGCTCCTCCATAGGCGTCGGCGGCGGCCTCGCCCTGCCCGCCGCCGCCCTGGTCGCCCAGCACGCCGACTGGCACGCCCTCTTCTACGGCGCCGCCGGCCTCGGTGTGCTCTCCATCGCCCTCACCCTCCTCGTCGTACCGGAGTCCCCGATGCGCGCCGAGGGCTCCTTCGACCTGCTGGGCGCGCTCGGTCTGTCCGCCGGTCTCGTGCTGTTCCTGCTGCCGATCACCAAGGGCAGCGACTGGGGCTGGACCTCCGGCACCACGCTCGGCCTGTTCGGCGCCGCCGCGGTCGTCCTGCTCCTGTGGGGCGTGATGGAACTGCGCGTCAAGGCCCCCCTGGTGGACCTGCGCACCACGGCCCGCCCGGCCGTCCTCTTCACCAACCTCGCCTCGATCATGGTCGGCGTCTCCTTCTACGTCGTCTCCCTGGTCCTGCCACAGCTGCTCCAGCTGCCGAAGTCCACCGGCTA
>KL569199.1:44338-46341 GCA_000715635.1 Streptomyces violaceus | reverse complement strand
CCAGCTGCCGAAGTCCACCGGCTACGGCCTCGGCCAGTCGATGGTCGTCGCGGGTCTGCTCGTCGCGCCGCTCGGACTGACGATGATGTTCACGGCGCCGGTCTACGCCCGGCTGTCCGCGAAGTACGGCCCCAAGGTCACCCTGATCCTCGGTCTGCTGATCATCGCGATCGGCTACGGCGCCGGCCTCGGCCTGATGAGCGCCGCCTGGCAGAGCCTGGTCATCTCGGTGCTGCTGGGCGCGGGCATCGGCCTCGCCTACTCCTCGCTGCCCGCGCTGATCGTGGGCGCGGTCCCGGCCTCGGAGACGGGTGCGGCGAACGGCCTCAACACCCTGATGCGTTCCATCGGTACGTCGGTGTCGAGCGCCGTGATCGGCATGGTGCTGGCCAACACCGCGAACAACGTCGGCGGGGTCGCGATCCCGACCATGCACGGCTTCCGGGTCTCCTTCCTGATCGCGACCGCCGCGGTCGCCGTGGGCCTGCTCCTGGCGCTCTTCCTGCCGGGCCGCCGCCCGGCCGCCCACCCTCAGCTGCGGGCCAGCAGCGAGGAGGACGCCAACCTGGAGCACGCGGAAGCGGTCCTGCGCGGCTTCCGCGGCCGGGTCCTGGACGCGAACGGCGCCCCGGTCGCCCGTGCCAAGGTCACGCTGATCGACCGGCGGGGCCGCCAGGCCGGCGCGACCCTGTCCGCCGAGGACGGCGGCTACGCGCTCACCGTCCCCTCCCAGGGCTCCTACGTCGTGGCCGTCCGGGCCCCGGGCCACGCCCCGCTCGCCTCGTCCGCGACCCACGCGGGCGACGACCGCCCGGTCGACCTGGACCTGCCGCTGCCGGGCGCGACGGTCCCCGCCTGACCGGCCCGCTGCTCCCCTTACTCACCGGTACCCCCTGTCGCCCGTCGGCAGGGGGTACGGCAGCATGGCGCCCACACCGTCGTACGACCGGAAGGAACCCCATGCCCGCGGCCCCCAAGCCCGAGATCCTGGCCGCGTTCGAGGCGGCGAAGGGGTTCATGCCCGTGGACGAGGGCCTGGCCCTGTACGCGGCGGCGGTGGAGGCCGGTCGGCTGGGGCTGCCTCTGCTGGAGGTAGGCACGTACTGCGGCCGGTCCACGATCCTGCTCGCCGACGCGGCCCGCGAGGCCGGGGCCGTCGCACTGACCGTCGACCACCACCGCGGCAGCGAGGAGCAGCAGCCGGGCTGGGAGTACCACGACCCCGAGACGGTCGACCCCGAGATCGGCCTGATGGACACGCTGCCCACGTTCCGCCGCACCCTGCGCAAGGCGGGTCTTGAGGACCACGTGGTGGCCCTGGTCGGCCGCTCCCCGCAGATCGCGGCGGTCTGGGGCACGCCCGTGGGGCTGGTCTTCATCGACGGCGGCCATACCGACGAGCACGCCACCGCCGACTACGAGGGCTGGGCCCCGCATGTCGCGGAGGGCGGCCTGCTCGTCATCCACGACGTCTTCCCGGACCCGCGGGACGAGTTCACCGGCCAGGCCCCCTACCGCGTCCACCTGCGCGCCCTCGCCTCCGGCGCGTTCACGGAGGTCTCGGCGACGGACTCACTGCGGGTCCTGCGGCGCACCGGCCCGGGCATCTAGGAGAACGGCCGGCCGGGTGAACCGCACCCCCCTCCACCCCTCCCGGTCGGCCCACGGGCGGCGTGGCGAGTCGGCGGGCGACGGCCGCTGCCCGAGGATCCGGCCGCGTGGCACACACCTTCGCAGAGCTCGTGGAGAAGCAGCGCGCGGCGGACGAGGCGCACGCCCGGATGCGGAAACTGCGGGACGCCTACGGTCCGCCCACCCAGACCAAGTGGAGCGACCAGCAGACCACGACGTGGGAGACCGCGTGGCGCGCCTGGCGCGACCTCGCCCGTGACGTGCAGGCGGCGGTGACCGCGTACGCGAAGCAGGAGGACACGCCCCGCCAGGAGGTCGAGGCGGAGGTGAAGGAGGCGGTACAGCGCGAGGACCCCGACGGGAACGACAGG
>KL569199.1:42385-44107 GCA_000715635.1 Streptomyces violaceus | reverse complement strand
GGTGGCTGACGTGTCGTACGTAGGCCCTGACTTCGAACCTCCCCAGCCCCGCCGCTCCCGCCGCGGCCCCCTGACCGTCGCACTCGCCGCGCTGGTGCCGGGGGCGCTGCTCGGCTGGCTGGTGTACGCGACCGTGGGCGGCTCGGGGGACGGAGGCGGCTCGGGTCGGGCGACCGTACGGTCCTCCCCGCCCGCCGCGTCGAGCCCGCCCGCCGACGACGCCACCGACGACGGCAAGAAGCCGGGCGCCGGCCCCACGCCCACCGCGTCCTCGACCTCCGCACCCGCCGCCTCCGGCCCGCTCAAGGGCAAGGTCGTCGTCATCGACCCCGGGCACAACCCGGACAACTTCCAGCACCCGTCCGAGATCAACCGCAAGGTGAACATCGGGACGAACTGGAAGGAGTGCGACACCACGGGTACGTCCACCAACGACGGTTACACCGAGGCCAAGTTCACCCTGGACGTCGCGCACCGGATGCGCACGCTCCTCGAGGAGCAGGGCGCCACGGTGAAGCTGACGCAGGACGGCGACCGGCCGTACGGCCCGTGCGTGGACGAGCGGGCCCGGATCGGCAACGAGGCGAAGGCCGACGCCGTGGTCTCGATCCACGCGGACGGCTCGGGCGCCGGCAACCGCGGCTTCCACGTCATCCTGCCCGGCGCGGTCCACGCGGGCTCCGCCGACACCCGCGCGATCGTCGCCCCCTCCCGCGATCTCGGCGAGCGCGTCGCCGGCCGCTTCGTGGCCGTCTCCGGCAGCGCGCCGTCCAATTACATCGGCGACGGCTCCGGCCTCGTCACGCGTAAGGACCTGGGCGGTCTCAATCTGTCAACGGTTCCGAAGGTGTTCATCGAGTGCGGCAACATGCGCGATAGCAAGGACGCGGCGTTGCTCACCAGCGGCGCATGGCGACAGAAGGCGGCGCAAGGGATCTCTGAGGGAATCGTGAGTTTCCTGCGCGGGTAGTTCCGGACCGGCTGATCCCGGCGGACACCCTGATAGGCCGGACGATAGGGTCCTCCTTACGATGAGGGGCCACCCCCGCGCCACACCGAGTCCGGAAGCCGACATGGTGACAGCGACGCCTCTACCGACGATGAGACGACCTACGAAGGACCTGAAGTGAATATCCGCTCCCTCACTCGAGGCGATGGCGTGGTGCTCGGAGCAGCGGTGTTGCTCTTCATCGCGTCGTTCCTCGACCTCTACTCGTTCGACAATGTCCCCGACAGCGTCGACCTCCCCATGCTGTGGGGCAGCGGCCCGGTCGTGTTCAGCGTCGTGCTGGCCGGAATCATCGGTGCCGCGCTCGTCGTCGTCGCCCGGGGCCTGCCGCAGGCCCCGAAGGTCGCGGGGCTCGACCTCGGCCAGTTCGGCGCCGCTTTCACGGTGTTCGCCGCGTGGAGCGCGCTCGGCAACATCCTCGACGCGCCGGGTGGCCTCGACAACATCGGTGAGAACGCGGGCGAAGGCGCCCCGAGCCCCGGCATCGGCCTGATCCTCGCCCTCGTCGCCACGCTGCTCATGGCCGCCGCCGCGATCGCCACGCCTCTCGTCCCGGCCCTCAAGGGCGCCCTCCTCCCGGCACCCCGCCCGGCCGCCCCGCAGCCCTACGGCGCCCAGCCCCCCGGCGGTTACGGCTACCCGGGTGCGCAGCAGCCCGGCGGCTACGGTCATCCGCAGCCCGGGCAGCCGGGTCAGCCCGGACAGCCCCAGCC
>KL569199.1:40413-42152 GCA_000715635.1 Streptomyces violaceus | reverse complement strand
GCCAGCCCCAGCAGGCGCAGGCGCCGCAGGCCCCGGCCGGGGACTTCTCGCCGTTCTGGTTCGCGGTGCCGGTGCCGCGCCCGCTGTTCGCCGAGGACGGTTCGCCGACGCCGATCGCCGAACTCGCGCCGGGCACCTGGTACCTGGCCGTCGAGCAGCGCGGCCCGGCCCTGGTCGCGCAGACGCAGGACGGCCGCCGCGGTGTCCTGCAGGACACGTCGGGCATCCAGCGCGGCTGAGCCCACGCCTCCTTCACGGCCCCTCGCCCTTCCGGGCGGGGGGCCGTTGCCGTACAGTCGTCGCCCCAGTCGGCTGACGCACCGTCAGGAGGCAGGTATGCGGCTCGGTCTCGCACTCGGCTACTGGGGCCGCGGCCCCTCCCCCGACCACGTACCGCTCGCGCGGGAGGCCGAACGGCTGGGCTACGACTCCGTGTGGACGGCGGAGTCCTGGGGCTCGGACGCGTTCACACCGCTCACCTGGATCGCGGCGCACACCTCGACGATCCGTCTGGGCACGGCGGTTGCCCAGATGGCGGCCCGCTCCGCGACCACGACCGCGATGCACGCGCTGACGCTGGACCATCTCTCCGGCGGCCGCATGATGCTGGGCCTCGGACTGTCCGGCCCGCAGGTGGTGGAGGGCTGGTACGGCCGCCCGTTCCCCGCCTCGCCGCTCACCGCCACCCGCGAGTACGTCGACGTCGTACGGCAGGTGCTCCGCCGCGAGGCACCGGTCGAACTGTCCGGACGCTTCCACTCCCACCCGTACCAGGGCCCGGACGCCACGGGCCTGGGCAAACCCCTCAAGCCGATCACGCATCCGCTCCGCCCGGACCTGCCGATCCTGCTCGGGGCGGAGGGCCCGAAGAACGTCGCCCAGACCACCCGGATCGCCGACGGCTGGCTGCCGCTGTACTGGTCGCCGACCCGGCCGGAGGTCTACGGCCCGGCCCTGGCCGACCTGCCCGAAGGGTTCCTGGTCGCGCCGATGGCCCAGGCCCGGGTCTGCGGCGACGTCGCCGAGGGCCTGCTGCCCGTCAAGATGATGCTCGGCTTCTACATCGGCGGCATGGGACACGCGGCCCGCAACTTCCACGCCGACCTGATGGCCCGCATGGGCTACGCGGAAGACGCCCGCCGCATCCAGGAGTTGTTCCTCTCGGGCCGCCGGGAGGACGCCGTCCGCGCCGTCCCGGACGCCTTCGCCGACGAGATCTCCCTGGTCGGCCCGCGCGAACGGATCGCGGAGCGACTGGAGTCGTGGCGCAAGGGGCCGGTGACGGACCTGCTGGTGCTCAGCCCCGACCGCCACACGCTGCGCGTACTCGCCGAGTTGAACGCCTGAGCGAATCCCCGGGTTTCATCCAGAGTTCAAGGGCAACCCGAAGGACATGTCCCCTCGATATCGCAACGGTGCGAATCAGGCCGGCACGATCGTCGCGGTCGTGGCCGACATCATGGCTCTCATCCTGGGTCTGTGGATCCTGATGTACCTGCTGGACGCCAACCGGGCGAACAGCTTCGTCCAGTTCATCCACGACGCGGCCCGCTGGCTCGCCGGCTGGTCCCACGACCTCTTCACCTTCGACGAAGCCTGGGCCCGAGTGGTCTGCGGCTACGGCTTGGCAGCGGTCGTCTACCTGTTCGTGGGCCACGCGATAGCCAACAGGGCCCACCGTCACTGACTCTTTTGGGGGCGCGGGGCTGTGTCGACATGCGGCTCCGCCGCGTGGGCGC
>KL569199.1:38243-40200 GCA_000715635.1 Streptomyces violaceus | reverse complement strand
TGCGGCTCCGCCGCGTGGGCGCGACAAGCCACACACAACCCGCGCCCGCAAAACCGCCGAACGCCCCGAGCTCCTAGGCGCAGCAGTCCGAGTCCAGCCCCACGGGCAACTCATCCCCGCCGAAGACCTGGCACGTGGCCTCATGCCCACCCAACGCGGCCACGGCCAGCAACAACGACCCGGCCGTCCACGTGGTCAGCTCCCGCGGCCAGATCGCGTCATCCTCGAAGACATACCCCGTCCAGTACAGCCCGCTCTCCGCGTCCCGCAGATGCTGGATCGACTGCAGCACCTCCAACGCCCGGTCGGACTCGCCCATCGCCCAGAGCGCGAGGGCGAGTTCGGCCGACTCCCCACCCGTCACCCACGGGTTGGGCACGACGCAGCGCACCCCGAGTCCGGGCACCACGAACCGTTCCCAGTCCTCCTCGATACGGGCCTTGGCCTCGGCTCCGGTCAGCGCGCCGCCCAGCACCGGGTAGTACCAGTCCATCGAGTACCGGTTCTTGTCGAGGAACCGCTCCGGATGCCGCCGTATCGCATGCCGCAACGCACCGGCCGCCAGCTCCCAGTCCGGCTGCGCCTCTTCCCGCTGCTCGGCGATGGCCAGCGCGCAGCGCAGCGCGTGGTGGATCGAGGAGCTGCCCGTCAGCAGGGCGTCCGCCGTGTCCGTGCCGTCGTCGTCGCGCCGCCAGCCGATCTGGCCGCCCGGCTGCTGGAGGCGCAGCACGAACTCCACCGCCGCGTAGACCGCCGGCCACATCCGCTCCAGGAACGTGTCGTCGCCGGTGGAGAGGTAGTGGTGCCAGACGCCCACGGCGATGTAGGCGACGAAGTTGGTCTCCCGGCCCCGGTCGGTGACGTCGCCGAACTCCCCGTCGGCGTAGGCCGCGTACCAGGAGCCGTCCTCGTTCTGGTGCCGGGCCAGCCACAGGTAGGCCCGCTCGGCGGCATCGTGCTCGCCGGCCGTGTCGAGGGCCATGGCCGCCTCGACGTGGTCCCACGGGTCGAGGTGGTGCCCACGGAACCAGGGGATCGCACCGTCCTCGCGCTGCACGGCGAGGATGCCGGCGACGGTCGCTGCGGCCTGCCCTGCGGTGAGGACCCCGGGCAGGACCAGATGTTCCGTCCGGGGAGTGGTCACTGGGCGTCCGCCCCGGTGCCGGCCAGACGCGGCAGGTGCGGCTTGGTCGCGTACGCCACGAAGCTCTTGCCGATCAGGGGGTTCAGCGCCTGCTCGGCGACCCGGGTGGCCAGCGGCTTCTTCATGATGTCCCAGACGAGGAGCTTGTGGTACGCCCGCACCGGCAGCGCCTTGTCGTTGTCGACGCCGAACGCGCACTTCAGCCACCAGTAGGGCGAGTGCAGCGCGTGGGCGTGGTGGGTGCCGTAGGGCTTGAGGCCGGCCTCGCGGATTCTCGCCAGGAGTTCGTCGGCCTTGTAGATGCGGATGTGGCCGCCCTCGACCTCGTGGTAGGCGTCGGACAGGGTCCAGCAGACCTTCTCGGGGCCGTACCGCGGGACCGTGATGGCTATGCGCCCGCCGGGCTTGAGCACCCGCACCATCTCCGCGAGGACGCCCTTGTCGTCGGGGATGTGCTCCATCACCTCGGAGATGATGACGACGTCGAAGGACTCGTCGGGGAAGGGCAGCGCCAGGGCGTCGCCCTCCATGGCCGTCGCGGTGGCGCCCTCGGGGGCCTCGCCGGCCTCCTTCATCGCCGCGAACCACTTGGCGACCTCGCGGATCTCCTCGCCGTTCTGGTCCAGCGCCACGACCTGTGCGCCACGCCGGTAGCACTCGAACGCGTGCCGGCCGGCACCACAGCCGAGGTCCAGGACGCGGTCGCCCGGCGCGAGCGGGAACCGGGAGAAGTCGACGGTCAGCACGTGGCCCTGCTTTCGGAGTTGACGCCTTCTACATCTGTGGGGGCCGCGGCTGCGGACACAGCACCCG
>KL569199.1:34048-38022 GCA_000715635.1 Streptomyces violaceus | reverse complement strand
GCCGCGGAGCGGCCGTCACCCGCCGTGGAGCGGCCCGTGGCGGCGCTCTCGGACCTGGCGATCGCCTCGCGGTACCTGGCCACCGTTCCTTCCGCGGCCCTGGCCCAGGTGAAGTGCCGCAGCACCCGTTCCCGCCCGGCCGCGCCGAGCCGCGCCCGCAGTTCGGCGTCGCCCAGCAGCCGGCTCAGACCGGCGGCCAGCGCGCCCGCGTCCCCCGGGGGCACCGCCAGGCACGTCTCCCCGTCGCGCCCCGCGACCTCGGGTATGGCGCCGCCGGTCGTGGCGAGCAGGGGCGTGCCCGTCGCCATGGCCTCGGCGGCCGGCAGGGAGAAGCCCTCGTACAGCGACGGCACGCACGCGACCTGCGCCGAGCGCACCAGGTCGACGAGTTCCGCGTCGGAGATGCCCTTGACGAAGTCGACGGCGCCGGCGAGGTCGTACCGCTCCATCGCCTGGGCGACGGGCCCCTCCGTGGGCCGCTTGCCGACGACGACGAGGTGCGCGCCGGGCTGCTCAGTGCGCACCTTGGCGAGCGCCTCGACCAGATGGACCAGGCCCTTCAGCGGCACGTCCGCGCTGGACGTCGTGACGATCCGGCCCGGCACGACCGGCACCGAGGGATCCGGCGAGAACAGGTCCGTGTCGGCGCCGATGTGGACCACGTGGATCCGGTCCTGGCGCACACCGAGGTGGTCGACGATCTCCTGGCGGGACGTGCCGGAGACGGTGAGCACGGAGGGGAGCCGGCGGGCGACGCGCTTCTGCATGCGCGTGAAGGCGTACCAGCGGCGCACCGACAAGCGCCGCTTCCAGCCGTCCGCGGCGTCCAGCTCCAACTGCCGGTCGACGGTGATGGGGTGGTGGATCGTGGTCACGAGGGGCGCGCCCACGTCTCCCAGCAGCCCGTACCCGAGCGTCTGGTTGTCGTGGACGACGTCGAACTCGCCGCGGCGGGCCCGCAGATGGCGGCGGGCGCGCAGCGAGAAGGTCAGGGGCTCGGGGAAGCCGCCGGTCCACATGGTCGCCACTTCGAGCGCGTCGATCCAGTCGCGGTACTCGTCGCGCCCGGGCGTGCGGAAAGGATCCGGCTGGCGGTAGAGGTCGAGGCTGGGCAGCTCGGTGAGGCTCTGGCCGTCGTAGCCCTCGTCGAGGACGGGGTAGGGCTGGGCACCGATGACCTCGACACGGTGGCCGAGGCGGGACAGTTCGCGCGAGAGGTGCCGGACGTAGACGCCCTGGCCGCCGCAGAACGGGTTCCCTTTATAGGTGAGGAGCGCGATGTGGAGCGGTCGCAAGCCGTCGGCGGCGGGGTCCTCCGAGGGCCCGGCCTCCCTGGCCTCAGCGGTCACTCTGGCCCCCTTCTCCCTGCACTGTCCCGCGAGATTACGCCGGGACGCTAATCTAGAACAAGTTTCAGACTTGATCGTTCGGAGGCTCTGAATCTACCGGCAGGTAGGGGCGCTGTGACCAGTGGATCAGGTGATTCACGCCACGGCCGGTGCCGTGCCATGCTGTCTGATCACTTGCCCTCACGGACCGTCACGGAACGGGACCCATGCCCGCGGAAGCCAAGGTGAACACAGTGGCCAAGGTGGAAGCCAGAGCCGCAGCCCCCGCCTCCCCTCCCCTCACGGAGCGACAGGAGGCCCGCCGTCGCCGCATCCTGCACGCGAGCGCGCAACTGGCCAGCCGGGGCGGTTTCGACGCCGTGCAGATGCGCGAGGTCGCGGAGTCCTCACAGGTGGCGCTCGGCACCCTCTACCGCTACTTCCCCTCCAAGATCCATCTGCTGGTCGCCACGATGCAGGACCAGCTGGAGCACATGCACGGCACGCTGCGGAAGAAGCCACCGCAGGGCGCCTCGGCGGCCGAGCGGGTCGCGGAGACGCTGATGCGGGCCTTCCGCGCCCTGCAGCGCGAGCCGCATCTGGCCGACGCGATGGTCCGCGCCCTCACCTTCGCCGACCGCAGCGTGAGCCCGGAGGTCGACCAGGTCTCGCGGCAGACGACGGCGATCATCCTGGACGCGATGGGTCTTGAGGACCCGACCCCGGAGCAGCTCTCGGCGGTGCGGGTCATCGAGCACACCTGGCACTCGGCGCTGATCACCTGGCTGTCGGGCCGGGCCTCGATCGCCCAGGTGCGGATCGACATCGAGACGGTGTGCCGGCTGATCGCCCTGACGAAACCGGAGGGGCAGAAGCCGGACGGGCAGAAGTAGGACCTACGAGACGGGTTCCCTTCGCCGGCATGGTCCGGATCAGGTGCTGGGGGTCGCCTTCCGGTCGCCCGGCCTTTCGGCCTTGCGTCCTTCCGGCCTCTCAGCCCTACCGTCGCAGTCGGCACCGGCGGAAACCCGGAACTTCTGGCTTCCTGCCACCGTCGGCTACTCCGGTCGGACTCCCTCACTCGCCTCGTAGGCCGACTTCCAGAATAGAACATCCAACCGGGAATGAACCCCCCGAAAGCATTATTTTTCGGGCACTACTCCTCCGGCGGGAACACCGCCTCGCCGCCACCCCCCAGCGTGATCACGATCGCCTCCACCGGACAGCTCTCCGCCGCCTCCAGTACCCGCTCGTTCGCGTCCGTGTCCGGGGCGACCGGATGGGACTGGCGGGCCGGGTCCAGGCGGAATCCGTCCGGGGCGTGGTGAACGCACTGGGCACTGCCGATGCACAGGGAGCGGTCGACCTCGACGTGCCAGCGGTCGCCCATCTCTACGCTTCCGCCGGGAGATGGATCATCTTGTGCTCCAGGTACTCCCCGTACCCCTCGGGCCCGAACTCCCGCCCCAGACCCGAGTTCTTGTAGCCGCCGAAGGGGCCCAGCATGTCCAGGCTGAAGGTGTTGACCGAGTACGTGCCCGTGCGGACCTGCCGGGCGATCTCGATGCCGTGCTCGACGTCCGCGGTCCAGACGCTGCCGCTCAGTCCGTAGTCGGAGTCGTTGGCGATCTTCACGGCGTCGGACTCGTCGTCGTAGGGCAGCAGGCAGATGACCGGGCCGAAGATCTCCTCGCGGGCGATGCGCATGGAGTTGTCGACGTCGCCGAAGAGGGTCGGTTCGACGTACCAGCCGCGGTCCAGGCCGGCCGGGCGGCCGCCGCCGGTCAGGATCTTCGCGCCCTCCTCCTGCCCGATGCGGATGTAGTCGAGGTTGCGCTGCTGCTGCCGCCTGGCCACGAGCGGGCCCACCTGGGTGGCCGGGTCCAGCGGATCGCCGACCACGAGCGCGCCGGCCGCCGCGGCGAGGGCGTCGGCGAACTCGTCGTAGCGGGAGCGCGGGAGGAGGATGCGGGTCTGGGCGACGCAGGCCTGGCCGTTGTTCATCCAGGCCGCGGGGGCGATGCCCGCCACGGCCGTCTCGACGTCCGCGTCGGGCAGGACGACGGCCGCCGACTTGCCGCCCAGTTCGAGCGTCACACGGGTGAGGTTGCGGGCGGCCACCTCCATCACACGCTTCCCGGCGGCCACGGACCCGGTGAAGGACACCTTGTCGATGCCGGGGTGCCCGACCAGGTACTCGCTCACCTCCCGGTCGGCGGGCAGGATCGACAGCACGCCCTCGGGCAGCCCGGCATCCCGGGCGATCTCGCCGAGCAGATACGCGTCGAGCGGCGACTCGGGCGACGGCTTGAGCACGACCGTGCAGCCGGTGAGCAGCGCGGGGGCGAGCTTGGCGGCGGCGACGAACTGCGGAACGTTCCAGGGGGCGACGGCCGCGACGACCCCGACGGGCTCGCGCCGCACGAGGATGCGGCCGAGCACGCCGTCCCGGCGCTCCTCGTAGGTGAAGTTCCGCGCGACGGTGATCGCCGAGTCCCAGACCATCACCGCGCCGAAGGCCTGGGCGAGGACGCTCCAGGAGTACGGCGAGCCGTTCTGGCCGGAGATCACGCGGGCGATCTCCTCGTGCCGGGCGACGATCCCGTCCTTGATCCGGCTCACGACCTCGATCCGCTCGTCGAGGCC
>KL569199.1:27771-33861 GCA_000715635.1 Streptomyces violaceus | reverse complement strand
GCCAGGGCCCCTCGTCGAACGCCCGCCGCGCCACCCCCACCGCCCGGTCCACATCCGCGGTCGAGGCGTGCGGGACGCGTCCGATGACCTCTTCCGTGTGCGGCGAGATCACCTCGATGACGTCCTCGCCCAGGGGGTCGGTCAACTCCCCGCCGATGAACAGCTGTCCGTGTTCCACGAGTTCGGTCATGGCGCATGCCTCCCGGGGACGGGGCCCGTTCCTGACGGTATTTCAGAACTGATACCAGTTCTAGTTATAGTGGGCAATGGCCGTGGGGCGTGGGGGCGGAGGGCAGATGAAGAGCAGCCAGATCGGGCCCGTGCACGACCACGGCGGAGGCGTCCGCTCCCTCCGGGTCCCCATCCCGGACAACCCCCTCGGCCACACCCTCGTGTACGTCGTCGACACCGACCGGGGGCCGGTCCTCATCGACACCGGCTGGGACGACCCGGAGTCCTGGGACACCCTCGCGGACGGCCTCACGGCGTGCGGCACCTCGGTGGCCGAGATCCACGGCGTGGTCATCACCCACCACCACCCGGACCACCACGGCCTGTCCGGCCGGGTCCGCGAGGCGTCGGGCGCCTGGATCGCGATGCACGCGGCGGACACCGCGGTCGTACGACGGACCCGTCAGGCCCGGCCCGAGCGCTGGTTCTCGTACATGACCGCCAAGCTCACCGCCGCCGGAGCGCCCGAGGAGCACATCGCCCCGCTGCGTACGCCCCGGCCCCGCGCCCTGCCCGGCCTCTCCCCCGCCCTGCCCGACCGCGACATCGTCCCGGGCGAACTCCTCGACCTCGCGGGACGCCGCCTGCGCGCGATCTGGACCCCGGGGCACACGCCCGGCCACGTCTGCCTCCACCTTGAGGAGACCCACCCCGCCCGGCTCCCGGGCCACGGTCGCCTGTTCTCCGGCGACCACCTGCTGCCCGGGATCAGCCCGCACATCGGCCTCTACGAGGATCCGGACGACGCCACGGTGACCGACCCCCTCGGCGACTACCTCGACAGCCTCGAACGCGTCGGCCGCCTCGCCCCCGCCGAGGTGCTCCCGGCCCACCAGCACCCGTTCCCGGACGCCGCCGCCCGTGTGCGCGAGCTGCTCACCCACCACGAGGCCCGCCTCACCGCCCTGCGGGCCCTCCTCGCCGAGCCCCTCACGCCCTGGCAGCTCGCCGAACGCATGGAGTGGAACCGCCCCTGGGAGCAGATCCCGTACGGCTCCCGGAACATCGCGGTCTCGGAGGCCGAGGCCCATCTGCGCCGCCTGGTCAAGCTGGGCCGGGCGGAGGCGGTGCCGGGGAGCGAACCGGTGACGTACGTGGCCGTCTAGGACCTGGGATGGGCCATGCAGACGGAAAGACACGGAAAGTGACCCGTTCAGACCATTAATTTACGTCACCATTCCCGGATTCCTTCGTTCTTGGATCGCCAGGTTCGAATCCTTTTCCCCGAGAAGGAAGTGAATTCATGCGTTCCATCAAAGCCCTCGCCGTCGCCGTTTCCGTAGGCGCGCTGTCGATGGGCATCACCACGATCTCGCAGGCGATCGACCTGCATCACCCCGGCGTGCAGCAGGTCAGCCAGCACCTCCCCGCCAAGGGCGGGGAGAAGGGAGACGGTAAGGGTCACAGGAAGGGAGACGGTAAGGGTCACAGGAAGGGAGACGGTAAGGGTCACAGGAAGGGGGGCGGCAAGGGTGGCAAGAAGACCCACGTCGAGATTCACGACCTGCACCACAGCTGCGTGGGTAAGTCGTTCGGCTACTGCACGAAGCACATCGAGTTCAAGCAGACGCTGATCGGCGATGTCACCACGGGGCTGATCGGCCTGATCGGCACGACCTCCACGCCGCCGAACACCACCAACCCGTCCACCGCCAGCGGCACCGTCAACCCGCCCGGGGAGGCCCAGTGGTGCTCGCCGGGCTTCTGGCGGAACCACCACCCGGAGGAGTGGGGCCCAACGGGTCTGGACGGCAGCGAGTCGTACAGCTCCGTGTTCAACGGCGACCTGCCCTCGCGGACGCAAGCCGGCATCAACGCCGGGGCGCCGACCAACCCGTCGATCCTCTTCGTTCTGCAGAACCCGCAGTACTACGGCGGTGACGACACGAACCGGATCGCGGACGAGCTGAGCGACCGGCACCCGGACATCAACTTCACGGGTGCACGCGTCGACAACTGCCCGCTGTGACAGACGGCTCGTGCGGTGGACGTCCCGCGTCCACCGCACGAGCCTTTCCCTTTCGCGGAAGGAACGTGAATGGAACCATCCACGGGAACCCCCACCACGCTCCCCCACCCCCGCTCGGCGGAGGACGACGGCGCGGCACCGTTCTGGTCTCCGTGGGCGGTGGGCACGCTCGTGGCGACCGGGCTCCTCCTCGTCGGGGCCGTGGTGTTCCACATCGCCATGGTCTTCCTCAGCCTCGCCCCCTCCAACGCCGTCACCACCCGGCACCGCGAGGTGGTCAACGCCTACGTGCAGCCGGAGTTCGGCCAGGACTGGAGGCTGTTCGCGCCCAACCCCCAGCAGCGCAACGAGTCCGTCGGCGTCCGGCTGCGCACCGCACGCGCGGGCGGGACCCCGGCCGTCTCCGGATGGGTCAACGTCACCGCCGAGGACATCGAGACGATCAGGGGCAATCCCGCGCCCAGCCACGCGCACCAGAACATGCTCCGCCGGGCCTGGGACGGCTACGTCAACAGCCACAGCCCCAAGGAACGGCCCCAGAGGGGCCGGCTCAGCGAGCTGTCCAGCACGTACCTCAAGCGAGTCGTCCTCCAGCGGATCGGACGCGAGTGGCAGGGCAGGCCGATCGTCGGCCTCCAGGTCGCCGGCCGCTTCACGGCCGTCCCGCCGCCGTCGTGGACCACGCGACAGACGCCGGACACCACCACCTACCGGGTACTGCCCTGGTGGCCGGTGACGGACCAGGACTACAGGGAGCTGTGAGTTGAACACCGCACCGTTCCAGCGACTTGCCCGGTTCGCCTGCGCCACGCAGGCCCCCTACCAGGCCGCGGTCTTCCGCATCGGACTGGCCGCCGTCATCACGGTTTTCCTGCTGCGGGAATGGCCGCACCGCCGTGTCCTGTTCGGCGACCGCAGCCCCTTGTCGTACGACATGGCCCTCACCCTGATCGAGGAGGAGGGCACGTTCACCGTACTGAGCTGGTGGGGCGGGCAGCTCTGGTTCGAGATCGTCTACACGCTGACGATCGTGGCGGCGCTCGCTGTCATGCTCGGCTGGCGTACCAGGACCATGGCCGTCCTGCTCATGGTGGGCGTGATGTCGCTGGAGAACCGCAACACCCTGGTCGGTGACGGCGGCGACAACATCATCCGCATCATGGTGATCTACCTGGTGTTCACCCGCTGCGCCCAGGCGTGGTCCCTGGACGCGCGGCGCGCCCGTGCCGCACGGGCGGGCGGCACGGATCCGTCCGCCGACAGGACCGGTGTCGTCCTGTGGTCGGTGGCGGGCGCCCTGCTCTTCTGGGCCTTCGGCATTCCCCTGCAGGGCGGCTGGCCGATGGTCCTGTGGCTCCTGTGGGCGGTGCACGGCGTCTGGTACGTGGTGAACCGGCGCCTGCCGGGGCACGAAGTGCGCTCCGTGCTGGACGGCATCGCGGCCATGCTGCACAACGCCGCGATGCTGGTGATCGCCGTACAGGTCTGTCTGATCTACTCCACGGCCGGCTGGTACAAGATCCAGGGTCTGCGCTGGCAGGAGGGCTCCGCCCTCCACTACGCGCTGCACCTCGACTACTTCACCCCCTGGCCCTGGCTCTCGGCCGCTGTCGCGGGCAACGCCGTGCTCGTGCTGGCCCTGACCTACCTCACGGTCGCGGCGCAGGTGGCCTTTCCTTTCACCCTCGCCAACCGCAAGGTCAAGAACGTGTTGCTGGCGGTGATGGTCGCGGAGCACCTCGGGATCGCCGTCCTGCTCGGCATCCCGTTCCTGTCGCTGGTCATGGTGGTATGCGACGCGGTGTTCCTGCCGACGGCGCTGCTGCTCAGGGTGGGCAGGTGGTGCGGACGCCGCACGCCAGGCCCATCCGGCCCGGTCCCGCGGGGACTGGCCACATCAGCGCCACAGCCGGCCACCCCGGAGCCCGCGCGGAGCGCCTGACGCCTCGGCACCTGCTGCAGCGGGCGTTCCCATGTGCCGTCCGCCGACCACTGCCGGTGCCGCTCGCAGAGCGTCTTCCACGCCGAGCTGTTCACCGACCTGGCTGCTCGCCTCCCGGACTCTTCATCTGCACGCGCCCGTCCCACGCCGCGGCCGAACTCGCCTTCGGCATAAGCCGGATGAGGTCAGGGCAGGGCCTCTAGGATGAACGAGCCGTGACGCCCCCACGCGTGCGGTGCTGCGTACCACCGCAAGGAGACATGCCCATGGGCACCGAAGAGGCCGCTCGAACGTCGCCCTTCAGCGGAGTCCTGGACGGGACGTCGGCCGGGCCCATGGTGCCGCGGCTGGCGCTGGGGGCCCGGCTGCGCAGGCTGCGGGACGCGCGAGGCATCGGCAGGGCGGAGGCGGGTCATGTCATCCGCGCCTCCCCCTCCAAGATCAGCCGCATGGAGGCCGGCCGCCACGGGTTCAAACTGCGGGACGTCGACGACCTGCTCACGTTCTACGGCGTCACGGACGAGGCCGAACGCGCCACGTTGCTGGCGCTGGCCGAACAGGCCAACACTCACGCCTGGTGGCAGTACTACAGCGATGTGGTGCCCTCCTGGATGCAGTCCTACCTCGGCGCCGAACAGGCGGCGAGCGTCATCCGCTGCTTCCAGATACAGCGCGTTCCCGAGCTGCTCCAGACCCCCGACTACGCGCGTGCCGCCGTCCAGCTCGCCCACGTCGACGCCGGCGCACGCGAGGTCGACCGCCGGGTGGCGTTGCGGATGACCCGCCAGCGGATCCTGCACCGGCAGCCGGGCACGGCCCAGCTCTGGGCCGTGATCGACGAGGCGGCGCTGCGGCGCCCGGTGGGCGGGCCGGCCGTGATGCGCGCCCAGCTCAGACATCTCATCGAGATCTGCCGGCTGCCGCAGGTCACCGTCCAGATCCTGCCGTTCCTCTCCGGCGGGCATGCCGCGGAGGGCGGTCCGGTCACCATCCTGCGGCTGCCCGGCGGCCAGTTGCCCGACGTGGTCTACCTCGAGCAGCTCACCACCGCGCTCTATCCCGACAGGCCGGCCGACATCGAGCGCTACTGGGATGCCATGAACCGGCTGGTGGTCGAAGCCGAGTCACCGGACGAGACTCCGACCATCCTGCACCGCATCCTTCAGGAGACCTGAGCGAGGGCCCCGGGGGCTCCCGGGGGTTCAGCGCTTGAGGGCGACACCGCCGTACTGGTGCACCTCGGCGGGCAGACCCAGGGCCTCGGCGTCGGGACGCCAGCGCGAGCAGGACGTGACGCCCGGCTCCAGCAGCTCCAGACCGTCGAAGTAGCGGGCGATCTGCTCGGGGCTGCGCAGGATGTACGGGATCGAGCCGCCGTCGTTGTACTGCCCGATGGCCCTGACGTAGTCCTCGCTGGTGTCGGTGCTGTCGTACTGGACGAGGTAGCTGCCGGACGGCAGGGCGTCCACCAGCTCCGACACGATCGAGCGCGCCTCGTCGTGGTCCTCGATGTGGCCGAGGATGCCCATCAGCATGAGCGCGACGGGCTGGTCGAAGTCCAGCGTCTTCCCGGCTTCCCGGACGATCGTGCTCGGCTTGCGCAGGTCGGCGTCGACGTAGTTGGTGACGCCTTCCGGTGTGCTGGTGAGCAGCGCGCGGGCGTGGGCCAGCACCAGCGGGTCGTTGTCGACGTAGACGATCCGGCTCTCCGGGGCCACCCGCTGGGCGATCTGGTGGGTGTTGTCCACGTTGGGCAGCCCGGTGCCGATGTCCAGGAACTGGCGGATGCCCTCTTCCGCTGCGAGATGGCGAACGGCGCGGGCGAGGAAGTAGCGGGCGGCGCGGGCCCCGGTCTCGATACCGGGGAAGATCTCGCGGAACGCGTCACCGGCCACACGGTCGACTTCGTAGTTGTCCTTCCCGCCCAGCCAGTAGTTCCAGATCCGGG
>KL569199.1:27150-27551 GCA_000715635.1 Streptomyces violaceus | reverse complement strand
CCAGCCAGTAGTTCCAGATCCGGGCCGAGTGCGGAACCGAGGTATCGATCTTGGAGAGCGGCTCCTGCTCGGAGTTCTCCACCTGATCAGTCATGGACGCTCCTGCGTGTGGTCGTGGAGCTTCACGTTAACCGGTTTGCCCCACGGACAGGATCAACTCCTCGGCGTACTCGAGTAGTTCGACCTCCCCCACCCTCCCGTTCCCGGCGCAGCACCCACCCCTCCCGGTGGTGTTGCGGGCATGGGGCGAAGCTACCCTCGGGCGTTTTCCTACGTGCGGGTACAGTAAGCGGGTCGTCATCACACCGTACGGGGGGAAGCCGGTGCAATTCCGGCGCTGACCCGCAACCGTGAACCGCCCGCCGAGGCGGTGAGCCGGATCGCCCCGTACGGTTCGTGAT
>KL569199.1:25629-26906 GCA_000715635.1 Streptomyces violaceus | reverse complement strand
CACGTGCCCGGCGCCCGCCGGTGCACGGCACCGTCGAGGTATACGGAGCCGAGCCGCCGGGGTGTCCCGTGCTGCCCGGCTCCCTCACAGGGAGAGGCACCCGCCGATCATGAACGTCCGCCGCAGCGCAGCGGTCCTGGCCGCCGTCACCGTGATCGGCGCCGCCATGCCGGCCGCCGCCGCACCGTCCCCGTCGCCGTCCCAGGCGCTCCCCTCCGCCCTGTACGGGGACAAGGACCCCAAGTTCGACGGCGTCTGGCGCCAGTCGCTCGCCTTCCTCGCGCAGGACACGGTGGGTGTGAAGCCCGCGGCGAAGTCCGTCACGTGGCTGGAGCGTCAGCAGTGCGCGGACGGCGGGTTCGCCGCGTACCGCCCGGACCCCACCACCGCGTGCGACGCCAAGACCATGCTCGACACCAACGCCACGGCCGCCGCCGTCCAGGCCCTCGCCGCGCTCGGCGGACAGGACTCCGTCGCCGACAAGGCCGTCGGCTGGCTCAAGTCCGTCCAGAACGAGGACGGCGGCTGGGGCTACGCGCCCGGCGGCGCCAGCGACACCAACTCGACATCCGTCGTCATCGGCGCGCTGACCGCCGTGGGCCAGAAGCCGGACCAGGTCGAGAAGGGCGGAAAGTCGCCCTACGACGCCCTGCTGAAGCTCGCCCTCCCCTGCGGCGGGGACGGTGACGGCGCCTTCGCGTTCCAGCCGGACAAGAAGGGCGAGCTGGCAGCCAACGCGGACGCCACGGCGGCGGGCGTGCTGGGCGCGCTGGGCAAGGGCATGGTGGTGAAGCCCGGCAAGAAGTCCGACGCCGGCTGCGCCGAGCCCCGGACGCCGGAGCAGGCGGCGGCCAACGGTGCCGCCTACCTCACGAAGGCCCTCGCCAAGGACGACGACCACCTCACCTCGGCCCTCGCCGGCGCGGACCCCCAGCCCGACCACGGCAACACCGCCGACGCCGTCGTCGCGCTCGCCGCGCAGGGCGACACCGCGCAGGCCGAGAAGTCCCTGGGCTGGCTGGAGAAGAACTCCGCGAACTGGGCCGCCCAGAACGGCCCCGCCGCCTACGCCCAGTTGGTCTTCGCCGCGCACGCGACGGGCGCGAACCCGCGCGACTTCGGCGGTACGGACCTGGTGAAGCAGCTCAACGCGACGGGCCCGGCCCCACAGACGTCCGAAAAGACCGCGGCGGCGGAAGACAAGAGCGACTCGAAGTCGGACTTCTTCGGCGTCTGGTGGTACGTCGGGGTCTGCCTCGTCGCCGGTATCGGCATCG
>KL569199.1:23977-25380 GCA_000715635.1 Streptomyces violaceus | reverse complement strand
ATCGGCATCGGCTTCCTCTTCACCGGCCGCAAGAAGAGGCAGCAGTCGTGATCCGCCGGGCCGTACTCCTCCTCCTGGCCTCGCTCCTGCTGTGCGCGGGCGCGGGCCAGGCCCAGGCCGCCGGCTACCGGTACTGGTCGTTCTGGGACCGTGACGGCGACCGCTGGGTCTACGCCACCCAGGGCCCGTCCATGGCCCGTCCCTCGGACGGCGACGTGCAGGGCTTCCGCTTCGCGGTGAGCGAGGACTCCTCCGAGGCGGCCCTCCCGCGCGGCACGGCCGCCTTCGGGACCATCTGCGCGAAGACGCCCGCGCGGGAGGGCAAGAAGCGGGTGGCTCTCGTCATCGACTCCGGCACGAAGGCCGACGCCCCCCAGGGCGAGACCCCGCCCCCTGCCCGGACGGCCTGCGCCCGGGTCTCCCCCGACGCGACCACGGCAGAGGCACTCGCGACGGTGGCCAAGCCTCTGCGCTACGACACGAACGCCCTGTTGTGCGCGATCGCGGGGTACCCGGAGAAGGGCTGCGGAGAGCAGGTGGCGAGCTCCCATGAGTCGACTGAGCCGGCACCGGCGGCGCAGAAAGACACGTCCGACGACAACGGCCCGTCCCTGGGCCTGCTGGCAGGCATCGCCGTGGTGACGGCACTGGGGGCGGCGGCGATCTGGCAGGTACGGCGGCGTGACCAGGCTTAGGGGCCAGTCGATGGATCTCCGCAGCGTGGATCGGCCCAGCCAAGGGTCGGCACACTTCCAGCGCCCGCGCCGAGCACCCCTGCACCCCGGCGCCTGGTGGCTCTGGTCCCTCTCCCTCGGCACCGCGGCCACCCGTACCACCAACCCCCTGCTCCTCTCCCTCCTCATCGCGGTCTCCGCCTACGTCGTGGCGACCTGCCGCCCCCCGACCCCCTGGTCCCGTTCCTACGGCGCCTTCGTCAAACTCGCCCTCGCCGTCCTGCTCGTCCGGCTCCTCTTCGCGATCGTCCTCGGCTCCCCCATCCCCGGCACGCACACCCTCGTCACCCTCCCCGAGGTGCCCCTCCCCGGCTGGGCCCAGGGCATCCGCCTCGGCGGCGAGGTCACGGCCGAGGCCCTCGCCTTCGCGTTGTACGACGGTCTGAGACTGGCCACGCTGCTCGTCTGTGTCGGCGCCGCCAACGCCCTCGCCAACCCCTCCCGCCTTCTCAAGTCCCTCCCGGGCGCCCTGTACGAGATGGGTGTCGCGGTCGTCGTCGCCCTCACCTTCGCGCCGAACCTCATCGCCGACGTCCAGCGTCTGCGCGCCGCCCGTCGTCTGCGCGGCCGCCCGGACAAGGGCGTCCGGGGCCTGCTGCAGGTGGGCCTCCCGGTCCTGGAGGGCGCGTTGGAGCGCTCGGTGTCCCTGGCCGCCGCGATGGACGCCCG
>KL569199.1:23518-23732 GCA_000715635.1 Streptomyces violaceus | reverse complement strand
AGCTACGGCCGTACCGCCCGGGTCCCGGCCGCGGTCCGCCGCACCACCGCCGCCCTCACCCTCGGCGGCCTGCTCGGTGTGTGCGCCGGAACGTACGGGCTGCTCACCGCAGAGGGCCCCACCTACGGCTTCCCGGTCCTGCTCGTCGGCCTCGCCGCCGCCCTCGCGGGTCTCCGGCTCGGCGGCCGGCGGTCGCCGCGCACCCGGTACCGCC
>KL569199.1:22256-23331 GCA_000715635.1 Streptomyces violaceus | reverse complement strand
CCCGGTACCGCCCGGACCGCTGGGACGTACGCGCCCTGCTGGTCGTCGCCTCCGGCGTGGCGGTCGCCGCGCTCCTCGTGCTCGCCGCCGTCCGTGACCCCGCGGCCCTGCACCCCGGCGTGGTGCCGCTCGTGGCCCCCACGCTCCCCGTCTGGCCCGC
Source organism: Streptomyces violaceus (assembly GCA_000715635.1). GTDB lineage: Bacteria > Actinomycetota > Actinomycetes > Streptomycetales > Streptomycetaceae > Streptomyces > Streptomyces violaceus. Next base: position 23,171 of record KL569199.1, on the reverse strand, counting down.
GGCGGCGATCCTCCTCGGTCTGCTGCCCGCGTTCGTCGCCCCCGATCCCAAGGAGCCGTCATGATCCGCTTCGAGGATGTCTCCGTGACGTACGACGGTGCCCGCGAACCCACCGTCCAGGGCGTCGACTTCGAGGTCCCGGAGGGCGAACTCGTCCTGCTGGCCGGCCCGTCCGGGGTCGGCAAATCCACCGTCCTGGGCGCGGTCAGCGGACTCGTGCCGCACTTCACCGGCGGCACCCTGCGCGGCCGGGTCACGGTGGCCGGACGCGACACCCGCACGCACAGGCCGCGCGAACTCGCCGACGTCGTAGGCACGGTGGGCCAGGACCCGCTCGCCCACTTCGTCACCGACACCGTCGAGGACGAACTCGCCTACGGCATGGAGTCCCTGGGCCTCGCCCCGGACGTGATGCGCCGCCGCGTCGAGGAGACGCTCGACCTCCTCGGCCTCGCCGACCTGCGCAACCGCCCGATCGCCACGCTCTCCGGCGGCCAGCAGCAGCGCGTCGCGATCGGCTCGGTCCTCACCCCGCACCCGAGCGTCCTCGTCCTGGACGAACCGACCTCCGCCCTCGACCCGGCAGCGGCGGAGGAGGTCCTGGCGGTCCTCCAGCGCCTGGTCCACGACCTCGGCACAACAGTCCTCATGGCCGAACACCGCCTGGAACGCGTCATCCAGTACGCCGACCAGGTCGCCCTGCTCCCGGCCCCGGGCGCGCCTCCGATCCTGGGCACCCCGGCAGAGGTGATGGCGGTGTCCCCGGTGTACCCCCCGGTGGTGGCCCTGGGCCGCCTGGCGGGCTGGACCCCCTTGCCCCTGACAGTCCGAGACGCCCGCCGCCGGGCCACAGACCTACGGCAACGACTTGAGGCACAAGAGGGCATCGCCCTAAAGGGGCGCGGGGAACTGCGC
>KL569199.1:21022-22063 GCA_000715635.1 Streptomyces violaceus | reverse complement strand
CCCTAAAGGGGCGCGGGGAACTGCGCGACAAGCCACAAACAACCCGCACCCGCCAACACTCCACACCCCCCACCCCACTGGGCACCCCCACAGCCGAGGTACAAGCCCTCTCCGTAACCCGCGCCCGCATCCAAGCCCTGACCAACATCAACCTCACCATCACCCCCGGCGAAACCATCGCCCTCATGGGCCGCAACGGCGCCGGAAAATCCACCCTCCTCAACGCACTCGTCGGCCTCATCACCCCCACCTCCGGAACCGTCAAACTCGGCGAAGCCACACCCCACCGCACCACCCCGAGGGACCTCGTCCGCAAGGTCGGCCTCGTCCCCCAGGAACCCCGCGACCTGCTCTACGCCGACACCGTCGCCGCCGAGTGCACGGCAGCCGACCAGGACGCGGGAGCAAAGCCCGGCACCTGCCGTGCCCTGGTCACCGAGCTGCTCCCGGGCGTCACGGACGACACCCACCCCCGGGACCTCTCGGAGGGCCAGCGCCTCGCCCTCGCCCTGGCCGTCGTACTGACCGCCCGGCCCCCACTGCTCCTGCTGGACGAGCCCACTCGCGGCCTGGACTACGCGGCGAAGGCCCGGCTGGTCGGGTTGCTGCGCGAACTGGCCACCGAGGGACACGCCATCGTGCTGGCGACCCACGACGTGGAACTGGCCGCCGAGATCGCCCACCGCGTGGTGCTGCTGGCCGAGGGCGAGGTGATCGCCGACGGCCCGACCGCGGAGGTCGTGGTCTCCTCGCCGTCCTTCGCCCCGCAGGTCACCAAGATCCTGGCCCCGCAGCACTGGCTCACGGTCTCCGAGGTCCGCGCGGCCCTCCACCCCGGGGCCGGCTCATGACCGGTGCACAGCGCCAGGCCCGCGCCGTCCGCATGGGCCCCCGCTCCCTCGCCGCCCTGGCCCTGGTCAGCGCGGTGGGTGTCGTCGGCTTCACCTGGCCCTTCCTCGCACCGCCCACCTCGCAGCTCAGCGCCCACGCGCAGGACGCGCCCTGGCTCTTCGCGGGCCTGCTGGTGCTGCTCGTGGCGGG
>KL569199.1:20558-20810 GCA_000715635.1 Streptomyces violaceus | reverse complement strand
GGCGGTGGTGGCCGCGGCGATCTCCGAGTCCGGGCTCGGCCCGAAGGCGGTGGCGATGCTCGGCGTGCTGGCCGCCACGGGGGCCGCCCTGCGGCCGATCGGCGCCGGTACCGCCGGGATCGAGCCGATGTTCTTCCTGATGGTGCTGAGCGGCCGGGTCCTCGGCCCGGGCTTCGGGTTCGTCCTCGGCTCGGTGACGATGTTCGCGTCCGCGCTGCTGACGGGCGGGGTGGGCCCTGTCTCTTATACACA
>KL569199.1:15740-20337 GCA_000715635.1 Streptomyces violaceus | reverse complement strand
GGGTGGGCCCGTGGCTGCCGTTCCAGATGCTGGCGATGGGCTGGTTCGCGATGGGCGCGGGCCTGCTGCCGGGCCCGGACCGGCTGCGCGGCCGGACGGAGCTGGTGATGCTCGCCGGCTACGGCTTCCTCGCCGCCTTCGCCTACGGCACGGTGATGAACATGGCGGGCTGGCCCTTCATGAGCGCGCTCGCCTCGAACGTCGCCTTCGACCCGCAGGCGGCGGTCCCCGCCAACCTGGCCCGTTTCCTCGCGTACTGCCTGGCCACCTCGCTCGGCTGGGACCTGGGCCGGGCCGTCGTCACGGTCGTCCTGACGCTGACCCTCGGTCCGGCGGTGCTCAGGGCGCTGCGCCGCGCCACGCGCCGGGCGGCCTTCGAGACGCCGGTCACGTTCGACACCTCGCCGACCGTGAGGCGCCCCACGTGACTCAGGTCACATACGAAGCGAGGCCGTAGGGACCACCCCCGGTCACGGAACGGACCGTCGCCCCGGATGCGGCCACACCTAGTAAAAGGGGGCATTGCAGGCATCCGCGAAGACTGTTTCTGTGGGCGACTGCCCCGTCCACGACGAAAGGTCACGCGTGTCCGCCGCTTCCGTCCTCCGCCGTGCCGCCACCCCGAAGAACGCTCTCGCCGGTACCGCCCTGGCCGCGGCCACCTGTGGCACCCTGATCGCCGCCGCGCCCGCCCAAGGTGCGACGGCACGGGCCTCTTCGGCCAAGACGGTCACGAAGAAGATGATCGGCGACGAGCCGGCGTACTGAGCCGGACCCGCCCCCCAAAGACCGAAGGCGGCGGCCCCCTGATCCCCGGGGCCGTCGCCTTCGCCCTGCCCGCCGAGCCTCGTCAGCCCGTGCTCACGCGGAGTTCCTTCACGCCGTTGATCCACGCCGACCGCAGCCGGCGCGGGTCGTCGACCAGCCGCAGCCCCGGCATGGCGTCGGCGATGGCGTTGAAGATCAGGTCGATCTCCAGCACGGCGAGGGACTTGCCCAGGCAGTAGTGCGGGCCGCCCCCGCCGAAACCGAGGTGCGGGTTGGGATCGCGGGTGATGTCGAAGTCGTCCGGCTCGTCGAAGACCTCGGGATCGTGGTTGGCCGAGGCGTAGAACAGCCCCACCCGGTCACCCTTGCGGATCCGCTTGCCGCCCAGCTCGGTGTCCTGGGTGGCGGTGCGCTGGAAAGCGGCGACCGGGGTCGCCCAGCGCACGATCTCCTCCGCCGTCGTCGAGGGGCGGTCCCTCTTGTACAGCTCCCACTGCTCGGGGTGGGTGAGGAAGGCGTGCATGCCGTGGGTGATGGCGTTGCGGGTGGTCTCGTTGCCCGCGACGGCGAGCATCAGCACGAAGAAGCCGAACTCGTCCGAGTTGAGGTTGCCCTCGTTCTCCGCCGCGACCAGTTGCGTGACGATGTCGTGGGCGGGGCACTGTTTGCGGTCGGCGGCCATGTTCATCGCGTAGGCGATGATCTCCGTGGCCGACTCGGCGCCGACCTCCTCGGTGATGGCGTACTCGGGATCGTCGTACGCGATCATCTTGTTGGACCAGTCGAAGATCTTGTCCCGGTCCTCCTGCGGGACGCCCATCAGCTCGGCTATCGCCTGGAGGGGCAGTTCGCAGGCGACCTGGGTGACGAAGTCGAACGGCCCGTTGTGCGTGCGGGCGTTCGCGACGATCGCGAGCGCCCGGGCCCGCAGTCGTTCCTCCAGGGCGCGGATCGCCCGGGGCGTGAACCCGCGCTGCACGATCTGCCGCACCCGCGTGTGCTCCGGCGGGTCCATGTTGAGCAGGATGAACCGCTGGGCGTCGATGGAGTCCCGGTCGATGTGCTCGTTGAAGCGGATGATCGCCGTGTTGAGGTACGACGAGAACAACTCCGGGTGCGTGGAGACGTACTTGACGTCGGCGTGCCGGGTGACGGCCCAGTACCCCTCATCCTGGAAACCGGCGACGTTGGCCGCCTGCGGCACCCAGCAGACCGGCTCGACCCGGCGCAGCTCGGCGAACTCCGGCAGGGGCACGCGTTGATGCAGCAGGTCCGGGTCGGTGAAGTCGAACCCGTCGGGCAGCGCGGGACAGGGCATGGGCGGCTCCCACCACTCGTACCGACTCTTGTTCTGACGGCCCATCAGCTGTGCGGAGTTGCGGTGACGGTAGTAACGGGTTCTACAACTAGCAAGAGGCATGGACCCCCCAATTGCCCGCACGACCCTTGCGGTCATCGAGTGACCGTCAGCACACTGCTGGCAGAACTAGAACGCGTACTAGTTCCGCGTAGCCTCCCGGAGAGGACCCGCACCCATGGCTGCCGAACCCGTGATCGTCGAAGCCGTACGCACGCCCATCGGCAAGCGCGGCGGCGCGCTCGCCCAACTGCACCCCTCCTACCTGCTGGGCGAGACCTACCGCGAACTCCTCGGCCGCACCGGCATCCCCGCCGACTGCGTCGAACAGATCGTCGGCGGTACGGTCACGCACGCCGGCGAGCAGTCCATGAACCCCGCGCGCACGGCCTGGCTCACGATGGGGCTGCCGTACGAGACGGCCGCGACGACCGTCGACGCGCAGTGCGGGTCGTCGCAGCAGGCCTCGCACATGCTGGCCAACATGGTCGCCAGCGGCGTGATCGACGTCGGCATCTCGTGCGGGGTGGAGTCGATGTCCCGGGTGCCGCTGGGGTCGGGCTCCAAGCACGGGCCCGGGAAGCCGTTCCCCGACGAGTGGAACGTGGACCTGCCGAACCAGTTCGAGGCGGCCGAGCGGATCGCCCGGCACCGTGGCCTCACCCGGGAGAACGTCGACGTCCTCGGACTCGCCTCCCAGGAACGGGCCGCGCACGCCTGGGCGGAGGAACGCTTCAAACGAGAGACCTTCGCCGTCCAGGTCCCCACGACCGAGGAGGAGCAGCACGCCGGGCAGGGCATGTGGCGGCTCGTCGACAAGGACGAGGGTCTGCGCGACACGTCGCCGGAAGCGCTCGCTTCCTTGAAGCCGATCATGCCTACGGCGGTGCATACGGCCGGCAACTCGTCGCAGATCTCCGACGGGGCGGCGGCGATCATGTGGGCGTCGAAGAGGATGGCCAGGGCGCTGAAGTTGAGGCCCAGGGCCAGGGTCGTGGCACAGGCGTTGGTCGGTTCCGACCCTCACTTCCACCTGGACGGACCGATCGACGCGACGAACGCCGTGCTGGGCAAGGCCGGGATGTCCCTCAAGGACATCGACCTCGTCGAGATCAATGAGGCGTTCGCGTCCGTGGTGCTGAGCTGGGCGCAGGTCTTCGAGCAGGATCTGGAGAAGGTGAACGTGAATGGGGGCGCGATCGCGCTCGGGCACCCGGTGGGTGCCACCGGGGCCCGGCTCATCACGACGGCGCTTCATGAACTGGAGCGCGCGGACAAGGAGTTCGCGCTGATCACGATGTGTGCGGGGGGCGGTTTGGCCACCGGCACGATCATTCAGCGGTTGTAGTCGTCGTCCAGTTGATGAAGGTGGTGAACGTGGCGGGGTCGAGGGTGAGGATCGGTCCCGCCGGGTTCTTTGAGTCGCGTATCGCGACGGTGGTGGGCGGGGTTTCGGCGATCTCGAGGCATTGACCGCCCTGGTCACTGCTGTACGACGACTTACGCCACTGGATCCCCGCCGGAATCGCGTTGTTCTGCATAGCGTTCCTCCATCACGCGCCGAATGAGCTTCGCCGAGTCCTTGAGGGAGAGCGCGGCAGCTCGGAGATGATCGTAACGGAGCGAACAATCCTTGACCGTGTCCGGATTGGCTGTCGGATGCCCGCTGCCGTAGCTCTCCGTGTAGACGATGGTCGGGTCGCTCGCAAAGTGGTAGAGGTCGAATGAGCCCGTCAGTCCCGCGTGCGCACCGGCCGAGAACGGCAGCACCTGGATGTTGATCCGGGGATTGCCCTCGAAGGACAACAGGTGGGCCAGTTGCTCCCTCATGACCTCTGGACCGCCGATCTCCAAGTGCAGCGCGGCCTCGCTGAGGACAGCCCAGAAGACCGGCGGCTCGGCCTTGTCAAAGACGCGCTGTCGCGCCAGGCGTACTGCCGTGCGGTCTTCGAGGTCGGTCCGGTCCAGCGCGCCGAGCACGGCCTGCGCATATCCCTGGGTCTGCAGCAGACCGAGGACCATGTGCGTCTGGAAGGAGCAGATCTCGGTGGCCCGCATCTCCAGCTCGGCCACCTGATGGAACCAGGCCGGGAGCCGACTCCGCAGCACCAGCTCGACCAGCCGGGAGAACATCCCGTCCGTACCCAGCGCCGCATCCGCCCGTTCGCTGAACTCCGGCGTCGGAACCTTCCGTGCGGTCTCGATCTGGCCCACCAGCGAGCCGGTGTAGCTGAGGATTCCCCCGAGCTGCTTCAGCGTCAGGCCCGCCGCCTCCCTGTGCCGCCGCAGCTCGAAGCCGTAGTAGTCCAAGGGCGATGCACCCGGGTCAAGGGCGTTGATGTTGGTCACGCAGAGCCCCTCTCGCGCAACTCCGTCCACCACGGGACGGGTTGTATTCGTTCCGTAGCCGAGGGTAGTCACCGCACGTCAGCCTCGTCCTGTGAACGACTACTTTCCCGCCCAGTACACGAT
>KL569199.1:15293-15469 GCA_000715635.1 Streptomyces violaceus | reverse complement strand
ACCCGGCACATCCGCCGTATCGTCCGCTCGTTTCTCGGCGAGTGGGGTATGCCCGAGCTGTCCGATGCCGTCGAACTCGGCGTGACCGAGCTGCTCGCGAACGTCGTACGACATGTCCCGGACCGGCGTTGCGCGCTGCTGTTGCTGCGGCAGCCGACGGGCGTACGGGTGGAGGC
>KL569199.1:13596-15048 GCA_000715635.1 Streptomyces violaceus | reverse complement strand
GCGTACGGGTGGAGGTCACGGACGGCAGCAACCGACTGCCCGCCTCCCCGCCCCGAGTGGACCCGGACTCCGAGAACGGCCGGGGACTGCTCCTGCTCGACGCGATGGCCGACAAGTGGGGCGTGTCGGTGTGGAGTGAGGGCGGGAAGACCGTGTGGTTCGAGTGCGGAACAGAGGGTCTCCAACGGTGCGGCTAGCGCCCGCACCGCCGTCGCCGCGACCCTCGACTTACAGTTGGTCCCCCACGCCGGCTGGTTCCGGAGGATGCGGCCCGCCACCGTCCTTGACGTCCTGCTCGCAGGTTCGTCCGTCGTAGGACTGGTCATTGGGGATCAAGAGCACTTCGGCAACCTGCTCAGGGTGCTCGACGGCGAGCCAGTCGTCGCCCGTGAGGTCACCGACCGGCCCGATCGCCTCGGCCGAATAGACCGTCTGACACCCCAACGCCACGCGCTCCTCATCGACCGCGCAGGCGTCCACCGCAGGGAGGGACATCTCGTCGGCGCCGTCGAAGCGGTAGCGGTAGTGGACCTGGTCACCATCGGAGGGCACCTGCGGGTGAGGCTCAAGACGCCAGTCAACGACCTCGGCGGTGACGCCGAGAAGCCGCCCGGACGTGTCCTCGACCTGCACCCTGACACCGGCCTCACCGCGCTCCGCTGTCGTGTCGGTGCAGCCCCAGGCGGAAGAGCAGCCGGACAGGGCGAGAATCACCAGAGCCAACGGAGCACCGGCACGTACCCGTGCGGGGAACACTCAGGTGACCTCCAGTCAGGGTGGAGCGGAGCAGTGTATCCCGGGCGTGGCAGGTGCGAGGGAGGCTCGGCCGAGCAGGCCCCCGTGCCTGGTCAGAGCGGGGTACCCGCCCTGCACGCCCACGGCAGCCGGGAGATCAGCCAGCCGTCGCCCAGGGGGGCTCCCTCGGCGGTGAGCAGGGTTCCCGAGCGGACTCGTACGGCATTCATCAGTGCCGTACCGCGCAGTGCGGGAGCCTCGGACAGTGCCTGCGCGAGTGCCGTGACGGCGGCTCTGACCCGGCGTGCCGCGCACATCTGGGGGTGGACGGCCCACACCTCACGGTCCGATGCCGCGTGGCGCAGCTGAGCGAAGGAGACCAGCCCGCAGTCCGTCGGGGTGAGGACGGGACCCGCGCCCTGTGCGAAGCGCGCGAACCGGTCCTGTGGTGCCAGCACCGCCAGCGCGCCACCGGGGCCCGGCGCGAGCCCCGCCCGCCCGGCCTCCTCGCCGACCGCGAGCCCGAGCGCCGCCCAGCCGGGCTCCTCGTCCTGGGCGACGGCGAGTGCGTCCACCCCCAGGGCCAGCGCTCCCTCGACGATCCTGCGGGCCAGCGCGTCCCCGTCGGGTGCCCAGCTCAGTGCGGGCGCCCCGGCCCGTACGAAGGGCAGCAGACAGGTCAGCCCCGCGGCCTGGTACACCGGCAGGGCTCGGCGG
>KL569199.1:12196-13348 GCA_000715635.1 Streptomyces violaceus | reverse complement strand
CCGACGCCCGCCGCGTAACCGGCAGCGGCGACAGTACGGGCGACCTCCGGCGCCTCGTCATACACATGCCACTCGGCGGCGTCCGGGCGGGCCGCTCTGACCCGTTCCAGATGGCCGAGAAGGGCCGCTCCCCAGTCCGTACGCGGACCGGTCAGCGGTGCGACGACGGCGACTCTCGGTCCGGCCATCGGCTCATCCCCAGATCAGCGAGTCGCTGCTCGCGGCCACGGCCACGGCCACGGCCTCGGTGCCGTTCGTCGTGGTGCTCGGCGCGCCACCGAGGACGAGGGCCGTGGCGAGCACCACGAACAGGCCACGGAGCAGGTGAGAAGGAGCAGACATGAGGGTCCCCCTGGATTGTCGTCCGGAAAAAGCCGTCGTTTTCGACGGTCGTCGAGTGTGTGATCAGCGGCGAACGCCGGGGGCTCAGCATGTTGTGGCGAGGCCGTTCGCGGCTATGGCGAGGGGAGTTCCGGGACCGGCCATGGCCAGGGGCGGACGACGGCCGGGGGCACGGCGCGGGGCCGTCCGGCTGTCCGTATAGCGGACGGCGGCTTTTCCGATGGACGGAACCGTTTCTATGATCCCCGACGGAGCGTCAGGGGGATGGCGCTCGTGAATCAGCAGGGGGACGATTCCACGTGGACGCACGCGCCCGAGCACAGGAGCTCTACCGGCTCGCTCTCGACAACGCGGCCTGGCGCCCGGAGACTCTGACCGAGAACTGCGGCTGGAGCGGGACGGAACTCGCCGAGGCGCTCCAGCTGCTCGGCGAACTCGGCCTGTTCGTACCGTCCTCGGACAACCGCAACGGCTGGACGGCGCTCGCCCCGGACACGGCGCTGCGCAAGCTGCTCCTCGACGAGGAACAGCACACGAACGCCCTGCTGGCCACCGTCCGGCAGACACGCTCCTCGCTCGCCCGGGTCTTAGCGGACTTCCAGCCGGTGCACGCCCGTGACCTGGCCTCCGCGCAGATGGAGGTGGTGAATGGTATGGCCAACGTGTCGGCGGTCCTGGAGGACGCCTCGCGGCGGGCGGAGGAGGAGGTTCTCTCGCTGCACCCCGGCCGCGCGCTGCCCGCCGGGATGGTCGAGGCAGGACTCGAACGCGACCGGATCGTGCTGGGCCGCGGCGTACAGATGCGTACGG
>KL569199.1:11493-11899 GCA_000715635.1 Streptomyces violaceus | reverse complement strand
GCTCCGCACATGACGGCTTATCTGCGGCGGCTGAACGGCGCGGGCGCCCAGGTCCGCACCGCGCACACCCTGCCGCTGCGGCTGATCGTGGTGGACCGCTCGCTGGCGATCGTGCCCGCGTCCCAGACATCGGACGGGGAGATCGCCGCCGTCGTGCTGCGCGGCGAGACGCTGGTCGGGGTGTTCCGGGGGATCTTCGAGCACTGCTGGGCCAGTGCCACCGTGCTGACCGAGTCCGCGACCGACAGCCCCGAAGGCGACTGGCACCCGACCGGCCGCCACCGCGAGCTGGTGCGGATGCTCGGGGGCGGACTCACCGACGAGGCGATGGCCCGCAAGCTCGGGGTCTCCGAGCGCACGGTCCGCCGCCTCGTCTCCGAACTGACCGAACGGCTAGGAACGGCCA
>KL569199.1:9034-11288 GCA_000715635.1 Streptomyces violaceus | reverse complement strand
ATTCCAGGCCGGTGTCTGCGCCGTCCGGCTCGGCTGGCTCGACGACTGACGTCTGCCGCGCGGCGGCCGCGCTACGGCCCCATGCCGTGCCCGCGAGCACGAGGAGCGCGCCCAGCAGCCCCAGCCATCCGGGCCGGTCCCCGGCGAGTGCGATTCCGAAGACGGCGGCCCACACCGGCTCGGTGCCGAGCAGCAGGCTGACCCGGGAGGGCGATGTCCGGCGTACGGCCCACATCTGCACGAAGAACGCGAACAGGGTGCAGAACGCCGACAGGTAGAGCAGTCCGAGCCAGTCCCCGGTGTCGAACTCCGCCGCGGCCGCCCACGGGGTGCTGCCGGTACCGGGCGCCGCGAACAACAGCGCGAACACCATGACCGCGCTGCCCAGTTGAACCGTGGTCATCGACAGCGCATCCGCACCCTGCACCGACCGCATGCGCGACATCGCCAGGACGTGCACGGTACGGGCCACGGCCGCGCCCAGCATCAGCAGATCGCCGAGGGACGGTGCGCTGAACCCGGCGCCCTGGGTGAGGAGCAGGACACCCAGCACCGAGAGCCCCGCGGCCGCGGCGAACGACCGGGAGGGCCGGGTGCCGGTGAGCCGGCTCTCCGCGAGCGGCGTGAAGATCATAGTGAGGCTGATGATGAGCCCGGCGTTGGTCGCGGAGGTGTGCACGACGCCGTACGTCTCCAGGAGGAAGATCCCGGACAGGATCAGCCCGAGGACGCCGGCGCCCCGTATCTGTGCCCCGTCGAGCGCCCGCAGCTTGCGCCACCCGGTGACGACCAGGACCGGCAGCACCACCCCGAACCGCAGGACGAGCACGGCCAGGACGGTCTGGGTCGTGGTGATGTCCTTGGCGGCGAGATAACTGGAGCCCCACACCACCGCGACCAGCAGGACGGGCAGATCGGTCAGCCAGGCGCGGCGGGCCGCGTTGACGGTCATGGGGACTCCTAGGGCGGCGGACGATGAGGTGTGGGGCTGGAGCGGCGGCTCAGCGCGCGGTGTAGGCGATCACCAGGACGTCGCGGTGAGCGGCGAGTTCGGGGTCCACCGGTTGCACCGGGGTCACCGAGTGCAGCGTGCGGCGGTCGTCGCCCAGCAGCAGGTCACCGGGCTCGGACAGGGTAACCGTGAGCAGGTGCTCACCCTCGTCGGAGTAGACGCCGCTCTCACCGCCGGTGACGTTGGTGCGGCCGATCAGCAGCGAGGTGATGAAGGTGACGCCGTCACGGTGCCGGCCCTCGGGCGCCGGCTGGCCCTGCTGGTCCGTGGAGGCGCTGATGCGGTACGGGTGCAGTTTCACGTTCCATGACGCGGTGCCGTCGACGGCGGTGAAGATCCGGCCGAGTTCGACGAGGACGGAGCGCAGCAGCGGGTCACCGGCGAAGGACTCGGTCAGCGGGTCGAATACGCGCTCGACGCCGCCGTTGAGCGGATTGATGTCCGACTCCTGACGGTACGGCGCGTGCGGAAGCAGGGTGAGTTCGCCCTCGGCCGGGTCGAGCTCGAACTGTCCGTAGCGACGGAACCGGTACGTGCCTCCGTCGGCCATGTACGTGTCGAGGGTGAGCTCGTCCCAGTGGGCGGCGAAGCGCGCCCAGTCGGCGGAGCCGACACCGGCCAGCGCGGAGAGCTGTGTGGCGGGCATCAGATGACCGCCGGGCCCGGCAAGGGCGTTGACGGCATCGACGGCGGCGGGGTGATGGATGGCGGCAGTGGTCATGACGTACTCCACGGGAGGAGAGAGGACGAGGGGACGAGGCGGGGAGGGGGAGATGATGAGAAGGGCGGGAGGGAACACTCAGACGGCGGCGAGAACGGACTCCGCCGCAGGGACGAACGGTGCCGACTCCGCGCTGATCGCCCGCTCCTCCCACTGCTCCCGGTCACGCAGATACAGCGGTGATCCGACGGCGATGGAGCGCGTGTCGGCGCCACCGGTGCGCAGCCGCCAGGTCACGGACCCGGTGGTGCGGGCGGCGCAGGCGTCGATGAACACCTGGGCCGCGAGCCGCAGTTCGCCGAACCAGCGGCCCTCGAGGGCCTCCCGCGTCCAGACCTGTTCCAGATGCCGCTTCTCGCGGATGAGTTCGGCGTCCAGGCAGGCGCTCTCGATGTGCCGGTAGCTGCTGAGCAGGAGCCAGGCGGCGGGCATCTCACGGATCTCGAGGACCTTCTCGCCGTGATCGAGGTGCTCCAGGCCGGAGTAGCGGCCGAGTCCGTACGCGCCGACCCGCCGGTTGA
>KL569199.1:7455-8854 GCA_000715635.1 Streptomyces violaceus | reverse complement strand
CCGCCGGTTGAGCCGCTCGACCAGCCCGGTCAGCGGCAGCGGTTCTCCGTCGAGCGCGACGGGCAGCCCGTGTTCGAAGGTGACGGTCAGGGTGTCGGTGTCGCTGGGGCGGGCGGTCGGCCGGCTCCAGGTGTACATCTCTTCGGGGACCTCGTGGAGTTCGGGGTCGTCGAGGATGCCCGACTCGAACTCGCGGCACCACAGGTTGGAGTCGCCGCTGACGATCCGTCCGGCGAGCAGATCGATGCCGGCGGCGCGCAGTTCGACGAGCTTGTCGTCGCGAGTGACGGGATCGAGATCGTACGGGCTGCCGAACGCGCCCTCGTAACCGAGCAGCGTCAGCGCCCCGTTGAGGCGGCGCAGGGTGTTCTGGGAGCGGTTGGCGGTGTGCAGCACGGCCTGCGCGCCGAGCGCACGGGCCAGTCCGACCGCGCTGTGGGCGATCAGTGGGCGGCTCAGCGTGGAGCTGACGGGGTGGATACCGAGGTAGACGGCCTGGGCGGCGATCGCGGGAGCCACGTACCGGTCGGCGAACTCGGCACGCCGGTCGAGGATGTGGATCGTCGCGCCGAGCGCTTCGGCCACCTGGCGTTTGTAGGTACTGGACTCGTCCTCGCCGATGTCGACGCTCACGGCGTGCACCTCGCGGATGCCCATCCGCCGCAGCCGCAGCAGCAGATACGAACTGTCGAGTCCGCCGCTGAACAGGGTCACGACGGGGCGGTCCGGGTCCAGGGAGCCGAGCTGCGAGAAGGAACGTATGAGCGGGGCACGCATGGCCTCTTCAACCTCTGCACTGGTCACAGGGGAAAAGACTTCCGTGCCGGGAAGCACCCGACAACGGATTCCGGCGTCCGTGCCCGGCCATGACCGGACCCGGAAACGCCGCCCGGCCAGGGAGTAACCAGAGACGCCGTCAGTTGTCCTGATGAGCCAGTTGCGGGTGGAGGTCGTTCGGGCTCCGTCCGTCCACCGTGACGGTCGTGGCGACGGGCCCGCATCCGCTGGCGATCAGGGAGTAGTCGCCCGCGTCCAGGTCGGTGAAGGCGTAGGCGCCGTCCGTGCCGGTGATGGCGGTGCCCACGACGTTCCCGGCGGCGTCGACGAGGGTGACCCGTGCGTCGGCCACGGGGTTGCTGCCGTTCCCCGCGCGGACGACGCCCTGCAACCGCGCGCCCGGTTGCAGCAGCACCTCGAGGCCGGTGGTCGGGGCGCCGGACATCACGGGGAGCGCGGCCGGGCGGTAGCCGGTGGCGTTCACGGCGATCGTGAGGTCGCCGGCGGGCAGGTGGCCGAAGCCGAACGCGCCGGTCATGTCCGTCATGGCCGTGGCCAGGACGTCGCCGCGGATGTCCGTCACGACGACCGTCGCGCCCTCCACCGGCAGCCTGTCGTCGGC
>KL569199.1:7020-7208 GCA_000715635.1 Streptomyces violaceus | reverse complement strand
ACGGCCCGGCCGACCTGGCGCCCGGCCAGGGAGATCAGGGTGAGCGTGGCACCTTCCATGACGTTTCCGGCGCCGTCGCTCACCCGGCCGGTGACCATCGGGCCGTGCGCGGCGGCATGCGCGGGCCCGGACTCGGACGCGGACTCGGGTGCGAGCTCCGGCTCGGACACCTGTCTCTTATACACATC
>KL569199.1:5869-6779 GCA_000715635.1 Streptomyces violaceus | reverse complement strand
CCGCCCCGACCAGCGCCGCCAGCAGCGCCAGGGACGCGGCGACGATCAGGCAGAGCTGGAGGCCGTCGAGGAAGGACTCGGACAGGGCGCCCAGGGCGCGGCCGGTGTCGGCTCCCAGGTCCAGCTGGGCCACCGCCCCCAGTCCGGCGGCGTCGACAGCGGCGGTGACGTGATGGGCCGTCGCTCCGTTCACGCCGGCGTCGGCGAGGTGACCGGGCAGGGCGTCGGTGGCCTTGGTGGTCAGCAACGTGCCGAGGACAGCGGGGCCGAGGGCGCCGCCGACCTGCCGGAAGGCGTTGTTGCCCGCCGCCGCCATACCGGCCAGGTGATGCGGCACGGACGCCACAGCGGTGGCGGTCATGGGGGTGATGACCAGGCCCATGCCGAGGCCGAGCAGGGCCAGGCGCCAGGCCAGCGGCCCGAACGCGGTGTGCGCGTCGAGCGCGGTCAGGGACAGCAGCGCGGCCGTGGCGGCCAGGAGGCCGGTGGTGATCAGGGCGCGGGCCGGGATGCGCCGCATCAGCGGCCCGACGACGACTCCGACGAGCAGGCTCACCGCCGTCACCATCAGCATGCGGTAGCCCGCGTCCAGGGTGTCGAGCCGCTGCACCATGCCGAAGTAGAGGCTGAGGACGAAGAAGAAGCCGATCAGGCCCAGGAAGCTGATCATCGCGATGAGCGTGGTCGCGCTGAACGCGGCGCTGCGGAACAGCGTCAGGTCCAGCATCGGGCTGGGACTGCGCCGTTCGGCCAGGACGAAGGCGAGGGCGCCGACGGCCGCGAGGGCCAGGGCGACGACGACCTGGGGCTCGGAGAAGGACTGTGCGCCGCCCTCGATCACGCCGTAGACGAGCGCGGTGATGGTCAGTGCGGCGGTGAACTGGCCGGGCCAGTCCAGCTTGCGCGAGCC
>KL569199.1:4566-5640 GCA_000715635.1 Streptomyces violaceus | reverse complement strand
GGTAGATCCAGTGCCAGGCGGCGTGGTCGAGGATCACGCCCGCCATGAGGGGGCCGACGGCCAGCGCCAGCGACAGGGCCGCGGCCCACAGCCCGACGAACTTGGCGCGTTCGTGAGGGTTGGGCACGGCGTGGCTGATCAGCGCCAGTGTGGTGGGCAGCAGCGCCGCCGCGCCCGTCCCGGCCAGCGCCTGACCGGCCCACAGCACCTGGACCGACTGCGCGCTCATCGCGACGGCGGCCCCGGCGGCCGAGAACAGCAGGCCGGCCTGGAAGACCTTCTTGCGGCCGTGCACGTCCCCGACGACCCCGGCCGTCAGGATGAGCGCGGCCATGGGCAGCACGAACGCGTCCGAGACCCAGGACAGTTGGGAGGTCGAGGCGTGCAGGTCCCGCTGGATCGCGGGGAGACTCACGGAGACGGTGGTGACCGGCAGGTAGGCGACGAACACCCCGATGCAGGCCATCAGGAGTGTGGCTTTCGGACTCCGCCGAGGTCCGTCAGCCGTCGTTGCCACGTTCACAAAACCCTCCATGTCGATGTTCGGGTGGACAGCGAGGCACACCTTTCAGCCACACGCTGCCGAGAGCCAGCCACGGCCCGCCCGAGTATGGAAAACCGACATGCGGAGGGCGCTTTCGACGGTTTTCCGACACACTGATCCGGCCGGTGCGGTGCGTCAGCCGACGGAACTCGTCGAGCGGCCGGTCCTCGGATCCGCCGCCCGGGACGCCCGGCGCACGGCGGTGGCCGCCCTGGGCCCGGACAGCAGATACGTCAGCGCGAAGCCCGCCCCGACCACCACCGCTCCCCCGGCCGCGTCCAGCACCCAGTGGTTGGCCGTCACGACGATCGCGGAGCCGGTGAGCAGCGGATGCAGCAGACCGAGCGCCTTCGTCCACCACCGGCGCGCCAGGACGGCGATCACGACGCCGCACCACAGCGACCAGCCAAAATGCAGCGACGGCATGGCCGCGTACTGGTTGGTGACGTCCGTGAGCGTGCCGTAGTCAGGCTGGGCGAAGTCCTGGACGCCGTGGACCGTGTCGATGAAGCCGAGCGTCGGCATCAGCC
>KL569199.1:3163-4327 GCA_000715635.1 Streptomyces violaceus | reverse complement strand
GGGTAGAGCCAGAAGCCGGCCAGGGCGAGCAGGGTGGCGAAGCCGAGGGCGGAGCGGGCCCAGCGGTACTCGGCGGGGCGGCGCCAGTACAGGACGGCGAGGACGGCCAGCGGGACGACGAAGTGCAACGACTCGTAGTAGAAGTCGGAGAAGGCCCGCAGCCAGTCGGTCCGTACCACGGCGCGGTTGGCCCAGTGCTCGATGTCGAGGTGCAGGGCGCGTTCCAGGCGGAGGATCTGCCAGGCGTGCTCCTCGGCCTCGGCCCGGCCGGCCGAGATGCTGCCACCGGTGGCGGCGAGCCGGACCTGGGAGTAGGCGGCGTAGGCGACCCGGAGGAGGAGAAGCTCCAGAAGGAGGTTCGGCCGGGTGAGGGCCCGGCGCAGGAAGGGCACCAGCGGCACGTGCCGGAAGCGGGCCGGGACGGCTGGCGCGTACTCGGTCGGTATCGGCGACTGGTAGGTGGGCGAGGCGCGGGACAGGAACGGGACGGCCACGGCGGCGGCCAGGGCGGCCAGCAGGACGAGGTCGGTGCGCAGCGGGTCCAGCGCCGCCATGTCCGGCAGCAGCATCCTGCTCGGCAGGGTCATGACCAGGACGACGGCGACGGGCCATACGTACCGGTCACGGGCGCGTCTGCCGGCCCGGCCGACGACCGCGAGCAGCACCCACAGCAGCTGGTGCTGCCAGGCCGTGGGTGAGACGGCGATGGCGGCGCAGCCGGTGATCGCGACGGCGAGGAGCAGCTGGCCGTCGGCGAAGAACCGCACGGCGCGGCGTAGGGCCAGGACGGCCACGGCCGCGCCGAGGACCAGGAAGAGCGCGATCTCCAGGGGGCCGTTCAGGCCGAGCCGCAGCAGGGCGCCGTGCAGTGACTGGTTGCCGAGGTCGCCGGCCCGGCCGCCGAGTCCGGCACCGGCGAGGTGGTGGACCCAGTAGACGGAGGAGTCGTGCGGCATCGCCGCCCAGGCGAGCGCGGTACAGGCGGCGAAGGTGACGCCGCCGGAGAGCGCGGCGCGTCTGCGGCCGGTGAACCACAGCAGGGGGGTGAAGAGCAGCAGGGTGGGCTGGAGCGCCGCCGCGACACCGATGAGCAGGCCGCTGGTCCGCTGGCCGTGGGCGACGAAGCAGCCCAGCAGGACGAGCAGGACCGGGATGATGCTGGAC
>KL569199.1:2575-2881 GCA_000715635.1 Streptomyces violaceus | reverse complement strand
ATGGGCTGGGGCAGGGCGCGGGCGGCGATCAGGCCGAGGGCGGCGACCAGCAGCAACGTGCCGAAGGTCCAGCCCCAGCCGAGTGCCTCTTCGGCCGAACGGGCGAGGGGCTTGAGGACGAGCCCGTGGAAGGGGGTGCCGGTGAAGCGGGTCGAGTCGTACAGCGAGCCGTTCACCTGCAGGACGCCGTTCGGCCCTACCCAGGTCTCCAGGTCCGTCAGCCGCTCCCCGCGCGGGGTGCCGAGGACGACGGCCACCTGCCGTGCGGCGAGGACGGCGACGATCAGCCACAGCCCGAGGCAGACC
>KL569199.1:377-2379 GCA_000715635.1 Streptomyces violaceus | reverse complement strand
CGACGATCAGCCACAGCCCGAGGCAGACCAGGCGCAGGCGTGCGTGAGGTCTGCCGACGGCTGTCGCTCCGAAGGCTTCCGTCGGTCGTCCGCTGCGCTCCGCATTCGTCACGCCTCGTCGGCCTTTACCCTGTATGCCCCCTTTATCCGGTTGACGATAGTGCGCGAGACGCGCGGTTGCCTCCCGTGGACGCGAGAAGGATCACATCAAGATCACGCGGGGACCGCTCCCAGCCGGGCATACGTGCCTGCGTACACGGCATTTAGATGCCCCCTGCAACGAAAGGCATACCGCCCGTGAGCGGGCGTTTTCCGCCTATCGTCGCTTTTTCGGCCCGTTCGACAGCGCCGCCGCGCGGACCGCGTCCCTGTCCCCGATGAAAGGTAGGCGAGCGAGTCTTGTGACTGCCTCAGTCATTGCTCCCACGTCCGCGCTCAAGAGCCGCACGGCGAAGGCCCACGACACCACCGTCACCGACCCCGCGCTCGTCAAGCGCGCCGTGAAGGCGGCCGCGCTGGGCAACGCGATGGAATGGTTCGACTTCGGCGTCTACAGCTACATCGCGGTCACCCTGGGCAAGGTCTTCTTCCCGTCGGGCAACCCCACCGCGCAGCTGCTCTCCACGTTCGGCGCCTTCGCCGCGGCCTTCCTGGTCCGCCCCCTCGGCGGCATGGTCTTCGGCCCGCTCGGCGACCGCGTCGGCCGCCAGAAGGTCCTCGCGCTCACCATGATCATGATGGCCGCGGGCACCTTCGCGATCGGTCTGATCCCGTCGTACGCGACGATCGGTGTCGGCGCGCCGATCCTGCTCCTCGTGGCCCGCCTCGTGCAGGGCTTCTCCACCGGCGGCGAGTACGCGGGCGCCTCCACCTTCATCGCCGAGTACGCACCCGACAAGCGGCGCGGCTTCCTCGGCAGCTGGCTGGAGTTCGGCACCCTCGCCGGCTACATCGGCGGCGCGGGCCTGGTCACCCTGATGACCGCCCTGCTCTCCGCCGACGACCTGACCTCCTGGGGCTGGCGCATCCCGTTCCTGATCGCGGGCCCGATGGGCATCATCGGCCTCTACCTGCGGATGCGCCTGGAGGAGACCCCGGCGTTCGCGGCCGAGGTCGAGAAGGCCGAGACGAACCGACCCAAGGTGCCGCTGCGCGAGATGATCACCGGCCAGTGGCGCGCGCTGCTGCTCTGCGTGGGCCTGGTGCTGGTCTTCAACGTCACCGACTACATGCTGCTGTCGTACATGCCGAGCTACCTGACCAGCGAGCTCCACTACGACGAGACACACGGTCTGCTCGTCGTCCTCGGTGTGATGGCGCTGATGATGATCGCCCAGCCGTTCATGGGCGCGCTGACCGACCGCGTCGGCCGCCGCCCGGTGATCGCCGCCGGGTGTGCGGGCTTCCTGCTGCTGTCCGTCCCGGCCCTGCTGCTGATCCGCGAGGGCAGTCTTCTCGCGGTCGGGCTCGGCATGGGCGCGCTGGGCATGCTGCTGGTGTGCTTCACGGCGGCGATGCCCTCGGCGCTCCCGGCGCTGTTCCCGACCCGGGTCCGCTACGGCTCGCTCTCCATCGGCTTCAACGTCTCCGTGTCGCTGTTCGGCGGCACGACCCCGCTGGTGGTGACGGCCCTGATCGGCGCGACCGGGAACATGATGATGCCCGCGTACTACATGATGGCCGCGGCCGTGATCGGCGGTTTCGCGGTGTGGCGCATGACGGAGTCGGCGGGGCGCCCGCTGCCGGGCTCGGCACCGTCCGTGGCGGGATGAGACACGCCGGGTGAAACCCCCCTGGCAGCGGACCGCCGCACCAACTATCTTCGACAACGCCAGTAGTTAGGGGAGCTAACTATGCGTACGAAAGGTAGTGGCGCATGAGCGAGTCGCACGTCTGGGACGAGGTCGACGCCTACTTCACCACCCACCTCGCCCCGGACGACGAAGACCTGGCGGCGGCGCTGCGCGACAGCGACGCCGCCGGGCTTCCGCACATCAACGTC
>KL569199.1:0-140 GCA_000715635.1 Streptomyces violaceus | reverse complement strand
CGGCGGCGCTGCGCGACAGCGACGCCGCCGGGCTTCCGCACATCAACGTCGCGGGGAACCAGGGCAAGCTCCTCCAGCTCCTCGCCCAGATCCAGGGCGCCCGCCACATCCTGGAGATCGGCACGCTCGGCGGCTACAGC
>KL569198.1:86416-87328 GCA_000715635.1 Streptomyces violaceus | reverse complement strand
GTTCGGCTGCGGCTACCGTGGGGTTACGTCTATTTAACACGCAAAACCCACTATGTAATGCAAGGTTGAGAAACACAAGGGGGTGTGCATGACCGGACAGCCCGGAAGAACGGGACGAGGTGCCGGCCAGGCGAGCGCCGGCGAACTGCTCGAACTGGTGCGCAGTCGCCGCGCCGTGACCCGGGGTGCCCTGCAGCAGGCGACCGGACTGTCCCGGGCCACCGTCGGGCAGCGGCTCGACCGGCTGTTCCGCGCGGGCTGGCTGCGCGAGGGCGCCGGGGGGCCGGTGGACTCCCCGCTGGGCGGACGCCCCTCCATCACCCTGGAGTTCGACGACGAGCACGCGGTCGTCCTGGCCGCCGACCTCGACACCCGGCACGCGCGGGCGGCCGTGCTGTCGCTGAGCGGCGAGATCCTCGCCGAGCACTCCGGCACCCTGGTCGTGGAGGACGGGCCGGACACCGTGCTCGGCGAACTCGGCCGCTGGTTCGCCGAACTGCTGGAGAAGGCGGGCTGCCCGGCCGAGTCGGTGTGCGGTGTGGGGCTCGCGGTGCCCGGCCCGGTCGACACCGACACCGGCCGCGTCGTCCAGCCGCCGATCATGCCCGGCTGGGACGGCTACGGCATAAGGGGCCGGCTGGGCCGGGCGCTCACCGAGCACACCGGCGCCGCCGCCGTGCCCGTGCTGGTGGACAACGACGCCAACCTCATGGCGTACGGCGAACAGCGCACCGGCTACCCCGACTGCTCCGCCTTCGTGCTGGTCAAGGTCTCCACCGGCATCGGCGCCGGGGTCGTGGTGGACGGTTCGGTGTTCCGGGGCATCGACGGGGGCGCCGGGGACATCGGGCACATCCGGGTGCCGGAGGGAGCCCAGGCTCTGTGCCGGTGCGGTTCGTACGGCTGCCTGGC
>KL569198.1:82294-86229 GCA_000715635.1 Streptomyces violaceus | reverse complement strand
CCGCCGTCGCGAGCGGTGGGGCGGTGGCGCGGCGGCTGGCGGAGGCCGGGGTGCCGGCGGCCTCCGGCTCGGATGTGCGGGACCTGCTGGCGTCCGGGCATCCCGAGGCGGTCGGTCTCGCCCGGGAGGCCGGGCGCCGGGTCGGGGACGTACTGGCGACCGTCGTGACCCTGCTGAACCCCGGCGTGCTGATGATCGCCGGGGATCTGGCCGGAACTCCCTTCCTGACAGGTGTGCGCGAACTGCTCTACCAGCGGGCGCTGCCCCGCTCCACGGCCCACCTGGACGTGGTGACCTCACGGCTGGGTGAGCGGGCGGGGCTGGTGGGAGCGGGTGCGATGGTCGTGGAGCATCTGTACGCCCCCGAGCGGGTCGAGGAGCGGCTGCGGGCGCTCGGCGTGTGACAGGGACATTTCGACCCCGAGACGCGTCCGCATGGTGAAATCCGGCTGGCTGTGGCAGCGTGATTCTCGCCACCTCTGATAAGGGTTGCGCTCAGATGAGCGGATCATGAGCGACTGCACTTCTCCAAAGGGTGGCACTGAGTGCCACCCTTTGATCGTTCATCGAGCGAACTCAAGCGTGGCGAACGCCGCTCAGGTGAGCGCTCAATGGGCTCAATGGAGGTTCATGCGTTCAAGAAGTGAAGACATGCGGCTGTGATTGCTTGCCAAGCCTTGACTTTCGATCCGCTGGCGGACGAGTGGTTACAGGCGCATGACGCGCGCATGGACGTACCCAGAAGCCTTCGATCTGGGTATGTTCCTCGCCGTCAGGGCAGCCACCGCGTCCTCGAGGAGTCGAGACCCGTGTCGGAAAACAAAGATCCCCACGTAGCTCAGCACGGCAAGAGCGTTGAGGGCGTGAAGTTCGTTTACGACTTCACCGAGGGCAACAAGGACCTCAAGGACCTCCTCGGTGGCAAGGGCGCGAACCTCGCCGAGATGACGAACCTGGGCCTGCCGGTCCCGCCCGGCTTCACGATCACCACCGAGGCCTGCAAGGTCTACCTCGACAGCGGCGAGGAGCCGGCGGCACTGCGTGACGAGGTGAGTGCGCATCTCGACGCCCTCGAGGCCCGTATGGGCAAGAAGCTCGGCCAGGCGGACGACCCGCTGCTGGTGTCGGTGCGCTCGGGTGCCAAGTTCTCCATGCCCGGCATGATGGACACCGTCCTCAACATCGGCCTCTCCGACAAGTCGGTGCAGGGCCTCGCCAAGCAGGCCGGCGACGACCGCTTCGCCTGGGACTCCTACCGCCGCCTCATCCAGATGTTCGGCAAGACCGTCCTCGGCGTCGACGGGGAGCTCTTCGAGGACGCGCTGGAGGCCGCGAAGGCGGCCAAGAAGGTCACGGTCGACACCGAGCTGGAGGCGGCCGACCTCAAGAAGCTCGTCACCAAGTTCAAGAAGATCGTCAAGACCGAGGCCGGCCGGGACTTCCCGCAGAGCCCGCGCGAGCAGATGGACCTCGCCATCCACGCGGTCTTCGACTCCTGGAACACCGACCGGGCCAAGCTCTACCGCCGCCAGGAGCGCATCCCGCACGACCTGGGCACGGCCGTCAACGTCTGCTCCATGGTCTTCGGCAACCTCGGCCCCGACTCCGGCACCGGCGTCGCCTTCACCCGCGACCCGGCCTCCGGCCACCAGGGCGTATACGGCGACTACCTGCAGAACGCGCAGGGCGAGGACGTGGTCGCCGGCATCCGCAACACCGTGCCGCTCGCGGATCTGGAGCGGATCGACAAGAAGTCGTACGACCAGCTGATGCAGATCATGGCGACGCTGGAGAACCACTACAAGGATCTCTGCGACATCGAGTTCACCATCGAACGCGGTGTGCTGTGGATGCTCCAGACCCGCGTCGGCAAGCGCACCGCGGGCGCTGCCTTCCGCATCGCGACCCAGCTGGTGGACCAGGGCCTGATCGACGAGGCCGAGGCGCTCACCCGCGTCAACGGTGCCCAGCTCGCGCAGCTGATGTTCCCGCGCTTCGACGAGGACTCGAAGGTCGCGACCGTCGGCCGGGGCATCGCGGCCTCGCCGGGCGCGGCGGTCGGCAAGGCGGTCTTCGACTCCTACACCGCGGTGAAGTGGTCCCGCTCCGGCGAGAAGGTCATCCTGATCCGCCGCGAGACCAACCCCGACGACCTGGACGGCATGATCGCCGCCGAGGGCATCCTGACCTCGCGCGGGGGCAAGACCTCCCACGCGGCCGTCGTCGCGCGCGGCATGGGCAAGACCTGTGTCTGCGGCGCCGAGGAGCTGGAGGTCGACACCAAGCGCCGCCGGATGACCGTCCCGGGCGGGCACGTCGTCGAGGAGGGCGACGTCGTCTCCATCGACGGCTCCTCGGGCAAGGTCTACCTCGGTGAGGTACCCGTCGTGCCGTCCCCGGTCGTGGAGTACTTCGAGGGCCGGATGCACCCGGGTGCCGACGACGCCGACGAGCTGGTCGAGGCCGTCCACCGGATGATGGCCTTCGCCGACCGCAAGCGCCGGCTGCGCGTGCGCGCCAACGCGGACAACGCCGAGGACGCGCTGCGGGCCCGCCGCTTCGGCGCCCAGGGCATCGGCCTGTGCCGCACCGAGCACATGTTCCTCGGCGACCGGCGCGAACTGGTGGAGCGGCTGATCCTGGCCGACACCCAGACCGAGCGCGAGGAGTCCCTCAAGGAGCTGCTCCCGCTCCAGAAGCAGGACTTCGTCCAGCTCTTCGAGTCGATGGACGGCCTGCCGGTCACCATCCGCCTCCTCGACCCGCCGCTGCACGAGTTCCTCCCGGACATCACCGAGCTGTCCGTCCGTGTGGCCCTCGCCGAGTCCCGCCAGGAGCCGCACGAGAACGAACTGCGCCTGCTCCAGGCCGTGCACCGGCTGCACGAGCAGAACCCGATGCTGGGTCTGCGCGGGGTCCGTCTCGGCCTGGTCATCCCCGGCCTGTTCACCATGCAGGTCCGGGCGATCGCCGAGGCCGCGGCCGAGCGCAAGGCCGCCAAGGGCGACCCGCGCGCCGAGATCATGATCCCGCTCGTCGGCACGGTCCAGGAGCTGGAGATCGTGCGCGAGGAGGCCGACAAGGTCATCGCCGAGGTGGAGGCGGCCTCGGGCGCGCAGCTCAAGCTGTCCATCGGCACGATGATCGAGCTGCCGCGGGCCGCCCTGACCGCCGGTCAGATCGCCGAAGCCGCAGAGTTCTTCTCCTTCGGCACGAACGACCTGACGCAGACGGTGTGGGGCTTCAGCCGGGACGACGTGGAGGCCTCGTTCTTCACGGCGTACCTGGAGAAGGGCATCTTCGGCGTCTCCCCGTTCGAGACGATCGACAGGGACGGTGTCGGCTCCCTGGTGAAACTCGCCGCCAAGGCCGGCCGCGAGACCCGCCCCGACCTCAAGCTCGGCGTCTGCGGCGAGCACGGCGGCGACCCGGAGTCGGTCCACTTCTTCCACGAGGTGGGACTCGACTACGTCTCCTGCTCCCCGTTCCGCATCCCGGTGGCCCGTCTGGAGGCCGGCCGGGCGGCGGTCCGGTCCCAGGGCAGCGACCACCGGTAGGCCCATGGCCGGTGGCCCGTGCGGGGCCACTCAAGACCCGGAGCCGTCGTCGGTCCCCGACCCTCACCGATCGCGGCGGCTCCGGTGCACGGAGAAGAGCGGGGGCGGCACCTTGTGCGGAGGTGTCGTCCCCGTTGCTCGCACGTGTGCGGGTATGCAGCCCTATTTGGGCAGGCCTTCCCGCAGGCATACGGCCGTGCCGGTCAGTGCGGCGGTGTGCAGGGCGGTCAGGGTCGGCAGCTGGTTCGTCAGCGGAGTGGACTCCAGGTCGCTCAGGGCGAACAGGCCGTCGTCGTCGTGCTCCGCGCTGCGCCTGACGGACAGCTCGGTCGGGAGACGGCCGCCGTGGAAGTAGAAGTCTGTCTCTTATACACATCT
>KL569198.1:81572-82124 GCA_000715635.1 Streptomyces violaceus | reverse complement strand
TCAGAGATGTGTATAAGAGACAGACGGGGATCCCGGTCGAGGAGGATGCCGGTCTCCTCGTACAGCTCCCGGCGCGCGGCACCGAGGGGGTCCTCTCCGTGGTCGAGCATGCCGCCCGGCAGCCCCCAGAGCCCGGCAGCGGGCTGGCACCCGGCGTAGCGCAGCAGCAGGATCCGGTCCTCGGCGTCGAGGAGCAGTACGCAGGACGCGACGATGGTCTGCGGCAGCGTCTTGACCCACTCGGCGCGCGGCAGCACGGGGTGTGCGTCGGGGGCGGGCACGGTCGTGTCCACGGTGATGTTCCTTCCGTCGGCCGGGCAGCCCGTACGAGCCGCCCAACCGGAGGAACGGCCGGACGCACCGATGGTCACCGGCCCGTCCGGGTCACGTGTCGCAGGCGACCCCGTCGTTGTCACGGTCCAGGTGGGAGGCGTACCCGGGTTCGCCACGGCTGATGGGCGCGGCACCGGCGGCACGGACGGCGCTGCAGTTGGCGTAGTAGACGTTGCTGCCCCCGGAGCCGCTGCCGCCCGAACCGCTGTCGTCGGAGCC
>KL569198.1:80674-81321 GCA_000715635.1 Streptomyces violaceus | reverse complement strand
CCCCGCCGCCGGCGCCGATCCCGACGCCGATGAAGAGGGCCAGGCCGAGCGCGGGCAGCACGTAGCGCTTCCGGGCCCAGCGGGGCGCCGGCCGCCCGGACCCCGGCATGGGCCCCGGCGCGGGATACGGGTTGTTGTGCGGGCCGGTGTACGGATTGGCCATGGTCATCCCCCCAGAGGTGGTACGTGAGGGGATGACCGTAGGACCACACGGCCCTGGATGAGGGAGAGGTGACCATTTTGTGATGGTCATGTGAAGGAGGACGGTGCGGTTACGAGCGGAACGGGCCCTTCACCTCGTACGTGATGCCGCCCGACGAGCTGCCGGTCGTGCCGCGCTGGCTGGAGAAGTACAGGCGCGTGCCGTCCGGGGAGAACGCCGGGCCCGTGATCTCCGAGCCCGACTGGCCGTCTATGCGCAGGAACGAGGCGACGACGTCGTCCGGGGTGATGACGCAGATCTCCATGTTGCCGCCGTCCTCGGCGACGAAGAGGTCGCCGGAGGAGGCGCCGGTGATGTTGTCGACGCCGGTGAGGGGAGCCGTGCCGTTGACGAGGGAGTCGTCGTAGGCCAGTTCGTACGTGTTGTTCAGCAGGTTGAGCTGCCAGACGCGGTTGTCGCCCTTGGTCGTGAACCAGACGGTGTC
>KL569198.1:74716-80431 GCA_000715635.1 Streptomyces violaceus | reverse complement strand
TCAGAGATGTGTATAAGAGACAGGGCCGGGACGAAGCGGTAGAAGCGGCCGTTCGTCTCGTCCTCGGTCAGGTAGATCACCTTGCGCACCGGGTCCGCGGCCGCCGCCTCGTGCTTGAAGCGGCCCATCGCCGGTCGCTGCACCGCCGCGCTCGTGCCCCACGGGTCAGTCTCGTAGACGTAGCCGAGGGACACCTCCTCGCAGGACAGCCAGGTGTTCCACGGCGTCTTGCCGCCCGCGCAGTTCTGGCGGGTGCCGGACAGGATGCGGTACGCGCTCGTGATCGCGCCGGTGGAGGAGAACTTCACCGCGCTCGCGCCGCCCGACGGGTTGATCTCGGAGTTGGAGACATAGATCCAGCCCGTGCCGTCGGCGTAACAGGCGCCGCCGTCCGGGGCGTTGTGCCAGGTGTACGACGTGCTCCCGACCCGCTGGCCGGAGCGGGCGATCACGCGGCTCGTGAAGCCGCTGGGGAGTCTGATGCCGTTGGCGTCCGGGGAACCCAGTGCCCCGTAGGGGCCGGTGCCGGGCTGGGCCGGGGCCGCGTAGGCGGCGCCGCGCCACAGGGTTCCGCCCAACGCGGCCGAAGTGCCGCCGATGACGGCCGCACGCAGGAGGCTACGACGTTCCACTCTCACTCCAAGAGGTGCCGTACCGCCCTGCCGACGGTCGACGGCAGGGTTGTGCGTGGGGGGAGGCGGAAGGGACGCTATGGGGGCAGGGTTGACGGGGCGTGGACAACTCGTGGCCGCGGGACGGCGCGCTGGGTGCCGCCTGTGGGCCCGCCTCGCGATGCCGTCCGTGTGTCTGGCGATGCCGCCCGCGCGTTCTCACGCGGGCAGCGCCGGTGCCTCCCGTCTCGGCCTTCTCGACCGGTCGCCGCCCGGCCCGGGCCCTTCGACCGGCGGGCGCACGGACGGGAGCCGGATCACCACGTCCAGGCCGCCCGTCGCCGCCGCGTGCAGGGTCGCCTCGCCGCCACTGGCGTGGGCCAGCCGCTGTACCAGGGCGAGGCCGAGGCCCGTGCCGCCCTTGGGAGCGCCCGGGGCGCGCCAGAAGCGGTCGAAGGCGCGGGCGCGTTGCTCCTCCGTCATGCCCGGGCCCTCGTCGGTGACGTGCAGGTCGACCCAGCGGGGGCGGCTGTCCCGCAGGGCCCGGCGGGACGGGGCGTGCAGGCGCAGCTCGATGGTGACGGTGCTGCCGGCCGGGGACGCCCGCAGCGCGTTGGAGAGCAGGTTGTCCATGATCTGCTCGACGGCTCCCGGCACCGCGAGCACCGGGCCCACGCTCCCCGCGAAGAGCACGAGGGAGACGTCGCCCCGCGCGAACAGGGGCTGCCAGGTGCGATGCCGTTCCGTGCAGACCGCGCCCAGGTCGACGGTGGCGGGGATGGCCGCGTGCTCCTCCAGCCGGGCCATCGCCAGCAGGTGCTCGACCATCCGGGCGAGCCGGTCCGTCTCCGTGACGGCGGCCGTGAGGCTGCCCCGGGCCCGGGCGGCGATGTCCGGCTCCAGGTTCTCCAGGCGCAGCCGCAGCGCCGCCAGCGGCGTCTTCAGCTGGTGCGAGGCCTCGCCCGCGAACGCCCGCTGGGAGGCGAGCAGATGGGCGAACCGGGCCGCGGTGTGGTTGAACGCGGCGGCCAGACTGCGGACTTCCGGCGGGCCTTTCGTGATCGTCACCGGGGTGAACCGGCCGCCGCCCTCGGCCAGCTCGTGTGTGGCGTTCTCCAGTTGGCGAATGGGGCGGCCCGCCCACCGGGCGAAGGCGAAGCCGACCACGGTGACCGCCGTCAGCACGGCGAAGCCGCCCAGGGCGAGCAGCAGCCACACGTGGTGGACGCGCTCGTGCACCATGCGGGTGGGCACCGTCAGCCATACCGCGCCCACCGGCCGTGCCTCCTGGCCGACCGGCGCCGCCACCGACAGGTACTCGACGCCGCCGATGGTGGAGGTGCGGACGTCCACCGTCGAGGTGCCCCGCAGTGCGGCCGCGATGCCCGGCCGAGCGGCCAGATTGCCGGACATCGCGGGGTCCGTCGGGTGGGAGGTGGCGAGTGACGCGCCCGAGGCGTCGACGATCACCACCTTCCCGCCGATGCGCTGCGCGCAGTGCGCCACCCGCGTGGGCAGATCGCGCTCGGCCCGCCCCGCCGCGAGGGACAGCGCGGCGTACGCGGAGACCGACTCGGCCTCGTCCTTCGCCGCGTTGACCACCCGCTCCCGCTCCCCGCGCGAGTAGACGAAGCCCAGCGGGATCTCCAGGCAGAGCAGCACCAGCGCGGCGAGGCTGAGGTAGCTGAGCAGTAGCCGGCGGGTCACGGAGAGGCCACCTGCGGGGCGTTCGGCCCGGTGTGCACGGACAGCCGGAAACCGACGCCGCGAAGCGTCCGGATCCACGCCGGATGCCCCAACTTGCGGCGCAGCGCGGCCACATGGACGTCCAGCGTCTTGGTCGGGCCGTCGTAGTGCGGGTCCCAGACGCGGTCCAGGATCTGCTGGCGTGAGTAGACCGCCCCCGGATCCTCGCTGAGGAGCGCCAGCAGGTCGAACTCCTTGGGGGTGAGCAGGACGGGGACCTCGCCGACCCAGACCTGGCGGGTGCGGCGGTCCACCACGAGCGGTCCCGGGTCGTGCGGGGGGTCGGGGGCGGGGTCGTACGAGGCTGCCGCGGGGGCTTCGTAGGACATGGCCGGGGCCGGTTCGTACGGGGGTGGCGGTGCGGGGGTGGGGCCGTACGACGGCTGTGGCTGTTGTTGCCGCGGCTGTGTATCGGGGGTGCCCGGTGCCTCGGGAAACGCCTGGTGGGTGCGTTGCGTGCGCCGGGTCACCGCCCGGACCCGGGCCACCAGTTCCCGTACGCTGAAAGGTTTCGCCAGGTAGTCGTCGGCGCCCAGTTCCAGGCCCAGTACGCGGTCGGCCTCCTCGCCGCGTGCGCTGAGGATGACGATGGGGACGTCCGAGACCTGCCGGATGCCCCGGCAGACGTCGATGCCGTCCATGTCCGGCAGCCCCAGGTCGAGCAGGACGACGTCGTTGTACGGGCCTCTCAGCCCGTCCGTGCCCGTGGCGACATGATCGACCGTCAGTCCGAAGTGGCCGAGGCCTTCGGTGAGCGGCTCGGCGATCGTCTCGTCGTCCTCGATGAGCAGCACTCGTATGCCCATACGTCCTGTCTCTCCGTGAGCCGGCATGAATCCGGGCAGGGTGAATTCCCATTCTCCGCCCTGGAGTTCACACGCTACAAGATGACCGTTGGTAAGGGTATACCGACAAAGAATGTTCAATTCCTGGCCGGGCTCTGGAGTTCGCTTAACCTTCCGCTGTAGGTCGGCCGTCTACGGTGGGTGCAGAGTAAGAAACCCCAGTTCAGGAGGCGGAGTTGAAGGCACTGCTCGATCGGGCCCGCACGTTCAGGACGCGCATCGATTTTGACAGCGGCGAATACCGGAAACTGGCTGAAGGGCAATATCCGGAGGTGCTGTTCATCACCTGCTCGGATTCTCGGGTCATACCCGCACTGATCACCGGTGCGCGCCCTGGCGAGATATTCGAGCTGCGCAACGCGGGCAATATCGTGCCGCCCTACGGACGGCCCGGGGCCTCCGGCGAGGCGGCCACCATCGAGTACGCACTGGAGGTGCTCGGGGTTCAGGACATCGTGGTGTGCGGTCACTCACACTGCGGTGCGATGGGCGCGCTGAAGTCCGGCGACGACCTGTCCGGACTGCCCGGCGTGGACGCCTGGCTCCGCATCGCCCGCCCCGAGCTGACCTCCGTACTGGAGACCGCGCCGGACGACCCGTCACTGCCGGAGGTGTCCCAGGGCAACGTCGTCAACCAGCTGGCCGCACTACGGAGTTACCCAGTCGTACGGCAACGGCTCGACTCGGGCCGGCTACGGCTGCACGGCTGGTACTACGAGGTTGACACGGGGTTCGTCTACGAACGCGGCGACGACGGCACGTTCCAGGTGCATGCCGCATGAGCGGGGCGCATGCGCGGGGACGGGCACGGGGTGCCGCCGCACAGGGTGGCCGGGCGGCCGGCCCGGGGGGAGGTATGGCGGACCGGGGGTCGGCTGGGGCCGAGGGGGGTGTCTCGGACTGGGGGGCGAGTGGTCCGGGGCAGGACACGGGGGGTTGGCGGTCGGGCGGGTCCGCGGAGAGCGTCGCTGACTGGGGCGCGAGCGGTCCAGCGGGGGGTGTTGCGGACTGGGGGTCCGGTGATCCGGGGCAGGACACGGGGAGTTGGCGCTCGGCCGGGGCACCGGAGGCCGCCGCGGACTGGGGGTCGAGCAGTCCCGGGGAAGACACGGGGAGTTGGCGGTCTGCCGGGTCTGCGGAGGCCGTTTCTGGCTGGGGGCCGGGCGGTTCGGCCGGGGACCCTCCGGGCTGGGGGCCCGGTAGCCCCGGGGAGGGCACGGGGAGCTGGCAGTCTGCCGGGTCTGCGGACGCTGTCGCGGACTGGGGGGCGGGCGGTCGTTCCGAGGGTGGGGGCGGCGGATGGTCGGGCGGCTCCGCAGGGGGGGCCGCGGATTGGCGCGCCGGTGTGCTGGGCGGGCCGTCGGGAGGCGCGGCGGGGGAGCCCGGGGGCCGTCCGGCGGGTGGGCCTCCCGGAGGTCCGGTACGGGGCGGTCCAGCCGGAGGCCCGGCAGGGGGTGGCTCTGCCGCAGGTCAGGCAGAGCGTGCCGGCGAAGGTGTGCTGGGCGGGCTCGTCCGCAAGGTGACGGGTGGCGGGCAGGGGATGGGCGGCAAGGCCGGGGGCAAGGGGTATCTCGCCACCGACATCACCGCCTCGCTCGTCGTCTTCCTTGTCGCGCTGCCGCTGTGCATCGGTGTGGCCGTCGCTTCGGGGGTTCCGGCCGAGCTCGGGATCATCTCCGGGGTGATCGGCGGCCTGGTCGTCGGCGCGGTCAAGGGCAGTACGCTCCAGGTCAGCGGGCCGGCCGCCGGGCTCGCCGCACTCGTCGCGGAGACCGTCGCCGACGTCGGCGTGGCCATGCTCGGCGTGATCGTGCTGTTCTCCGGCATCCTGCAGATCGTCCTGGGACTGGTGAAACTGGGCCGGATGTTCCAGGCCACCTCGGTCGCCGTGGTCCAGGGCATGCTGGCCGGCATCGGCGTGCCGCTGATGTTCAGCCAGGTCTATCCGATGGCCGACGCCAAGGCCCCCGGCACCGCGATCGAGAACATGGCCGGGATCCCCGGGCTGCTGGCCGGCATCCTGACGAACCCGCAGGCGATGATCGCCACCCTGCTCGGCATCGTCACGATCGTGCTCAGCTTCGTGTGGAAGAAGGTGCCGGGCCCGGCCGGGAAGATCCCGGCCGCGCTGGTCGCCGTCGGCATCGGCATGGTGGTCGCATCGCTGCCCGGCGTGAACGTGAAAACCCTCCAGGTGGGCAACCTGCTCGCGTCCGTGAACCTGCCGGGAGCGGAGCAGTTCACCGCGCTCACCGACGGGGCGATCATCACCGCCATCCTCACCTTCACGGTCATCGCGTCCGCCGAGAGCCTGTTCACGGCCGCCGCCGTGGACCGTATGCACAGCGGCCCGCGCACCCGCTACAACACCGAGCTGATCGCCCAGGGCGCCGGCAACACCGTCGCGGGCATCCTCGGCGCACTCCCGATCACCGCGGTCGTGGCCCGCAGTTCGGCGAACGTCCAGGCCGGGGCCAAGACCCGGCTCTCCCGGACGCTGCACGGCCTGTGGC
>KL569198.1:71093-74480 GCA_000715635.1 Streptomyces violaceus | reverse complement strand
AAGCTGTTCGCGCCCGCCGAGTTCCCGAAGATGTGGCGGCAGGACCGGGGCGAGTTCGCGGTGATGACGCTGACCACGCTGGTCATCGTGGCGACCGCGCTGCTGGAGGGCGTGCTGTTCGGTGTCGCCGCGGGGATCGTGCTGGCCGCGCTGCGCATGTCGCAGACCGTGATCCGCCAGCACATGGAGGAGGACACGGCCAAGGTCGTCATGGCCGGCAACGCCACGTTCCTGCGCCTGCCGAAGGTGATCGAGGCGCTGGAGGCGGCCGCCGCGTCCGGAAAGCCGAGGATCCGGCTGGACCTGACCGGCGTGACCCACCTCGATCACGCCTGCCGCAACCAGGTCGAGGAGTTCACCGCCCAGCAGCGCGGACTGGGGCTCCGGGTGGAACTGCTGATGCCCGGGGAGGCCAAACAGGCCGAGCCGGCCGGTTCCCGCACCGCCGCGCCCGTCGGGGAAGCCCCGGCTACGGCGCCGCTGCCCAGGCGCCCGGTCACCGCCACGGGGGAGGAGCCGGCCGGAGCGGGGGAGCCGTCGCCCTGGCCCACCGCCGACGCCGAGTGGTTCTACCTCGACACACGGCCTCTGCCGGAGGAGCAGTCGCGCTCACCCCTCGTGGGCTGACGCCCCGCGCAGGACACGCCGCGGTGGCGTGCACGCCCGAGCAGGCGTGCACGCCACCGCGTTCCCGCTGACCGGATGGGTCAGCCGCAGCTGCCCGAGATCCACTTGTGGGAGCGGACCTTGTACGTACCGGCGAGGTTGCCGCCGTGCTGCTGCCGGGTGCAGCCCACACGGTCGGTGTAGTTGGCGCCCTTGTAGTAGGCGACGCCGCTGTAGTCGCCGGTGCCGGCGTTCCACACCGACTTCACGTTGGTCGTGGCGGCCCAGGAACACTTGATGGCGCCGTTCTGCCAGTCGGGGTCGGCCGCGTCCCACGCGCACTTGCTGCCCGTGAAGTTGGCGCCGGTCCAGAAGCAGATGTCCCCGGTCGCGCAGTTCACCGCGGAGGGGGCGGCCGGTGCCGCCGTGGCGGAGGTGGGAACGGTCAGGACGGTGGCGACGGCGGCGCTGACCGCGAGAGCCGCGAACAGCGGCTTGGTGCGGTGGGGACGGCGTACGGAAAGGCGCATGGGCCTGGTCTCCTCGAAAGGTCGTGGGCCGGTCGTTCGGACGGCCCGACGCTGGCAAGGCACGACCTGGCCGGGCAAGGACGACGGGGCCGGCTGGGATGCCGGGACGGGTGGGACGCCGGTCAACTGGCGCGTTCCGGAACCGTTGGGACGGCCATGGGACGCCTTTGGTGGCACAGTGGCGGTCCGAGACGCCCGACCAGCGTCCGTGGGGGTATCCGAGGGGGGAACCCGATGTCCGTATGCCCGGAAACGGAACGGTTCGCCGCGCTGTTGCGTGCGCTGAAGAGCCGGTCCGGGATGAGTTACGAGGCACTCGCCAGGAAGTCCGGCCTCGCCGGTTCGACACTGCACCGCTACTGCCGGGGCACGTCGGTGCCGCAGGACTACGGCAGCGTCCACCGGCTGGCCACGGTCTGCGGCGCGACCCCGGAGGAGCTCCGCACCCTGCACCGCTTGTGGGCCCTGGCGGACGCGGCGAGAACCGCGGCGGCCGGGGCCGAGGAAGAGGCGGCGGCAGCGGAAGCGCGGCAGGAAGCCCGCCAGGAAGCGGAAGAGGCGGAGGAAGCGAAGGAAGCGGAAGACGAGGGAGAAGAGAAAGCGGAACCGGGGGGAGAGGGGCAAGCGGTCCCTGACACCGCCGGGGAGCCGGACCCCGAACCGGCCCCCCGGCCCGCCGGCCGGCCTGCCGGTCGGTCACGCCGGCGCCGCCTTCGCACCTCCGTCGTCACCGCCGCGATCCTCGCGGCCCTCAGCGTCTCCGCCTGGGCGCTGTACAGCGCCCGGACGCCGTCCGGCAGCGGCGGTGGCGGGCGCGGTTCCGGTGACGACCGGCCGTTGTTCTCGGCCAACTGCCCACCCGTGATCGCCATGGGCGAGCACGACGAGTGCGTGAAGGAGGTGCAGCGTCTGCTGCACGCCAAGGGCGCGGACATCGGCGTCGACGGCAGCTTCGGGCCGCAGACCCTGCGCCGCGTCACCGCCTTCCAGGTACTCGCCGGGATCCAGCCCAACGGCGTCGTCGAGGAACCCACGAAGAAGGCGCTGTACGCCTCACGGGTCCGGATGAGCGTGTGGTCGCAGGAGAAGGTGCGGCAGCGGGTCCGCGAGGTGTTCCCCGAGGTACCGGACAAGGCGGTGGCCATCGCCGACTGCCAGTCCTTCCTGGACCCGCTGCACATCCTCCCCAACACCAACGGCACCCGGAACTGGGGCCTGTTCCAGATCTCCGACGCCCGGCTGCGCGAACTGGGCGGTACCCCGCGTCAGGCCCTGGACCCGGAGTGGAACATCCAGGCCGCGCGCCGGCTGTGGAACCGGGACCGCGACTTCGGCGACTGGCCGCACTGCGCACGAGCCGCCGAAGCCACACCGCTCACAGCGACACGGCCACCGCGTTGAACGTCGTCTCCGGCGTCTGCGGGCTGGTGAAGCGGGCGTTGACGAGGTAGAGCCGGTCGCCGAAGCGGGCGGCGGTGGTGGGGACGTCGAAGCGGGGGTCGGTGATCGTCCTGCGCAGGGTCGCCGTGGTGGCGTTCCGGTCGAGGTCCCAGACAGTGATCTTGTTCAGGCGGTTCTGGACGACGTACAGGGTGCGGCCGAGGCGCACCAGGCCGTCGCCGTTGGTCACGTCGCTCCCGCCCACCAGCGCGACCCTGGTGGCGTGACCGGTCCGGACGCCGACGTTGTACAACTGGCCCGCGTTGACGACGATCAGGCCGCGTCCGTCGGGGGTGGCGACCAGCCCGTTGGCGCTGTTGGTCCCGGCCGGCGCCTGTACCCACTCGCCGGTGAGCGGGAGGGCGCGGACCTCGCCCGCGCGGCCGCGCGGGACGCCGTAGAGGACGGCGTCCCGGGAGTCGGTGAACCAGGCGCGGTCCCGGTGCAGGACGACGTCGTTGATGAAGGGGGCGGCGTCCTGGGTGAGCTGGTACGTGGTGAGCAGCTCGCCGCTGCGCGCGTCGACGACCTTCGCGGTCCCTCCGGCGCCGCCCGCCACGTACAGGAGGCCGTCGCCGTCGAGCTTCAGACCGATCGACGCGAGGCCGGTGGCGCCCTCGTGCAGGACACCGCCCTCGCCGGTGCGCAGGTCGGTGCGGTAGATCGCGCCGTCGGCACGCGAGCCCATGTACGCGTACGGCCTGCTCCCTGTGGTGATCCCCTCGGGGAGCCACCCGTCGGGCAGCGGGAACTCGCTCGGCCAGGCGGCGGCCCCGGGCGCGGCCTGCGCCGTGCCGGGGCCGGCGGCCAC
>KL569198.1:69345-70903 GCA_000715635.1 Streptomyces violaceus | reverse complement strand
GCGCCGTGCCGGTGCCGGCGGCCACAGCGAACGCGGCACCGGCGGCACCGGCGAGCACGGTCCGCCGGGACGGCTGGAAGTGGTTCCGAGTCATGATCGCGCCTCCGTGGGAGGGAAGGTGGGGGTGTGCCTCGATGAAACGCGAAGTACCCCGTGAACCGAACCCGGTTGGCGAACTCGACAGGAACCCGACAGAAGAAGCAGAGGAAACAGAAGAAACACCCCTCCGGAAGAGGGGTGTCTCAGTCCGACGCTCCTAGGCGGTGCGCACCTGGTACGCCGTCACACGTACCTCCTCGTCGTCCAGGCACTGCCCGGACGCCAGGTCGAAGCGCTGCTTCAGCAGCGGCGAGGCGACGAACGGGCGGCCCTGGTGGGTGCCGGTCAGGCCGCGGGAGAGGACGGCCGCGCCGGTGAAGGGGTCGCGGTTGTCGATGGCGAACAGTTCGCCGGAGCGGTCGCGGAAGATCGCGGCCTGGTGGCCGTCCGGCAGCAGTGCCGCCACCCCGCGGCCCGGGAGCAGCATGCTCAGGTCGCAGACCGTGAACCAGTCGCCGTCCAGTGCGAGTTCGATCTTGAGGTCGGTGGTCTCGGGTGCCAGGGTCATCGCTGGGCGCTTCCTTCCAGAACGTCGGCGGGTCGCATGCCGATGGACAGCAGCGGCAGGTCGGGCTTCATCTGGTCGCGCTCGGGCACGAAGGCGACGACCGGGTCCGGGGTGTCCGGCGCGTTGACGAAGGACACGAACCGGGAGAGCTTCTCGGGGTCGTTGATGGTCTCGGCCCATTCGTCGCGGTAGTGCGCGACGTGCGCCTGCATCAGCTTCTCCAGCTCGTCGCAGATGCCGAGCGAGTCGTGGACGACGACGTCCCGTACGTGGTCGAGGCCGCCCGGGATCCGGTCCAGCCAGGTCGAGGTGCGCTCCAGGCGGTCGGCCGTGCGGATGTAGAACATCAGGAACCGGTCGATCAGACGGACCAGTTCGGCGTCCGACAGGTCCTGCGCGAGCAGGTCCGCGTGGCGCGGCGTGGCGCCGCCGTTGCCGCCGACGTACAGGTTCCAGCCGTTGGCCGTGGCGATCACGCCGAAGTCCTTCGACTGGGCCTCCGCGCACTCGCGCTGGCAGCCGGAGACCGCCGACTTGAGCTTGTGCGGCGACCTGAGTCCCCGGTAGCGCAGCTCCAGGTCGATGGCCATGCGGACGGAGTCCTGGACGCCGTAGCGGCACCAGGTCTGGCCGACGCAGGACTTCACCGTGCGCAGCGACTTGCCGTAGGCGTGGCCGGACTCGAAGCCGGCGTCGACCAGGCGGGCCCAGATCACCGGGAGCTGCTCGACGCGGGCGCCGAACATGTCGATCCGCTGACCACCGGTGATCTTCGTGTAGAGGCCGAAGTCGCGGGCGATCTCGCCGATCACGATCAGCTTCTCCGGGGCGATCTCGCCGCCGGGGATACGCGGTACGACCGAGTAGGAGCCGTTCTTCTGCAGGTTGGCCAGGAAGTGGTCGTTGGTGTCCTGCAGCGAGGCCTGCTCGCCGTCCAGGACGTAGCCGCTG
>KL569198.1:68759-69125 GCA_000715635.1 Streptomyces violaceus | reverse complement strand
CGGTGGGCTTGCAGACCTCGCAGCCGTCACCGCCCCGGGCCTCCTCGCGGCCGTGGCGGTCCAGCAGGTCCTGGTAGGTGGTGATGCGCAGGGCGTGGACGATCTCGTAGAGCTCCTCGCGGGTCTGCCCGAAGCAGCCGCACAGTCCCTTGTCGACCTCGATGCCACTGGCCTCCAGCTCGGCGTTGACGAGCTGGCCGAGGACCTTGACGCAGGAGCCGCAGCCCGTACCGGCCTTGGTGCACTTCTTCACCTCGGGCACGGTCGTGCACTGGTGGTCGGTGACCGCGCCGCGGATCGTGCCCTTGGAGACGTTGTGGCAGGAGCAGATCACCGCGTCGTCGGGCAGCGCGGCCGGGCCCAGCT
>KL569198.1:68281-68514 GCA_000715635.1 Streptomyces violaceus | reverse complement strand
GGTGAACGCCTTCAGCGTGCCGTAGGCGTCCGCGTCGCCGACCAGGATGCCGCCGAGCAGCGTGCCGTCGCGGCCGATGACCAGCTTCTTGTACAGGCCGGAGCGGGAGTCGGAGTAGACGACGTCCAGGCAGTCCTCGGCGGTGCCGTGCGCGTCACCGAAGGACGCCACGTCCACGCCGAGCAGCTTCAGCTTGGTGGACAGGTCGGCGCCGGTGAACGTCAGCCTGTCTC
>KL569198.1:64313-68052 GCA_000715635.1 Streptomyces violaceus | reverse complement strand
TAACCGGGGGCGACCAGGCCGTACACGCGGCCGTCGGAGGCCAGCGCGCACTCGCCGATCGCGAACACGTGCGGGTCGTTCACCGTGCGGCACTGCTCGTCGACCGTGATGCCGCCGCGCTCGCCGACCGTCAGACCGCAGTCGCGGGCCAGCTGGTCGCGGGGGCGGACACCGGCGGAGAACACCACCAGGTCGGTGGCGAGTTCGGAACCGTCGGACAGCTTCATACCGGTGACGGCGCCGTCCTCGCCGACCACGACCTCCTGCGTGCCCACGCCCGTGTGGACGCTCAGGCCCATCTCCTCGATGGTGCGCAGCAGGGCGGCGCCGCCGCCCTCGTCGACCTGCACCGGCATCAGGCGCGGCGCGAACTCCACGATGTGGGAGGTCAGTCCGAGGCCCTTGAGGGCACCGGCCGCCTCGAGCCCGAGCAGACCGCCGCCGACCACGGCACCCACCTGGGCGTTCTTCGCGTACTCCTCGATCGCGAGCAGGTCCTCGATCGTGCGGTAGACGAAACAGCCCTCGGCGTCCTTGCCCGGGACGGGCGGCACGAACGGGTAGGAGCCGGTGGCCAGGACCAGCACGTCGTAGTCGACGACGAGACCGGAGCGGGCGGTGACCCTGCGGGCCTCCCGGTCGACGGTCTCCGCCGGGTCGCCCACGTGCAGCTCGATGCCGTGGTCCTTGAGGAACTCCATGTCCGTCATGGACAGGTCCTCGGGCGTCTTGCCCGAGAAGTACGAGGTGAGCTGGACGCGGTCGTACGCAGGGCGCGGCTCCTCACAGAGCACGACCACGCGGTGCGTGGCGGTCAGGCCGCGCTCGGCGAGCGCTTCGAGGAAGCGCTGGCCGACCATGCCGTGGCCGACGAGCACGATCGTGGGGGTGGCCCCCTCGGTGGCGGTCATTAGGAGCCTCCATCGTTGGTAAGCAGGTGGAGCAGAGGGCCGCCGTCGGAGGGGAGCGGCTCTGCTCCCTCCCAGGCGCGCGCGAGCGCGCCGACGGTGCCGAGTTCGCCGACGAGGACCCCGCCGACCAGGCGGTCGTCGCGGACGACGACCTTGCGGTAGGTGCCGCGGGTGGCGTCGGCGAGCTGGACGACGTCGTCGCCCGGGAGCGCCTCGGTCTCGCCGAACGCGGCGAGGTCGAAGGGGCTGTCGTGCCCCGTGAGCGTGAGCCGGGTCAGCGAACGCGTGCCGGTGTACCGGGCGGTCGCGTCACCGGCCAGCGACTCCGCGAGCGCGTCGGCCTGTTCCAGCGCCGGGGTGGCGAGGCCGTAGAGCACGCCGTCGTGCTGGGCGCAGTCGCCGATCGCATGGATGTACGGGTCGGAGGTGCGCAGCTCGTCGTCGACGACGACACCCTTGCGGACGTCGAGACCGGCGGCCTGCGCGAGACCCACCCTGGGGCGGACACCGCAGGCGACGACGACCAGGTCGGCGTCGAGCGCGTACCCGTCGGCCATCTCCACCGAGCGGACCGCGCCGCCGACGCAGCGCACGTCCCGTACGCGGCACTCGGTGTGCACTTCCACGCCCAGGTCGGTCAGGTGCCGCTTGACGAGCTTCGAGGCGGCCGGGTCGAGCTGGCGCTCCATGAGCCGCTCGGACTGCTGGGCGAGCACGACCTGGGCGCCGCGCAGGGCGAGCGCACGGGCCGCGGAGACCCCGAGGAGCCCGCCGCCGATGACGACCGCACGCGCTCCCGGCCGGACCGCCTTGGACAGTCCCAGGCAGTCGTCCATGGTGCGGAAGGCGTGCACGCCCTCGGGCAGTTGGTGGTTCTCGGTGAACAGCCCGCGCAGCGGCGGCAGTACGGGGTTGGAACCCGTGGCCAGCACCAGCCGGTCGTATGCGATCACCGAACCGTCCGCGCAGGCGACGGTGCGCGCGTCACGGTCGATGCCGGTGACCCGGCCGCGGGTCAGCTCCGCGGGCGCGGGCAGGGCGATCACCTCGGGGCTGTACCGTCCGGCCAGCACCTCGGCGAGCAGCACCCGGTTGTAGGGCCGGTGCTCCTCCTCGCCGATCAGCAGCGCGGGCGTGCCGAGCTCACCGAGCCGCCGGGCGAGCCGTACGCCCGCGAGGCCGGTGCCGATCACCACCACACGCTCATTCGAGGTCATGTCCTTGAGCGTGCGGTGCCGGTGTTACCCGGCAGCATCACGTCTGTTTCCCACGGGGAACGCTGCCCTCAGCGGGGGCGGGGGGCGGATGTGAGGGTTCCTGGGGTGCGGCGACGATGAGCTGTGAGGGTGGCGTCGCACAGGCGTCGCATAAGGTCTCGATCATGCCCGACATATCGCTGACCATGGTCGTCCTGCTCTGCCTCGCGGCGCTCGCCGCCGGATGGATCGACGCCGTGGTCGGCGGCGGCGGGCTCCTGCTGCTGCCGGTCCTGCTGCTCGGGCTGCCGTCGCACACACCCGCCGCGCACGCGCTCGGCACCAA
Organism: Streptomyces violaceus; assembly: GCA_000715635.1. Lineage (GTDB taxonomy): Bacteria > Actinomycetota > Actinomycetes > Streptomycetales > Streptomycetaceae > Streptomyces > Streptomyces violaceus. Next base: position 65,599 of record KL569198.1, on the reverse strand, counting down.
CAAGGCGGTCGCGATCGTCGGCACGACGGGCGCGGCGGTCACGTACGCCCGCAAAGCCCCGGTGGATGTGAGAACGGCCGTGCGCATCGGCCTCGCGGCCCTCGCCGGATCGTCCGCGGGGGCCTTCTTCGCGGCCGGGATGAGCACCGACGTCCTCAAGCCGGTGATCATGATGGTGCTGCTCGCCGTCGCGGCCTTCGTGATCCTGCGGCCCGCTTTCGGTACGGCCCCCGCGACCGGCCCGGCCACGCGCCGCCAGATCCTCGCGGCGATCGGCCTCGCGGGCCTCGGCATCGGCTTCTACGACGGTCTCATCGGCCCCGGCACCGGCACCTTCCTGGTCCTCGCCCTCACCGCGGTCCTCCACCTCGACCTCGTCTCCGCCTCCGCCACCGCCAAGATCGTCAACTGCTGCACCAACGCGGGCGCCCTCGCCACCTTCGCCTGGCAGGGCGCGGTCCTGTGGCAACTGGCCGCCCTGATGGCCGTCTTCAACCTGGCGGGCGGCACCCTGGGCGCCCACACCGCCCTGAAGAAGGGCAGCGGCTTCGTCCGCGTCGTGCTGCTGACGGTGGTGTTCGCCCTGGTGGCGAACCTGGCGTACGAGCAGTGGCTGGCCTAGGCGCCCTGTAGGGGCGCGGGGAACTGCGCGACCGGCCACGACGGTGCCGCAGACGAACTACGGCACATCGCGGCACCTTCAGCGGAGCGCTTAGGCCGCGGGCGGCTCGGCCACAGGCGGCTCGGCCACGGGCGACTGCGCGACCGGCTGGGTCGCGGCCGGGCCGTCGGCGACCGTGCCGGTGTCGCCGCCGTCGCCGGTGCCGGTGGTCTCGGTCGGCTCGGGCGTGGGTTCGACGGGCGGCGTCGGGTCGGTCACCGGCGTGCTCGGCGGGTCCGCCGGCTTGCTCGGGGTCGGGTCGGTGACGCCGCCGCCCGCGGCCGGTGCGGTCCGGGACGGGGTCGGCGAGGGCTTGGCGGTCGTGCCGGAACGGCCGGGGGCCGCGGGGGCCACGGGTTCGCCGGCGCTCGCGTCGGGCGCGGGTGCCGTGCCCTCCACGGTCGCCGGCGTGCTGCCCGGGGCGGTGGCGCCGGTGCCGTCGGTCGGTGCCGACCGCTCGGGCAGCGGCGGGGTGTCGACCTGCCCGGCCGGCGGGGCGTCCTTCTGGCCCGGTACCGGCAGCCAGGGCGCCTGGGAGTTGCCCGACATCAGCGTGGCGACGATGACGACGGCGTAGACCCCGCAGGCCAGCGCGACGGCCATGCCGATCCGGCGGAAGCGGCGG
>KL569198.1:63006-64124 GCA_000715635.1 Streptomyces violaceus | reverse complement strand
AGCGGCGGCTGCGGCGGCCGGACTCGTCGACGAAGACGGGCGAGTCGGCGGCGGCCGCGGTGCCCGCGCCGGGGCCTTCCTTGACCTGCCGGACGAACCCGTCCCCGAGCTGGACGGCGTCGAGTTGGACGGTGACCTCGTGCGGGTCGTGGCTGTGCCCGGCCGGGTCGTCGATGTCTCCGGCGGAGTCGCGGCCGTGCCCGGACGGGACGGCTTGCTCGGGCTCCTGCCAGGGGTCGCGGACGGCGGTCCGGGATCCGGGGTCCGGGACGAACGAGTCGGCCTCGCCCTCGCTCTGCCGGGGGATGCCGCGCAGTATCTCCGTCCCGGCGGGCAGCCGGTGGCCGGTCCCCTGGAGGTCGCTCCCGGCGAAGAACTGCGTCGCTCTCCGGTCGCGGACTCTGCCTTCCGAGGGGAGATCACCGGTCACCGATGCGGCCTCGGGCCACTCGGGTTGGGCGTCTTCTCGCCACTTTTCCACGCGCACGCACTTCCCCCCACGGGATGGTTCAGGTGCGCTGACGACCTGAGCACCCGTCGTCGGACCGGGCCCCCCACCCGTCCGAGCGCCCCCCATTACCACACCGTGCTCAGGCGTTGAATGTAGCGCACGCGGAGGTTCCGTGTGGACCGCGTACCGAATCGTGGCATTCGCGAGACGCCATGCGGACATCGTCCTCGGCCGGAACCCATCCCCCGGCGGGCTTGTCCAGCCACCCCTCCTCCGCCGCGAGCCGGGCCGCCGCCCGTCGCAGCGCGTCGAACGCGGGGTGGGTCAGGCCCTTGCGCCACACCAGCGACACGGGAGACAGCGGAACGGGATCGACCAGGGGCCGGGACACCATCGACGGCAGGGCCGGAAACCCCACGACGGCCAGGACCGGGTTGCGTGTCCTGGCCATGATCCGCTGGAACTCCTCCTCGCCCACGGCCAGCGGCGCGGGTGGCGCGATCTCGATGCCCCGCCCCTCGAAGAGCTGCCGCGCGAGGCCGGTCCACTCCGGTGTGCGCGGATTGCCGGCCCCCGCGTAGACGGTCTCGCCGGCCAGCTCGGCGAGCGGCACCGCCTCCAGCGCGGCCAGCCGGTGGTCCTCGGGCAGCACGACCGCCATCGGCTC
>KL569198.1:60100-62826 GCA_000715635.1 Streptomyces violaceus | reverse complement strand
GGTCGAGCCCCGCCCGCAGCGCCGGATCCAGTCCGGCGAACCGTCCGAACGACGCGTCCAGCCGCCCGGCGAGCAACTCCCCGGCGGCTCCGGTCAGGCCGCTCTCGTAGCGGGCCATCAGCTCGTGGCCGGGGGCGAGCTCGCGCGCCCGGTGCAGCACGCGGCGGGGTGTGGCCAGGCCCGGGGAGTTGAGGTCCACCAGCAGGGGCCGGGCCTGGTCGAAGGCGGCGAGCAGCTCGTCCTGCGCCCGCAGGACGCGACGGGCGTACGGCAGCAGCCGTTGTCCCTCGGGCGTGAGCGTCACCTGCCGGGTGGTCCGCACGAACAGCTCGGCGCCCAGCTCCCGCTCCAGCCGCCGCACATCCCGGCTGAGTGCCTGCTGCGCCACGTGAAGACGCACCGCGGCACGGGTGAAGTGCAGTTCCTCGGCGACGGTGACGAAGCCACGCAGCAGACGGGGGTCGAGGTGGGCGGGCATGCGGTGAACCTACAGCGGGGAGCGGCGGGGCGACGCCGCTCCCCGACAGCGCGGGGGCTCAGGAGCCGGCGCCCCGCCCAGGAGCCTCGCCCGGCACCGTCCCCTCGCCGGCCTCGGGCACGTCCCGCGGCCCGGCCTGTCCCAGGCGGTGCCGGGGCATCGAGCGCAGGGGCGGGCGGGTCAGGGTGATCTGGCGGACGACCTGCTGGAAGCAGGCCAGGGCCGCCACGCCGGGCAGGGCAGCCGCCGCGGTGCCGAGCACGGTCCTCGGCGCCTGGACGACACAGAGCAGTACGGCGACGCAGGAGAAGACCAGGACCACGCACCAGGAGTGCACGGCACGGCGCTGGTGGAGCGCGGCCCGCAGCACGGACAGGGAGGCCACCAGCCAGGGCCCGTACACCAGCAGGGGCCACCAGCTGCCGAGACTCTTGCCCTCGGGGGACACGCCGACCAGGCGCAGGGGGTCGTAGGCCACCAGGCCGCTCAGGAGGCTCACCGCGGAGGCGATGACCGCCGCCAGGGCGGCGACGAAGAAGCTGGTGGTGCGGAGCAGGCCGGGTCTCTTGCGGGTGCGGATCTTGCGGTGACGCCGGTGGACGTCCCGCACGGGCGGCAGTTCCTCGGTGATGTCCTGGAGCCGCCGCATATGGGCGCCGGAAGCGGCCGGTGCCGGGGCCGCGACAGGCTCCGGGTCCGGCTCCGGGTCCGGCTCCTCGTCACGCGGGGCGGGAACCCTCGCCGACTGTTGTCCGAGGGCCTCCTCGAGGATGAACGCCAGTTCCTCGGCCGGATCCCAGGTCGGGTCCGGTGGTGTCAGGGGAGTGAAGAATTCCCGGGTCGGAGCCCGGTGCCGGCCGCTGCCTTCGATTTTATTGTCATACATAGCGCGACCCGACTATTCTGCAAGCGCGAATGCGGGCCATTCCGTCGCACTGATCCACCGTCGTGCGAGATCCTTTTCGAGCACGCTCATGGTGTCGATGAAATCGCGCAGAACCGGCTCGGTCACCTGCAGCGTGACCGGGCAACCGCCGTTGGTGAGCGTGCCGTTGACAGTGGCCGACGAGTGCGCCGGAGCGGGAATGTAGGTGTACGGGCCGAGCGTTACCGCCCAGCCGTCTTTCCTGGTCGCCTCGGTCATGTACCGACTAACCGTCGGCCCACTTCGGCGGATGCGCGGCAAACGAGTGAAGGATTTCCCGGTTGAGCATCTTTTCCATGCGCCCATAGAAGCATGAGTACTCTCCATATCTCTGTATGAAGAAACACAAAGCGGGTCCTACAACCCAGGTGCGTGAGTCCGTACGGAACAGGTGTTGGACCGCTTGATCACCGCCGGGCGACGGTGGGGGCATGCCGCACCTCACCCCGTACCGCCGCCTCTTCCGCCTGCCGGGTGCCCGCGCGTTCACCGCCGGGAACCTGATCGCCCGGCTGCCGATGGGCATGTTCAGCGTCAGCGCGGTCGTCATGATCGCCGGGACGCGGGGCTCGTACGCCCTCGCCGGTGCGGTCACGGCGACAGGGCTCGCGGCGACCGCGGTGGCCGCGCCGTGGACCGCGCGGCTCGTCGACCGGCACGGCCAGGCCCGGGTGGCCCTGCCCGCCACGGTGATCGCCGTCCTCGGCTCCCTCGCGCTGCTGCTGTGCGTGCGCCACGACGCCCCGGACTGGACCCTGTTCGCCTCCTACGCCGCCACCGCCACGACCCCCAACACCGGCGGCATGTCCCGAGCCCGCTGGGCACATCTGCTGGCCGGTGACCCGAAGGGCCTGCACACCGCGAACTCCTTCGAGCAGGCCGCGGACGAGCTGTGCTTCATGCTGGGCCCGGTGCTCGCGGCCTTCCTGTGCGGGACGTTCTTCCCGGAGGCGGGCACGCTCGTCGGCGCGGTGCTGCTGCTGACGGGCATGCTCCTGTTCACGACCCGGCGTGCGACGGAGCCGCCGGTCAGAGAGCGCATACCCGCGAAGGCACCTCTGCGCGCCCCCGGCATGCCCCCGCTGCTCGCGGTCTGTCTGGCGATGGGCGGGATCTTCGGTTCGACGGAGGTCGTCACGCTGGCGTTCGCGGACACCCAGGGGCAGCAGTCGGCAGCCGGTGTCGTACTCGCGCTCCAGGCGGCCGGTTCCTGTGTGGCGGGCCTGCTGTACGGCACCGCGAAGCTCACCGGGCCGGCCGCGGCACGTCTGCCGTGGTGCGTGGCCGCGATGACCGCGCTGCTGATCCTGCCGCTGCTGGCGG
>KL569198.1:57987-59928 GCA_000715635.1 Streptomyces violaceus | reverse complement strand
GCCGCTGCTGGCGGCCGCCCTCACCGGCTCCCTCCTGTTCCTCGCGGGTGCGCTGCTGGTCGCCGGGATGGCGACGGCCCCGACGATGGTCACCACCATGACGCTGGTCCAGCAGCGCACCCCCGAGGGCCGGCTGAACGAGGGCATGACCCTCGCGGTGACCGGCCTGCTGGGCGGCATCGCCGGTGGCGGCGCGCTCGGCGGCTGGACGGTGGAGCATGTGTCGGCGACGGCCGGTTACGGGATCCCGGTGACGGCGGCAGCCCTGGCCCTGGCGCTGTCCCTGCTCGGAGTGTCGAATCGCTTCACCAATTGCTTTACCACCCATTGACGCCCTCACGCACCCCGCATACGTTCGGCTTGTCGAAGCGCTTCGACATCATGCGCCGGGAAGTTAGGGGCCCCACATGAAGTTCACCGACGGCTACTGGCTTCTGCGCGAGGGCGTCACCGCGGCCCATCCGGCCGAGGTCCTCGACGTCACCGAGTCGGACAACGCGCTGGAGATCCACGCGCCGACCCGGCCCATCCGCTCCCGCGGCGACCTGCTGACGGGCCCCGTCCTGACACTCCGCGCCCACACCCCCATGCCCGACGTCATCGGCCTGACGCTCACGCACTTCGCGGGCGAGCGGCCCCGCGGCCCGGAGTTCGAGCTCACCGACTCCCGGCCGGCCGCGCGGATCGCGTACGACGACGAGCACACGACCCTGACCTCGGGAGAGCTGTCGGTCCGGGTGGCCCGCGGCGGCCCCTGGCACGTCGAGTTCGCCGCGCACGGCCGCACACTCACCAGCAGCGGCCCCAAGAGCATGGGCATCATGCGGGACGCGACCGGCGCGCACCATCTGCGCGAACAACTGGTGCTCCAGGTCGGCACCGCCGTCTACGGCCTCGGTGAGCGCTTCGGCCCGCTGGTCAAGAACGGGCAGGTCGTCGACATCTGGCAGGCCGACGGCGGCACCTGCAGCGAACAGGCCTACAAGAACGTTCCCTTCTACCTCACAGACGCGGGCTACGGCGTCTTCGTCGACCACCCGGGCCAGGTGTCCTTCGAGGTCGCCTCGGAGGTCGTGTCCCGGGTGCAGTTCAGCGCGGAGACCCAGGAGCTGACGTACTACGTCATCTACGGCCCCACGCCGAAGGACATCCTGCGCAAGTACACGGCCCTGACCGGCCGCCCGGCCCTGCCGCCCGCCTGGTCGTTCGGCCTGTGGCTGTCGACGTCCTTCACCACCTCGTACGACGAGGAGACGGTGACGTCCTTCATCGAGGGCATGAAGGAGCGTGAGCTCCCCCTCTCCGTCTTCCACTTCGACTGCTTCTGGATGCGCGAGTTCCACTGGTGCGACTTCCAGTGGGATCCGCGGGTCTTCCCGGACCCGGAGGGCATGCTGGCCCGGCTGAGCGCCCGTGACCTGCGCGTCAGTGTCTGGATCAACCCGTACATCGCCCAGCGCTCCCCGCTGTTCGCCGAGGGCAGGGCACTCGGGCATCTGCTGAAGCGCCCGGACGGCAGCGTCTGGCAGTGGGACATGTGGCAGCCCGGCATGGCCCTGGTCGACTTCACAAGCCCGGCCGCCCGCGACTGGTACGCCGCCAAGCTGGAGGCGCTGCTCGCGCAGGGCGTCGACTGCTTCAAGACCGACTTCGGCGAACGCGTGCCGGTCGACGTGACCTGGTCCGACGGCTCCGACCCGGAGAGGATGCACAACTACTACACGTACCTCTACAACCGCACGGTCTTCGAGGTGCTGCGCAAGCACCGCGGCGAGCAGGAGGCCGTCCTCTTCGCCCGCTCGGCGACGACGGGCAGCCAGCAGTTCCCGGTGCACTGGGGCGGCGACTGCGAGGCGACGTACGAGTCGATGGCCGAGTCCCTGCGCGGCGGTCTGTCCCTCGGCCTGTCGGGCTTCGGCTTCTGGAGCCATGACATCGGCG
>KL569198.1:55768-57783 GCA_000715635.1 Streptomyces violaceus | reverse complement strand
CTCGGCCTGTCGGGCTTCGGCTTCTGGAGCCATGACATCGGCGGCTTCGAGGGCACGCCGACACCGGCCCTGTTCAAGCGGTGGCTGGCCTTCGGCCTGCTCTCCTCGCACAGCCGGCTGCACGGCAGCTCGTCGTACCGCGTGCCCTGGCTGTTCGACGAGGAGTCGGTGGAGGTCGCGCGCCACTTCACCCGGCTGAAGCTGCGGCTCATGCCCTATCTGTACGAGGCGGCCCGGACCGCCCACACCGAGGGCGTGCCGGTGATGCGGGCGATGGTGCTGGAGTTCCCGGACGACCCGGGGTGCGCGCACCTGGAGCGGCAGTACATGCTCGGCCCGGACCTGCTGGTCGCGCCGGTGTTCAGCGACGAGGGCGACGTCACCTATTACGTCCCCGAGGGCACCTGGACCCACTTCCTCACCGAGGAGACGGTGACCGGCCCGCGCTGGGTGCGCGAGCGGCACGGGTTCCTGAGCGTGCCGCTGCTGGTCCGGCCCGGGGCCGTGATCCCGGTGGGCGCGGTGGACGACCGTCCGGACTACGACCACGCCGCCGGCGTGACCCTGCGGGCCTACGGCCTGCGCCACGGCGACCAGGTGACGGTGCCGGTCGGGGACGTGACCTTCACGGTCGTACGCGAGGGGGACACCCTGCGGGCGTCGTGCGGCGACCCGGCGGCCCCCTGGGCTCTCGCCACCGCCGGCCGCGAGGCCCTGGCACCGACGGGAACCGGCTCTCTGCGCCTGGAGACACCCTGACGGCCACGATGTCCGGCCATGACAAAGGCCCCGCCGCTCGGAAGCGACGGGGCCTGTGCCCACATGGGATGAGTGGAGATGGCGGGAATCGAACCCGCGTCCAACGGTGCGGAAGGAGGGCTTCTCCGTGTGCAGTCGGCTGTGCTTTTCTCGGCCCCGGAGATCACGCCGACAAGTCTCCGACGGGCCCAGTCACTGTTTGGTTTCCCTCTTCACCCCGTGACCGGGATCAAGGTTTAGTTCCCTAAATGATGCCAGGATCCGGGTCGGGAACACCCCCGGGCTGACACTCCCTTAAGTAGGGGAGCCGCTGCTCGCTACCTGAAAATCAGGCAGCGAGGGCGAGCTCGCCCTGGGAGACAGATCGCTTGGAATTGGCGATTATTTTTTTCGGCCTGTGGTTTACGAGATCATGGCCGCTTCCTCGACACGCTTCCCCTGCTTCGACAGCCGCTGTCGAAACCGATCATCCCCATGTTGATTTTTCAAACCGTGCGCCCTGCGTGGGGTGCAGGTGCCATCGTACGTGACCAACGCGGGTCGGTGCCAGCGTATTCCCCCACCCGCCGGAGACCCCCAGGTGACGTGCGGGGACCTACGCCCCCTGCCTCCTGCGCACCGCGGAGACCGCCCGCTCGGTCTCGCGCCGGTCCTGCTTCTCTCGGAGCGTCTGACGCTTGTCGTACTCCTTCTTGCCCTTCGCCAGCGCGATCTCGACCTTGGCGCGGCCGTCCTTGAAGTACAGCGCGAGGGGCACGATGGTGTGCCCCGTCTCCTGGGACTTGGACTCCAGCTTCTCGATCTCGAGGCGGTGCAGCAGCAGCTTCCGCTTGCGCCGGGCGCTGTGGTTGGTCCAGGTGCCCTGGCTGTACTCCGGCACATGCACGTTGTGCAGCCACGCCTCGTTCCCGTCCATCTGCACGAAGCCGTCGGCCAGCGACGCTCGTCCCTGGCGCAGCGACTTCACCTCGGTCCCGGTGAGGACCAGACCGGCCTCGTAGGTGTCGATGATGAGGTAGTCGTGCCGCGCCTTCTTGTTCTGCGCGATCATCTTGCGCCCTTTTTCCTTAGCCATAGTGCCGTCCATTTTCGCACTACGGAGGGGGCCCCGGGAAAGTCGATTACGACGGGCCGGCGAGACCGCGCAGCAGGGTCTCGGCCCGCTGGAGGGCTCCGTCGTCGGTTTCCAGGTCGGGCGTGATGCCCCGGCCGTCGACCCCCCGGCCGGAGGGGGTGCGGTAGTGCCCGACGGTCAG
>KL569198.1:54362-55578 GCA_000715635.1 Streptomyces violaceus | reverse complement strand
GTGCCCGACGGTCAGCTCCGCGACGGAGCCGTCGGGCAGCCGGCTCGGCATCTGGACCGAGCCCTTGCCGAAGGTGCGGGAGCCCACGACGAGGGCCCGTCCGCGGTCCTGAACAGCTCCGGTGAGAAGCTCGGCCGCACTCATCGTCCCGCCGTCGACGAGTGCGACCAGGGGTCTCGTCGTGTCGCCGCCGGGGTCGGCGTGCAGGGCGCGCTGCTCGCCGTCGACGTCGTACGTGGCGACCAGGCCGCCGTCGAGGAAGGCGGAGGCGGCGGTGACGGCCTCGGTGACCAGGCCGCCGGAGTTGGCACGCAGGTCGAGGACGATGCCGGCGTCGCGCGGGGCCTGCCGGACGGCCGCGCGGATCTGGTCACCGGAGCCCTTGGTGAAGGTGTCGACCCTGATGACGGTGACCGAATCGGCGACTTCCCGGACGGTGACCGAGTCCGTGGACAGCTGGGCCCGGCGCAGGGTCTCGGTCCACGCGCGCGTGCCGCGCTCCAGGCCGAGGCGGACGGTGGTGCCGGCGCCGGCTTCGGTGGCGTCCCCGCGCAGTAATGAGACGACCTCGGTGACGGGGCGGCCGTCGGTCTTCTCGCCGTCGACGCTGCGCAGCAGGTCTCCGGGACGGATGCCGGCGGTGGCCGCGGGTGAGCCGGAGCGCACCTTCGTCACCTCGATACGGCCGTCCCCTTCGCTGCGGGCCCACAGGCCGACGCCGGTGTACTGGCCGTCGAGGGACTCCTCGAACTCCTCGTACTCGCCCTGGGAGTAGACGGCGCCCCAGCGGTCCCCGCTGCGGCTGACCGCGCGCTTCGCGGCCTCCATCGGGGACTTGCCGTCGGCCATGGCCTCCTCTGCGGCCCTGGCGACATCGGTATGGCCCCCGGCCGGGGTGGCCGAACGGGCCTCGTCCGGAGCGGACTTCCGGTCGGCCTGCGGGAGCGCCCCGGTGGCCGCACCGGCGACGAGCACGCTCGTGAAGAGCAAGGTCAGGGCTGCCCCGCGGCGGATGCGACGGGGCTGACAGAACGGGTCACGACCTGACATGCCGGTGAGTCTAGGACAAGGGGAAGGGCCGTACGGTCGGTTGACCGCACGGCCCCTGTTGGCATGTGTCACACCTTCAAGTACTTGCGCAGCGCGAAGAACGCGGCCAACGCGGGCATCAGCAGACTCGTCGCGAGGATGAGCGGCAGCTTGGTCAGGACCGCGT
>KL569198.1:51993-54157 GCA_000715635.1 Streptomyces violaceus | reverse complement strand
GTCAGGACCGCGTCCCAGCCGATGAAGTTGATCAGATTCAGCTTCTCGGACAGCGCCAGACCGTGGTCGATGATGAAGTATCTGGCGACCAGCAGGAAGCCGCACGCGAGGGTGCCTCCGATGAGTCCGGCGACCGCGGCCTCCATGATGAACGGCGCCTGGATGTAGAAGCCCGAGGCGCCCACCAGGCGCATGATGCCGGTCTCGCGCCGCCGGCTGAACGCCGAGACGCGCACGGTGTTGACGATCAGCATCAGCGCGACGACGAGCATCAGCGCCATCACCGCCCGCGCCGCCCAGTTCATGCCGTTGAGCAGCCCGAACAGATTATCCAGAATGCCCTTTTGGTCCTGAACGGACTGCACGCCGTCCCGCCCGTCGAAGGCGGTCGCGATGACCTGGTACTTCTGCGGATCCTTCAGCTTGATGCGGTACGACTCCTGCATCTGGTCCGGCGTGAGGGAGCTGGCCAGCGGGGAGTCGCCGAACTGCTCCTTGTAGTGCTTGTACGCCGCGTCCTGCGACTCGTACGCGACCTTCTCGACCACGCCCATCTTGTCGAGGTCGGTCTTGATCTGCTTCTTCTGGTCGTCGGTCACCGCGCCCTTGGCGCAGTTGGGGTCGGACTCGGCATCGCTCTTGTTGCAGAGGAAGACCGAGACGTTGACCTTGTCGTACCAGTAGCCCTTCATGGTGTTGACCTGGTCGCTCATCAGGAGCGACCCGCCGAACAGGGCGAGCGACAGGGCGACGGAGACGATGACGGCGAAGGTCATCGTCAGGTTGCGGCGGAGACCGACGCCGATCTCCGACAGGACGAACTGGGCGCGCATGGCGACTGGTTATGCCTTTCCGTGATCTAGGGTGCGGTCTCAGTGCTGGTAGCCGTAGACACCGCGGGCCTGGTCGCGGACGAGGCGGCCCTTCTCCAGTTCGATGACGCGCTTGCGCATCTGGTCGACGATGTTCTGGTCGTGCGTGGCCATCACCACGGTCGTGCCCGTCCGGTTGATGCGGTCAAGCAGCTTCATGATGCCGACGGAGGTCTGCGGGTCGAGGTTGCCGGTGGGCTCGTCGGCGATGAGCAGCTTGGGCCGGTTGACGAAGGCCCGCGCGATGGCGACGCGCTGCTGCTCACCACCGGACAGTTCGCCGGGCATCCGGTCGTCCTTGCCGCCGAGCCCGACGAGGTCGAGCACCTGCGGTACGGACTTGCGGATCTCGCCGCGGGACTTGCCGATGACCTCCTGCGCGAAGGCGACGTTCTCGCCGACCGTCTTGTTCGGCAGCAGGCGGAAGTCCTGGAAGACCGTCCCCAGCTGGCGCCGCATCTGGGGCACCTTCCAGTTGGAGAGGCGTGCGAGGTCCTTGCCCAGGACGTGCACCTGCCCGTGGCTGCACCGCTCCTCGCGGAGGATCAGCCGCAGGAAGGTGGACTTTCCGGAGCCGGAGGACCCCACGAGGAAGACGAACTCGCCCTTCTCGACCTCCAGGGAGACATCCCTGAGGGCGGGGCGGGTCTGCTTGGGGTAGACCTTGGAGACATTGTCGAATCGGATCACGGATGCACCACGGGTCGCCGGGGGTAGATGAGCGTGACCATACGCGAACCGGGCAGCAGACCGCAGTCACCGGTGGCGCTTGTGTAGCACTTGTGCCTTTTCTGCCGGTGAGGGGCGCGCCCCTCAGGGGCGCGGGGAACTGCGCGACAAGCCACATACGGCCCGCAGCCGCGAGACCATGGCAACCACCCCCTTCGGAGCGACCCGCGCGCCCTCCGGAGGAACCTGGCACAGTGGAGAGGGAACGTTCGCACCCCCACGAGCGTTACACACAAGGAACCGGCGCAAGGAGGGCGAGCGCATGACGTACGACCGGCTGGTGTGCGCGAACTGCGCGGCCCCCGTGAGCGAGGGCCGGTGCCCCGTCTGCCGCGCGAACCGTGAGCGGCTGCAGCAGGAGAACTTCCTCGCGAATCTGAACCCGATGACGCTGATCGCACTGCTGACGGTGCTGATCGCCGCGGTGGCGCTGCTGGCGCACCAGACCGCGTAACACCGCGCACCACAGACACGGCCGAGGGCCCGGAGCGTTTGCTCCGGGCCCTCGGCTTCGCGCTGTGCCTACGGTCCGTACGGACGCGGCTACCGTCAGGCGGCAGCCC
>KL569198.1:49752-51763 GCA_000715635.1 Streptomyces violaceus | reverse complement strand
GGCGGAAGCCGACACCGCCGGCGATCATCGTGGCGGCGCCGATCACCAGGAAGGTGGTCTGCGCGGCACCCGTCTCGGCGAGCTCCGCGCCGTTGCCCTGGGCCTGGGCCTGACCCTGCGGGGCCGCCGGGGTGGAGTCCGAGCCGGTGTCCGTGAGGGAGGAGGAGCCCTCCTCCTGCGGGGAGGTGCCGCCGTCGGGGTCGGCGGCGTTTCCGCCGCCGTTGCCGCCACCGTTGTTACCACCGTTGCCGCCGCCGTTACCCGGGTCGGTCGGCGCGTCGGTCGGCTGGTCCGTCGGGTCCTCGGTCGGCTCGGTGGGCTCGTCCGTGGGCTCGGTCGGCTCGTCCGTGGGCTCCTCGGTCGACGGCGGGTCGGTCGGGAGGTCCGTCGGCACGTCGGTGGGGATGTCCGTGGGGACATCCGTCGGCGTCGGGGTCGGAGTGGGCGACTCGTTGGCGCACAGGATGCCGAGCAGGCAGTCCTCGGCCTCCGCGGCGGATGCGGCACCGGCGGCGGTCAGCGAGGCACCGGCCGCGATCACGGCGCCAGCCGCTATCCGTGCGACACGGATCCGCGTCTTCTTCGTCATATGGTTGCTACCCCCAGTAGCTCATCGTCATTAGGCAGCGCTCGGGGCTGTGCTCGACGGGAGAGCTGCGGTGATAGGCCCCCCGGTTCACATGCGCCCCAGAGACACGCATGCCGCGCTTTACCCTTCCCATTTTTCAAGAACACGTCAAGGGCGTTTGCGGGCGCCATGTCCAACTCTGGGGGCTATGCGGAGAGTCGAACTCTGTGAGTGTGATGTAAAACCCAGACATGCAGGCACAGAAAAGGCAACTGCCGCACTCACGTCGGCAGTTGCCTTGTCGACAAACTTACTTCTCCTGCTGCTTGCGCCAGCGAATTCCGGCCTCGAGGAACCCGTCGATCTCGCCGTTGAACACGGCCTCGGGGTTCCCGACCTCGCATTCGGTGCGCAGGTCCTTGACCATCTGGTACGGGTGCAGCACGTACGAACGCATCTGGTTGCCCCAGGAGTTGCCGCCGTCGCCCTTGAGGGCGTCCATCTTGGCCTGCTCCTCCTGGCGGCGCCGCTCCAGCAGCTTGGCCTGGAGCACGTTCATGGCCGTCGCCTTGTTCTGGATCTGCGACCGCTCGTTCTGGCAGGAGACGACGATGCCGGTGGGGATGTGAGTGAGGCGCACCGCGGAGTCGGTGGTGTTGACGCCCTGGCCGCCGGGGCCGGACGAGCGGTACACGTCGACCCGCAGTTCGGACTCGTCGATCTCGATGTGGTCGGTCTGCTCGACCACGGGCAGGACCTCGACGCCCGCGAAGGAGGTCTGGCGACGCCCCTGGTTGTCGAAGGGCGAGATGCGCACGAGCCGGTGCGTGCCCTGCTCCACGGAGAGCGTGCCGTACGCGTAGGGCGCCTGGACGGCGAAGGTGGTCGACTTGATGCCGGCCTCCTCCGCGTACGACGTCTCGTAGATCTCGGTCTTGTAGCCGCGCTGCTCGGCCCAGCGCAGGTACATGCGCTGGAGCTTCTCGGCGAAGTCGGCGGCGTCGACGCCGCCGGCCTCGGCGCGGATGTTCACCAGGGCCTCACGGGAGTCGTACTCGCCGGAGAGGAGGGTACGGACCTCCATCTCGTCCAGCGCCTTCTTCACTGCGGCGAGCTCGGACTCGGCCTCGGCGCGGGTGTCCGGGTCGTCCTCCTCCTCGGCCATCTCGAAGAGGACGCCCAGGTCGTCGAGGCGACCGCGCAGGGCCTCGGCCTTGCGCACCTCGGCCTGGAGGTGGGACAGCTTGCTGGTGATCTTCTGCGCCTCATCGGGGTTGTCCCACAGGGACGGCGCGGCCGCCTGCTCCTCGAGCACGGCGATGTCTGCCCTCAGCTTGTCGAGGTCCAGAACGGCCTCGATCGACTCCATGGTCGAGGAGAGGGACTTGAGCTCTTCGGATACATCGACGACTGCCACGCCTCCAGCGTAACGGCTCCCCCCCC
>KL569198.1:49319-49503 GCA_000715635.1 Streptomyces violaceus | reverse complement strand
AGCCATCGCCGGGCGGGTGGAGCCGACAGAGGAGACCACGGACGGGCCGCCCCCGCGCCCCGGGCCGGGTCAGGGCGACTGCGGGGCCGAGTTCTTCGTGTCCTGGGGAGGGGTGCTCGTGTCGTCGTCCGATGTGGACAGCCACGCCCCGACCCCGATCGCGGCCGCCAGGGCGATCGCGGCC
>KL569198.1:48754-49118 GCA_000715635.1 Streptomyces violaceus | reverse complement strand
GAGCCCGGCCGTGGCGTGCCCGCCGTGCGTGGGGCACGGGCCGTGCCGTGGGCGCCGCCGGCCAGTTCGTCGGGCGCGGGGACGCGCATCGAGGTGTGGGTGTCCCGGTTGGAGTCGGCCGGTTTCGCGCCCGGCACCAGGGGAACCGCGCCGCGCCGCCGGACCCGCTCCCCGGCCGGGGCCGGTCCGGCCGGCTGCTCCTCCCGCTCGGCCTCCTCCGCGGACTCCGGGTCCGGCTCGTCCACCTCCAGCGGTGGCATGCCCTCCAGCATCGGCAGCAGCTCCCGCAGTCGCGCCCCGAGCTCCGAGGCCCGCAGCCGCGAGGCCGGTGCCTTGGCCAGGCACTGCACGAGCAGCTGCCACA
>KL569198.1:47836-48561 GCA_000715635.1 Streptomyces violaceus | reverse complement strand
GGCACTGCACGAGCAGCTGCCACAGCTCGTCGGGGATGCCGGGCAGCGGGACGACCGTCTCCGTGACGTGCCGGCGCAGGACCGCGCCCGGATGGCCGCCGCCGAACGGGGTGAAGCCCGCGAGCAGCTCGTACAGCACCGTGGCGAGCGCGTAGATGTCGACGGACGCGCGCGGGGGCAAGCCCTCGACGATCTCCGGGGCGAGGTAGTCCGGCGTGCCGATGATCTTCGTGGCCTTGGTCCGGCGCGGGGTGTCGATGAGTTTGGCCACGCCGAAGTCGGTCAGCAGCGCGCGGTGGGAGCCGCCAGGGCCGAGCGGGCCCTGCATGTCCAGGAGCACGTTCTCCGGCTTCACGTCCCGGTGCACGACGCCCGCGGCGTGCGCGGCCGCCAGTCCGTCGGCGATGTCTGCCGCGATCGCCACGGCCGCCTCGGGCGGCAGCCGGCGTTCCCGCTCCAGCCGGGTCCGCAGATCCGTACCGCGGACGAGGTCCATGACCAGCGCCAGGTCGTTGCCGTCCACCACCAGGTCCCGCACCGACACGACGTGCGGGTGCTCCAGGCCGAGCAGCGCCGTCCGCTCCTGCACGAAGCGTCCGACGAGTTCCTGGTCGGACGCGAGGTCCTCGCGCAGCAGCTTGATGGCGACGGGGCCTTCGGGACCCTCGCCCAGCCACACCGTGCCGGCGCTGCCCCGCCCCAGGATCTGGTGGGCGGTGTACCGG
>KL569198.1:47239-47611 GCA_000715635.1 Streptomyces violaceus | reverse complement strand
GCCGATCTTCCGTGCCAAGGCTGCTCCTACCGACGCGTGTTGTCGCTAAAACTACGCGCAGGAGGAGCCAACCTTCACCGCCCGGGCGGAAATCACCCGCCAGGTGTCGACAAATCACCAACCCCGCATGCCGGTTCGGGTCAGGTCGTGCCCGAACTGCCGCCCAGCTTCTCGATCCAGCCGGTCACCGTGCTGAACCAGTCGGTGAGCTGGTCCCAGTAGCCCTTGCCGGTTCCGATCCACTCCTGGAGCGGGCTCAGCTCCCAGATCAGCCAGCCCGCGACGAACAGGATGACGATCGTGAAGAGGCAGCCCTTCAGACAGCCGAGCCCGGGGATCCGCATCGGGCTGTCTCTTATACACATCTCTGAT
>KL569198.1:46596-47024 GCA_000715635.1 Streptomyces violaceus | reverse complement strand
CGCGCTGCGGCTGCTGGGGCTGCTGCGGCTGAGGAGGCGGCGGGGGCGGGGCGTAGCGCTGCGGCTGCTGGGCCTGATGCTGCGGGGCGTACTGCTGAGGCTGCTGCTGCGGATGGCCGTAGCCGGGTCCGGGCTGGGGCTGCCGGCCCCGCTGCGGAGGCTGCTGCGGCCGGGCCACCTGGCGCTGGGGGCGTCGGCGCAGCGGGTCCTGACCCGGGTCGAGGTAGTTCTGGACCTGCGTCTGCTCGTTGCGGTCGCGGGCGGCCCGCAGCTGGTTCTGCCAGGGGTGCGGGTCCTCGGGCCCGCCCTGGCCCTGCTGACCGGGGTGGCCGGGCGACCCCGGCGGGACCGGCGGCATGACGGCGGTCGGGTCGGCCGCGCCCCGGTGGGGCAGGACCGAGGTGGGGTCGGCGGCGCCGGCCGGGCCG
>KL569198.1:46039-46446 GCA_000715635.1 Streptomyces violaceus | reverse complement strand
GATGTGTATAAGAGACAGGTGGGGCAGGCCCGAGGTGGGGTCGGCGGCGCCGGCCGGGCCGCCGGTGTGCGGCATGACGCTGGTCGCCGCGTTCGGGTCGTACGAGCCCGCGCCCTGCGGGAGGACCTGAGTCGGGTCGGCCCCGCCGGACATGTCCGGTACGGGCGCGGGCGCGGGGTCGGGCGCCAGGAGCATGCCGACGCCCTCGGCGGCGGCGATCTGCGCGGAGTTCGCGTGCACGCCGATGCCCTCGGCGACGACGCGCAGGCCGCGGGCGAGGTTCTCGGCGCTGGGCCGCTCGTCCGGGTTCTTGCGCAGACAGCGCTCGATGACCGTCCACAGCGGGTCCGGGACGGTGGAGGGACGGCGCGGCTCGGCGCTCAGGTGCTGGTGCAGCACCTCGAGGG
>KL569198.1:45222-45844 GCA_000715635.1 Streptomyces violaceus | reverse complement strand
CCGCCGCCGAACGGCGGACGGCCGGTGACCAGCTCGTACATCAGGATGCCGGCGCCGTAGATGTCGACGGCGGAGGTCTGCGGACGGCCCTCGGCGCCCTCGGGCGCGACGTACGCGGGGGTGCCGACGAACTCCTGGGTGCGGGTGAGCCCCGGGGAGTCGGCGAGGCGGGCGATGCCGAAGTCGGTCAGCAGCGGGTGCATCCGGCCGTCGTACTGCTGGAGCAGGACGTTCGCCGGCTTGAGGTCGCGGTGGACGACGCCGTCGGCGTGGCTGGCGGCGAGCGCGTCGGCGATCTGGGCGGTGAGCAGGGCCGCGGCGACAGGGCTGAAGGGGCCGTTCTCGCGCAGGTAGTGGTGCAGGTCGGGGCCCTCGACGAGGTCCATGACCAGGGCCAGCAGATCGCCCTCCACCACCAGGTCACGGACCCGGACGATGTTCGGGTGGGTCAGCCGGAGCAGGACGGAACGCTCCCGGAGGAACCGCATCACGACGTCCGCGTCGTTGGCCAGCTCCTCCTTGAGGACCTTGATGGCGACGGTCTCGCCGGGCTGTCCCGGCACGGCCGCCTCGGCGCCCGCGGTCTCGCGCTGGCGGGCTCGCCAGACGGTGCCCGTGGCGT
>KL569198.1:44366-45053 GCA_000715635.1 Streptomyces violaceus | reverse complement strand
ACGGTGCCCGTGGCGCCGCGTCCGAGCGGCTCCTCGAGCAGGTACTTGCTGCCTACCGGCCGCACGTCATGCGCTCCCTGCTGCTTGCCCTTGCCTGCTGGCCTGTGTCCGACCCACTGTAGTGCCGCGATGCCGGGGACCGGGGTGTCGGCTTTCTGTGGGTCTTACGTAGCCGTTCTCACATCCGTTCGAAGCAAAGACGCTTACCTCGGTCTTGTGGTTGCCGGGAATGAACGTGACCGATCTCAAGGCGTCGCCTGTGGGTCATCTCTCAGGCACTTTTGCGGGCAGAGCCGACCAATCAAGATCACCTTTCCCCGAGCGAGGGGCGCGGTGTCAGTGGCAGGTGCGAGGATGCCTGCAGTATTGGCCGACGTGCCGGGGCGGGGTGGGGGACTCCGCGCCCGGGCAGAAGGGACCGCTGACGGCGATGCAGATCCGGCTGACCGTCGTAGATCCGCTGGGCCCGTCGGCGCCGGCGCAGGGCCGCGCCCCGCGCAGCGACGTGCTGGTCACGGCGCCCGCCGGTACGGCGCTCGCGGCGGTGGCCTCGGCGCTCGCCCAGGTGGTCTCCGGCGGTGACGGCTCGGGCACCGTGGTGCTGTACGCCGGGGAGCAGCGGCTCGACGCCCAGCGCTGCACGCTCGGCGAGCCCCCGCTGACCGACGGCGCGGTGCTGTCGGTGGG
>KL569198.1:43084-44191 GCA_000715635.1 Streptomyces violaceus | reverse complement strand
CGGTGGGCGCGCCGGGCGAGCCGGAGCCGCACCCCGAGCTGGACGGCGCCCCGGCCCAGCTCCAGGTGGTCGCCGGCCCCGACGCCGGCGGCGTCCACCTGCTGCACGGCGGCGAGATCCGCGTCGGCCGCTCCGCCGACGCCGACGTGCCCCTGGACGACCCGGACGTCTCCCGGCTGCACTGCGCGGTGACCGTGGGCGCCGACGGCCGCGTCGCGGTCGCCGACCTGGACTCCACGAACGGCACGACGCTGGACGGCCGGCCGGTGAGCGGCCGCGCGGTGCGGTTCGCGCCCGGGGCGCTGCTGCGGATCGGTGAGTCGGCCCTGCGGCTGGCTCCCGCCGGAGGACCGGGCGCCCGGGTCGGCACGACGCCGGACGGGGAGGGGCACGTGCGCGTGCCGGGCCCCGCCGGGGACGGCACGACGGCCCACCCGCGCGCGACGAACCCGACGCCGGCCGGGCCTTCCGGCCCTACGCGGTACGCCTACGGCTCGGCGGCCTGGAGCACGCCGGGCCCTGCCGGGCAGGGCTCCGGCGACTCGGCCGTGGTGCCGGGGCAGGGCGGGGCGCCCCGGGTCGAGAGCAGGGGTGCGGGGGCGGCCGCGGAGGGTCCGGGGTCCGCCGGGCGTGGGACATACCCAGGGACCGAGGAGGGCAGGCCGGGCGCCGGTGGGCGTGGGCGGCGTGTCTCACGGCCTCCGGGAGACCGGGCTTCCGCCGGTTTCCCCGACGACTCCACGCGCGCTGCCGCCCGTGAAGGGACCCGCCCGCCCTCACCGGACGGCGTGGCCCGGGCGCCCCGGCAGCGCGGCGCCACCGAGGGCTCGTCGCCCCTGGCCTCCCCGGACGGCCCGGCCCACGCGTCCTGGCAGCGCGATGCCTCGCAGGCGGGGCTCGGCGAGGGGGACACCCATGCGGGGCGCTTCGGAACGGGGGCGCTGGGCGGGGCGTTCGCCGGTGGCGGGACATACGCCGACCGTGGGGCACAGGCCGACGGTGGGACACACGCCGACGGTGGGATGCCCGGCGGTGGCGGGGCGTACACCGGCGGTGAGGCACACGCCGACGGCGGGATGCCCGCCGGTGGCGGGGCGTACACCGACC
>KL569198.1:41883-42832 GCA_000715635.1 Streptomyces violaceus | reverse complement strand
CCGGGACGGGCCGGGACGCTCGCGCCGGTGGCGGCCCGGGTCCCGGTGTCCCGGCAGGCTCCCCGGACGAGCCTTCCGGGCGCGGGCGCAAGGGCACGCCCCTCCGGGGGACGGACATACCGCAGGGGGCCCGCAGGCGGGGCGGGCTCGGGGCGTGGGCCCGGCGGCTGGCCGGAGGGCGCGGCGAGCAGGGGCCGGACGCACGCGAGGCGTACGGGGACGAGCCGGCCGACGGGGCGGCGGAGCGCTCGGCCGTCGTGCCGGCGGTGCCGGAGACCTGGCCGGATCCGGCCACACTGCTGCTGACGGCACTGGGTCCGGGGCCCCGGCTGTGGGAGCGCGGTCCGGGCCACCCGGAGGCGCTCGCGGTGCGCCTCGGCACGGCCGACCGGGCGGTGCCGGACGGCTCGGGCCTGCTGCCCGCGGTGCCGGTGACCGCCGGGCTGCGCGAGGTCGGCGCTCTGGGTCTCGCCGGGCCGCGGGCGCGGCTCGGCGGGCTGGCCCGTGCCCTGCTGGCCCAGCTCACCGCGTTGCACTCCCCCGACATGCTGGAGATCGTCCTGATCGCCGCGGACCGCTCCCGCCCTCTGGAGGAGCGCACCGCCGAGTGGTCCTGGCTGGGCTGGCTGCCGCATGTCCGGCCCGGGCACGGCCAGGACTGCCGGCTGCTCCTCGCCCACGACCGGGAACAGGCCGCGGCCCGCACCGACGAGCTCCTCCGCCGCTTGGAGGACCAGCTGGCGGAGGCGGGGGCGGGGAGCGCCGCCCCCCTCACCAGCACCCCCCTGGCTCCCACCGGCGAGCCCTCCCGAGGCCACCCGGCCCCGGACGACTCCCCTGGTACCGACGCTTCCGTCCCCTTCCCCGGCCCGTTCACCGTGCTCGTCGTGGACGGCGATCCCGGCGGGGCCGATCTGCGCGAGGCCGTGGCTGTCTCTTATACACATCT
>KL569198.1:39602-41668 GCA_000715635.1 Streptomyces violaceus | reverse complement strand
GTGTCTGGCCGAGCGGCCGCCGCCTCCCCGGCCTCGCCGGTGACGGAGACGTACGAGGCGGCCTGCGCGGTGTCGCCGACGTTCCGGCAGTGCGGTGCGGTCGCGCTGCTCAGCGGGGACGTGGCGACGGCGCTGCGGCTGATGCGCGTGGCCCGGGCCGGCGCCGGCTCCGCACCGGCCGGTCACGGCACGGTCGCCACCGTCGACGCCGTCTCCCCCGCCTGGGCCGAGCGCTTCGCGCGGGCGCTGGCGCCCCTGCGGACGGACGCCGCGACGAGTGAGCGGCAGCCGCGCGTCTCCGCGCCGCTGCCCCAGGCGGCCCGGCTGCTGGACGAGCTGGGCCTGGCCCGGGCCACCCCGGCGTCACTGATGGCGCGCTGGGCGGACGCGGCCGACGACACGGACGCGCTGGGCGGTCGGGTGCGCGCGGTACTGGGCGCCGGGCCGCGCGGCCCGGTCGGCGCGGACCTCGCGGCCCAGGGACCGCATCTGCTGATCGAGGGCCCGCCGGGCAGCGGCCGCACGGAGCTGCTGCGGGCGGTCGTCGCGTCGCTGGCCGCCGCCGAGCGGCCGGACCGCCTGGGCATCGTGCTGGTCGACGGCCGGGGCGGCCCCGGCGCGGGCGGCGGGCACGGCGAGGGACTGCGGGTGTGTACGGACGTACCTCATGTCACCACGCATCTCTCGGCCCACGACCCGGTCCGGATGCGGGAGTTCGCGCAGTCCCTGAGCGCCGAGCTCAAGCGGCGCGCCGAGCTGCTGGGCCGGTCCGACTTCGCCGAGTGGCACAGCGGTCGCGAGCTGTCGGGCCGTATGGTCGCCCAGCGCACGGCCACGGCCCGGGGCGGCGTCCAGGCCGAGGCCGCCGCCGGGCACGGTGCCGGGGATCTCGACTCCCCGCCCAGTTCGACCATGCGGCTGCGGCCCGGAGCGGCCCGGCGGCAGACGGAGGCGGCGGCGCCGCCGCTGCCCCGGCTCGTCGTGGTCGTCGACGACCTGGACGCCCTGGTCTCCCCGGCGCTGGGCTCGACCGGGCGGCCCGCCGCCGGCTCGGTGATGCGCGCGCTGGAGGCCGTGGCCCGGGAGGGCGAGCGGCTGGGTGTCCACCTGGTGACGGCCTCCGGCCCCTGCCCCCGTACGGCGGAGACGGAACCGGCCCGCCGGGCCACCCTGCGCGTCACGCTCGACACCCCGGCACCCGGTCCGGACGAGCCCGCGCCCGGCCGGGGCAGCCTGACCTGCGCGGACGGGCGGGTCACGCCGCTCCAGGGCGGCCGGGTCACCGGCCGTATCCCCCGGACGGCGACCCTGCGCCCCACGGTCGTACCGCTGGAATGGCACCGCATGGGTGACCCTCCGGCCCGGCGTCCGGTGCGGGAACTCGGAAACGGCCCGACCGACCTGGCACTGTTGGCCAGCGCGCTGGAAAGGGCGGCGAGGGAGGTCTCGGCGGTAGAGGTGCCGTCACTTCTGTAGCACTCGTCAGCACGCGTACATGGCGCTGGCCGGAAGCCGACCCCGCCCGGCGATCAGAGGTTCAGCCCCTGGTCACGAGGGGGTCACGATCCCCCACTTGACAGCCGACGCCATCTTGCCGCCCCCGCACACCCGGGCGTAGACCAGATCGCACGGGAGCGCGCTCGACGTTCGACGAGGAACGAAGAACGGGGCAGTCATGCGCATGACGAGCAGCACCATCCGGACACGCTGGTCGCCCGACAAGGCGACCCCCCAGCACCGCAGAGCCGCCAAGGCCGCGGCAGCAGTCGCCGCGGGAGCGCTCGCGCTCTCGCTCACCGCCTGCGGAAGCAGCGACAACGACAGCGGTGGAAGCACGGGCGACACCCAGCAGACCGCCAACAACGTCACCCTTCCGAAGCTGGACGGGACGAGCCTGGAGGTCGCCGCCGTGTGGAGCGGCACCGAACAGGCCAACTTCAAGAAGGTCCTGGCGGAGTTCGAGAAGCGCACG
Source organism: Streptomyces violaceus (assembly GCA_000715635.1). GTDB lineage: Bacteria > Actinomycetota > Actinomycetes > Streptomycetales > Streptomycetaceae > Streptomyces > Streptomyces violaceus. The sequence goes on along the minus strand of KL569198.1, from coordinate 39,696 downwards.
GGCGCCAAGGTCACGTTCGTGCCCGCCCAGGACCCGATCATCAACTTCATCGGCTCGAAGGTGGCCGGCGGGCAGCCGCCGGACATCGCGATGC
>KL569198.1:38362-39380 GCA_000715635.1 Streptomyces violaceus | reverse complement strand
GGCCAAGCCACTGGGCGCCGACGCCCTCAAGGAGCTCGGCGAGAACTACTCGCAGGGCTGGCAGGACATCGGCAAGGTGGGCGGCAAGGAGTACGGCGTCTACTACAAGGCCGCCAACAAGTCCCTGATCTGGTACAACAACCAGGTCTTCGAGAACGCGGGGGCCAGTGAGCCCGAGACCTGGCCGGATCTGCTCAACACCGCGCAGACGGTCTACGACTCCGGCGTCACCCCGTTCTCCGTCGGCGGCGCCGAGGGCTGGACGCTGACCGACTGGTTCGAGAACGTCTACCTCTCCCAGGCGGGTCCGGAGAAGTACGACCAGCTGGCCCAGCACAAGATCAAGTGGACGGACCCGTCCGTGAAGGACGCGCTGACCACGCTCGCGCAGGTCTGGGGCAAGCCGGACTACATCGCGGGCGGGGCGAACGGGGCGTTGCAGGTCGACTTCCCGGCCTCCGTCACGCAGGTCTTCACCGGCGGGGACCAGCCCAAGGCCGCCATGGTCGCCGCGGGCGACTTCGCGCAGGTCAACATCCCCTCGACCATGAAGATCGGCACGGACGCGAAGGTGTTCCCGTTCCCGGCGGTCGGCGACAACGGGCCGGTGGTCTCGGGCGGCGACGCGGCCGTGATCCTGGAGGACTCGAAGGGGGCGCAGGCCCTGGCCACCTGGCTCGCCTCGCCCGACGCGGCACAGATCCAGGCCAAGCTGGGCGGCTACCTCTCGCCGAACAAGAACGTGCCGAACTCCGCGTACCCGAACGCGGTGCAGCAGAAGATCGCCAAGGCGCTCATCGACGCCGGCGACGACTTCCGCTTCGACATGTCCGACCAGGCCCCGCAGGCCTTCGGCGGTACGCCCGGCAAGGGTGAGTGGAAGATCCTCCAGGACTTCCTGAAGAACCCGAAGGACATCGCGGGTACGCAAGCGAAGCTGGAGGCCGAAGCGGCCGCGGCCTACGGAGACTGACGGCATGACGTCGGCCACGGCGGCAGGGGGCAACGGGCCCCCTGT
>KL569198.1:35066-38200 GCA_000715635.1 Streptomyces violaceus | reverse complement strand
GAGATGTGTATAAGAGACAGAGAGTGTGACCGGCACCCGCAGGACCGTCGCGGCGCTGTTCCTGCTGCCCGCGCTCGTCCTGCTCGGCGCACTCGTGGTGTACCCGATCGGGTACTCGGTCGTACGCAGCTTCTACGACCAGTCCGGTGACGGCTTCGCCGGAATGGACAACTACACGGCCCTCTTCACCGACGAGGGCATCCGCACCGCGCTGAAGAACAACGTGATCTGGGTGGTGTTCGCGCCGACGGTCGCGACGGCGCTCGGCCTGATATTCGCGGTGCTGACCGAACGGGTGCGCTGGGGTACGGCGTTCAAGCTCGTCGTCTTCATGCCGATGGCGATCTCGATGCTGGCGGCGGGCATCATCTTCCGCCTGGTGTACGACCAGGATCCGGACAAGGGCGTGGCGAACGCGGTGTGGGTGGGCGTGCACGACACGTTCTCCCAGGCGTCGGCGTTCCCGAAGGCCCACCCGGGCCGGGAGTCGCCGCTGGAGTCCGCCGGCGGGGGCGCGTTCATCACCAAGTCGCCCGTCCGCGCGGGCGAGACCGTCTCGCTGCCCCTGGTGGGTGTGGCGCCCGACCTGATGCCCGACGGCGCGAAGGCCGCCGTGGCGCCGAAGCCCGAGCCGGACAAGATCACCGGTACGACCTGGCAGGACTTCACACGGGGCAAGGGCGTGGGCACGCTCAACGGGGTCGACGCGGCCGAGCTGGGTTACCCCGGAATGAAGGTCGAGGCGGTGAAGGACGGCAGGGTGGTGGCGTCGGCGACGGCGGCCGACGACGGCACCTTCACGCTGCCGGCCTCGGCCGACGGGGCCCAACTGCAGCTTCCGGCCAGCAACTTCAAGGAGCCGTACAACGGCCTGGACTGGCTCGGCCCGTCCCTGGTCACCCCGTCCATCATCGGCTCGTACATCTGGATGTGGGCGGGCTTCGCGATGGTGCTGATCGCGGCCGGGCTCGCGAGCGTGCCCCGGGAGCTGCTGGAGGCCGCCCGGGTCGACGGCGCGAGTGAGTGGCAGGTGTTCAGACGGGTCACGGTGCCGCTGCTGGCGCCGGTCCTCGCGGTCGTCATGGTCACCCTGATGATCAACGTGCTGAAGGTCTTCGACCTGGTCTTCATCATCGCCCCCGGCTCCTCCCAGGACGACGCGAACGTCCTGGCCCTGGAGCTGTACCGCAAGGGCTTCTCCGAGGACCAGCCGGGCATCGCCAGCGCCATCTCGGTGTTCCTGCTGCTGCTCGTGATCCCGGTGATGTGGTTCAACGTACGCCGGCTGAGGCGGGAGGTGCGGCGATGAAGGCGAAGCAGTCGCTGGGGTCCCGGCTCGCCGAGGGCGTCAGCGGTGGGCTGGTGAGGGTGTTCCTCATCGTGGTCGGCCTGTTCTGGCTGGTGCCGACGATCGGTCTGCTGCTGTCCAGTCTCCGCTCGCCGGAGGACATCGCGGCGAGCGGCTGGTGGAAGGTGTTCACGGAGCCGTCGCAGATCACCTTCGACAGCTACGCGAAGCTGCTGGAGAACGACGACATCACCGGTTCCCTGCTGAACACGGTGTGGATCACCGTCCCGGCGACCCTGCTGGTGGTGATCATCGGCTCCCTGGCGGGCTATGCCTTCGCCTGGATGGAGTTCCCGGGCCGGGACTGGTGGTTCCTGGGCGTGGTCGGCCTCTTGGTGGTGCCGGTGCAGGTCGCGCTGATCCCGATCGCCGAACTCTTCGGCAACATCGGCATCTTCGGCTCGGTGCTCGGCGTGGTGTTCTTCCACGTCGGCTTCGGTCTGCCGTTCGCGGTGTTCCTGCTGCGGAACTTCTTCGCGGAGATCCCGCGAGAGCTGCTGGAGGCGGCACGGCTGGACGGGGCGGGTGAACTGCGGCTGTTCTTCCGTGTCGTGATGCCGCTCGGCGCACCGGCGATCGCCGCCCTCGGCATTTTCCAGTTCCTGTGGGTGTGGAACGACCTGCTGGTCGCGCTGATCTTCTCGGACTCCGGGAGCCAGCCGATCACGGTCGCGCTCCAGACGCAGGTACGGCAGTTCGGCAACAACATCGACGTGCTGGCACCCGGCGCGTTCATCTCGATGGTGGTCCCGCTGGCCGTCTTCTTCGCGTTCCAGCGGCAGTTCGTGTCCGGCGTGATGGCTGGAGCGGTCAAGTAGCCGTCAGAGCAAGGGAGTTGGAGGGGCGGGCCGGTGTCGGGCCGCCCCTTCCGCATTCCCCCGGATGACGTAGCCGCCGTAACCATGTGGCCTTCCGGGCCGTTCCCGGGCCGAACGCCCGCGCCGACCGATGGATGGCCTCTTGCCCAGGTTCAGTGTCATTGTCCCCGCGTACCAGGTTCAGGCGTACCTGCACGAGTGCCTGGAGTCGGTGCTCTCCCAGTCCTGTCCCGATCTGGAACTGATCGTCGTCGACGACTGCTCGCCGGACGCGTGCGGCGCGATCATCGACGAGTTCGCCGCCCGCGACGCGCGTGTACAGCCCGTCCATCTGCCCGAGAACGTCGGCCTGGGCCCCGCCCGCAACGCCGGCGTGGCGCACGCGAGCGGCGACTACCTGCTGTTCCTCGACAGCGACGACACCCTCACGCCGGACGCGCTGCGCTCCATCGCCGACCGGCTGAAGGAGACCGGCGAGCCGGACGTCCTGGTCTTCGACTACGCGCGCACGTACTGGACCGGTGAGGCGGTCCGCAACCAGGCGGCCCTGCAGCTCACCGAGGAGGGCCCGGCCCCGTTCCGCCTGGAGGACCGTCCGGGTCTGCTGAAGCTGCTGATGGTCGCCTGGAACAAGGCCTACCGGCGGGAGTTCGTCGAGGAGAAGGGGTTCGCCTTCCCGCCCGGCTACTACGAGGACGCGCCGTGGACGTACCCGGTGCTGATGACGGCCGAGTCGATCGCGACCCTCGACCGCGTCTGCGTGCACTACCGGCAGCGGCGGCTGGGCAGCATCCTGCGCACCACCAGCGAGCGGCACTTCGACGTCTTCGACCAGTACGACCGGGTGTTCGCGTATCTCGAGGAGCGCCCCGAACTGGACCGGTGGCGGCCTGCGTTGTTCCGCCGGATGGTCCACCACCTGGCGATCGTGTACTCCCGGCCGGACCGGCTGCCGCGCGGCTCACGGG
>KL569198.1:33617-34839 GCA_000715635.1 Streptomyces violaceus | reverse complement strand
ACTCACGGGCGGACTTCCTGCGCCGGGCCCGCACCCACTACCGCCGCTACCGCGTCCCGGGCGCGCCCGCCCACCTGCGCGCCCGGGTGCACCACACCCTGATCCGCTTCGGCCTGCACCGCACCTACCGCACGCTCCACCTGGCGTCGTCCCTGCACCGCGCCGCCACCAGGACCACCGGCAGGCTGCTGCACGGTCTGCGGGCCGCCGCGCTCAGGGTCCACTACGGCGTCCAGCGCTGCCTCCCCGTGCGCTCCGACCGTGCCGTCTTCGCCGCCTACGACGGCCGCGGCCACAGCTGCAACCCGGGCGCGCTGGAGTCCTCGATCCGCGGCCTCGCGCCGCACATCCGTACGGCATGGATCGCCCGCCCGGAACACCACCACGCCAGCCCGCCGGGCCCGCGCTGCCTCGTCCCCGGCACGGCCGCCTACTGGACGGCGCTCGCCCGTTCCCGGTACCTGGTCAGCAACACCGACTTCGACCACCGCCTGGTCAAGCGCCGGGGCCAGATCCTGATCCAGACCGGACAGGGCACCCCGCTGGGGCACATCGGCCTGGACCTCCAGGAACGCCCGGCGGCCGCCCGCGGCCGGGACTTCGCCCGGCTGCTCAAGGGCGTCGACCAGTGGGACTACGTGCTGTCCGCCAACCGCCACACCACCCTGACCCAGGAGCGCGTCCACCCCGGCCGCTACACCACGCTGGAGTACGGCTACCCCCGCAACGACGTGTTCCGGACGGCGACCGCGGCGGACGTGGCCCGGCTGCGCGCCTCGCTGGGCATCCCGGAGGGCACGGTGGCGATCCTCTACGCGCCGACCCACCGCGACTACCGCCGCTCCCAGCACCGCACCCTCGACCTCCAGCGGATCGTGCGCCGCCTGGGCCCGCGCTTCGTCGTCCTGGCCCGCGCCCACCACGCCTACGGCGCCCCGCTGACCACCACCCGCGGCCGGGTCGTCGACGTCAGCGACCACCCGAGCGTGGAGTCGCTCTGCCTGGCCTCGGACGTCCTGGTCACGGACTACTCGTCGCTGATGTTCGACTACGCCAACCTGGACCGGCCGATCGTGATCCACGCCGACGACTGGGAGGCTTACGAGGCGGCCCGCGGCACCTACTTCGACCTGCGCGCCTCTCCGCCGGGCGCCCTGGCGCGCGGCGAGGACGAGCTGATCGACATCTTCGCCACCGGCCACTGGCGGGGCTCCCGCTCGAC
>KL569198.1:33054-33450 GCA_000715635.1 Streptomyces violaceus | reverse complement strand
AGGGCCTCGCTGGTGCGTGAGCCACTCGCCACGGTGCCGCGGCCGGCCGGCCCCCCGAACATCACCGACCACCTCTGACCACGGTTCTCACTGCGGGGAGTCCGCATGCCCTCCAGCCCGTCGCGGCCGACCCCCAGCCGGCCGCCGTCCTGGCGTCCGTCCGGGCGGCCCCGCTCCTGAAAGCCTCGAAGACCCCCGAAGACCGAAGGCCCCCGAAGCCCATCGAAGCCCCCCGAAGCCCATCGACAGAAAGAGCAGAATGCCCCGCTTCAGCATCGTCGTCCCGTCCCATGGGGTCGCGGGCCGGCTGTCCCTGGCGCTGGACTCGATCCTCGCCCAGTCGTTCGGCGACTTCGAGCTGATCCCGGTGTGCGACGGACCCGACGCACCGGCGGC
>KL569198.1:32222-32832 GCA_000715635.1 Streptomyces violaceus | reverse complement strand
CGACGCACCGGCGGCCGACGTCGTCGCCGGGTACGCCGAGCGGGACTCCCGGGTGACGCCGGTGCACTCCCCGCCCTCGGCAGGTCTTGCCGGGGCGCGCAACACCGGGCTGCGGGCGGCGGTCGGCGGCCATGTGCTGTTCCTCGACGGCGACGACGTCCTGGTCCCGGGGGCACTGGCGGCCCTGGACGCCCGGCTCAGCGCGGTGGGCGACGTCGACGTGCTGTACGTCGAGCACGAGCGCACCCCCTGGTGGGAGGGCGAGCCGGCCAACCCGGCCGCGCCCCTGCTGGCCAGGACACCGGACGGGGTCTTCTCCCCCGACCGGGCCCCGGAGCTGACGGGCGTGACGCTCCCGGCGTGGAGCGCCGTCTACCGCCGGGCCTTCCTCACCGAGCGGGACATCGCCTTCCCCGGGGACCACTTCACCGACGTCGGGTTCGGCGGTCTGGTCGCCCTGCGCGCGGAGCGGGTGGCAGCCCTGCGCACGGTCGTCGTACGGCATCTGCTGCGCCGGCAGGGCAACCGGCTGAACCTTCCGGGCGAGCACCACGCCGAGCTGCTCGACCAGACCGAGCTGGTGCTGACGCGGGCGGCGGAGCAGGGGCTG
>KL569198.1:30832-31924 GCA_000715635.1 Streptomyces violaceus | reverse complement strand
CTCGGCGTCCAGCACCGGCTGCTGGCGGCCGGTTCGTACCCGGCGTTCCGCACCCTGCGCGCCGCCAACCGGAGGGCGCTGCGGGCCGCCGCGCTGCTCCCGCGCCCCCGGGGGCTGCGCACCCGCCTGCGCTACGCGGCGAGCCTGCGCCTCCCCCTCGACAGGAACCTCGCCGTGTACTGCGCGTACTGGGGCCGCGGCTACGCCTGCAACCCGGCCGCGATCCACGCCAAGGCCCGCGAACTCGCCCCGTACCTGCGCTCGGTGTTCCTGGTGGAGCCGGACGCGGTGGACGGCATGCCCAAGGACGTGGAGTACGCGGTGATCGGCAGCCGGAAGTACTGGGAGGCGCTGGCCCGCGCCCGGTACCTGGTCAACAACGCCAACTTCGCGGACGCCGTGGTCAAACGCCCCGGAAGCGTCCACCTCCAGACCCAGCACGGGACCCCGCTGAAGACGATGGGCGCCGACCAGGCGACGTATCCCGTGGTGGCCGCGGCGACGGGGAGCTTCGCCAGGCTGCTGGCCCGGGTGGACCGCTGGGACTACAACCTCACCTCCAACCGGCACTCCACCGAGATGTGGGAGAAGGCGTTCCCCGGAGCGCACGAGACCCTCGAGTACGGCTATCCGCGCAACGACGTCTACTACACGGCGTCCGCCGAGGACGTCGCCCGCGTCCGCAAGGAACTCGGGGTCCCCGAGGACAAGAAGGCGATCCTCTACGCCCCCACGCACCGCGACTACGCCACCGGCTTCGCGTCCGGCCTGGACCTGGCCGAGTTCTGCGAGGCGATCGGCGACGACTACGTAGTGCTGCTGCGCGCCCACTACTTCTACGACCAGGGGCCCGGCCGGGGCGGCGGCCGGATCATCGACGTCACCGGGCACCGCTCGACGGAGGAGGTGTGCCTGGCCGCCGACGCGCTGATCACCGACTACTCGTCGATCATGTTCGACTACGCCAACCTGGACCGGCCGATCGTCGTGTACGCCGACGACTGGGACGTCTACCGGGAGACGCGGGGCGTCTACTTCGACCTGATGGAGATCCCGCCCGGCCGGGTCGCCCGTACGCCCGAGGAACTGGCG
>KL569198.1:28823-30658 GCA_000715635.1 Streptomyces violaceus | reverse complement strand
GGCGGCGCCCTTCCGTGACGGCGGTTACGCGGACGGGTCCGCGACGGCCCTGCGTGCCGCGTTCCGGGAGCGCTTCTGCCAGTTCGACGACGGGCGGGCCGCCGAGCGCGTCGTACGCCGGGTGCTGCTGGGGGAGCCGCCCGAGTCGATCCCGCCCGTGATCCCGCTCGCGGAGCGCGTCCCGGCCCCCGCCGCCACCCTCGTAAGGAGCTGACCGAAGAAGTGCCCCGCTTCAGCATCATCGTCCCCGTCTACAAGGTGCAGGGCTTCCTGCGCGAGTGTCTCGACTCGGTGCTCTCCCAGTCGTACGGCGACTTCGAAGTGGTCGCCGTGGACGACCGCTCCCCCGACGGCAGCGGCGCGATCCTCGACGAGTACGCCGCCCGCGACGCCCGGGTGCGGGTGCTGCACCTGCCCGAGAACGTCGGCCTGGGCCGGGCCCGCAACGCCGGACGGGAGCAGGCGGCCGGCGACTACGTCCTGTTCCTCGACAGCGACGACCGCTACACGCCAGGCCTGCTGGCCGCCCTCGCCGCGCGTCTCGAGGCGACCGGCGACCCGGACATCCTGGTCTTCGACCACGTGCGCACCTACTGGTGGGGCCGGGGCGGGCGCAGTGAGGCGGCGGACCTGCTGGCCGCGGCGGGCCCGGAGACGTTCGGCATCCGGGAGAGCCCGCAGTACCTGAACCTGTTCCTGGTCGCCTGGAACAAGGCGTACCGGCGCGCCTTCCTCCAGGAGCACGGCCTGGAGTACGCGCCTGGGCTGTACGAGGACGCGCCGGTCACCTACCGGTCGATGGTGCTGGCGGACCGCATCGCCTGTCTGGACCGGATCGGGGTCGAGTACCGGCAGCGCCGGCAGGGCGCGATCACCAAGACCCCGGGGCGGCGGCACTTCGAGATCTTCCCGCAGTACGAGGGCCTGTTCGCGTTCCTGGAGCAGCGCTCCGACCTCGGCTGGGCTCGTCCCCCGCTGCTGGAGCGGGCGCTGGACCACATGCTGTTCGTGCTGGCCCGCGAGGACCGGGTGCGGCCGGCGGACCGGGGCGACTTCTACCGCGAGATCCGCTCCTTCCACCGCCGTCACCTCCCCGAGGGCGGCTTCCCGGAGCCGGACGGCTGGCGCGGGGCCGAGATGCGGCTGCTGGCCTCGGCGTCCTACGCGTCGTACGCGGCGGTGCGCGGTCTGCGGGACCTGCGCGCGAGTGCCCTGGGCAGGAAGCGGCGGGTGGCGCGGAAGGCGTCGGGGGCCGCTCAGCGCACCTGGTACGCGGCCCAGTCGAAGCGCCCGCTCGATCCGCAGCTCGCCGTCTACTCGGCGACCCACCACCGGGGCGTGTCCGGCGACCCGGCCGCGATCCACGCCAAGGCACGCGAGATCGCCCCGCACATCCGGGGCGTGTGGGTGGTCCGGGAGGACGCGGTGGACGCGCTGCCGCCCGGCATCGACCATGTGATTCCGGGCTCGCGGCGCTACCACGAGGTGATGGCGCGGGCCACGTACTGGGTGAACAACGTCAACTGGCCCGGCACCCTGGCCAAGCGGCCCGGCAGCGTCCACATCCACACCCACCAGGGCACCCCGCTCAAGTACATGGGCGCCGACCTGCTGACCAAGCCGGGCGCCCGGCACGGCTTCGATGTGCCGCAGATGCTGCGCCGTGCCGACCGCTGGGACTACAGCCTGGTCGCCGGCCGGCACGCGGAACGGGCCTGGGAGCGGGCCTACCCGTGCCACTTCGCCTCGCTGCGGACCGGCAGTCCGCGCAACGACGTCCTGGTCGGCGCGGGCCCGGAGCGGGGCCCGGAGGTGCGCGAGCGGCTCGGCATCCC
>KL569198.1:28423-28581 GCA_000715635.1 Streptomyces violaceus | reverse complement strand
CAGAGATGTGTATAAGAGACAGGAAGGGCGGCCATGTCGACCGGTTCGACCTGGCCCGGTTCGCCGAGGACCTGGGCCCCGGCCACACCCTCGTCGTCCGGCTGCACCCCTCGCTGGCCGGGGGCGTGGCGCGCGGCCTGGGGCTGGCAGATCTGCAC
>KL569198.1:27635-28130 GCA_000715635.1 Streptomyces violaceus | reverse complement strand
GACGAGCCGCACGTCGAGGACGTGCTGCTCGCCTCCGACGCGCTGGTCACCGACTACTCGGCCCTGATGTTCGACTACGCCCTCCTCGACCGGCCGATCGTGGTCCACGCCGACGACTGGGGCGCGTTCGCGGCCAGCCGGGGCGCCTACTTCGACATCACAGCCGACGCGCCGGGGCATGTCTCGCGCTCCTACCGGGAGCTGGCCTGGCTGTTCGCGTCCGGCACCTGGCAGGACCGGGAGGCGGAGCGGCTGCGGGCGGGCTTTAGGGAGCGGTACTGCGAGTTCGAGGACGGGCGGGCCGCCGAGCGGGTCGTACGCCTGCTGATGCTGGGCGAACGGGGCGGTGCGCTGCTGCCCGCGGCCCGCCGGACCGCGGGTGCCGGTGCGAGGCCCGAGACGCTGGTCGAGCGATGAGAACACCCGCCACCCCCGAGGCCGTCCCCTCCCTGCCCGGCCAGCGGGCCTCCTCGGCCCGGCCGCCGGCCGCCGCCG
>KL569198.1:27016-27427 GCA_000715635.1 Streptomyces violaceus | reverse complement strand
CCCGCCGCCGAGCGGCTGCGGCCCGTGCACTGGTGGCACGCGGCGCTGGTCGCCGTGCCCACCGCGGCCCTGTTCGCGCTGGGCTACCGGCGGCGATGGATCTGCGACGACGGGCTGATCTATCTGCGTCCGGTCCGGCAGATCCTGGCGGGCAACGGGCCCGTGTTCAACGTGGGCGAGCGGGCGGAGAGTTCGACCGGCACCCTGTGGCAGTGGCTGCTCGCGCTCGCCACCTGGGTCACCGGCGAGGATCCCGCGTTCCTCGCGGTGGGGCTCGGGCTGCTGCTGAGCGCCGCCGGGTTCGGGCTCGCCCTGTACGCCACCTGCCGGCTGCACCGGGGCGCCCGGCTGCTGCTCCCGGCGGGTGTGTGCGTGCTGCTGGCCGTGCCGCCGTTCTGGTCGTACATGACC
>KL569198.1:26443-26755 GCA_000715635.1 Streptomyces violaceus | reverse complement strand
AGAGATGTGTATAAGAGACAGGTGTACACGGCCGCCTTCGTGTTCGGGCTGGGTCCGCTGGTCCGGCCCGATCTCGCGGTGGTCACGGCGTGTTTCCTGGCGGCGCAGTGGTGGGTGCTGCGCCCCTCCCGGCGGGGCACCGCCGCGATGCTGGCCTCGGCGGGAGCGCTGCCGCTCGCGTACGAGGTCTTCCGGGCGGGGTACTACGGGATCCTGGTGCCGCTGCCCGCCATCGCCAAGGAGGCGAGCGCCAGCGACTGGAGCCGGGGCGCCGGCTATGTGCAGGAGACGCTCGGGCCCTACTGGCTGGGG
>KL569198.1:22902-26218 GCA_000715635.1 Streptomyces violaceus | reverse complement strand
CCCCGCCGGGACGGCGGGACCGCGCCCCGGCGCGGGCCTCGCTCGCCGTGCTGCTGGCGCCGCTGGTCGCGGGCCTGCTGCTGTCCGGGTACGTCATCCGCGTCGGCGGTGACTACATGCACGCGCGCATGATCCTGCCCGCCCTTCTGCTGCTGCTCCTGCCGGTGCTGGTCGTGCCGGCGACCCGGTTCACCGGCGTCGCGAGCGCGCTGCTGCTGGTGTGGCTGTGCGCGGCGGTCAGCCCGCTGCGGTCCCCGTTCGACGTGCGCAGCACGCCCGGTTCCTTCAATGTGCGCAGCTCCGACGTGGAGGCCCTCGGCGACCACAACCCGGTGCGCACCGCCACCTGGGTGGCCAACTGGCCCGCCTTGCCGGAGGGGCGCGGCATGCTGGCGCAGGCCGTGCGCGCGCCCGGGCCGACGCTGCTGTACTTCGACGCCGGACGGCGGCTGCACGCCACGCCGATGCGGCCGGGTTCCCGGTACCACGTGGTGATCGTGGGCCGTCATCTCGGAGTCACGGGAGCAGCGGCGCCGCTCGACGCCTACGTCAACGACGCCTGGGGGCTGGCCAGTCCCGTCGGCGCGCATCTCGCGCTGGAGCGGTGGAGCTGGCCCGGGCACGAGAAGTTCCTGCGCAACCACTGGGTCTTCGCGGAGTGGGCGGCGCAGCATCCGCCGGAGCGCGATCTGCTGCGGGCCGGGGCCTCTCTGGAGACGGTCGTGGCGGCCCGGGCCGCGCTGGGCTGCGGCGAACTGGCCGAACTGAGGGAGTCGGTGCGCGCGCCGCTCACCGCCGAGCGGTTCTGGCGGAACCTCACGGGGTCCTACGAGCGGACGCGGTTCCGGTTCGCGCGCTGGCCCGCGACTGCGGAGAGGGCGCTCTGCGACTGACCCGATGAGGTGACCCGGGGTCAGAGCATGCGTGGGGCGGGAACATCTGGCGCATGCCCGAGACCCTTCCCCCACTCCTGTGAGCGCCTCGGTCCTCGTCCGGCGGACCGTGCGCGGTGCGACGGCGCTGCGCGGCGGCCGGACGGGGCGTCTCACCCCGTACCAGTTCTTCGGCGCCCTGTTCTGGCTGGTGATGACGCTGGCGTACTGGCGGGTTCCGCTGTGCTGCGACGCCGGTCAGCACGCGGCGGTCGTGGAGCGGCTCAGGGCCGATCTGCTCCATCCGGCCCATGCCATGGCGGACCTGCCGGGCGAGGGCAGCCCGTACTACGGCCCGTACGCCGTCGCGCAGGGCGTTCTGGCGCGGCTGACGGGGCTGTCCGGCTGGGGAGTCGTGAAGCTCGCGGGGCCGGTGCATCTGCTGGTGCTGCTGACGGGGCTCGGCCGTTTCGTCCGGACCCTCACCCCGCGTCCCTGGGCGCCGGTACTGGCCCTGATGTTCGTGACGCTGCTGTGGGGCACCGCGCGGATCCTGTGGAGCGGGCACCTCGGGCTGATGCCGATGACGACGAACCTGGGCTACCCGTCCGCCCTCGCGATCGGGCTGACGCTCTGGGCGTGGGCCTGGACGGCCACGCGTGCGCGTGAGGACGCCCCCGCCGTGCGGTTCGTCGGTCCGAGCGGGCTCGGCGGCTGGTCGGGGTACGCGGGGCTCGGCGCCCTGTACGGGCTGATCCTGCTCACGCACTCCGTCACGGCGGCCTCGGCGCTCATCGGCGCGATGGCGATCGTGGCGTCCTGGCAGCGCGGGTGGCGCCGGCCCGTGGTGGCGCGCTGGGCGGTCGGCGGGGTCGTCTGCGGGGCGGTCGCGGTGTCGTGGCCGTACTACGACGTCCTGGCGCTGGTGGGCGACTCCGGCATGGACGCCATGCACCGGCACCTCTATGAGGAGATGTTCGCCGACTCCTGGCTGGCGCTGCTCGGCGTGCCCGCGCTGTGGGTGCTGGCCCGGAGGTCGGTGCGGGACCCGCTGGTGCTGATGTTCCTGCTGGAGTGCCCGCTGGTGGCGTACGGCTGGGTGAGCGGGCACCACACGTATGCCATGGCCCTGTGGGCCGTCCTGGTCCCGCTTCAGTGCGCGCTGGCGGTGGAGCTGGCGGCGCCCCGGCCCTGGCGGCGGGCCCGGAAGGTGCTGGGCGGGGCGGCGGCGGCCGGGGCGTGCGCCGGGTTCGTCACCGTGCACGCCGGGGCGGTCGTGCCGCGCTCGGCCGACCCGGTGGGGTTCGCACAGCCCGCGCGCTGGCCGGCGTACGACTGGGCGGCACGGCACATCGGGCCGGGCGAGGTGGTGATCACCGACGGGTACCCGGCCGGCCACTCCCTCGCCGGGTACGGGCCGAACCTCGCCGCGCCCGTCCGGCCCGACCCGGCCCTGGACGAGCGGGAGCGTGAGCGCCGGGCGGCCGACGTCCGGGCCTATCTGTCCCCCGGTTCGACCCGCGCCGGGCGTGCCGCCGTAATCCGCCGCTACCACGTGCGCTGGCTGCTGCTGACGCGCTGGCACCCGGTGCCCGAGGAGGCCGTGGTGGTGGCGTGGAGCAGGGAGACGGGGGAGGTGCTGGCGCGGGTCGGGGGGTGACGTGCCGGTGGTTACTCGATGACGAGGTCGACCTCGATGTTGCCGCGGGTGGCGTTCGAGTACGGGCAGACCTGGTGGGCCTGCTCGACCAGCTTGCGGCCGGTCGCCTCGTCCACGCTGTCGGGCAGCTCGACGCGGAGCGTGACGGCGAGACCGAAGCCCTCGCCCTGCTTGCCTATGGAGACCTCGGCGGTCACGGCGGCGTCGCTGACGTCGATCTTGGCCTGGCGGCCGACGAGGCCGAGGGCGCTGCCGAAGCAGGCGGCGTAACCGGCGGCGAAGAGCTGCTCCGGGTTGGTGCCCTGGCCGTTGCCGCCCAGCGCCTCCGGCATGCCCAGCGCGAGGTCCAGCGTGCCGTCGGAGCTGACGGTGCGGCCCTCGCGGCCGTGGGTGGCGGTGGCGACAGCGGTGTAGAGCGCGTCCATGGAAATCCTTCCCTCTCACGTCACGTTCCGGCGGCCCGCTTCCGGGCCGCCTGACAGGTACGATTAGAGCACACAATTAAGTTGTGTGCAATTAAATGGCGGGTGCGAGCTACCCTGGAGGCATGAACACGCCGGACGACGACTGGCTCCGCCTGGACCAGCAGATCTGCTTCTCCCTGCACGCGGCCTCCCGCGCCTTCAACGGCGTCTACCGCGTGATCCTCAAGGACCTCGGACTCACCTACCCGCAGTACCTGGTGATGCTGGTGCTCTGGGAGCAGGGCGAGCTGCCCGTGAAGAAGCTCGGGGAGCACCTGCGCCTCGACTCCGGCACCCTGTCGCCGCTGCTCAAGCGGCTG
>KL569198.1:22168-22722 GCA_000715635.1 Streptomyces violaceus | reverse complement strand
CCTTGCCAGCCCGCTCAGAGATGTGTATAAGAGACAGGGGGAGCGCAGCGCCCGCGACGAACGGTCGGTCGAGGTGCGGCTGACCGAGGAGGGCACGGCGCTGCGGACGCGTGCGCTCCAGGTGCCGCGCCGGATCGCCGGCGCGACCGGCTTCGACACCACCGAGGTCCGCGCCCTGCGCGCCCGCCTCGACGAGCTCACCTCCGCGCTGGACGCGGCCGCGCTCTCGGAGTCACCGGGAGAGGGGCGGGTGTAGCAAGGCCTCGCGGTCACAGCGGGGCCGAGCGGTCGGAGCGAAGTCGGGCGGCCGTAGCGACGTCGGGCGTTTTGCTGCTTTCACGCGATTCGCCCGACTTACGATCCTCGTAATGAATGCCGCTGTGGATGCCGACAGGCCTCGCCCCCAGGTCGCTGTCGTGGTCATCGGCTACGACGACGCCGCCCATGTGACGGACGCCGTACGCTCGGCGCTCGCGCAGGGCGCGGCCGTGCGCGAGGTCGTGGCCGTCGACGACTGCTCGGCGGACGGCAGCGCCGGCCTCCTCGACCGGCTC
>KL569198.1:21247-21989 GCA_000715635.1 Streptomyces violaceus | reverse complement strand
CAGCCCGCTCAGAGATGTGTATAAGAGACAGGCGCAACACCGGACTCGACGCGGTGACGTCGCCGTACGTGATGTTCCTGGACAGCGACGACGTCCTGCCGCCCGGCGCGGTCGACGCGCTGCTCGGGGCCGCGACGGGCGCGCACGCCGAGGTCGCGGGCGGTCTGTGCGTACGCCGGGAGCTGCCGTCGGGGCGTGAAGTGCCCTGGCAGGCGCGTCTCTACGCGCTCCACGCCGCGGTACCGCGGCCCGCGCAGCGACCGCGCCTGGTCCACGACACGCTCTGCGTCAACAAGCTCTACCGCACCGACTTCCTGCGCGAGCACCGCATCCGCTTCCCCGAGGGCCGCTTCCCGTACGAGGACGTCGTCTTCTCCGCGCGTGTGCTGGCCGCGGCCCCGCGCATCGCCCTGGTCCCCGACCGGGTGTACGTCTGGCATGTGCGCCGGTCCGCCGAGCGGCTGTCGATCTCCCTGGACCGGGCCGGCGTCGACAACTGGCGGGCCCGGACGGAGGCGTGCCGGCAGGCGTACGAGATCCTGCTGGGCGCCGGGCAGAAGCAACTCGCCCGGGCCGCACGCGCCAAGTTCCTCGACCACGAGCTGCGGATGTACCTGCGCGAGCTGGGGTTGCGTGACGCCGCCTACCGGCGCGCGTGGTGGGAGCTGACGCGGGCCCATCTCGCGGAGTACGACGCCGACGACTGGGCGCGCGACCCGGCCGCTCCGGGCCGGCTGGCCGG
>KL569198.1:20766-21016 GCA_000715635.1 Streptomyces violaceus | reverse complement strand
CCCGGCTGTGTCCGCCGTACGCCCGTGCCGCGGACGGCGCGCCCGTCTGGTCGGACGACCTCCCGCAGGTCTCACTGGAGCCCCTGCTGACCCGGCCGGTGCGCGCGCTGCCCCTCGCCGTGGACGCGGAGCTGCGGCCACGCGCGCGCGGCGCCCGGCTGCGGCTGCGCCTGCACGAGCTGTACGGCCGGGTGGCGCGGGCGGGCCCGGAGGCGGTGGAGGTGGAGTGGCGGCACCGGGACGACGGGGA
>KL569198.1:15975-20559 GCA_000715635.1 Streptomyces violaceus | reverse complement strand
GGGACGACGGGGACGCCCGCGTCCGCGCCACGACTCGGTTCGCGGCATCCGCCGGCGGCTGGTCGGCGGAGGCGGACGTCGATCTCCCCGCGCTGTCCGCGCTCGGTACGGGCACCTGGGACCTGCGCCTTCGGGTCCGCTTCCGTGACGGTGTGAGCCGCGAGGTCACGGCACACGCGCTCGCGGGCGCCGGTCTGCTGCGCCGCAGTGCCGTCCCGAGCGCCCGGCACGGCGTGGTGCTCGTGCAGCCGTACGCCACCCACTCCGGCGCGCTGGCCCTGCGGGTGGCGCCCGGCGCACACGGTGTGCTGTCCGTCGTACGCGCGCGAGCGTGCCGCCTGCTTCACTGAGAATCCGCCTGCTTCACTGAGGACACGACGGGCCAAATGACGAGGGGACTGCCGCACATGACCTGGTTGATCACCGGCGGCGCCGGCTACATCGGCGCGCACGTCGTACGGGCGATGACCGCGGCAGGGGAACGGGCGGTGGTCTACGACGACCTGTCCACCGGTATCGCCGGGCGCGTGCCCGAGGGGGTGCCGCTGGTGATGGGCTCGACGCTGGACGGTGAGCGGCTCGCGCGTACCCTCGCGGACCACTCGGTCACCGGCGTCGTCCATCTCGCGGCGAAGAAGCAGGTGGGAGAGTCGGTCGAGCAGCCGCTGCGCTACTACCGCGAGAACGTCGAGGGCCTGCGGGTCCTGCTGGACGCGGTGACGGCGGCGAAGGTGCCGTCCTTGGTGTTCTCCTCCTCGGCGGCGGTGTACGGCATGCCGGACGTGGACCTGGTCACGGAGGAGACGCCCTGCGTGCCGATGTCGCCCTACGGCGAGACGAAGCTGGCCGGTGAGTGGCTGGTGCGCGCGACGGGCCGGGCGAGCGGCCTGTCGACCGCGTGCCTGCGCTACTTCAACGTGGCGGGCGCGGCGAGCCCGGAACTCGCGGACGTCGGGGTCTTCAACCTCGTGCCCATGGTCTTCGAGAAGCTCACGGAGGGCGCGCCGCCGCGCATCTTCGGCGACGACTACGCGACCCCGGACGGCACCTGCGTACGCGACTACATCCACGTCGTCGACCTGGCCGAGGCGCATGTCGCGGCGGCCCGGGCGCTGCGTTCCTCCCCCGGCCGCGCCCTCACGCTCAACATCGGCCGGGGCGAAGGCGTCTCCGTCCGCGAGATGATCGACCGCATCAACGCGATCACCGGCTACGACCGGCCGCCCACGGTCTCCCCCCGCCGCCCCGGCGACCCGGCCCGCGTCGTCGCCTCGGCCGACCGTTCCGCCACGGAGCTGGGCTGGAAGGCCAGACACGATGTCCAGGACATGATCACGTCGGCGTGGGAGGGCTGGGTACGGCAGCACCCGGAGGCGCGGCGGGGCTGATCCGCCCCGGCTGACGAGAAGCCCCTCTCACAACGCCCGCAACGCCCCCGCCGTGGCCCGGGCCAGTGACCCCAGGTACCCCTGCGGCAGCTTCGGGCTGCGGATCACCACCGAGCGCCAGTACAGGGGGCCCGAGATCAGGTCGAGGGCCAGGTCGTGGTCGAGGCCCTCGCGGAGTTCACCGCGGCGTTCCGCCGCCGTGACGATGCCGGTCGCGACGCCGTCCTGGCCCTCGCGCAGGGCCTTCTGGAGGGCCTCGGCGATATCGGCGTTGCGGGCCGCCTCTGCCTGGAGGTCAGGGATGATCTGCGAGGCGACGGGGTGGCGCAGGGCGCGGGACGTCACCTCGTACAGCAGCCGCAGGTCGCCCTCCAGGGAGCCGGTGTCCGGCGCGGGCAGGCCCTGTACGGCGAGCGCCGAGACGATGTCGAGGACGAGGTGCAGCTTCGAGCGCCAGCGGCGGTACACCGCCGTCTTCCCGACGCCCGCCCGGCGCGCGATCCCCTCGATGGACATCCGCGCGTAGCCGACGGCCGCGAGTTCCTCGAACACGGCCGCCCGGATCGCGTCCGTCACGTCCTCACGCAGTACGGCCGCCCCCGCGGGCGCCCGGCGGCGCGGACGCTGCTGCGGCGGCTCCTCGGCGTTCGCGTTCGTCGTCATGCCGACAGCATAGGGGCGTCACGACGAAACGGTTGCGTTCCGACGCTCGAAAGGCCTACGCTCGCGTTGCGACGATACGGTCCCGTCCCGACGTAAGAATTCGTGAAGAGTCCGGTAAACAGCCCACTTTTCCGCTCCTCACGACCCCAGGTCCCACACCCCTCCCCCCGAACGAAAGCAGCGGATGTGAGCCAGGTCCTCGACACACCGCCCCAGCCACCGGCCCCGGCCCCCGCCGACGACGACCTCGCGGCCCTCGCCGCCCGCCACGGCCTCTCGGTCAGCGGCGCCCGGCCCTCCCTGCCCGCGTACGTCCGACAGCTGTGGGCCCGCCGCCACTTCATCACCGCGTTCGCCACCGCCAAGCTCACCGCCCAGTACAGCCAGGCGAAGCTGGGCCAGGTCTGGCAGGTGATGACCCCGCTGCTGAACGCGGCGGTCTACTACTTCATCTTCGGCGTCCTGCTCGGCACCAAGCACGGCGTGCCGGACTACATCCCGTTCCTGGTCACGGGCGTGTTCATCTGGACGTTCACGCAGAGCTCGATCATGGCGGGCACCCGCGCCATCTCCGGCAACCTGGGCCTCGTCCGCGCCCTGCACTTCCCGCGCGCCGCCCTGCCCCTGTCGTTCTGCCTCCAGCAGCTCCAGCAGCTTCTGTTCTCGATGGGCGCCCTGGTCGTCATCCTGCTCTGCTTCGGGGTGCCGGTCGGCGTGTCCTGGCTGCTGGCGCTGCCGGCACTGTTCCTGCAGTTCACGTTCAACGCGGGCGTCTCCATGGTCATGGCCCGGATGGGCGCCAAGACCCCGGACATCGCCCAGCTGATGCCGTTCGTGCTGCGCACCTGGATGTATGTCTCGGGTGTCATGTGGAGCATCGACAAGCTGGCCGACAAGGACAGCCTGCCGCGCGTGGTGACGGTCCTGCTGGAGACCAACCCGGCCGCGATCTACATCGACCTGATGCGCTTCGCCCTGATCGACAGCTTCCACGCGAGCCAGCTCCCGGCCCACGTGTGGGCGCTCGCCGTCGGCTGGGCGCTGATCGCCGGTGTCGGTGGCTTCATCTACTTCTGGAAGGCTGAGGAGACGTACGGCCGTGGCTGACAACACCAACGACAAGGTCCCCACCGTCGTCGCCGACGGCGTCGACATCGTCTACCGCGTCAACGGCACCGGCGCCGGGCGCGGCTCCGCGACCGCCGCCCTCAACCGCATCGTGCGCCGCAAGAAGACCGAGAAGGCGGCCGGCGTGCGCCGGGTGCACGCCGTACGGAACGTGTCCTTCGTCGCGTACAAGGGCGAGGCGATCGGCCTGATCGGCACCAACGGCTCCGGCAAGTCGACCCTGCTGAAGGCCGTCGCCGGACTCCTCCCCGTGGAGAACGGCCGCATCTACACCCATGGCCAGCCCTCCCTGCTCGGCGTCAACGCGGCCCTGATGAACGACCTGACCGGCGAACGCAACGTGCACCTCGGCGGGCTGGCCATGGGCATGTCCCGCGAGCAGATCAGGGAGCGCTACGAGGAGATCGTCGACTTCTCCGGCATCAACGAGAAGGGCGACTTCATCACGCTGCCGATGCGGACGTACTCCTCCGGCATGGCCGCGCGGCTGCGGTTCTCCATCGCCGCCGCCAAGGACCACGACGTCCTGCTGATCGACGAGGCGCTGGCCACCGGCGACCGCTCCTTCCAGAAGCGCTCCGAGCAGCGCATCCGCGAGCTGCGCAAGCACGCGGGCACGGTGTTCCTGGTCAGCCACAACAACAAGTCGATCCGCGACACCTGCGACCGGGTGCTGTGGCTGGAGCGCGGCGAGCTGCTCATGGACGGGCCGACGGAGGATGTCCTCAAGGAGTACGAGGCGTTCACCGGGGACAAGTCCGCGAAGCCCAGGCCGAAGGTTCCTGTTCGCTCGTGAGGCGTACTCCGGTCGGCCGTTTTGTCCTATTGATGAAACCATGACCGAACACGACGCATCAGTGAGAAGGAGCCCTCGCGATGGCCGAACTCAGCCTCATCGTCCACGGGGCGAACGTTCAGGACCATCTGACGGAACTCCTCGACTCCCTCGCCGCGCATCCCCTCCCGGACGCCGAGGTGATCGTGGCCGCGGTCGGCGACTGGGCCCGGGAGACGGCCGAGCGGCACACCCCGGACGTCCAGGTGCTGCCGGTGCCGGACGGCATGGGCGACGCCGCGGCCCGGGCGGCGGGCGCGGCCCGGGCCTCGGGCCGCTGGCTGCACTTCGTCCACGCCAAGGACGGCCTGCCCGCCGGCGCCCCGCGCACGATCGCCGAGCGGGTGGCCGAGCTGCCCGCCGAGGTGGACGTCCTGCTGCTCGACCACGTCCGCAGCACCTGGCACACCTCCGGCATGCCCTCCCCGAACGGCTCCCTGCTGGCCCGGGCGGGCCGTGCCGACGTCGCCCTCGACGTCTGCGCGCCCCTGTTGCGCCTCACCCCGCTGCTCGGCACCCGCGTCCTGCGCGCGGAGTTCTGGCGGGCGCACGAGCAGCAGCTCACCACCG
>KL569198.1:12441-15826 GCA_000715635.1 Streptomyces violaceus | reverse complement strand
GGCAGCAGCTCACCACCGACGACGAGCCGCACGCCGCCCTGGCCGCCCTGCTGCTCGCCGACCGCGTCGCCTGTCTGCCGCACGTCGCCTACGAGGACCGCACCCTGCGTCCCGCGAGCCTGCCGCCGGTCACTCCCGAACAGCGCTACGGCCTCGTCGAGCGCTACGAGTCGCTCCTCGACCTCACCCGGGACCGCCCCGCCGCCCATGCCGTGCTCTACGACGTCATGGTCCGCGACTGCCTGCGCGTCTTCGCGCGCGGCGGCATGGAGGAGGAGGTCGCGCGGGAGTTCTTCCGCCGGGCGTCCCTGGCCGCCCTGCGCCGCCGCCCCGAGGGTTACAGCCGACCCGCCGGTCTCGAAGGCGTCCGCCGCTCCCTGCTCGAAGAGGGCGCCTATGCCAGGTACCGGACCTTCCAGGCCGTCAACCGCACCCGCCGCACCGCCAAGTCGGCCGTACGGACCCGCAAGCGCCAGGTCGGCGCCAAACTCCGCGACCACCAGTACCGCCGGGCACTCGCCCGCCCCGTCAACCCCCACCTGGCGGTGTTCGCGGCGTACTGGAACCGCGGCGTCGCCTGCAACCCCGCCGCGATCGCCGCCGAGCTCTCCGAACTCGCCCCGCAGATCCACCCGGTGTGGGTGGTCACCCAGGAGAACGAGGCCCTCCTCCCGCCCGGCACCGACCATGTCGTGCCCGGCAGCCGGCGCTACTGGGAGGTGCTGGCGACCGCCAAGTACCTCGTCAACAACGTCAACTTCCCCAACGCGGTGGTCAAACGCCCGGACGCGATCCACGTCCAGACCCACCACGGCACGCCGCTGAAGCGCATGGGCCTGGACCAGATGGCGTACCCGGCCGCCGCGCAGGGCCTGGACTTCAAGGCGCTGCTGGAGCGCATCGACAAGTGGGACTACAGCGTCTCCGCCAACAGCCACACCACCCGCATGTGGGAGCGCGCGTACCCCTCGCACTACGTGTCGCTCGACCACGGCTATCCGCGCAACGACGTCTACTACACGGCCACGGCCGAGGACATCCGCGCCGTCCGCGACCGCCTCGGCATCGACCCGGGCCGCCGGGCCGTCCTCTACGCGCCGACCCACCGCGACTACGAGGCCGGCTGGACCCCCCGCCTGGACCTCGCCGCCCTCGCCGACCGCCTCGGCGAGGACACGGTCCTGCTCGTGCGCGGCCACTACTTCTACGGCGGCGCGGCCTCCCCGCTCACCAACCTTCGCCGCACGGGCCGGATCATCGACGTCTCCTCCTACGACCCGGTCGAGGATCTGTGCCTGGCGGCGGACGCCCTGGTCACGGACTACTCCTCGATCATGTTCGACTACGCCAACCTCGACCGGCCGATCGTGATCCACGCCGACGACTGGGAGACGTACCGCACCACCCGTGGCGTCTACTTCGACCTGATGGCTCAGGCCCCGGGCCCGGTCGCCCGCACCCAGCAAGAACTGACGGAGATCCTCACCACCGAGGCCTGGTGCGACGAGGGCGCGGCGAAGACCAGAGCCGCCTTCCGGCGCATGTTCTGCGAGTACGACGACGGACGCGCCGCCGAGCGCGTCGTACGCCGGGTCTTCCTCGGCCAGGACGAACGCTCCCTGCCGCCGGTACTGCCGCTCGAGGAACGCACCCCGGCCCCGACCCCGCAGGAGGCGACCGCATGAGCACCCCCGACGTCACCGTGGCGGTCATCGTCTACAACGACGCCGAACGCCTCACGCGCGCGGTCGACTCGGTCCGCCGGCAGACCCACGCGAACGTCGAGATCATCATCAGCGACGACCACTCCACGGACGGCACCCCGGAGGTGGCACGACGTCTCGCGGCCCAGGACCCCCGCGTCCGCCACCTCCGCCTGGAGCAGAACAGCGGCGGCTGCGGCGTCCCGCGCAACCGCGCCCTGGACATCGCCCGGGCACCGTATGTGATGTTCCTCGACAGCGACGACGAACTCCCCGACGACGCCGTCGCACTGCTGCTCGCCGCGCACCGCGAACGCGAGATCGACTTCGCGATGGGCGCGGTGCAGCGGGTCCGGGTGGACAACGGCCGCCGCTCGACCTGGATGCCGCACCTGGTCGCCAAGCGCCGCACCCTCGACGGCGTCGAGGCCGACCCGCGTCTGCTCTTCGAGCACCTGTCGACGAGCAAGATGTACGCCCGCGCCTTCCTCGACCGGTACGGCCTGCGCTTCCCCGAGGGCATCCACTACGAGGACCAGCTGTTCTCGGCGCAGGCGTACTGCCTGGCCAAGAGCTTCACGATCGTCCCGGAGCCGGTCTACCGCTGGTACGTGGCCCCCTACGCCGCCTCCGAGGCGGCGTCGATATCGAACCAGCGGCACAAGCTCGCCAACGTCCGGGACCGTATCCACGTCCAGCACCTCATCGACGCGTTCCTGGCCGAGAGCGGGCACGAGTCGCTGCGCGAGGACAAGGATTACAAGTTCCTCAAGCACGACTTCCGGATGTACGCCGGTGACCTGCCCTACCGGGACGAGGCGTGGCTGTCGTCCTTCGCGGACCTGGTCACCCCGTACCTCGACACGCTCTCTCCCGGCGCGTTCGCCCGTCTCCCGCGCGCCGAACGCGTCGTCCTCCAGCTGATCCGCGACCGCCGCCTGCCGGAAGCCGGGCTGGCGGCCCGCGGCCTGGGTCACGGCGTGGGGCCCAGACAGATCACGACGGACGGGGAGGGCCGCACGTACTGGGGTGACCGGATCCCGGCCTCCGAATGGTCCCGCCGCGAACTGGACATCTCAGACCAGGATCTGGAGACCCGCCCCTTCCCGAGCGCCCAGTTCCGCCACGAGATCACGGAGATCACCCGAGGCCCGGGCGCCTCCGTCGACCTCGCGATCCGCACGTACGACCCGGCCCTGCGCCTCCCCGTCGGCCCCCGGCGCGCCACACTCCTCATCGCCCCCGGCGGACACCGCGTCCACGTCCACTTCCGCCTCTCCCCCGTCAGCCCCGGCGTCTTCGAGGGCCATGCCCACCTCGACCTCGGGGCGGCCCTGCTCCCCTTCTACGGCTTCTCCGGAGTCCGCCACCCCTTGCTCCGCCTGCAACACGAGGGCGTCTCTCATACGGGCCTCCTCCTGGCCCCCCTGACCTTCCCGGCCTTCACCACCCAGGTCCCCCACCACCGCCTGACCCTGGAACCCGAAGGCCACGCCCCCGGCCGCCTCCAGGCCCGCTGGGAACCCACGGGAGCCACAGCAACCCTGATCCGCCCAACAGTCCGCCGCCTGGCCCGCCCCCGAGTGAAAAGAGCAGCCCGCTTGGTGGCAAGCGCACTGAAGTAAGCAGCCCGCTGAGCTGGGCTGAGCTGCGGGCAATCGTGCCGCTAAGGGCGGCACGGG
>KL569198.1:8024-12203 GCA_000715635.1 Streptomyces violaceus | reverse complement strand
GGCGGCACGGGTGGGCGCAGCGGCACCCTGCGACGCCGGGCTGCGCACCCACCCCGCCCCAGCACCTGAGGCTCGCCAAGAGGAAAGCGCCCCGGGCCGACAGCGGCCCGGGGCGCCCAAGAGGCCGTACGACCTACGAATGCGTCCGCAGCAGCGTCCTCATCGTGCGCATCGCCACCGACAGGTTGGCGAGGTCGAACGCGTCGGAGCCCTGGATCTCCTCCAGTGTGGTGCGGGCCCGGCCGAGGATCGCCGCGTTCTTCTGCTCCCACGCCTTGTAGCGCTGCTCGGGTGTCGAGGTGCCGTTGCCCACCGCCAGGACGTCTGCGGTCAGCGCCGAGTGCGCCGCGTAGAGGTCCTCGCGGATCGCCGCGCGGGCCATGGACTGCCAGCGGTCGGCGCGGGGCAGATCGATGATGCGGTCCATGAGCTGGGTGATGCGCAGCCGGTCGGCGAGGTCGTAGTAGACCTCGGCGACGTCCAGCGGCTCCCGGTCCATGCGGTCCGCGACCGAGACGATGTCGAGCGTCGGGAAGGCGGAGGAGAAGCCGGCCACCCGGGTGGCGAGTTCCTCCGGGACGCCGACGCCCGTCAGCTCGTCGAAGATCTTCTGGTACCACTCCAGGTCGGCGCCGCGCAGCAGATTCGGCAGCTGCCCCCAGACCTGCTCGACCCGGTCGGCGAAGAAGTCGACCGTCTCGGCGAGCTCCAGCGGCTGCGGCCGGTTGTTGAGCAGCCAGCGCGTGCCGCGCTCCACCAGACGGCGCGAGTGCAGACGGATGCGGGTCTGGACGTCGGCCTCGACCCTGTTGTCGAGCGCCTCCACCCTGTCCCACACCGGGGACTGACGGAAGATCGCCCGGGCCGCGGTCTGCGCCCGCACGATCTCCTCCAGCGACGCCCCGGTCTCCTCGCGCAGACGGTGCAGATACGTCGTACCGCCCGTGTTGACCGTGTCGTTGACCAGGACGGTCGTGGTGATCTCGCGGCGCAGCGGGTGGCTGACGAGGTGCTCGGGGAACTGCTCGCGCAACTCGGTCGGGAAGTACGCATGCAGCAGGGTGCTCAGGTACGGGTCGTCCGGCAGCGAGGTGTGCAGCAGCTCCTCGGCGACCGTGATCTTCGTGTACGCCATGAGGACGGCCGTCTCCGGGCCGGTCAGACCCTGGCCCTGGGCGAGCCGCTCACGGATCTGCCGGTCGGCGGGCAGGAACTCCAGCGCCCGGTTGAGGTGGCCCTCCCTGACCAGGTGCTTCATGAAGCGCTGCTGCGCGTGGAGCATGGAGCCGGACTGGGCGAGGGCGTTGGCGATCGCCGTGTTCTGCGCGTAGTTGTTGCGCAGCACCAAGTGGCCGACCTCGTCGGTCATCTCGGCGAGCAGCTTGTTGCGCTGCTTGACGGTCATGTCGCCGTCCGCGACCAGACCGTTGAGCAGGATCTTGATGTTCACCTCGTGGTCGGAGGTGTCCACGCCCGCGCTGTTGTCGATGGCGTCGGTGTTGATCCGGCCGCCGTGCAGCGCGAACTCGATCCGGCCGAGCTGGGTCAGGCCCAGGTTGCCGCCCTCGCCGACGACCTTGACGCGCAGGTCCTTGCCGTCGACGCGGATGGCGTCGTTGGCCTTGTCGCCGACGTCCGCGTTCGACTCGGCCGAGGACTTGACGTACGTACCGATGCCGCCGTTCCACAGCAGGTCCACCGGCGCCTGGAAAATCGCCTTCATCAGGTCGGCCGGGGTCAGCTTGGTGACCTTGGCCTCGATGCCGAGGGCCTGGCGGATGTGCGCGTTGACCGGGATCGCCTTGGCCGTACGCGGGAAGATGCCGCCGCCGGCCGACAGCAGCTCCTTGTTGTAGTCCTCCCAGCTGGAGCGGGGCAGCTCGAACAGGCGGCGGCGCTCGGCGTAGGAGGTGGCGGCGTCCGGGTTCGGGTCGATGAAGATGTGCCGGTGGTCGAAGGCGGCCACCAGCCGGATGTGCTCGGAGAGCAGCATGCCGTTGCCGAACACGTCACCGGACATGTCGCCGATGCCGACGACCGTGAAGTCCTCGGTCTGGGTGTCCACGCCCAGTTCCCGGAAGTGCCGCTTGACGGACTCCCAGGCGCCGCGGGCGGTGATGCCCATGCCCTTGTGGTCGTAACCGGCGGAGCCGCCGGAGGCGAAGGCGTCGCCGAGCCAGAAGTTGTACTTCTCGGCGACCCCGTTGGCGATGTCGGAGAAGGTCGCCGTGCCCTTGTCGGCGGCGACGACGAGGTAGGTGTCGTCCTCGTCGTGCCGGACGACGTCCGCCGGGGGCACGACCTCGCCGGCCACCATGTTGTCGGTGATGTCGAGCAGCGCGGAGATGAACGTCTTGTAGCTCGCGACGCCCTCGGCCAGCCACGCGTCCCGGTCGATGCTCGGGTCGGGCAGCTGCTTGGCGACGAAGCCGCCCTTGGCGCCCACCGGCACGATGACGGTGTTCTTCACCATCTGCGCCTTGACCAGGCCGAGGATCTCGGTGCGGAAGTCCTCACGCCGGTCGGACCAGCGCAGACCACCGCGCGCGACCTTGCCGAACCTGAGGTGCACGCCCTCGACCCGCGGCGAGTACACCCAGATCTCGAACGCCGGACGCGGCGCCGGGAGGTCGGGGATGGCCTGCGGGTCGAACTTCATGGAGACGTAGTCGTGCGGCTTGCCGCCCGCCGCCTCCTGGAAGAAGTTCGTCCGCAGCGTCGCCTTGATGACCGTGAGGAACGACCTGAGGATCCGGTCCTCGTCGAGCGAGGCCACCTGGTCGAGTGCCGCGTCGACCTCCTCCAGCAGCGCGTCCACGATCTCGTGCCCCGCGCGCTGCCGGTCCGGCGACATCCGCGCCTCGAACAGGGAGACGAGCAGGCGGGTGGTGTGGACGTTGTTGCGGAGGGTGTCCTCCATGTAGTCCTGGCTGAACGTCGAAGCCGCCTGGCGCAGGTACTTCGCGTACGCCCGCAGCACCATCGCCTGGCGCCAGGTGAGCCCCGCGCTCAGCACGAGGGAGTTGAAGCCGTCGTTCTCCGCCTTGCCGGTCCAGGTGGCGGCGAAGGCGTCCTGGAAGCGCTCGCGGGCGTCGTCGGCGAGGTAGTCCCCGCTGCCGTTCTGCGAGTGGGGCATGCGCAGGCCGAAGTCGTAGATCCAGGCCACGCTGCGGTCCGGGCAGCGCAGGTCGTACGGCCGCTCGTCCACGACCTCGACGCCGAGCCGGTTGAGGACCGGCAGCACGGCCGAGAGGGAGATGGCGTCGCCCGTGCGGTAGATCTTGAAGCGGCGCTCCTCGGGGGCGGCGCCCACCGGCTCGTAGAGGCTGAGCGCGAAGTCCTTGCCCTCCTCGGCGTTCAGCTGTTCGAGGTGGACGAGGTCGGCGACCGCGGCGCGCGGGTTGTGGTCGGCCTTGTATCCCTCGGGGAATGCGTGCGCGTACCGGCGCAGCAGTTCAGCCGCGCGCTCCTCGCCGAGCTCGGCGTTGAGCGCCTCGGCGAAGGCGTCCTCCCAGGAGCGGGCCGCCTCCACCAGCCGGGCCTCGATGCGGTCCTTGTCGGAGTCGGACAGCTCCGGCAGCTCGGTGCCCTGCGGGACCCGGACCACGAAGTGCAGCCGGGAGAGGATCGACTCGGTGTTCCAGGCGGTGAAGTCGACGCTGATGCCGCCCAGTTCCTCCTTCAGGATCTCGATGATCCTGAGGCGTACGGCCGTGGTGTAGCGGTCGCGCGGGAGGTAGACGAGGGCGGAGTAGTAGCGCCCGTACTCGTCCTGGCGCAGGTAGAGCCGGAGCCTCCTGCGCTCCTGGAGGTAGAGGACGGAGGTGACGATGGACCGCAGCTCGTCGACGGGGGTCTGGAAGAGCTCGTCGCGCGGGTACGTCTCCAGGATCTGGAGCAGGTCGCGTCCGTCGTGGCTGTTGGGCGAGAACCCGGCGCGCTCCAGGACATCCTCGACCTTGCGCCGGATGACGGGGACGCGGCGCACGGACTCGGTGTAGGCGGCGGAGGAGAACAGCCCGAGGAACCGCCGCTCGCCGACGACATTGCCGTCGGCGTCGAACTTCTTCACCCCGATGTAGTCCAGGTACGACGGCCGGTGCACGGTCGCCCGGCTGTTCGCCTTCGTCAGGACGAGCAGCTTGTGCTCGCGCGCCTTGGCCCGGGCGTCGGCGGGCA
>KL569198.1:6427-7810 GCA_000715635.1 Streptomyces violaceus | reverse complement strand
ATGTGTATAAGAGACGGGCTGACCGGGTGGCTCTCCTCGGCGTCGTGGTGCGGGTCCGCGCGCAGTATGCCGAGCCCGGTGCCGGGGACGGCGGCCAGGGAGTCGTCCTCGCGCAGCTGGTACTCGCGGTAGCCGAGGAACGTGAAGTGGTCGTCGGCGAGCCAGCGCAGCAGCTCGCGGGCCTCCTCGACCTGCGGTCCGGGCAGATCGCCGGGGATGGACTCGTCCGGCAGCCCCTCCGCCAGCCGGATCGCCGCCTCCCGCATCTTGTTCCAGTCCTCGACGGCCTCACGGGCGTCGGACAGCACGCGCAGCAGGTCGGCGGTGATCTGCTTCAGATCGGACCGGTCCGTCTCGCGGTCGGTCTCCACGTGGATCCAGGACTCGACGTGCGCGTCGTGCGGGAGGTCACCCACGCCGGTCGCCGGCGTGGGCAGCACCTCGATGAGCTTGCCGGTCACATCGCGCCGCACCACGAACTGCGGGTGGATGACGACGTGGATCCCGCGCCCCTGCCGCGTCAGCTCATTGGTGACGGAGTCGACGAGGAAGGGCATGTCGTCGGTGACGACCTCGACGACGGAGTGGCTGCACGTCCACCCGTTCTCTTCCACGGTGGGGGTGTGAACCCGCACGTTGGCCGTGCCCTGGGGGCGGTTCTCGGCCAGCCGGTAGTGGGACACGGCGGCTCCGAAGACATCGACCGGGTCGCGGTCGGCAAGGTCCTCCGGGGCCGTGTGCAGGTAGTAACGCTGGAGGAACGAGATCAGGGACTCGCGGTCCGGGGCTTCCTGGGCGTCTGGGGTCTCCTCGCCCGTCGACCCGGTCGGTAGGTGCCCCCCGACCGGGCTGTTCTCAGCAACCCGGGCGGCCCTCTCGAGCAACTCGGCCTTGGCTTCGTCCAGCTTGGTCTGCATTGTCCTCTGGCTCCTGTCGCGCGCCGTTGCGTGACGTAGAAGGAAGTACGGTCTCTGCGCTGACGACGTCACGCCGTGACACGGGGTATCCGGTCTGTTCCGACGCTATGCCGCCAGACGAGAGGAGCGGGGGTGTCTGAGCCATTCTTGAGCTGCCCCACGGGTGTGACGCTGCTCTCTGCGACGCCTCGGTCCCGGTGGTGCTCGGCGTCCCGGGAGTCATCGATGCCCCGTACCGCCCGCGAAGACCAGCGACCGCCGCCCGGTCACGGATGTGGTCCGTGCTCTCCGGGCGCAGGGCAGGGACGACGACGTCCCCGCGAACTATCGCGCTGATCACGCCACCAAGGCTATCGCTCCTTGCAGGGGCCCCGTCATGAGCCGTATGTGTACAAAACCAGGCCTGGAAGTTTGACGTTCTGCACAGTGCGGACCTCCCCGCTGCGGGCATGCGTGCCGCTAGGGG
>KL569198.1:0-6130 GCA_000715635.1 Streptomyces violaceus | reverse complement strand
GGCAGCGGCACCAACGCCGAGCACCTTGAAGCCGCCAGTTCCGGTCAGGCCGCTAGCCGCTCAGCCTCTGCCACGGCATCCTCCAGCGTGTCCACCACCGGAACGCCCACCGCCTCCAGACTCGCCCGGCTGTGCGACCCGCCGGTATACAGCACAGCCCGAGCCCCCACATGCAGCGCAGCCACCGCGTCATCCGCCGCATCCCCGATCACCACGGTCCGCCCCGGCTCCACCCCCGTCAGCGACGCGAGATGCCGCACCATGTGCTCGGCCTTGCTGCCCCCCGACGGCCCGGTCCGCCCGTCCACCCGTATGAAGTGCGGCTCGATCCCGAATCCCCGCACCAGCGGCACCAGCTCGTCGTGCACATACATGCTCAGAATCGACTGGCTGCGCCCGGCCGACCGCCACCCCGACAGCAGCTCCACGGCCCCCACCGTCAGTCCGCACGTCACCCGGTGCTCGGCGTAGTACCGGTGGAAGATCTCGTCCATGGCCTCCCACTCGGCCTCGGTCGGCAGCCGCCCCATCAGCCGCTCGTAGAACTTCGGCACCGGCACGCAGTACAGCTCCCGGTACTTCTCCAGCGTCAGCGACTCCAGCCCCAGCTCGGCGAATGCCGCGTTCGTCGCCCCGATGATCGCGTCGATGTCATGGAACAGCGTCCCGTTCCAGTCCCAGACAATGTGCGCGCCCGTCTTCATCCCCATGCCTGAAAACGTACCCGGCCCCACTGACAATCAAGAGAACAGCGCCTCAACGCGCCCCCGGCGCGGACCGCTCAGTCCCCGTGCCCCACCAGGTTCGGGATCTCCTGCGTGGCGAACCACAGCAGCTCGTGATCCTCGGCACCGTCCACGACGAACTGCGCGTCGTCGTCCCCGGCGTCCGCCGCCCCCAGCGCCGCGGCAGCCGCCGTCACATCCGCCTGCGCTTCATCCGCGTCGACATGCACCGCAGCCGCCCTGGCCAGCGCCACGGCCCCCGAGACCCGTACCTCCCCCAGCGCCGTCGGATCGAGCCCCCGGTCAGGGTCGGCACTCGCGGCCCGGTCGGGCACGTCCACGGCCACCACGACCCGGCGCCGCGGCACCCCCGGCTCGATCGCCAGCAGCCGCAACGAGGCCAGGGCTGCCCGGTTCAGCGCCGCGTACTCCAGTTCCTCGATGTCGTCGGAGACGTACCACTCACGCAGCGCGGGCGTCACGGCGTACGCCACGAACGGCCCGGCTCCCAGCTCACCCGTTTTGTACGCCTCGGCGAGACCGGGGAGGGTCAGGGGCACGTAGACACGCATGGCTGGCCGCTTTCGTGGTCGGTTCATGGTCGGAGGACTCAGGAGGGTCCCGGAGGGCCTCCAGGATACGTGCGGGGGTCCCCTTTCGAGTTCCGGCCTGTGACGCCGGACGCGTCCACCACGGGCCCTGGGTTCACCCGGCACACCCCGGCAGTGACGGGCTTCCCGACCCCCGGGTCACCCGGATAAGTGAACATTCCGGCGCCCGCGACCCGAGGCCCGCTTCCTTGCCCCTGCCCCCGTCTGCCCCGTACAAGATCACCAACCTGAAGTTACTCACCGGTATCCGCCGGCCCACGAAACGGGGACCCTCATGAACAAGGTCATGACCAGGGCACAGCACCGCCCGGCGAGCCGCCCCCCGGCCCGCCGCGACACCCGCCGCCCCGGCGGCACCCCCTCACGCGCCCCTTCCGGCGCAGCCCCACGCACCCCCGGCAGCACCGCCCCTCCGCGCACCCCCGGCGGGGGCCCCGCCCGCACCACGGCCGCCGGAGACCGTCCCCCGGCCGCCGGCCGCGCCGGGACCACCCGCACCCGGCCCGCGGACACCCGCCCGCCGACTCCCTCCGGCACCCGCACAGCAACCCGGCCGGCACCCGGCACCGCCACGGACACCACACCCCGCGTCCCGGCCCAGAGCCCCCGTCGGCCGATTCCCCAGCCGCTCCTGCCCACCGACCTCTTCGCCGACCTCCTGCTCGCCGTCCTCAGCGGCCGCCGCCCCGTCCACTCGATGCTCCGCCACACCCGGGGCCGCGCCTATGACGAACTGGCCTGGCTCGCCGAGCGCGGCCCCCTGCGCACCCGCGGCGCCCGACCCGTCGTCCGGGACATCGGCTGGTTCGAACCCCGCGCCGGTGCCATCGAGGCCTTCGCCCGCATCGGCGCCGGCGACCGGCTCCGCGCCATGGCCTTCCGCCTGGAACTCGGCCAGGACCTCCGCTGGCGCTGCACGGCGGTAGAACTGGGCGGCCCCCGCCCACCCCACGCGGAGGCCGACTGAGGGACGCGCCGGCCGAGGCGGCGGACGCCGGGCCGAGAGTCACCCCAAGCCGAAGGGCCGGACACCCTCGGGTGTCCGGCCCTTCAAGCCGCTACGGTGCCTCGGCCACCGTCACTTCTTACGGCGCCCCCGGCCCCGCGCCTGCTTCCGGCGCTCCGCGCGCGTGAGGCCGTCGGACTCGGAACGCACCGGCTCGCCGTCCTCGGTGAAGTCGCCCTCGATGGTGCCGCCCTCACCGTCGACCGTCGGCGCGGAGAAGTGGAGGTTGCGCCGCTGCGGGACGTCGAGCCCCTTGGCACGGATCTCCGGCCGGGAGCCCGCCTGCGCCGGCACCGCGTCCTGCTTCTCCAGGTCGGCCACCGGCTTGGTGTCCTCGACCGGGACCTCCTCGACCTGCTGCTCGACCTGGACCTCCAGGTTGAACAGGTAGCCGACGGACTCCTCCTTGATGCCCTCCATCATCGCGGTGAACATGTCGAAGCCCTCGCGCTGGTACTCGACCAGCGGGTCCTTCTGCGCCATCGCGCGCAGGCCGATGCCCTCCTGGAGGTAGTCCATCTCGTAGAGGTGCTCGCGCCACTTGCGGTCCAGGACCGACAGCACGACCCGGCGCTCCAGCTCACGCATGATCTCGGAGCCGAGCTGCGCCTCACGAGCCTCGTACTGCTCGTGGATGTCGTCCTTGATGGAGTCGCCGATGAACTCGGCGGTCAGGCCCGCCCGGTCGCCGGCGGCCTCCTCCAGCTCCTCGATCGTGATCTTGGACGGGTACAGCTGCTTGAAGGCACCCCACAGCCGGTCGAGGTCCCAGTCCTCGGGGAAGCCCTCGGCGGTCTCGGCCTGGACGTAGGCGTCGATGGTGTCGTCCATGAAGTGCTGCACCTGCTCGTGCAGGTCCTCGCCCTCCAGGACGCGGCGCCGCTCGCCGTAGATGACCTCGCGCTGGCGGTTGAGGACCTCGTCGTACTTCAGGACGTTCTTACGGGTCTCGAAGTTCTGCTGCTCGACCTGCGACTGTGCGGAGGCGATCGCGCGCGTGACCATCTTGTTCTCGATCGGCACGTCGTCGGGGACGTTCGCCATCGACATCACGCGCTCGACCATCTGGGCCTTGAACAGGCGCATCAGGTCGTCACCGAGGGAGAGGTAGAAGCGGGACTCGCCGGGGTCGCCCTGACGGCCGGAACGACCGCGCAGCTGGTTGTCGATGCGCCGCGACTCGTGCCGCTCGGTGCCCAGCACGTAGAGCCCGCCGAGCTTCTCGACCTCGTCCTTCTCGGCCTGGACGGCCTTCTCGGCCCGCTTGAGCGCCTCGGGCAGGGCGTGCGCCCACTCCTCGATGTGCTCCTCGGGGTCGAGGCCGCGCTGGCGCAGCTCCGCATCGGCAAGGTCCTCGGGGTTGCCGCCGAGCTTGATGTCGGTACCACGGCCGGCCATGTTCGTGGCCACCGTGACAGCGCCCTTGCGGCCGGCCTGGGCGACGATCGTCGCCTCACGGTCGTGCTGCTTGGCGTTCAGCACCTCGTGCTGGATGCCACGCTTGCTGAGCTGCTGCGAGAGGTACTCGGACTTCTCGACCGAGGTGGTGCCGACGAGGATCGGCTGGCCCTTGCGGTGCTTCTCCTCGATGTCGTCGACGACCGCCTCGAACTTGGCGACCTCGGTGCGGTAGATCAGGTCCGACTGGTCCTTGCGGACCATCGGCCGGTTGGTCGGGATCGGGACCACGCCGAGCTTGTAGATCTGGTGGAACTCGGCGGCCTCGGTCATGGCCGTACCGGTCATGCCGGCCAGACCGTGCTCTTCCTTGCCGTTGTGGTCGTGGCGCTTGTAGAGGCGGAAGAAGTTCTGCAGGGTGATCGTGGCGAGCGTCTGGTTCTCGTCCTTGATCGGCACCCCCTCCTTCGCCTCGATCGCCTGGTGCATGCCCTCGTTGTAGCGGCGGCCGGCGAGGATACGTCCGGTGTGCTCGTCGACGATCATGACCTCGTCGTCGATGATGACGTAGTCCTTGTCCTTCTTGAAGAGCTCCTTCGCCTTGATGGCGTTGTTCAGGTAGCCCACCAGCGGCGTGTTCACCGACTCGTAGAGGTTGTCGATGCCCAGCCAGTCCTCGACCTTGCTGACGCCGGACTCGTGGATGGCGACCGTGCGCTTCTTCTCGTCGACGTCGTAGTCGCCGGTCTCCTCGATGCCCTTGAGCGGCTGGCCGGCCTCGCCGCGCTTGAGGCGCTTGACCAGCTTGGCGAAGTCGCCGTACCACTTGGTGGCCTGGTCGGCCGGGCCGGAGATGATCAGCGGCGTACGGGCCTCGTCGATGAGGATGGAGTCGACCTCGTCGACGATGGCGTAGTTGTGGCCGCGCTGGACGAGCTCGTCCTGGGACCACGCCATGTTGTCGCGCAGGTAGTCGAAGCCGAACTCGTTGTTCGTGCCGTACGTGATGTCGCAGGCGTACTGCTCGCGGCGCTGAGCCGGCGTCATGTTGGCCAGGATGCAGCCGACCTCCAGGCCCAGGAACCGGTGGACGCGGCCCATCATCTCGGAGTCGCGCTCGGCCAGATAGTCGTTGACCGTGATGATGTGGACGCCCTTGCCGGACAGGGCGTTCAGATACGCCGGCAGCGTGCCGACGAGGGTCTTGCCCTCACCGGTCTTCATCTCTGCCACGTAGCCCATGTGCAGGGCGGCGCCGCCCATCATCTGCACGTCGTAGTGACGCTGGCCGAGGACGCGCTTGGCGGCCTCACGGACGGTGGCGAACGCCTCGGGCAGCAGGTCGTCCAGGGTCTCGCCGTCGGCGTAGCGCTGCTTGTACTCATCGGTGAGGGCGCGCAGCTCGGCGTCGGAGAGGTCGACGAAGTCCTCTTCGATGGAGTTGACCTGGTCCGCGATGCGGTGCAGCTTGCGCAGGATCTTGCCTTCGCCTGCACGCATGATCTTCGAGAGGACGGACACGGGGGTTGGTCTCCTTGCCGGTCGGGCCTGGGACGGTCGGTTACCACTTGACTTACTGAGCAACGGCCATCGTATGCGAGGACCCCGCCGCGCCGGGAGGGCCTGCCACGGCGACCGTTCGCTGCTTCAATTCTGATTCACGTCTGCTTCAAAGGGGACAACGTCCGGGCGCCACGGATAGTGCCGCGTCCCTCGACCGAATTAAGCGAAGCGTGACAAGGCGCTCACCCACCGCAAACAGATGGCACCTTCGGCGGCCTCCGAGCAGAATCGGCCGATGGACCCCGTCACCCTCACCACGGACCGCCTTCTGCTGCGCACGGTCGGCCCTCAGGACACCGACGCGGTGTACGACGCCTGCCAGGACCCCGACATCCAGCGCTGGACCACGATCCCCTCGCCGTACCTCCGCGAGCACGCCCAGGGCTTCACGGAACAGATGGTCCCGGACGGCTGGGCGGACGGGTCCATGTTCACTCTCGGCGTCTTCCTCCACTCCGGAGAACTGGCGGGCATGCTCGGCATCACCATGCGCGCCCTGGGCGTCGGCGAGATCGGCTTCTGGGCCACGAAGCAGCACCGCGCCAACGGCTACATCACGGAGGCCGTCCTCACCACCTGCCGCTGGGCCTTCGTCCACGCCGCGCTCGACCGCGTCGAATGGCGCGCCGAGGTGGGCAATCGCGCCTCCCGCGCCGTAGCGGAACGCTCCGGCTTCACCATCGAAGGCACCCTGCGCGCCGCCGTCAACAACAAGGGAGTACGCCGAGACTCCTGGGTAGGCTCCCTGCTCCCCTCAGACCTGAGCCTCCCGTCAACGGCCCCGTACTTGCCTGCCCCCTAGCTGCGGGCAATCGTGCCTCCCCCAG
>KL569197.1:7935-10851 GCA_000715635.1 Streptomyces violaceus | reverse complement strand
AGATGTGTATAAGAGACAGGTGTATGAGGGTGCCGTCTTCTGCGCGGGCGACGGGATCCTGCCCGTACGCCTGGACGGGAAGACGGGGGAGACCGTCTGGCGGACCGGCCCGCCGGCGGCCGTCACCGGCGACGACTACTCCAGGTTCGAGATCCTCGGCGTCGGGGACGACGCGGTACTGGTCCAGCAGGAGCCGCCGGGCGAAGGAGCGACCCGGGTCTTCGCCTTCGACACCGGCACCGGCGACCGGCTCTGGGACCGCGCGGTGAACGACGAGTGGGTGGATGTGGTCTTCTCCGGCGACATCGTCGTGATCCCGGAGGGCGACGGCACCTCGGTGACGGCCCGCTCGCTGCGCACCGGCGCCCCGCGCTGGACGGAACGGCTGCCCGCGAAGCACGCCTGCGGGATCACGGAGGCCGCCAGGAAGCTGTACCTGCACTGCAGCCCGGAGGAGGCACCCCAGAACAGCCTGGTGATGGAACTGCACCGGGCCGACGGCCCGGCACGCCGGCTGCCCGTACCGGGTAAGGCCATCTACTTCGGCACCTTCGACGGCCGGCTCCTGTTCCTGGACCTGACCCAGGACGAGGACGGAAACACACTCCTCGGGCAGGAGGCGCCGTATGCGGCCATCAGGTTGGTGGACCCGGCCACCGGTGCGGAAAGTACGACGAAGCTGGCCGAGGAGTACGCGGGACAGGTGACGCTGGCGGACGGCACCCTGTGGTTCGCCACCTCCAGCGGACGGGTCACCGCCGTGTCGGCCCGCACGGGACAACCGCTGTGGCAGACCCCGACCAGCCTCGAACAACCGAGCGAGGCGACGTACGACCCGCGGACCCGGGCCGTGTACCTCGCCAGTGCCAGCGGCCGCGTCGGGGCGCTCGACGCGAAGAAGGGCACGCTGCTGTGGGAGACGCTGCCGCGGGCTCAGAGGAACGACACCGACTGGGGTGCCACCAGAGTGCGGCTCGTCGAAGGCGCCCTGGTCGCGACCACCCCCGGCGGCACCGTCTTCAGCCTCGACCCCGCGCACCCCGAGCGGAAACCGCACTCGGGGTGACGACGGGCGGGGCGAGGATTACGGCAGCGCCAGCATCCGCTCCAGCGCCAGCTTCGCGAACGCCTCCGTCTCCTTGTCCACCTCGATGCGGTTGACGAGGTTGCCCTCGGCCAGGGACTCCAGGGCCCAGACCAGGTGGGGGAGGTCGATGCGGTTCATCGTCGAACAGAAGCAGACCGTCTTGTCGAGGAAGACGATCTCCTTGCCCTCGGGCGCGAAACGGTTCGCCAGCCGGCGAACCAGGTTCAGCTCTGTGCCGATGGCCCACTTGGAGCCGGCCGGCGCGGCCTCCAGGGCCTTGATGATGTACTCCGTCGAGCCGACGTAGTCCGCCGCGGCGACGACCTCGTTCTTGCATTCGGGGTGGACCAGGACGTTCACGCCCGGGATGCGCTCGCGTACGTCGCGCACCGAGTCGAGGCTGAAGCGGCCGTGCACCGAGCAGTGGCCGCGCCACAGGATCATCTTGGCGGCGCGCAGCTCGTCGGCCGTCAGACCGCCGTTCGGCTTGTGCGGGTTGTAGAGGACGCAGTCCTCCAGGGACATGCCCATGTCCCGCACGGCGGTGTTGCGGCCGAGGTGCTGGTCCGGCAGGAAGAGGACCTTCTCGCCCTGCTCGAAGGCCCAGTCCAGGGCCCGTTTCGCGTTCGAGGAGGTGCAGATCGTGCCGCCGTGCTTGCCCGTGAACGCCTTGATGTCGGCGGACGAGTTCATGTACGAGACGGGCACGACCTGCTCGGCTATGCCGGCCTCGGTCAGCACGTCCCAGCACTCGGCGACCTGCTCGGCCGTAGCCATGTCGGCCATCGAGCAGCCGGCGGCGAGGTCGGGCAGGACGACCTTCTGGTCGTCGGAGGTCAGGATGTCCGCGGACTCGGCCATGAAGTGCACACCGCAGAACACGATGTACTCGGCCTCCGGGCGGGCGGCGGCGTCCCGGGCCAGCTTGAAGGAGTCCCCGGTGACGTCGGCGAACTGGATGACCTCGTCGCGCTGGTAGTGGTGGCCGAGCACGAAGACCTTGTCCCCGAGCTTGTCCTTGGCCTTGCGGGCGCGCTCCACCAGGTCCGGGTCGGACGGCGAGGGCAGGTCGCCGGGGCACTCCACGCCGCGCTCGCTCTTCGGGTCGGCCTCACGGCCGAGGAGCAGCAGGGCGAGGGGCGTCGGCTGTACGTCGAGCTCCTGGGGCTGGGCGGTGGTCACGACACGCACCCTTTCTGTTCCGCGACTTTTCGTCGATTTGACGCTATCTATCATAACCGCTTCACGTCACGTTGACGACGGCCATAGCGTCTGTGTGACGTGAATCCCGATGAGTCGCCGTTCATTCCCGGGAAGACCGGGAAAGAGCCGTTTTCCGGTTCCCGGCGGGTGTGCGAGCATGAAACGGAGCCGTAAATCGAGCGCCCGGCCCGGAATGAATCCGCGGCCCCGCCGGTTGGACACGTCGGCAAGCAGTCTCCGTACAACCCGGGAGAGATGTAGATGTCCGTATCGGACGAGACCACCACCGTCAGCGACGGCATCATCCTGACCGACGCCGCCGCGGACAAGGTCAAGACCCTGCTCGACCAGGAAGGCCGCGACGACCTCGCGCTGCGCGTCGCCGTCCAGCCCGGCGGCTGCTCCGGCCTGCGCTACCAGCTCTTCTTCGACGAGCGTTCCCTCGACGGCGACGTGGAGAAGGACTTCGGCGGTGTGAAGGTCGTCACGGACCGCATGAGCGCTCCGTACCTGGGCGGTGCCACGATCGACTTCGTGGACACGATCGAGAAGCAGGGCTTCACGATCGACAACCCGAACGCGACCGGCTCCTGCGCCTGCGGCGACTCCTTCAGCTGAGCCTGCCG
>KL569197.1:7545-7726 GCA_000715635.1 Streptomyces violaceus | reverse complement strand
GCGGCAGCGGACATGACGAAGGCGGCGGCCCCCTCCGAGGGGGCCGCCGCCTTCGCGCTGGGTACCTACGCCGGAATCACCGCTCCCGCGTCGGGGGAGCCGGCAGCCGTGCACCCTCCTTGGCCAGCGGGACCGCCTTGCCGTCCGAGCCCACGACCGCACGGCCGCCCAGCGGCTCCCC
>KL569197.1:1142-7298 GCA_000715635.1 Streptomyces violaceus | reverse complement strand
CCCAGCGGCTCGTCGAGCCGCACGGTCTCCTGGAACTGCTTCGCGATCATGATGCAGACCTTGTCCGGCCAAGCGGTCGAGGTCACCTCGACCGTCACCTCGCCGTCCTTCTCGCTCGCCTTCACGTCGTAGTCGGCGCACACCCCGCCCGTGAAGGTCACGGTCAGCTCCGCACCCTCGGCCCGGTAGCCGTCCACCTCGACATCGCGCGGTCCGGGCGCCGACGTCGGCTTGTCACTCGGCACGCTCGGCGTGGAGGAGGTCAGGTACTTCGGGTCGACCGCCGGGTACGTCACCGTGAACGGGTCCTTCGCACCCGGAGCCGTCACCTCGAACAGCCAGGACGGCACCAGCGCCTGGCGCCCGTCCACGAAGTGCGAGGCCAGTCCGAACACCGCGTTCTCGACCGTGACCGCGTCCTGCTCGGGAGCGCCGCTCGCCGACGATCCGCAGGGCTGCTCCTGCCGGTCCTTCAGCGGCACGGGGCTCGCACAGCCGCCGATGCCCATCCGGTGGTCGCTCTTCGGCCGGGTCTCCATCAGCTCCAGTGCCTTCTTGGCGCTGACCACGGGGTAGGTGTCCCCCTTCGCCGGCGCCTTCAGCTGACCGCTGCCACCGACGACCTCCCCGTCGGAGCCGACCGTCACTCCGGTGGTCCAGCCGTGCGTCGGCAGTCCGCCGACCTCGGGAGCGGCGTTCACCACCCGCTGGGCGCCCATGATCTGGCTCGCGTCGAGCTTCGCGTCGTCCTGACCCACCGCCTTCAGCACGGGCGCCGCGGCCTTCTGCGCCGTCGCCTCGCTCACCGGGGTGCCGCCGGACTGCGGAGCCGTGCAGGTGTCGGTGCCCTTGCAGTTGTCGGTGCCCGGGGCGTAGCGGCTGAACGTCCACGCTCCCGGCGCCTGCTTGTTCACCTGGAGGCTCGGCCCCGAACCGTCCTGACCTGCCCCGACCTTCCAGGCCTCGCCCTGTGCCACCGGCGCCCCCTCGACTCCGAGAGCCTTCGCCAGCCGGGCCACGTCCTCCTTGGTGACCTCGCCCCGCGCCCGGTACACCGGGGCTTCGCCGGGTCCGTCCGGCAGCGTGCCGCCGAGCCGGTAGGTGGCGCCGTAGGGGTTGGGCTCACCGGGTGCGATGCCGTTCTGGCCGCCCGCCGTGGATTCCGAGTACCCGTCGAGCGCGAGCGGCGGGGGAGTGTCGTCCCCACCGGGCGCGCCGGACGTCTGTCCACCGCCGGACCCGCCGGCCACGTTGGTGGCGAGCCAGGCCCCGCCCCCGCCGATCAGCAGCACGGCCGCGGCGACGGAGGCGATGATCGCGGGCGTACGGGGCCGCCCGCCGCCCGAGTGGACCAGGTCCTCCTCGTCGCGGGGCAGCTCGCTGTCCGGCACCTCGGTGGCTGCCGCGCCTGCTGCCCGGTCCGGGGCCGGGCCGGCTTCGTCGAGGCCGGTGCTCTCGGTGCCGGCTTCGGGTTCCGGTGCGGATGCCCCCGCCTTCGCCGTGTCGTCGCCCTCCCGGACGTCGGAGGCGTCGGAGGCGTCATCGGAGGCGTCAGGGGCCTCAGGAACGTCAGAGGCCTCAGGGGCCTGCTCCGTCTCGGCGACCTCGGGCGTGTCGGCCTCACGGGATTCGGCGTCCGGAGCCTCGGAATCCTGGCCGGGGTCGGCGCCCTCGCTGGACTCGCCGCCCTCACCGGCCTCCGCCTCGACCTGGGCGTCCGCCGAGGCCCCGTCCTCGGCGGAAGCCGAACCCGCCTCCGTCTCGTCCCGCGCGTCCGCCGAACCCCGTTCACCGTCGGAGACGCCCCCGATGTCCCGGGCAGGGTCGGCGGCTCCGGCGCCGCCCGCTTCCCTGGCGTCGTCGTCGTTGTCGGGTCGCTCGGTGTTCACCGCATCGCTCCTTCGGCTGCACAGCTGTCCCATGGGACCCGGACCGGTCACACACGGGCCGCTGGTGGGTCGTATCCCGCCTCCCCTTTACGGGGGACAGCGATGGGACGCAGCGGGGGAGCACACGGTTCCCGCAAGGGCCCGCTCAGTCCCCGTAGTCCGACATGGCGTCGAGCAGCCGGGCCGACGCAGGGGGTACGGTCACACCATGGATCAGGGCCGGGGAGACGGGCCGGGAGGCGATCCGGTCGGGAGCCGCCCAGTGCGGAGCCATCCGCGCCCCGTAACCCGGCAACGACGCCAGATCGCCTTCGAGGTCGACCGGAACGGGTGTCTGGACCTTGAGGTTCGTCATAGCGGCACCGTAGGCACGCTCGAGCTCGCGGAGAAAGATCTACTATCGGGTAGTTTCGATGCCTTCAGTGCTGCCCCGCCCACCCGATAGCGTGAAGTGTCAAGGCCCGCCTCCCTCAGGAGAATCCACGCCGTGCGCATCGCAGTCACCGGCTCCATCGCCACCGACCACCTCATGACCTTCCCCGGCCGCTTCGCCGACCAGCTCGTAGCGGACCAGCTGCACACGGTCTCGCTGTCGTTCCTGGTCGACAAGCTCGACGTCCGCCGCGGCGGCGTCGCCGCGAACATCGCGTTCGGCATGGGACAGCTCGGCACCCGGCCGATCCTGGTCGGCGCCGCGGGCGCGGACTTCGACGAGTACCGCGCCTGGCTCGACCGGCACGGCGTCGACACCGACTCCGTCCGCATCTCCGACACGCTGCACACCGCCCGCTTCGTGTGCACCACCGACGCCGACCACAACCAGATCGGCTCCTTCTACACCGGCGCGATGAGCGAGGCCCGCCTCATCGAGCTGAAGACCGTCGCCGACCGGGTCGGCGGACTCGACCTGGTCTCCATCGGGGCGGACGACCCGGAGGCGATGCTCCGCCACACCGAGGAGTGCCGCTCCCGGTCCATCCCGTTCGCCGCCGACTTCTCCCAGCAGATCGCCCGGATGGACGGCGAGGAGATCCGCATCCTGCTGGACGGGGCGACGTACCTCTTCTCCAACGAGTACGAGAAGGGCCTCATCGAGACCAAGACCGGCTGGAGCGACGCGGAGATCCTGTCCAGGGTGGGCCACCGTGTGACCACCCTCGGCGCGCGCGGCGTCCGTATCGAGCGGGTCGGCGAGGACCCGATCGAGGTCGGCACGCCGGACGAGGAGCGCAAGGCCGACCCCACGGGCGTCGGCGACGCGTTCCGCGCGGGCTTCATGTCGGGCCTCGCCTGGGGGGTCTCCCTGGAGCGGGCCGCGCAGGTCGGCTGCATGCTGGCGACTCTCGTCATCGAGACGGTGGGGACGCAGGAGTACCAGCTGCGGCGGGGGCACTTCATGGAGCGGTTCACCAAGGCGTACGGGGATGAGGCGGCGACGGAGGTTCAGGCACACCTCGCCTGAGAGCCGGGCTGTTCGTCTGCGGGCGCGTGGGGGCTGGTCGCGCAGTTCCCCG
Organism: Streptomyces violaceus; assembly: GCA_000715635.1. Classification (GTDB taxonomy): domain Bacteria; phylum Actinomycetota; class Actinomycetes; order Streptomycetales; family Streptomycetaceae; genus Streptomyces; species Streptomyces violaceus. Next base: position 3,895 of record KL569197.1, on the reverse strand, counting down.
CGCCCCTGAAAACAGGGCGTTCAGCTCACCCGGCGGACCGTGTACGCCGTTCCCTTTTCCGCCGGTTCCTCGCCGACGTACTCCTGGCCCCGCATCTCGCACCACGCCGGGATGTCCAAGCGCGCCGCCTCGTCGTCGGCGAGGACCCGCACCAGGCCGCCCACCGGCACATCGCCGATGACCTTGGCCAGCTCGATGACGGGGATCGGGCACCGCTTGCCCAGGGAATCCACGACGAGGACGTCCGCCTCGCGTACCACCGCCCCCGGGACCGGAGCGCCCAGTTTGTCCCGCACCGCGGCCACAGCCCGGGGGAGCACCTCCAGGAAGCGCTCCACATCCTCCTCCGCCGCCCCCAGCGGCAGCGACACCCGCACATTGCCCTCGCTCAGCACGCCCATCGCCCGCAGCACATGGCTCGGCGTCAGCGTGCTGCTCGTGCAGGACGATCCGGACGAGACGGAGAACCCCTCCCGGTCCAGCTCGTGCAGCAGCGCCTCTCCGTCGACATAGAGACAGGAGAAGGTGACGACCCCGGGCAGCCGGCGCACCGGATCCCCGACCACCTCGACGTCGGGCACCAGCCCCGGCACCCGAGCCCGGATCCGCTCCGTCAGCTCCCGCAGCCGCGCGGCCTCCCCGGCCGCCTCCGCCCGTACGGCCCGCAGCGACGCCGCCGCGGCCACGATCGCCGGGATGTTCTCGAAACCGGCCGCCCGCCCCGACTCCCGCTCGTCCACCGGCCCTTGCGCCGAGAACCGCACACCCTTCCGCACCACGAGCAGCCCGACCCCCGAGGGCCCGCCCCACTTGTGCGCACTGGCCGCGAGCAATGACCAGTCCCCTTCCACCGGCCCCCACCCGAGCGACTGCGCGGCATCCACCAGCAACGGCACCCCGGCCTCCCGGCACAGCTCGGCCACCGCCGCGACGGGCTGCTCCGTCCCCACCTCGTGATTGGCCGACTGGAGACAGGCCAGCGCCGTGTCCCCGCGCAGGGCATCGCCGTACGCCGCCGGATCCACCGCCCCGCCCCGGTCGACCGGCACCTGGGTGACGGACCCGCCGTCCGCCTCGTGCACCTCGGCCGAATGGAGTACCGAAGAATGTTCGACCGCTGACACGATCAGGTGGCGCCCGGCCCGCCGCCGCCCGGCCAGCGTCCCGGCAACCCCCGCATGCACGGCACGCGTTCCGGACGAGGTGAACACCAGCTCGTCCGCCCGGCACCCCACCGCCTCGGCGGCGGCCTCCCGAGCGGCGTCCAACAGCATCCGGGCCCGCCGCCCCTCCCTGTACAGCCGCGCGGGATCCGCCCACCCCTCATCGAGGGAGGCCAGCAGAGCCTGCCGGGCAACAGAATGAAGCGGAGCAGCGGAAGCAGCATCGAAGTAGGCCACACAGCAACGCTAAATCGTCCCGTAGGGAGACGCCCCAAAGGGGCGCGGGGAACTGCGCGACCAGCCACAAACAACCCGCAGCCGCCAAACCAGCGAACCACCCCACCTCATAGGCACCCCTCCTCGAGAACCCCCGGAGGGCGTCGGCTAGGGTTTGGTCCGCATAAACATCCAAACCCCTGCCCGACGCAGGGCGGCGACCGACCAGCGAGAAGGCCAGGCCGCAGCCGATCCGCGCGGGCGAGACTCTCGGGAAGGCGCTACGTGAGTCCCAACGGCTCCGACCGCTCGCCGCGGCGCCCGATGCGGCGGAAGCTGCTGCAGGCACTGACCGCGGGCCTGGTCTTGGCGACAGCCACCGGTTGCTCGTACAACTGGGAAGACTTCCCCCGCCTTGGTATGCCCACCCCGACCACGGAAGAGGCTCCGCGGATCCTCTCCCTGTGGCAGGGGTCCTGGGCGGCTGCGCTCGCCGTTGGCGTGCTGGTGTGGGGTCTGATCCTGTGGAGTGCTTTCTTCCACCGGCGCAGCCGCACCAAGGTCGAAGTTCCCCCACAGACCCGGTACAACATGCCCATCGAGGCGCTGTACACCGTGGTCCCGCTCATCATCGTCTCGGTGCTGTTCTACTTCACCGCCCGCGACGAGTCCGAGCTGCTCAGCCTCAAGAAGAAGCCCGACGTCACGGTCAACGTGGTCGGCTTCCAGTGGAGCTGGTGCTTCAACTACGTCGAGCCCGTCGCGGGTTCCACCGGTGACGCCAAGACCTCCAAGGACCTGGACGCGATCCCGGACCGGTTCAAGGACGACTTCCCGGCCAACGCCGGCGGCGCCTACGACTGCGGTACCCCCGGTACGCGGAACCCGCAGACCAACAACCCCGGTCCGACGCTCTGGCTGCCCAAGGGCAAGACGGTCCGCTTCGTGCTGACCTCGCGTGACGTCATCCACTCCTTCTGGGTCGTGCCGTTCCTGATGAAGCAGGACGTCATCCCGGGCCACACCAACGCCTTCGAGGTGACCCCCAACAAGGAGGGCACCTTCCTGGGCAAGTGCGCCGAGCTCTGCGGCGTCGACCACTCTCGGATGCTGTTCAACGTGAAGGTCGTCTCCCCCGAGCGCTACGAGCAGCACCTCAAGGACCTCGTGGACAAGCAGCAGAACGGTTACGTTCCTGCCGGCATCGCGCAGACGAGCCACGAGAAGAACCGGGAGACGAACAACCTGTGAGCATCCTCAACGAACCCCAGGGTGCCGCGGCAGCAGGGTCCCACTACCAGGACGAGCTGCCGGTCAGGCGCCAGAACCGCGGCAGTGTCGTGGTCAAGTGGCTGACGACGACGGACCACAAGA
>KL569197.1:0-939 GCA_000715635.1 Streptomyces violaceus | reverse complement strand
CACAAGACGATCGGCACGATGTACCTGATTACATCGTTCGCGTTCTTCGTCATCGGTGGCGTGATGGCGCTGTTCATGCGCGCCGAGCTGGCCCGGCCGGGTCTGCAGATCATGTCGAACGAGCAGTTCAACCAGGCGTTCACGATGCACGGCACGATCATGCTGCTGATGTTCGCGACGCCGCTGTTCGCCGGCTTCGCGAACTGGATCATGCCGCTGCAGATCGGCGCGCCCGATGTGGCGTTCCCGCGGCTGAACATGTTCGCCTACTGGCTGTACCTGTTCGGCTCGCTCATCGCGGTGGGCGGCTTCCTGACGCCGCAGGGCGCGGCCGACTTCGGCTGGTTCGCCTACAGCCCGCTCTCGGACGCCGTCCGCTCCCCGGGCATCGGCGCCGACATGTGGATCATGGGTCTGGCCTTCTCCGGCTTCGGCACCATCCTCGGCTCGGTCAACTTCATCACCACGATCATCTGCATGCGCGCCCCGGGCATGACGATGTTCCGCATGCCGATCTTCGTGTGGAACGTGCTGCTGACCGGTGTGCTGGTCCTGCTCGCCTTCCCGGTCCTCGCGGCCGCGCTGTTCGCCCTGGAGGCGGACCGCAAGTTCGGCGCCCACATCTTCGACTCCGCCAACGGCGGCGCGTTGCTGTGGCAGCACCTGTTCTGGTTCTTCGGGCACCCAGAGGTGTACATCATCGCGCTGCCGTTCTTCGGCATCATCTCCGAGGTCATTCCGGTCTTCTCCCGTAAGCCGATGTTCGGTTACACGGGTCTGATCGGGGCGACGATCGCGATCGCGGGTCTGTCCGTGACGGTGTGGGCGCACCACATGTACGTCACCGGCGGTGTGCTGTTGCCGTTCTTCTCCTTCATGACCTTCCTGATCGCGGTACCGACCGGTGTGAAGTTCTTCAACTGGATCGGCACCATGTGG
>KL569196.1:33377-35153 GCA_000715635.1 Streptomyces violaceus | reverse complement strand
ACTGGGGCCGCGCCGCGACGGCCAGGGCCCGCCGGGCGGGCGTCATGGTCAGCGCACCGGTCGGGCTGTGCTTCCTGCCCGCGTTCATCGCGGTCGGCGTGCTGCCCGTGGTGATCGGGCTCGCGGGCGGGGTGCTCGGAGGGGGTGGTGGATGACGCGGACAAGGGCCCGAGAGAAGCCGGCGACACGAGACAGCAGTTCGTATTTTTTCACGGAGGTTGAGATGTATCAGGTGGTACGGGCACGGTTGCGTGCCCTGGTGTGCGGAATGCGTGCGGCGCGGAGGGACGCGGGGATGGTCACGTCCGAGTACGCGATGGGAATCGTCGCGGCGGTGGCGTTCGCGGTGGTGCTCTACAAGGTCGTCACCAGCGGCGCGGTCAGCGCGGAGTTGCAGAGCGTCGTGACGGAAGCCCTCAATGCGCGGATGTGAGCGGGGCTCGGACCGGGGGTTCGTCACGGCGGAGTCGGCCGTGGTGCTGCCCGTACTGGTGATGTTCGCGATGGCGCTGGTGGCGGGTCTGCTGGCCGTGGCCGCGCAGATCCAGTGCGTGGACGCGGCACGGACGGGCGCTCGCGCTGCGGCCCGCCAGGACCCGCCCGACGCGGTCGTGCGGCTGACCCGCGAGGCGGCGCCGCCCGGCGCGAAGGTGACCGTCAGCCGGGAAGCGGAACACGTCCGGGTGATCGTCGTGGCCGAACCGCCGGTGCTGCGCGGGCTGTCCTTCGCCGTGCGCGAGGAGGCCGTGGCGTCGGTGGAGGAGGCGGTGGGCACATGAGACGCCGGGGCATGACGCGCGACGTCTCGGACCGGGGTTCCGCCACCGTCTGGGGCGTCGGGGTGATCGCCGTCCTGTGTGTGGTGTTCGGCGTCGTCCTCGCGCTGGGACAGGTCGTCGCGATCCGGCACCGTGCGGCGGGCGGTGCGGATCTCGCGGCGCTCGCGGCGGCGGACCACTGGGCCGAGGGCGGTACGGCGGCCTGCGCCCGGGCCGGCCGGGTGGCCCGGGCACAGGGCGTCCGGCTCGTGCGGTGCGAGGTCGCCGGTGAGATCTCGGACGTGACGGCGGCGTCGGGACGCGGACCGTTCACGGCGGAGGTCAGGGCGCGGGCGGGGCCTCCGACGGCTCCTCCGGAGCTCCCGTCGGCGGCGGGGAGGACGCGGGCCGGTTCTCCAGCGGCTCCTCCGGACCTCCGGTCGGCTGCCCGGCCGCCACGTTCTTCTCCGTCTCCTTCTCCTCGGGGGCGCCCTCCAGCAGCACCGTGAGCAGCCGCACCGCCCCCCTCTTGTGCAGCGGGTCGTTGCCGTTGCCGCACTTGGGGGACTGGATGCAGGACGGGCAGCCGGCGTCGCACTCGCAGGAGGAGATGGCCTGGCGGGTGGCGGTCAGCCAGGTGCGGGCGGTGTGGAAGGCGCGCTCCGCGAAGCCCGCGCCGCCGGGGTGGCCGTCGTAGACGAAGACCGTGGGCAGCAGCGTGTCGGGATGGAGCGGGATCGACACGCCGCCGATGTCCCAGCGGTCGCAGGTCGCGAAGAGGGGCAGCAGGCCGATCGACGCGTGCTCGGCGGCGTGCAGGGAGCCCCCGAGGATCTCCGGGTTGATCCGGGCCCGGTCCAGTTGGTCCTCGGTGACGGTCCACCACACGGCCCGGGTGCGCAGCGTACGAGGAGGGAGGTCGAGTTTCGTCTCGCCCAGCACCTCACCGGTGATGAGCCGTCTGCGGAGGAAGGAGACGACCTGGTTGGTGACCTCGACCGAGCCGTAGCAGAGGCGG
>KL569196.1:32482-33105 GCA_000715635.1 Streptomyces violaceus | reverse complement strand
CAGAGATGTGTATAAGAGACAGCCCCAAGGGATCTCGGTGTCGGTCTCCAGGACGGAGATCGCCGTCGTGTCGCGGGCGACCGTGGAGTACGGCGGGGCGGCCTCCTCGACGAGGGCGACGGAGTCCTCCATGTCCAGGGAGCGCACCAGGTAGGTGCGGCCCTGGTGGAGGTGGACCGCGCCTTCGTGCACCGTCGAGTGCGCGGCACCGGCGTCGACCGTGCCGAGCAGCCGGCCCGTGCCGGTCTCGACGACCTGGACCGGGCGTCCGCCCTCGCCTCGGATGTCGGTCAGGTCGGCGGCGCGCTCGCGGCGGGTCCAGTGCCAGGCCTTGGTGCGGCGGCGCAGCAGCTTCGCGGCCTCCAGCTGCGGCAGGAGACCCTCGCAGGCCGGGCCGAACAGGTCGAGGTCCTCGTCCGTCAGGGGCAGCTCCGCCGCGGCCGCGCACAGGTGCGGGGCCAGCACATAGGGGTTGTCCGGGTCGAGGACCGTGGACTCGACGGGCTGGTCGAACAGGGCCTCCGGGTGGTGGACCAGGAAGGTGTCCAGCGGGTCGTCGCGGGCCACCAGGACGGCCAGCGCCCCCTGGCCGGACCGTCCGGCCCGGCCCGCCTGCTGCCACA
>KL569196.1:26050-32262 GCA_000715635.1 Streptomyces violaceus | reverse complement strand
GTATCCGGCGATGACGACCGCGTCCAGGCCGGAGATGTCGATGCCGAGTTCGAGGGCGTTCGTCGCGGCGAGGCCCAGAAGTTCACCCGAATGGAGGGCGTGTTCGAGTGCGCGCCGTTCTTCCGGGAGATAGCCGCCCCGGTACGCCGCGACACGCCGGGCCAGCGACCGGTCGACCTCGGCCAGGCGCTCCTGGGAGATGACCGAGATCAGCTCGGCGCCGCGCCGGGAGCGCACGAAGGCGACCGAGCGCACGCCCTGCACGGTGAGGTCGGTCAGCAGGTCGGCGGCCTCGGCGGTGGCCGTGCGGCGGACGGGGGCGCCCTTCTCGCCGTGCAGCTCGGTCAGCGGCGGCTCCCACAGGGCGAACACCAGTTCGCCGCGCGGGGAGGCGTCGTCGGCGACCTCCAGCACCGGCAGGCCGGTGAGGCGGCGGGCCGCGACCGAGGGCTCGGCGGCGGTGGCGGAGGCCAGCAGGAACACGGGCGAGGCGCCGTAGCGGGCGCACAGGCGGCGCAGTCGGCGCAGCACCTGGGCGACGTGCGAGCCGAACACGCCGCGGTAGGTGTGGCACTCGTCGATGACGACGTACTTCAGCGATTTCAGGAAGGAGGACCAGCGGGGGTGGGACGGAAGTATGCCGCGGTGCAGCATGTCCGGGTTGGTCAGGACGTAGTTGCCGTACTGGCGGATCCATTCGCGTTCCTCGAACGGGGTGTCGCCGTCGTAGACGGCCGCGCGCACCGAATGGCCCAGTGGATGTGAAAGTTCCTTCACCGAACGGCACTGGTCCGCCGCAAGGGCCTTGGTGGGGGCCAGGTAGAGGGTGGTCGCGCCGCGGCCGTTCGGGGCCTCGGCGCCCTCCAGAAGGGTGGACAGAACCGGCACGAGGTACGCCAGGGACTTGCCGGAGGCCGTGCCCGTGGCGACGACGACCGAGTCGCCGTCCAGCGCGTGCTCGGCCGCACGCGCCTGATGGGCCCAGGGGTGTTCGATGCCCGCGGCGCGCACGGCGGCGACGACTTCCGCGCGGATCCGGTCCGGCCAGACGGCATGCCGACCCTCGCGCGGGGGCAAGTGCTCCGTATGAGTAATGCGCGAAGCCCTGCTCGGACCGGACGCGAGCCGGTCCAGGACCACGCCCGGCGCGGGTCGGGAGGCGGGGTCCGTCGGGGTTCGATCGGATCGGTGATTCTTGGCCATCGGCACCGAGTGTGTCACTGGCGTGACGGACAATGGAGCCAAGGCGTCGTGCACGCCTGCCGGTAAGTGATTGAATGCCATCGCGGCTGGCGAAGCGTCCAAGGGCTGAAGCCGAGTGCCCCAAGGGCGACCGCTCGATAGCAAGGTGCTGGAGGATCCGTGGACCTGTCCCTGTCGACCGAGACCATGGGCGATCGCACGATCGTCAGGGTCGGTGGCGAAATCGACGTATATACCGCGCCCAAGCTGCGCGAGCAGTTGGTCGAGCTGGTGAACGACGGCAGTTTCCACCTTGTCGTCGACATGGAGGGCGTGGACTTCCTCGACTCCACCGGACTCGGCGTACTGGTCGGCGGCCTGAAGCGCGTGCGAGCCCATGAGGGCTCCCTGCGCCTGGTCTGCAACCAGGAGCGCATTCTGAAGATCTTCCGTATCACCGGCCTCACCAAGGTGTTCCCGATTCACACCTCGGTCGAGGAAGCGGTGGCGGCCACCGACTGACACCGGACCCGGGCCTCGCGCCCGGGCCGGCCGAAGCGTGGCAGAAGTTCGGAAGAAGTGAAGACCGAGGGGGCCCGGGCTTTCGGCGGCCCGGAGCCTCCCGACAGCACGCCCGTAGTTGCGAGGGGGATGCATGGCCACCGTTGAGCTCCGCTTCAGCGCGCTGCCCGAGCACGTCAGGACCGCCCGGCTGGTGGCGGCAGCGGTGGCGCGCAGGGCCGGAGTGGACGAGGCCGTCCTCGACGAGGTCAGGCTCGCCGTCGGCGAGGCGTGCACCCGTGCCGTCGGGCTGCACCAGACCGTAGGGATCTCGGCACCGGTGAAGGTGCTGCTGATCGAGGAGGAGAAGCAGTTCTCCATCGAGGTCGGCGACGAGGCCCCGCACGCGGTCCCGGGCGAGCACGCGCCCGGCGCCGGTCCCGGCGACCCCGACGGCGAAGCCGACGAGGACGAGATGGGCCTCGCGGTCATCAGCGGACTCGTCGACGATGTCGAGGTCAGCGCGGGAGAGCACGGCGGATTGATCAAGATGACGTGGCCGACCACGCCGCCGCCGACGATTCTGGTCTGAGCCGGCCACGACACACACCGTTCCGCACGAAGGGCCCCACCCGTGGGGCCCTTCGTCATGTGCGGCTGTCAGTGCTCGCCTTTACAGTAGTTCCTGTGCCGTTCATCGCGTGAATTCGTTCACGATCATTCGCGTGCTCCACGGACGCCTCGGAATGCTTTCAGGGCATTACCTCGGAAGTCCAATTCCGTTTATCGCGCTCTGTTTTGATCAGGTTCCGGTACCTACAATCCCGTCCACATCTTGAGCTCAGCCCAAGCGTCAAGGAGGACGAATGGCGGGGCTTTTCAACTCACCACAGTCGGGCCATCCCACAGACCTCGCAGCCGCCGTACTGACCGATGGCAACCGCGTCCTCATCGTGGTCATCGCGGTCGTCGCGCTGGCGGCACTTGCGGTCGCGGGGGTCCTGGTGCGCCAGGTACTCGCGGCCGGCGAGGGCACCGACAGCATGAAGAAGATCGCGGCGGCGGTCCAGGAAGGCGCGAACGCCTATCTGGCACGGCAGCTTCGCACGCTCGGCGTATTCGCCGTGGTCGTGTTCTTCCTGCTCATGCTGCTGCCCGCGGACGACTGGAATCAGCGTGCCGGACGTTCGGTGTTCTTCCTGATCGGAGCGGCGTTCTCGGCGGCCACCGGCTATATCGGCATGTGGCTCGCCGTACGCAGCAATGTGCGTGTCGCCGCGGCGGCGCGTGAAGCCACCCCGGCGGCAGGCGAGCCGGAAAAGGATCTGACCGCCGTCTCGCACAAAGCGATGAAGATCGCATTTCGCACGGGCGGCGTGGTCGGCATGTTCACGGTGGGCCTCGGCCTGCTGGGCGCCTCGTGCGTGGTGCTGGTGTACGCGGCCGACGCGCCGAAGGTGCTCGAGGGCTTCGGCCTCGGGGCCGCGCTGATCGCGATGTTCATGCGGGTCGGCGGCGGCATCTTCACCAAGGCCGCCGACGTCGGCGCCGACCTGGTCGGCAAGGTCGAACAGGGCATTCCGGAGGATGATCCGCGCAATGCCGCGACCATCGCCGACAACGTGGGCGACAACGTCGGCGACTGCGCGGGCATGGCGGCCGACCTCTTCGAGTCGTACGCCGTCACCCTGGTCGCCGCGCTGATCCTGGGCTCGGCGGCCTTCGGCGACGCCGGGCTCGGCTTCCCACTGCTCGTGCCGGCGATCGGTGTGATCACCGCGATGATCGGCATCTTCGCGGTGGCGCCCCGGCGCGCCGACCGCAGCGGCATGAGCGCCATCAACCGCGGATTCTTCATCTCCGCGGTGATCTCGCTCGTGCTGGTGGCGGTGGCCGTGTACGTCTACCTGCCGGGGAAGTACTCGGAGCTCGACGGCGTCACCGACGCCGCCATCCAGGGCAAGGACGGCGACCCGCGGGTCCTCGCGCTGGTCGCGGTGGCCATCGGCATCGTGCTCGCCGCCCTGATCCAGCAACTGACCGGCTACTTCACCGAGACCACCCGCCGACCCGTCAGGGACATCGGCAAGACCTCGCTCACGGGTCCGGCCACCGTCGTCCTAGCCGGAATCTCCGTCGGTCTCGAATCCGCCGTCTACACCGCCCTGTTGATCGGCCTCGGCGTGTACGGGGCGTTCCTGCTCGGCGGTACGTCGATCATGCTGGCGCTGTTCGCGGTGGCGCTGGCCGGCACCGGCCTGCTCACCACGGTCGGCGTGATCGTCGCGATGGACACCTTCGGACCGGTCTCCGACAACGCGCAGGGCATCGCGGAGATGTCCGGTGACGTCGAGGGCGCGGGCGCGCAGGTGCTCACCAACCTGGACGCGGTCGGCAACACCACCAAGGCGATCACCAAGGGCATCGCGATCGCCACGGCCGTGCTCGCGGCGGCGGCGCTGTTCGGGTCGTACCGCGACGCGATCTTCACCGGCGCGCGGGACGTGGGCGAGAAACTCAGCGGGGACGGAGCCCCGCTGAGCCTGATGATGGACATCTCGCAGCCCAACAACCTCGTGGGTCTCATCGCGGGCGCGGCGGTCGTCTTCCTCTTCTCGGGGCTGGCGATCAACGCCGTGTCGCGGTCGGCCGGTGCCGTGGTCTTCGAAGTGCGGCGCCAGTTCCGCGAGAAGCCCGGGATCATGGACTACAGCGAGCAGCCGGAGTACGGCAAGGTCGTCGACATCTGCACCAAGGACGCGTTGCGCGAGCTCGCCACGCCCGGTCTGCTGGCCGTGCTGGCGCCGATCTTCATCGGGTTCACGCTCGGCGTCGGGCCGCTCGGCGCGTTCCTGGCGGGCGCGATCGGCGCGGGCACCCTGATGGCGGTGTTCCTGGCCAACTCCGGTGGAGCCTGGGACAACGCCAAGAAGCTGGTCGAGGACGGTCATCACGGAGGCAAGGGCAGCGAGGCCCACGCGGCGACCGTGATCGGCGACACCGTCGGCGACCCGTTCAAGGACACCGCCGGTCCCGCGATCAACCCGCTGCTGAAGGTCATGAACCTGGTGTCGCTGCTCATCGCGCCCGCGGTGATCAAGTTCTCCTACGGCCCGGACAAGAGCATCGGTATGCGGATCCTGATCGCGGCGCTCGCGTTCGCCGTGATCGCCGGGGCGGTCTACGTGTCAAAGCGGCGCGGCATCGCCGTAGGTGACGAAGACAACGCCGAACCGGAACCCAAGTCACCGGACCCGGCGGTGGTTTCGTAGGGAGGTCCGTCTAGCCCCAGCTCAAGGTGCGGGCGGGCGGCGCGCGTTGGCGCGTCGCCCGCCCGCTCTGTGTGTCCGCACCACCACGTCGTGAGCCTTATCTCGCTTGGATTAAAAGGTAACAAAAAGGTTTTAATGGGCGCTCGGCGTGCGGGTGCCGTGCATCTGGCGTGTATGTTCCGGGGCCGAGAGCCATGGAAGGGACCAAACCGGTGAACAAGAAGCTCGCGGCCGCACTGTCCGGCGGTGCGGTACTGGTACTGGCGCTGTCGGGCTGCGGCGGCGACGACAACGAGAAGCTGGACTCCTGGGCCAAGGACGTCTGCGATGCCGTACAGCCGCAGGCCAAGAAGATCGAGTCGGCCAATGCCTCGATCCAGAAGGAGACCTCGGACAACAGCACACCGGAGGACGTCCAGAAGACCGACGCACAGGCCTTCCAGGACATGTCCGACGCCTACAAGGCGATCGGGACCGCGGTGAACAAGGCCGGCGCGCCGGACGTCGAGAACGGCGAGAAGAAGCAGAAGGACGCGGTCACGGAGCTCAACACGATCTCCGCGTCGTACGCCTCGCTGAAGAAGCAGGTCGACGGGCTCGACACGAAGGACCAGGGCAAGTTCGCCGACGGTCTCAAGGACATCGCCACCGAGCTGGACAAGCTGAGCAAGAGCGGGAACGACGCGCTCAGGAACCTGGAGGAGGGCGAGGTCGGCCAGGCGATGGCCCGGCAGTCGAGCTGCAAGGCGGCGACGGGGCCGGCGTCGGCGACCTGAGTACATGTGGCGCCGGGGACCGCTGAGCCGGGCGTGACCGCCGAGGCGGGCAGTGCAGGCGCACCCGATCCCCGGCACGGGCAGGTGCGCCGGCGGTGCCGGCGGCCACAATGGGGGCGTGAGTAACGCCAGCCAGTCACCCCTGTCCCCGCTGCCCGCCCCCGACCGCCCCGAGGTCGCCGCCCGGCTCCGGGACGCCCTGCTCGGGGCCTCCTTCACCGCCGACGGACTGCTCGAACTGCTCGGCGCCCCCGCGTACGCGGCGCTGGCCCGGAGCGAGACCGTGCCCGCGCTCCGGGCGACCCGCGGGGACACTCCGCTGGAGATGCTCGTCCGGCTGTTCCTGCTCCAGCAACCCGTGCCCCACGCGCGCGTGGCGGACGTCCTGCCCGTCGACGCCTGCCTGGCGACCGGCTGGCTCGAGCACGCCGGCGCGGACGAACTCGCCGCCACGGTGGACGTGCGGCCCTACGGCGGGCCC
>KL569196.1:23644-25922 GCA_000715635.1 Streptomyces violaceus | reverse complement strand
GAGTCGTCCTGGGCGTCGGCGGCGCCTCCACGACCCTCGCCGGCATCACCGTCCGCACGCCCGTCGGCGCCGCCCTCGACCTCGGCACCGGTTCCGGCATCCAGGCGCTGCACGCGGCCCGGCACGCCACACGCGTGACGGCCACCGACCTCAACCCGCGCGCGCTGCACATCACCGGTCTCACGCTGGCCCTGTCCGGCGCCCCGGCCGCCGATCTGCGCGAGGGCTCCCTCTTCACCCCGGTCCGGGACGACGAGAAGTACGACCTGATCGTCTCGAACCCGCCGTTCGTGATCTCTCCCGGTGCCCGGCTCACCTACCGCGACGGCGGTATGGGCGGGGACGATCTGTGCCGCACGCTCGTTCAGGAGGCGGGGGAGCGGCTGAACGAGGGCGGGTTCGCGCAGTTCCTCGCCAACTGGCAGCACGTGGAAGGGGAGGACTGGCAGGACCGGCTCAGGTCATGGGTGCCCCGGGGCTGCGACGCGTGGATCGTGCAGCGCGAGGTGCAGGACGTCAACCAGTACGCCGAGCTGTGGCTGCGGGACGCGGGCGACCACGAGGGCGACGCGGCGCAGTACCAGGCGCGGTACGACGCATGGCTCGACGAGTTCGAGGCGCGCAAGGTGAAGGCCGTCGGGTTCGGCTGGATCACCCTGCGCAGGACGGGCGCCGCCGTGCCCTCCCTCACGGTGGAGGAATGGCCGCATCCGGTCGAGCAGCCGCTCGGGGACACCATCAGGGCCCACTTCGACCGGCTCGACCATCTCCGCGGCCACGACGACGCCGCCCTGCTCGAAGGGCACTTCCGGCTCGCCGCCGAGGTCGTGCAGGAACAGGTCGGGCTGCCCGGCGCCGAGGACCCCGAGCATGTCGTGCTGCGCCAGAACCGCGGCATGCGCCGGGCGACCCGGGTGGACACGGTCGGCGCGGGCTTCGCGGGCGTCTGCGACGGCACGATGAGTGCCGGCCGCATCCTCGACGCCATCGCCCAGCTGATCGGCGAGGACCCGGTGCTGTTGCGCGACCGCACACCGGCACAGATCCGGCTGCTCGTGGAGCAGGGGTTCCTGGATCCGGTCCGCTGAGGGAGCCCGGCGAGGCGGCGCCGGGCGAGGCGGTGCCCGCGGGGCCCGGCGAAGAGGCCCGCCAATAAATTTCGAGTCGATTTGAACACCTCGTCCCGCACGGGTCCCGAGGGGCCGGTCCTCCCGGATCCACCGCCGCGTCGCCCCGGCGTTCACCTACGGTTCGCCTGCCCGCCGCCCACGCGTGTCAGCCTCCCGGGGCTGGAGAGTCGCGGACAGGGGAAAAGGGGCACGGGGGCCATGGAGAGCGAACCGGCGATCTTCGCGGGAGCGGTGTTCTCCCTGTTCGGAGGCGGACTGCTGGCGTGGACAGTGACGCGCGTACGCCGGCACCTGCCCGTCGCCGAAGGTGTGAGGCCCGTCGCATCGGCGACCCTCGCGAGCGTCGTCGCGGTGCTCGCCCTGACGGTCGGAACATGGTGCTTCACCCGCCTCTGAAGCACGTATCGGCGTCGCGCCTGCCGGTAATCGAGAGGTCGCGCTCCGCATAGGGCCGGGCCTGGGCCGGGCACTCCGGGCGGCAGGAATGGTGGTAGTCGGGTTACCGTTCGAGTGGCCGTTGCGGGCTTTTCCCGTTTGACACGGGGGCGGGCTGTACCGTCACACTCCGCAGCGTCACCACGACCCAGCCCCGGGCAAGCGACTCCGGGGAGGCCCCAGCGTCGACCGGAGAGAAGAGCGAAGTTGTCCCCGACCAGCGAGACCGCAGAGGGCGGCCGCCGACTCGTCATCGTCGAGTCGCCTGCCAAGGCGAAGACGATCAAGGGCTATCTCGGGCCCGGATACATCGTCGAGGCGAGCGTCGGGCACATCCGCGACCTTCCCAACGGCGCCGCCGAGGTGCCCGAGAAGTACACCGGCGAGGTCCGCCGCCTCGGTGTGGACGTCGAACACGACTTCCAGCCGATCTATGTGGTCAACGCCGACAAGAAGGCACAGGTCAAGAAGCTCAAGGACCTGCTGAAGGAGTCCGACGAACTCTTCCTCGCCACCGATGAGGACCGCGAGGGCGAGGCCATCGCCTGGCACCTCCAGGAGGTGCTGAAGCCCAAGGTCCCGGTCAAGCGGATGGTCTTCCACGAGATCACCAAGGCCGCGATCCAGGCCGCCGTGGCCAACCCGCGCGAACTCAACCAGAAGCTCGTCGACGCCCAGGAGACCCGCCGCATCCTCGACCGCCTCTACGGCTA
>KL569196.1:21442-23450 GCA_000715635.1 Streptomyces violaceus | reverse complement strand
GCCTCTACGGCTACGAGGTCTCGCCGGTCCTGTGGAAGAAGGTCATGCCGCGGCTGTCCGCGGGCCGTGTCCAGTCGGTCGCCACCCGGCTCGTCGTCGAGCGGGAACGCGAGCGCATCGCCTTTCGTTCGGCTGAGTACTGGGACCTGACGGGCACCTTTGCGACCGGCCGCGCCGGAGACTCGTCGGACCCGTCGTCGCTGGTCGCGCGCCTGCAGTCCGTCGACGGCAGGCGGGTCGCGCAGGGCCGCGACTTCGACTCCCTGGGGCAGCTGAAGAGCGCGAACACCCTCCACCTCGACGAGGCGAACGCCCGCGCCCTGGCCGCCGCCCTGGAGAACACGCAGTTCTCGGTGCGGTCCGTCGAGTCCAAGCCCTACCGCCGCTCGCCGTACGCCCCGTTCCGTACGACGACGCTGCAGCAGGAGGCCAGCCGCAAGCTCGGCTTCGGCGCGAAGGCGACCATGCAGGTCGCGCAGAAGCTGTACGAGAACGGCTACATCACGTACATGCGTACGGACTCCACGACCCTGAGCGACACAGCGGTCGCGGCCGCCCGCGCCCAGGTCACGCAGCTGTACGGCGCCGACTACCTGCCGCCGCAGCCGAGGACGTACGCCGGGAAGGTCAAGAACGCGCAGGAGGCCCACGAGGCGATCCGCCCCTCGGGTGAACGTTTCCGCACTCCCGCCGAGACCGGACTGACCGGCGACCAGTTCAAGCTCTACGAGCTGATCTGGAAGCGGACCGTCGCTTCCCAGATGAAGGACGCGACCGGCAACAGCGTCACGGTGAAGATCGGCGGCGCGGCGGCCGACGGCCGGGACGTCGAGTTCAGCGCGTCCGGCAAGACGATCACCTTCCACGGCTTCCTGAAGGCCTACGTCGAAGGCGCCGACGACCCGAACGCCGAGCTCGACGACCGCGAGCGCCGGCTGCCCCAGGTCTCCGAGGGCGACGCCCTGAGCGCTGAGGAGATCACGGTCGACGGGCACGCCACCAAGCCCCCGGCCCGCTACACCGAGGCCTCCCTGGTCAAGGAGCTGGAAGAGCGCGAGATCGGCCGCCCGTCGACGTACGCGTCGATCATCGGCACGATCCTCGACCGCGGGTACGTCTTCAAGAAGGGCACGGCCCTGGTGCCGTCCTTCCTGTCCTTCGCCGTGGTCAACCTCCTGGAGAAGCACTTCGGGCGGCTCGTCGACTACGGTTTCACCGCCAAGATGGAGGACGACCTCGACCGCATCGCCCGCGGTGAGGCGCAGTCCGTGCCGTGGCTGAAGCGGTTCTACTTCGGTGAGGGCACAGGCGAAGGCGGTGCCGCCGACGCCGGCAACGGCGACGGGGACCACCTCGGCGGCCTCAAGGAGCTGGTGACCGACCTGGGCGCGATCGACGCGCGCGAGGTGTCGTCGTTCCCCGTGGGCAACGGCATCGTGCTGCGGGTCGGCCGCTACGGGCCGTACATCGAGCGCGGCGAGAAGGACACCGAGCAGCACCAGCGCGCCGACATCCCGGACGACATGGCGCCGGACGAGCTCTCCGTCGACCTCGCGGAGGAACTGCTCGCCAAGCCGAGCGGTGACTACGAACTGGGCCCCGACCCGGCCACCGGCCACACGATCGTCGCCAAGGACGGCCGCTACGGCCCGTACGTGACGGAGATCCTCCCCGAGGGCACCCCGAAGACGGGCAAGAACGCGGTCAAGCCGCGTACGGCCTCCCTCTTCAAGACGATGTCCCTGGACACGGTGACGCTCGACGACGCCCTCAAGCTGATGTCGCTGCCGCGCATCGTCGGCGCCGACGCCGAGGGCCAGGAGATCACCGCGCAGAACGGCCGCTACGGCCCGTATCTGAAGAAGGGCACGGACTCGCGCTCGCTCCAGGCCGAGGAGCAGCTCTTCACGATCACGCTGGAGGAGGCGCTGGCGATCTACGCCCAGCCGAAGCAGCGTGGCCGGGCGGCCGCCAAGCCGCCGCTGAAGGAGCTGGGCGAGGACCCGGT
>KL569196.1:18554-21291 GCA_000715635.1 Streptomyces violaceus | reverse complement strand
GGCCGGGCGGCCGCCAAGCCGCCGCTGAAGGAGCTGGGCGAGGACCCGGTCAGCGGCAAGCCGGTCGTCGTCAAGGACGGCCGCTTCGGGCCGTACGTCACCGACGGCGAGACCAACGCGACCCTGCGCTCCGGCGACAGCGTCGAGGAGATCACCCAGGAGCGCGGTTTCGAGCTCCTCGCTGAGAAGCGTGCGAAGGGGCCGGCGAAGAAGACCGCGAAGAAGGCGGCCAAGAAGGCCCCGGCGAAGAAGACGACGGCCAAGAAGACCGCGGCGAAGAAGACCACGACCGCGAAGAAGACGACGGCCAAGAAGACCACCACGGCGAAGAAGACGGCGGCCAAGACGGCGACCGCCTCGAAGCCGGCGGAGGACTGAGGCCCGTTCAGCACCTGTTCGGGACCCGGGCCGCCAAGGTCGGGGTCTTCGCCCAGGGTTCGGAAAGCGAACGCCCCGGCAACACTTCGGTGTCGGGGCGTGCGCATGCCAGACGGGGCCCTCCAGGGTGTCGGTGGCTCCCGATAGGCTGAATGCATGACGCGAGCCGAGCACCCCACGGCCTCTCCGCCGGCCCCCGACGATGCCCTGGTCGCGGACTCCCGCGAGCGCGCCGTCCGCGCCCTGCTGCGCCGTCCGCAGTTGAAGCGGCTCTGGAGCGCACAGCTCGTGGGCGGCGTGGGCGACACCCTGGCCCTTCTCGTGCTGGTCCTGCTCACCCTCCAGGCGGCTGTCGCCGAGGGTGCGTTCGGGGGCGGCTACCGAGGCGTGGCGTTCGCAGTGGCGACCGTTTTCGCGGTGCGCATCCTCGCGACGCTCCTCTTCGGCGCCGTGCTCCTCGGTCCGCTCACGGCGCTCACCTCCCAGGACGGCCCGCTCGACCGGCGCTGGACCATGGTCGGCGCGGACGGGCTGCGGGCCGCGCTGCTCATCGTCGCGCCGCTGTGGATCGACTGGATGCCCGAGGACGCGCTGGCCATGCTCCTCGTCACGGCCTTCGTGACCGGAGTCGCCGAGCGCTTCTGGACGGTGTGCCGCGAGAGCGCGGCCCCCGCGCTGCTGCCCGCACCGCCGCCGGAAGGCGCCACGGTCCGGCCGCTGCCCGACCATCTGGACGCCCTGCGCCGGCTCTCGCTGCGCACCGGATTCGTCGCGATCCCGCTCGCGGCCGTCGCGCTCGTCGTCGCGGCCCTGTTCAACAACCTGCTGGGCGTCGGCATCGACTGGTTCGGCCAGCACCAGGCGGCTCTCGCCTCGTACGTGGCGGCCGGGCTGTTCGCCGCGTCCCTCTCCGTGCTGACCTTCCTCGAGCTGCCCGCCACGCGCACCCCGCGCGCGCGGTCGCCGCTCGAGGGGCTGCGCCGCCCGAAGACCACAGCCGGCCCCGACAAGGGCCGCACCGGCGCGATGCCGCTGCTGGTGCTGGCCTGCGCGGCCGTCGCCGCCGCGGTGTCCGCCGCCGTCGCCGTGGCCGTGCTGCACGCCAAGGACCTGGGCGGCGGCCCGGTGCTGTACGGCCTGTTCGTGGGCGTGCTCACCGGCGGTGTCGTCGTCGGCATCCGTACGGCGCCCGCCCTGCTGCCCGCCCTGTCGCGCCGCCGGCTGCTCGCGCTGGTCATCGCCTTCACCGGTGTCGCGCTGCTGGCCGCCGGGCTGGTCCCGGACGTCACCACCGTGCTGCTGATCCTCGCCCTGGCCGGTATCGGCGCGGGCATGGCCGCCAACATCGGGCACACGCTGCTCGACCAGGAGACCGAGGAGTACCGGCGGTCCCGTACGACGGAGCACCTGCACGCGGTCGTCCGGGTCTGCGTGGCGCTCGGCGCGGTGATCGCCCCGCTGGTGGCGGCGGGGATCGGGCCGCACCGGCTGGAGAGTGGCAAGTTCGTCTTCGCGCACGGCGGCGCGGCCTTCACGCTGATGCTGGCCGGTGCCCTGCTGCTGCCGGTCGCCGCGCTGGTGCTGGCCAAGGTCGACGACCGATCCGGCGTGCCGCTGCGGCAGGACCTGCGGGACGCGCTGCTCCGAGGCGACGACCCGGAGCAGGCGCCCGCGGCCTCCGGCTTCTTCATCGCCCTGGAGGGCGGCGACGGGGCCGGCAAGTCCACGCAGGCCGAGGCGCTCGCCGAGTGGATCCGCGGCAAGGGCCACGAGGTCGTGCTGACGCGCGAGCCGGGGGCGACGCCGGTGGGCAAGCGGCTGCGGTCGATCCTGCTGGACGTGTCCAGCGAGGGCCTGTCGCACCGCGCGGAGGCGCTGCTGTACGCGGCCGACCGGGCCGAGCACATCGACACCGTCGTACGGCCCGCCCTGGAGCGCGGCGCGGTCGTCATCTCCGACCGGTACATCGACTCGTCCGTGGCCTACCAGGGAGCGGGCCGCGACCTGTCGCCGACCGAGATCGCCCGGATCAACCGCTGGGCCACGAACGGACTCGTGCCGCATCTGACCGTCCTGCTGGACGTCGCGCCGGAGACCGCGCGCGAGCGGTTCACCGAGGCGCCCGACCGGCTGGAGTCGGAGCCCGCCGAGTTCCACGCGCGTGTGCGGTCCGGTTTCCTGACCCTGGCCGCGGCCGACGCCGGGCGGTACCTGGTGGTGGACGCCGGCCAGGAGCCCGAGGCCGTCACGACCGTCATCCGGCACCGGCTCGACCAGGTGCTGCCGCTGTCCGAGGCCGAGATCAAGGCCCAGGAGGAGGCGCGGAAGAAGGCCGAGGAGGAGGCCCGCCGCAAGGCCG
>KL569196.1:17504-18396 GCA_000715635.1 Streptomyces violaceus | reverse complement strand
GCCGAGGAGGAGGCCCGCCGCAAGGCCGAGGAAGAGGCCGCCCGCAAGGCCGAGGAGGAGCGCCTCGAGCGTGAGCGCCAGGAGCAGCTGGCCCGCCTGCGTGCCGAGGAGGAGGAGCGCAAGCGGCGCGAGCTCGAGGAGGCGCAGCGGCGCGAGGCCGAACGGCAGGCGGAGGAGGCCCGGCGACGGGCCGAGGAAGCACAGAAGAAGGCCGAGGAGGAGCGGGTGCGGCTCCTCGCGGAGGAGAAGGCCCGGGCCGAGGAGGAGGCCCGCCGCAAGGCCGAGGAGGATCGGCGCCGCAAGCAGGCCGAGGAAGAGGCCCGGCTGCGTGCCGAGGCCGAGGCCCTCCGTCTGGAGAAGCAGCGCAAGGCCGAGGACGCGCTGCTGCGGGCCGAGGAGGCGCGACGCCTGGCGGAGGCGGCGGCCGCGGCCGCGGAGGCGGGACCGAAGAGTTCTGCCCCGAAGGCTGGCCAGGGCTCCGCTCCGCAGGGTGCGTCCCGGGCGCCGGCCGCTCACGACGCGGCGACCGTGCCGACGCCCGTGGTGACACCGGAGAACGCCCCGGGCCGCTCGGGCTCCGTGGACGAGACGACCGTGCTGCGCCGGGTGCGGGACGACAAAGCCGAAGGCAAGGGCGACGACAAGGCCTCAGGCCGGGGCCGGTCCTCCGGGGGAACCGACGCCGAGGTGACGGCCGAGCTGCCGAAGCCGCCGGTGCCGCCGGGGGCGGGCGAGGAGACCGAGGTGCTGCCTCCGGTTCGCCCCGGGGCCGAGGACACGCCTTCCTGGGCAGGGGACGAGACGGCCGTGCTGCCTCCGGTCCGGCCGGGGGACGCCGAGGAGACGGCCGTGCTGCCGCCCGTGCGCGGCGACGAGCCGGCGGACCGGCTGG
>KL569196.1:15534-17324 GCA_000715635.1 Streptomyces violaceus | reverse complement strand
CCGGCGGACCGGCTGCCGCCCGGGTACTTCCGGGACGACTCCCCGGCCAGCCGCCCCGACGGCACCGAGGACCGTACGCGTGAGATGCCCCAGGTCGACGCCGAGGGCGAGCCGCGCCGCCGCCGGTCCGACTGGGCCGAGGAGACGCCGCTGGACGACCTCCCCTCGCTGGCGGACGAGCTGCTCGGACCGCACGAGGAGGAGCCGGACGAGGGCCGTGGGCGCCGGGGGAGGGGCCGCGGCCGCTGAGGCCCTGCCCCGCAGGCAGTTCCGGAAGATCACCCGGCCCCGGCCCTCAGAGGGCCGGGGCCGGATTGTCAGTGGTCGCCCCCACAATGGATCTCGCAGCGGCAGTACGGTCCGCACACGCGGACGTGACGGAAGGGCGGCGTGACCCATGACCGTGTGGGACGACCTCGTCGGGCAGGAGAGGGTGAGCGCGCAGCTGGACGCTGCCGCCAGGGACGCCGACGCCCTGGTCACCGCGGCCGCGGCCGACGCCCCTCCGCCCGAGGCGTCGAAGATGACCCACGCGTGGCTGTTCACGGGGCCGCCCGGAGCCGGGCGGAACCAGGCGGCGCGGGCCTTCGCGGCGGCGCTGCAGTGCGTCAGCCCCGACCGGGCCCTCGGCGGCTCCCCGGGCTGCGGCTTCTGCGACGGATGTCACACGGCACTGGTGGGCACGCACGCCGACGTCACCACCGTCGCCGCGGTCGGCTCGCAGATCCTTGCCGACGACATGCGCGACACCGTCCGCAAGTCGTTCACCTCGCCGGCGACCGGCCGCTGGCAGATCATCCTCGTCGAGGACGCCGAGCGGCTGAACGAGAAGTCGGCCAACGCCGTCCTCAAGGCCGTGGAGGAGCCAGCCCCCCGCACGGTCTGGCTGCTGTGCGCCCCCTCCATCGAGGACGTCCTGCCGACCATCCGCTCCCGCTGCCGCCACCTGAACCTGAGCACGCCGTCGGTCGACGCCGTCGCCGACATGCTCGTACGACGCGAGGGCATCGAGCCGAACGCCGCCGCCGCGGCGGCCCGCGCGACCCAGGGCCACGTCGACCGGGCCCGCC
Organism: Streptomyces violaceus; assembly: GCA_000715635.1. GTDB lineage: Bacteria > Actinomycetota > Actinomycetes > Streptomycetales > Streptomycetaceae > Streptomyces > Streptomyces violaceus. The sequence continues at coordinate 16,254 of KL569196.1, read as the reverse complement.
GCCTGGCCACCGACCCGGCCGCGCGCGAACGCCGTGCCGCCGTGCTGAGGATGCCGCTGCGCGTGGAGGAGGTCGGCGGCGCGCTCAAGGCCGCCCAGGAACTGGTCGACGCGGCCGCCGAGGACGCCAAGCAGCTCGCCGAGGAGATGGACACCAAGGAGACCGAGGAGCTGAAGGCCGCTCTCGGCGCGGCCCAGGGCGGCCGGATGCCGCGTGGCACGGCCGGTGTGATCAAGGACCTGGAGGACAAGCAGAAGCGCCGCAGAACGCGCACGCAGCGCGACAGCCTCGACCTCGCCCTGACCGACCTCACGGCCTTCTACCGCGATGTCCTCGCCCTCCAGCTCGGCTCCCGTGTGGCCATCGCCAACGCGGACGCCGAGGACGCCCTGGAGCGCCTGGCCCGCGGCAGCTCCCCGGAGTCCACGCTCCGCCGCATCGAGGCGATCGCCGGCTGCCGCGACGCGCTCGACCGCAACGTGGCGCCGCTGCTCGCCGTGGAGGCGATGACGATGGCCCTCAGAGCGGGCTGACACCCGGTGCGGCCGGGGGACGTGAGATTGACGTTGTAACTCGTACGAGGCACGACACGCACGCACGGCACTCATTCCATCGCGCAGAGTTACGCTCGCTGGATGCACACAAGGCGTACCCCCCGCTCCGCCTCCACCCCCGCTCCCCGCCGCGCGGGTTCCGGCGGCGCCCACCGCAAGGCCCGTG
>KL569196.1:15017-15266 GCA_000715635.1 Streptomyces violaceus | reverse complement strand
CGGCGGCAAAGCCTGCGGCACTGGCCGCGCTGCCGAAGTCCGTCCCCGCGGCGCTCACCTCGTACTACGCGCAGAAGCCGGCCTGGCGCGGCTGCGGCGTCCCCGGCTTCGAGTGCGCCACCGTCAAGGCGCCGCTGGACTACGCCAGGCCGACCGCCGGTGACGTCCGGCTCGCCGTCGCCCGCAAGAAGGCCACGGGCAAGAGGCTGGGCTCGCTGCTCGTGAACCCCGGCGGGCCAGGCGGTTCGG
>KL569196.1:13673-14807 GCA_000715635.1 Streptomyces violaceus | reverse complement strand
GCTACATGGAGTCGTACGCCGGCATCGGCTATCCGGCCGAGGTCCGTGCCCGCTACGACATGGTGGCGGTCGACCCGCGCGGCGTGGCCCGCAGCGAGCCCGTCGAGTGCCTGGACGGGCCGGACATGGACACGTACACGCAGACGGACATCACACCCGACGACGGGAAGGAGGACGACGGGCTGGTCGCGGCGTACCGGACGTTCGCCGAGGGCTGCGGCGCGGACGCGCCCAGGCTGCTGCGCCACGTGTCCACCGTGGAGGCGGCCCGGGACATGGACATCGTGCGGGCGGCGCTCGGCGACAAGAAGCTGAACTACGTCGGCGCCTCCTACGGGACGTTCCTCGGGGCGACGTACGCCGGGCTCTTCCCGGACCGGGCGGGCAGGCTGGTGCTGGACGGCGCGATGGACCCGTCGCTGCCCGCGCGGCGGCTGAACCTGGAACAGACGGCGGGCTTCGACACGGCGTTCCGCTCCTTCGCGCGGGACTGCGTGCGGCGGACCGACTGCCCGCTGGGCGGCGCGGGCACCTCGCCCGAGCGGGTGGGCAAGAACCTGAAGGCGTTCTTCGAGGAACTGGACGGCCGGTCCATCCCCACCGGCGACCCCGACGGCCGCCGTCTCACGGAGTCGCTCGCCACGACCGGTGTGATCGCGGCCATGTACGACGAGGGCGCCTGGCCGCAGCTGCGTGAGGCGCTGACGTCCGCGATGAAGGAGGACGACGGCGCCGGGCTCCTCGTCCTGTCCGACGGCTACTACGAGCGTGACGCCGACGGCGCCTACAGCAACCTGATGTTCGCCAACGCGGCGGTGAACTGCCTGGACCTGCCGCCCTCCTTCGACACTCCGGACCAGGTACGCAGGGCGTTGCCGGACTTCGAGAAGGCGTCCCCCGTCTTCGGCGAGGGCCTCGCCTGGGCCTCGCTGAACTGCGCGTACTGGCCGGTGCACGCCACGGGCGAGCCGCGCCGGATCGAGGCGAAGGGCGCGGCGCCCATCGTGGTGGTCGGCACCACCCGCGACCCGGCGACCCCGTACCGCTGGGCGCAGGCCCTGGCCGGCCAGCTCTCCTCGGCCCGCCTCCTCACCTACGAGGGCGACGGCCACACGGCCTACGGCCGCGGCAGCG
>KL569196.1:12320-13444 GCA_000715635.1 Streptomyces violaceus | reverse complement strand
GCCACCCGGCCTACGGCCGCGGCAGCGCCTGCATCGACCGCGCGATCAACGCCTACCTCCTCCGCGGCACCCCGCCCCAGGACGGGAAGCGCTGCTCATAACCGCTGTCCCGGCCCTGGGGGCCCGCCTCCGGGGCCGGTACGGAGCACCCTTCGAAACTGTGTAGACTTACCGTCGTTGCTGATCGCACCATAGTGCGGACAGCGCGCCGCCTTAGCTCAGATGGCCAGAGCAACGCACTCGTAATGCGTAGGTCTCGGGTTCGAATCCCGAAGGCGGCTCCAGTGAAACCCCAGTTCAGGCGCTGTCTGAACTGGGGTTTTTCGTTCAGCGGGCTGCCTTCCGGGCTCCGCGGACAGCGCCGGCCCCGTCGCCCCTGCGGATAGCATCGGAGTTCCGGCGTGGCTCCCAGTAGAGGCGACGATCATGGATCCGGCCGCAGTGTCCCCCACCGCAGCGAGCATCGGCCTGCGTCAGTTGCTGATGGTGCTGGGTGACTCGCTGGTGGAGGTGCAGGCGGCCCCCGCCGGGCTGGACGTCGAGATCCGTGGGGTTTCGCTGCTCGATCCCGAGGATCCGCCCACCGCACAGCCGGGCGAGCTGGTCCTCGTGATCGGTGCCCGTGGCCGGGCCGCTTTCCCCGCGCTGCGGGCCGCCGGGCGGGACGGAGCCGCCGCCGTCGTGGTCAAGCTGGACGGGCCCGGCCAGGCCGCGGCGCTCACCGAGACTGCTGCCGAGGCCGGGGTCGCCCTGCTCTCGCTGCGCAGCGAAGCACGCTGGGAGCAGGTGAACGCGCTGGCCCGGGCCGCCCTCGACGACGCCCCGCCGGACGACCCCGGACATGGGGCCGGGGAGGGCGACCTGTTCGCGCTCGCCCAGACCACCGCCATCCTCACCAGCGGAATCGTCAGCATCGAGGACGCCGCGAACCGGATGCTGGCCTACTCGCGCACCACCGACTCCGACGAGGCGGACGACCTGCGCCGGCGCTCCATCCTCGGCTGGCAGGGGCCGGAAGGGTATCTGGCGAAGCTGCGCGAGTGGGGCGTGTTCCAGCATCTGCACTCCAGCGACGAGGTGATCGGTATCGACAGCCACCCCGAGCTGGGCATCCGCCGTCGGCT
>KL569196.1:10478-12104 GCA_000715635.1 Streptomyces violaceus | reverse complement strand
CCATCCGGTCCGGGGACCGGCAGTTGGGCACCATCTGGGTGCAGGAGGGCTCGATCCCGCTGTCCGAACGCTCGCGCCAGGCACTGCTGGGTGCCGCCCGGGTCGCCGCGCTCCATCTCGTGCGCCGTCGCCGGGAGCTCTCGGACGACGTGACACTCACCCGGACCCTGCTGGCCGGACTCCTGGACGGGAGCACCGGCCCGCAGCCGCTGGCCACCCACCTGGGGTTCGACGCCACCCGCCCGGCCGCCGTGCTGGGCTTCTCGTACGGGGCCACGGAGGCGTACGGGACCCCGGAGGGCGTCGCCGCACCGGAACTGACCCACGCCGAGGTCACCAACCTGGTCTCCGTGCACATCGCCGCCCGGCACCGCAGCGCCCTGGTCACGCAGGTCGATTCCCGTATCTACGTGCTCCTGCCCCAGCTGCCGCGCGGCATCGACACGGACACGTTGCGCGGCTGGACCCAGGAGATCACCGACGCCGCACGCCGCCACCTGGGACTGCCACTGCGCGGCTCGGTCGGCTGCCTGGTGCCGGGGCTCGGGGACGTCCCCGAGTCACGCCGGGAGGCCGACCGCATACTCGACGCCATGGTGAGCGCCGGAGTGACCGTCGCGGTCGCCGCGCTGCCGGACATCCAGGCGGAGGTGCTGGTCAGCGAGATGCTGACGTTGCTCTCCGCCCACCCCGAGATACGGGATCCTCGACTGACCGCCCTGGTCTCGCACGACAGCCGGCACCAGGGCCGGCTCGCCGAGACCCTCCTGACGTACCTGAACTCCCTCGGTGACATACGGGCGGCCGCCGCACAGCTCCATGTGCATCCCAACACGCTGCGGTACCGCCTTCGCAGGACCGAGGAGCTGACCGGCCTCGACCTCAGCCGTCCCGACCAGCGTCTGCTGGCCATGCTCCAGCTGCGGTTGCCGCCCACCAGCTGAACCGCTTCCGCATTGGCCGGTCGTACAGCCATCGTGGGCAAGTTTGTGCGGTCTTCACAAACACGTGGCCCCATGGCCCCCCATACGCTTGCGCAAATCCATTTCCGCAAGTGATGCGGCCCACCTCCCACGAGGAGACGGAGCGAAACGCGGACGTGCGGTGACGACCCCATCACCAGCACGGCATCCGGATACCGCGAACCGCACCGTGAACGCTTCCGGGAATCGTCAGTGCCCTGACCGCCCGCTTTTCCGGGCAGCGCACGCACGCGCGGCCCGCTCGTCCCCCGCCACCCAGGCGACCCGGGCAGCCACGCCCCGCACGGCACCCCAACCACCCCATGGATGTCGACATGACTACACGTCCCTCTGATTCACTGGCCCCCGGCACCGCTCCACCCGCCGACGGTCAGCCTCCGGAGCAGCAGGCAGGTCTGAAGGCCGGTCTCAAGAACCGCCATCTGTCCATGATCGCCATCGGCGGCGTGATCGGCGCCGGCCTCTTCGTGGGCTCCGCCTCCGGTATCGCCGCCGCCGGGCCCGGCATCCTGCTGTCGTACGCGCTGGTCGCGGCCCTGGTCGTCTTCGTGATGCGGATGCTCGGCGAGATGGCCGCGGCCAACCCGACCTCCGGCTCCTTCTCCGCCTACGCGGACCGGGCGCTGGGCCGCTGGGCCGGGTT
>KL569196.1:7361-10285 GCA_000715635.1 Streptomyces violaceus | reverse complement strand
TTCTCGATCGGCTGGCTGTACTGGTTCTTCTGGGTCGTCGTGCTCGCCGTGGAGGCGACCGCGGGTGCCGTGATCCTCGAAGGGTGGGTGCCGGCCGTACCGCAGTGGGCCTGGGCGCTGATCGTGATGCTGGTCCTCACCGCCACCAACCTGGTCTCGGTCGGTTCCTTCGGCGAGTTCGAGTTCTGGTTCGCGGGCATCAAGGTCGTCGCCATCGGGGGCTTCATCGTCCTCGGCGGACTGGCGATCTTCGGTGTGCTGCCCGGCTCCGACAACGCGGCGACGGGCTTCGGCAACCTCACCGAGCACGGCGGCTTCCTGCCGAACGGCTCCGGAGCGATCCTCACCGGCATCCTGCTGGTCGTCTTCTCCTTCATGGGCAGCGAGATCGTCACCCTCGCCGCCGCCGAGTCCCCGGACGCGCGGCGGGCGGTCGCGAAGGCCACCCGGAGCGTGATCTGGCGGGTCGGCGTCTTCTACGTCGGCTCGATCCTCGTCGTGGTCTCCCTGCTGCCGTGGAACGACCCCGCGATCGAGAAGAAGGGGTCGTACGTCGCGGCCCTGGACTCGATCGGCATCCCGCACGCCGGCGAGATCATGAACTTCATCGTGCTGACCGCCGTGCTGTCCTGTCTCAACTCCGGCCTCTACACCGCCTCCCGGATGGCCTTCTCCCTCGGCCAGCGTGGCGACGCCCCGCAGTCCTTCGTACGGACGAACGCGCGAGGTGTCCCGCAGCCCGCGATCCTGGCCTCCGTGGCCTTCGGCTTCGTGGCGGTCGCCTTCAACTACCTGTGGCCGGACACGGTGTTCCAGTTCCTGCTGAACTCCTCGGGCGCGGTCGCGCTCTTCGTGTGGCTGGTGATCTGCTTCTCGCAGCTGCGGATGCGGGGGATCATCCTGCGCGAGAGTCCGGAGAAGCTCGTCGTCCGGATGTGGCTGTTCCCGTATCTGACGTGGGTGACGATCGCGATGATCTCGTTCGTGCTCGTCTACATGCTCACCGACGACAAGGAGGGCGGCGGCCGCAGCCAGGTGCTGCTCTCCGTGCTCGTCGCCGCGGTGGTGATCGCGATCTCGTTGGTCCGGGAGCGGTCCCGCCGCAAAGAGACCGCGGAGGCGGTCGCGCCGCGGTAGTCGCCGTGGACTGGGGGCGCGCGTCTCAGCCGGCGCGCGCCGTCAGGAGGTCAGCGACTCCTCGTCTCTCTTTCCACCGGCAGCCACAGCTCGGCGTCCGCCCGCGTCCCGTCCGCCGACAGTTCGGTCCGGAGGATCTCCGGGCCGGGGCGGCTGCGGTACGGGTTGGACGGGAACCACTCGGTGAAGACGTCTCGCCAGAGCTCCTGGATGGCCTGGGGGGCCGGGCCGGAGGTGGTGAAGACCGCCCAGGTGCCGGGTGTGACGGAGAGGGGTGTGGTGCCCTCCGGGGACGGGGCGGGGGACTGAGACGAGGTGATCACGCCGTGGTAGTAGTCGAGTTCCGTGCCCTCGGCGCGGCTCGGGTCCAGGTCGTCGCAGACCGCGACGAAACCGTGCGGCTCCTGGTCGGACAGTTTCTTCAGGTGCTCCAGGGCTTGTTTGTCGAGGCCGCGGACGAAGTCGATGATCGCCTGGTTGGGGCCTGAGTGGACCAGGGGGATCCGGGCCTTGAAGCCGGTGACGGTGAAGGCCGGACGGTCCACCACTCGGTAGTGCATGCTGCTGCTCCCTTCGACGGTGAGGCGGAAGGTCAGCCGGGGCTGCGACACGAGCGCCGCGCCGGTGCGCCGGGCCTCGCCCGGTCCCACGCCGTGCATCGTGCGGAACGCCCGCGCGAACGCCTCACCGGAGCCGTAGCCGTAGCGCACCGCGATCTCCAGCAGGGTCTCGCTGCCCGCGAGCACCTCCGCGCCCGCGACGGTGAGCCGCCGGCGCCGGATGTACTCCGACAAGGGCATGCCTGCCAGTGCGGAGAACATGCGGCGCAGGTGGTACTCCGAGGTGGCCGCGATCCGCGCCAGCTCCTCGACGTCCGAGGACTCGTCGAGGTGGCGCTCGATGTGTTCCATGGCCTGGTTGAGCCGCTCCAGCACGCCCGGTTCCTTCCTCTTTCGTGACCACCACGCTAGGCAGCGCACGCCCTGCCGGACCCGACATCCTGTGCCCGTTCCGGTCGGGTGCCGCCTCGGCCGAACGGCGTAGGTGAACCACCGTCCGGCAGGCGTACTTAAAGGGTCCTTACCGTGAACGGATAGCATCGCCCGTCGACCCGTCAGTTGCCGACCGTGATGAGGTGAGGACATGGGGGTGCCCAGGATCGCCGTCGCCGTGGTGACGATGGGCAATCGGCCCGAGGAGGTCGACGCGCTGCTCCGTTCCGTGGCCAAGCAGGACGTGCCGCCCGAGCGGATCGTGATCGTCGGCAACGGCTGCCCGCTGCCCGAGTTCGCCCGGCGGCTGTCCCTGCCCGGTGAGGTCACCCCCGTCGAGCTCGACGAGAACCTGGGGTGCCCCGGTGGGCGGAACGCGGCCCTCGCGCGGCTGCGGGAGTTCGGTGATGTCGACGTCGTCGTCGAACTGGACGACGACGGGCTGCTCGTGGACGCCGATGTGCTGCGCCGCGTGCGGGAGTTGTACGCCGCCGACGAACGGCTCGGCATCGTGGGGTTCCGCATCGCCGACGAACTCGGCGAGACGCAGCAGCGGCACGTGCCCCGGATCGGCGGCTCGGACCCCATGCGGGGCGGTTATGTCACCGGGTTCCTCGGTGGCGGGCACGCGCTGCGGATGGCGATGCTCGACGAAGTCGGCGACTGGCCCGCCGAGTTCTTCTTCGCCCATGAGGAGACCGACCTGGCCTGGCGCGCGGCCGACGCGGACTGGCACATCCTCTACGCGCCCGAACTGCTGCTCCAGCACCCGAACTGTCTCTTATACACATCTCT
>KL569196.1:6139-7089 GCA_000715635.1 Streptomyces violaceus | reverse complement strand
GCTGCCGGTCGCGCTCGTCCCCGTCCACCTGGGCGTGTGGGTGCTGCTCACCCTCGCACGGAACCGTTCCGCCGCCGGGTTGCGTGCGTGGTTCGGCGGGTTCGTGGAAGGCGTACGGGAGTCAGCGGGTGAGCGGCGGCCCATGCGCTGGCGTACGGTGTGGCGGCTCACGCGGTTGGGGCGGCCGCCCGTCATCTGACACCGGTGTGGCGTGGAAGCGGTCGCGGGCGTCGCGGGCCAGATCCGACGTAGTGATCACTTGGCATCCGCATAGCACTCCACCACCGCCGTAGTGAAGGGAAACCGGACCGGCGTCTGGCCGAAGGTCAGCCGTCCGGCCAGGGCCGCCGCCTCGTGGATCGCTGTCACGACCGCCGCCGTCTCCTCCTCGGGGCAGTGCACGATCACCTCGTCGTGCTGGAAGAAGACCAGCTCGGCCGCCAGGCCCGCGCAGGCCTTGCGCAGCGCGGCGAGCAGCAGCAACGCCCAGTCGGCGGCGCTGCCCTGGACGACGAAGTTCCGGGCGAAGCGGCCGCGGGCGCGGGCGTTGGTGGAGGCGTAGCCGGGCACCCAGGGGGCGGCGGCGTCGGGGTGGTCGTCGTCGGCGACGGGGATGCCGGCCTCCTCCGTCGCGTCGTCCGTCCCCCGCGCCGCGGGCGGGCAGGTCCGGCCGAGCCAGGTCCGTACGAGCCGGCCCTCCTCGCCGGCGCGGGCCGCGTCGTCGACGTACGCCACCGCCCTGGGGAAGCGGCGTCTGAGCGCGGCGAGGTTCTTCAGGCCGTCGCCGGAGGTCTGGCCGTAGACCGCGCCGAGCACGGCGAGTTTGGCCTGGGCGCGGTCGCCTGAGAAGGCGCGGTCGGAGACGGACTGGTACAGGTCGGTCTCCCGGCCCGCCACCTCCATCAGCCCGGGGTCGCGGGAGATCGCCGCGAGGACGCGCGGCTCCATCT
>KL569196.1:5698-5843 GCA_000715635.1 Streptomyces violaceus | reverse complement strand
CTTGGGGATCTGGAGCCCGCCCCCGCCGTTGGTCACCCAGCGCCCGGTCACCGTCCCGCCCGCGAGGAACTCGGGTCTGAACCGTCCGTCGCGCACCCAGTCCTGGAGCTGTCTCTTATACACATCTCTGAGCGGGCTGGCAAGG
>KL569196.1:4738-5521 GCA_000715635.1 Streptomyces violaceus | reverse complement strand
TCAGAGATGTGTATAAGAGACAGGGAACTCGGGTCTGAACCGTCCGTCGCGCACCCAGTCCTGGAGCCAGGACCAGCCGTGGGCGACCCAGATGCGGTACAGCTTCTTGTACTCGATCAGGGGTTTCACGGCCGGGTGGTCGATCGACTCGATCTCCCAGCGGCGGGTCGAGGAGACCTTGATCCCGGCCTGGGCGAAGGCCTTCACCACGTCGGCCGGCAGGTCGGGCCGCACCCGGCGGCCGAAGGCCGTGGACACCTCGTCGGCCAGTTCTGCCAGGCGGCGTGGCTCGCCGCCGCCCGCGTACCGCTCGCCCAGCAGGTCGTGCAGCACCGCGCGGTGCGTATCGGCGCGCCAGGGCAGCCCGGCGCGGTTCATCTCCGCGGCCACCAGCATGCCCGCCGACTCGGAGGCCGTGAGCAGCCGCATGCGGTCGGGATGCTCGGCGCTCGCGTGCCGCCGCTGCTGCTCGGCGTAGACCGCGAGGAGGTCCGGCAGGGGCAGCGGGACGCCCTGCGGCTCGAACAGGGAGGACTGTGAGCCCGGTTCGGCGGACCGCTGGGGCGGATCGGGCGGTACGGGGCCGCCGCGCAGCCGGGCCAGGGCGGCCGCGGCCGAGCGGGGCTCCCCGTACCGCCCCTCGTGGCCGAGGAGGAGTGTCTCGGCGGCCTCGAGGTCGTAGCACCGCTCGACTCGCACCCCCGTGGCGAGCAGGGGCGGGTAGACCACGGCGGTGGACCGCCACACCCACCGCGTGACGCCGGGACGGCTCCGCACGGCCTC
>KL569196.1:793-4514 GCA_000715635.1 Streptomyces violaceus | reverse complement strand
GGCGGGATCCGTCTCCCGCCGCACCGGCCCGGCGGGCAGCCCGTCCGGACCGAGGGGGGCGACGTCCACGCCACCGTCCTCGGCCGGAGCGAGCGCCCACCGGTCGGTCATGCCGCGAGTCTGACAGGGGGGTCTGACAACGCCCCTCGAGCGCGGCCGGTCGCCGTGCGGACACGGCCTACGGCGGTGTCACGCCTCGTCGAGCGTTTCCTGCTGCGCCTGCACGATCTTCTCCAGCACCGTCACGACGTACTGCTCGGTCCGCTCCTTGCCGATGCCGAGGCCGTTGAGGACGCCCTCGCCGTTCTCGTGCTCCAGCAGGGCCAGCAGGATGTGCTCGGTGCCGATGTAGTTGTGGCCGAGGCGCAGGGCCTCGCGGAAGGTGAGCTCCAGGACCTTCTTGGCGGCCTGGCCGTACGGCACGAGCTCCGGGGCCTCCTCGACGGCGGGCGGGAGCGCCGCCGTCGCCGCCTCGCGCACCGCGTCGAGGGAGACGCCCTGCTCGACGACCGCCTTCGCGGCGAGCCCGTCGGGTTCGGCCAGCAGGCCGAGGACGAGGTGCTCGGGCAGGCCCTCGGCGTTGTGCGCGGACCTGGCCGCGTTGTGCGCGGCCATCACCGTGTTGCGGGCGCGGGGCGTGTAGCGGTTGAAGCCCTGGCTCGGGTCGAGGTCGGCCGACTTCTTCGGTACGAAGCGCTTCTGCGCGGCTTGCCGGGTGACCCCCATGCTCTTGCCGATGTCCGTCCAGGAGGCGCCCGAGCGCCGGGCCTGGTCCACGAAGTGGCCGATCAGATGGTCGGCCACCTCGCCGAGGTGATCGGCTGCGATCACCGCGTCCTCGAGCTGTTCGAGGGGTTCCTGGTGAACCTTCTTGATCGCCGCGATCAGGTCGTCGAGGCGCACGGATGACGTGATGTTGGGGTTCGTCGTCATGGTGTCAACCGTAGGTTGCGCCCCCGAGAGTGTCAACCGCGAGTTGACACCCGCCGCGCCTCGTCGGCTACTTCGGCGAGGTCGCCACCAACCGCACCGCCAGCCCCGTGAACACCGTCCCGGAGACGATGTTCAGCCAGCGGTTCACCCGTGCACTGCGCCTGAGGAAGGACGCCAGCCGCCCGGCGAGCAGCCCGACGCTGCCGTCCCACAGGAAGCCCATCACCACGAGCGTGACGCCGAGCAGCAGCAACTGGCCCTGGACATGGCCCAGCGACGGGTCCACGAACTGCGGCAGGAACGCCACGTTGAAGAGGATCACCTTCGGGTTGAGCAGGTTGGTGATCGCGCCCTGCCAGAACGCCCGCCGCATCCCCGGCCCCACGGCGCCGACTCCCTCCTTGCCCGGCACCGACCGGTCGCGGAACGCCTTCACCGCCAGATAGAGCAGATAGGCCGCGCCCGCCCAGCGCAACACGTGGTACAGCTTCGGCAACGCCGTGAACAGGGCCGACAGGCCGAGAGCCGCCGCGACCGCGTGCACGAGCATCGCGCACGCCACCCCGAACGCGGCCATCACCCCGGCGGCGGGCCCGCCCCGCCCGCCCATCGCCACGATGAACATCAGGTCGGGTCCGGGAGTGATGCAGAGCGCGAAGGCGGCGACGAGGAACGCCGCGTACAGAGACATGTCCACCATGCGGGCCATGCTCGAATCCCCGCCGGGCGCGGACGACCGAATTCCGGGGAGTGAGACGTACGAGGTCGTGGGTGCGGTGCCGGGCGGTCCGGGGCGGCGTGGCACCATCGGCCCGTGAGTACGTCCCCCACCGTCGACCGCGCGTTCGAAGCGGCCCTGTACGCGAACGGCGAGACGGCCCTCGACACCGGCGCGTCCCTGCTCGCCTCCGACCCGGCGGCGGATGCCGAACTCGCCCGGCGCGGGGAGGAGTTCGTGGCGGCTTCCTGGCGGCGCGGCTGGCAGCCCGCCGACGTCGTACGGATCGTCCGGAGCGAACTGGAGGACGTCCACGTGCTCCTCGTGGCCGCGCTGATCCGCGCGCAGGCACCCGGCGACCGCCCCCGCGGCCGCCGCTGGAGCGCGCAGCTCGCGGAACTCCCCGCCGGTGCCCCGCCCCGCACCGACCGCTTCTCGCACGCCACGGCCGTGCTGGAGCTGTACCGCCTGCTGCTGCGGCTGCCCGCCCTCGAGGCCCTCGACGAGGCGCCCGGGGAGGCGACCGGTGGGGCCAGGACCGAGTCCCGCATGCTCACCCGCATCCGCGCCCTGCTCGCCAAGGCGGAGGCCACCGGGTTCCCGGAGGAGGCGGAGGCGCTCAGCGCAAAGGCGCAGGAGCTGATGGCCCGGCACAGCGTCGACGAGGCGCTGCTCGCGGCGCGGGCGCCCTCGCCCGACACCCCAGGCGCCTGCCGGATCGGTGTGGAACCGCCGTACGAGCAGGCCAAGGCGGTGCTGCTGGACGCCGTCGCCTCCGCCAATCACTGCCGCGCGGTGTGGAACGAACCCCTCCGCTTCTCCACGGTCGTCGGCTTCGAAACGGACCTGGAGGTGGTCGAACTCCTCTACACCTCGCTCCTCGTGCAGGCCACGACCGCGATGACGAAGGCGGAGGCCGCCCAGCGCGCCGGGGGCCGCAAGCGCACCAAGACGTTCCGGCAGTCCTTCCTCGCGGCCTACGCCCACCGCATCGGCACCCGCCTGGCGGAAGTGGCCCAGGCCCAGGTGACCGACGACCTGCTCCCGGTCCTCGCCACCCGCGACGTCGCGGTCACCGGACGGCTGGACCGCATGTTTCCGGAGACGACCACGACCCGCCTGCGCGGTGTGCGCGACGCGGCGGGCTGGGAGGAGGGCGCGCAGGCGGCGGACCGGGCCCAGGTCGGGCACCGGCCGCCGCTGCGCTGACCCGCCGTCAGTCGCCCGAGGACTCGAAGCCGCTCACCGAGGCCTCGGCCGCGCCGCTTTCCCCGCCCCTCCGGGCGACCTCGCCGTACGACCACGTCAGCTCGCGCGCGTCCGCGGTGGCGCCGGGCAGGGTGAAGGACGCCTTCCGCACGGGGAGACTCTTGGCGGAGCCCGCCTCGCCCCGGACGTAGGTGATGGTGAAGGACGTGGTGCCGCCCTTGCCGAGCGTGAGCGGCTGGGCCTTCACGGCCTGGTCCGGGGATACGGACGTCGTGCTGTCGTCGGCCATCAGGTCCACGCCGGGGAAGCCCTTCAGCGTGCACTGCGGGCCCTTGTTCGTGAGCGTCACGGTGACGGTGCCGGTGTCCCCGGCGGCCGGGGCGGCCCCGGCCCCGACCTCCACGCCCAGGTCGCCGATCGCGCAGGCCGAAGTGGCCGGCCGGTCCGCGTTCTTGACGTCATCTGTGCCGGCCCCGTCGTCGTCGCAGGCGGTCAGCAGGAGCGTCCCGGCGAGGGCGGCGGCCAGGGCGAAGGGAGGAAGGGTGCGCATGGGGACCTCTGGTGCGTGATGGCGGTGAGCGGTTCCGATGGAGGGATCATCTCGGACAGACGCACCATCACGCACCCGGGCAGGCCGCCCTCCGGAGTCGCACTCCTAACCGAGGCCCGCCGTGGGCAGCCCGGTCGGCAGCTTGCCGCCCTCGGTCTTGGTGTACGTCTCCGTGCCGAGGCCGCCCTCCCAGGTGACCTTCAGGCTGCCCTTGTTCAGGGAGTCGACCATGCCGGTCGTCCGGTCCTTGCTGCCGTCCGTGCACTTCAGGCGGATCATCCGCATCCCGGACTCCTCGCCGCGGTGCCGCT
>KL569196.1:0-591 GCA_000715635.1 Streptomyces violaceus | reverse complement strand
GCTTCCCGGTGATGACCAGGGCCACGGCCTTGCCGCCGGTCGTCGCGAGCCAGCTGCCCGCCAGCGTGTCGGAGCCGGAGCCGGAGCCGGAATCGCCGCCGGTGTCGGAATCGCCGCCGGTGCTGGCGGACGCCGAGGCGGACGGGGCCGGGCTGGACGCGGAGTCGTCCCCGGAGTCGCCGTCACTGCTGCACGCGGTCAGCGCGAGCGCGCCCGCCAGACCCGCGGCCACTGCCACGACCCGCAGCCGTCGACGCGCTCCTGTGCGACGCGAGAAGATCACCGAAGTCACTGCAAGCCCCCAAGCTGTAGCCGGCCGACCCGGACGGCACCGGCCGGCCCCTGTGCCGGAACGACCGAAGCAAGCTACCAGGGCCCGTCAAGAGGCTCGGGGGAGAACCCCCGCTCGGCCTTCACCGGCCGCGCCCCCGCAGGCCGGCCGGCCGGGCCGCCCGCCCACGAGGGGCGCCCGGGCGCCGGCGAACAGGCGGCCCGGGTGGCACGGGTCTGCCCAGGACGGCAGGGGCGGCCGGGGTGCTCACCGGGACGGCCGGCCGACGCGGGGCCCGGGTGTCCGGCTCTCCCTGGGGT
>KL569195.1:167090-169614 GCA_000715635.1 Streptomyces violaceus | reverse complement strand
CGGATCGCGGCACGTCCGCCTCCCTGCGGCTGCGGCGGTTTGCGACGGTGCTCGCTCATCGAACGACTACTCCTCGGGCAGGCGCACACCTGCGCGCCTGGAAACGGCAGCTAGTTTCCGGTCCCCCCGAAGTACGGATGCGGTCGGCTCCGCATTCATCGGTCCCGCATGCACCCGTACTACACCGAAGACGAGGACGCTCTCAGGCGTCCCACGGTTCCCGGTGATGTGCATGGCGCACAGACTACGCACCGCCAAAACCTGCCGAGGACCGAAGTTCACCGCAAATCAGGCAACTCACGTCTGACGAATCGGTGATGTGACCCCGTTCACCACACCCCCTCTTGTCGCATCCGCAAGGCCGTTCTATCGTCGTGATGTATCGAGTCGATACATCAGCTCGACACATCGGACCGAGACATGGGTACCGCGGGAGAGAGGAGGCGACGATGAGCCGGCGTTCCGGGATCCTCGAGTTCGCCGTACTCGGCCTGCTCCGCGAATCTCCGATGCACGGCTATGAGCTGCGCAAACGACTCAACACATCACTGGGTGTGTTCCGTGCGTTCAGCTACGGGACGCTGTACCCCTGCCTCAAGACGCTGGTCGCCAACGGCTGGTTGATCGAGGAGCCGGGGAACACCACCGAGGACGCCCTCGCAGCCCCCCTCACGGGGCGGCGCGCCAAGATCGTCTACCGGTTGACGGCGGAGGGCAAGGAGCACTTCGAACAGTTGCTCTCGCAGACCGGGCCCGACGCGTACGAGGACGAGCACTTCGCCGCCCGTTTCGCATTCTTCGGGCAAACCTCACGTGATGTACGCATGCGCGTGCTGGAAGGCCGCCGCAGCCGGCTGGAGGAGCGCCTCGAGAAGATGCGCGTCTCCCTGGCCCGGACCCGGGAACGCCTCGACGATTACACGCTTGAGCTTCAGCGCCACGGGATGGAGTCCGTGGAGCGCGAGGTGCGCTGGCTGAACGAGCTCATCGAGAGCGAGCGGGCGGGGCGGGACCTCAACGGTTCCTCCTCCGGAGAGCCCGCCTCGCGTGACACCACATCTGGAGCGTCGGGCGGCCTGCCCCGGCCGGGGGACGACCCCCGTCCGGATACGCCCGACGACACCGCCACGTGAGAGCCCTTTGACGGGCCTCACTCATACACACAGGGAGCAACCGGAATGGGTTCGGTTCGCGTAGCCATCGTCGGCGTGGGCAACTGCGCCGCATCGCTGGTGCAGGGAGTCGAGTACTACAAGGACGCCGACCCGGCGTCCAAGGTGCCGGGCCTGATGCACGTCCAGTTCGGCGAGTATCACGTCCGCGACGTCGAGTTCGTCGCCGCGTTCGACGTGGACGCCAAGAAGGTCGGTCTCGACCTCGCGGACGCCATCGGCGCCTCCGAGAACAACACCATCAAGATCTGCGACGTGCCCAGCACCGGCGTGACGGTCCAGCGCGGCCACACCCTCGACGGCCTCGGCCGGTACTACCGGGAGACGATCGAGGAGTCCGCCGAGGAGCCGGTCGACGTCGTCCAGATCCTCAAGGACAAGCAGATCGACGTCCTCGTCTGCTACCTGCCCGTCGGCTCCGAGGACGCGGCGAAGTTCTACGCCCAGTGCGCCATCGACGCCAAGGTCGCCTTCGTCAACGCCCTTCCGGTCTTCATCGCCGGCACCAAGGAGTGGGCGGACAAGTTCACCGAGGCGGGCGTCCCGATCGTCGGCGACGACATCAAGTCCCAGGTCGGCGCCACCATCACGCACCGCGTCATGGCGAAGCTGTTCGAGGACCGGGGCGTGGTCCTGGACCGCACGATGCAGCTGAACGTCGGCGGCAACATGGACTTCAAGAACATGCTCGAGCGCGACCGCCTCGAGTCGAAGAAGATCTCCAAGACGCAGGCCGTCACCTCCCAGATCCGCGACCGCGAACTGGGCGAGGGCAACGTCCACATCGGCCCGTCCGACTACGTCGCCTGGCTGGACGACCGCAAGTGGGCCTATGTCCGCCTCGAGGGCCGCGCCTTCGGCGACGTCCCGCTGAACCTGGAGTACAAGCTGGAGGTCTGGGACTCCCCGAACTCCGCCGGCGTCATCATCGACGCCCTGCGCGCCGCGAAGATCGCCAAGGACCGTGGCATCGGCGGTCCCATCCTCTCCGCGTCGAGCTACTTCATGAAGTCCCCGCCGGTCCAGTACTTCGACGACGAGGCCCGCGAGAACGTCGAGAAGTTCATCAAGGGCGAGGTCGAGCGCTGACGCGCCGCAACAAGCCGCTCCTGCCAGGGCTGTGAGGGTCCCCGGGTCGTACGGCCCGGGGACCCTCCCCGTATGTGAGGCTGTGCCCCATGGCCGTCGTCCGTGACCTGCGCGTCCTGTTGCGATTCCAGGGATTCCGGCGTCTGCTCGCCGTGCGCCTGCTCTCCCAGGGCGCCGACGGCGTGTACCAGGTCGCGCTCGCGGCGTACGTCGTGTTCTCTCCGGAGAAGCAGACGTCGGCCGCGGCGGTCGCCTCCGCCATG
>KL569195.1:163171-166921 GCA_000715635.1 Streptomyces violaceus | reverse complement strand
CCGCCATGGCGGTGCTGCTGCTCCCGTACTCCCTCGTCGGCCCCTTCGCCGGTGTCCTGCTGGACCGTTGGCGGCGCCGCCAGGTCCTGCTGTACGGCAGCCTGCTGCGCGCCCTGCTGGCCTCGGCGACGGCCGTGCTGATGCTCAGCCCGGCTCCCGACTGGTTCTTCTACGTCTCCGCCCTGTGCGTCACCGCGGTCAACCGTTTCGTCCTCTCGGGCCTGTCCGCCGCCCTGCCGCGCGTGGTCGATGCCGAGCGCCTGGTCATCGCCAACTCCCTTTCCCCGACCGCCGGAACGCTGGCGGCGACCGCGGGCGGCGGCCTGGCCTTCGCCGTCCGCCTGGTGGTGGCGGACTCCGACGCCGCCGTGGTGCTCGTGGGAGCCGGGCTGTATCTGTGTGCGGCTGTGGCATCGCTGAGCATGGCGCGGGAACTCCTCGGCCCCGACCGGACCTTGGCGGGCGAGCGGCTCGGACCGGCTCTCACGGGCACCGCTCGCGACCTGGTGGCCGGTGTACGTCCCCTGGCCGCGCCGCCGCGCAGGGAGGCCGCCTGGGCGCTGGCGGCGATGGCGCTGATGCGGTTCTGCTACGGCGCCCTGCTGGTCATGCTGCTGATGCTCTGCCGGTACTCCCTCACCTCGACCACGGACGACGGACTCGCCCTGCTGGGGCTGGCGTTGGGCGTCTCCGGCGCGGGATTCTTCGCGGCGGCCGTGGTGACGCCCTGGGCCGCCGGGCGGCTGGGGCCGGGCCGTTGGATCGTCGTGTGCGCAGGGGCCGCCGCACTGCTGGAGCCCGCCCTCGGGCTGCCGTTCGCCACCACCCCGCTGCTGGTCGCGGCCTTCGTCCTGGGACTGACCACCCAGGGCGCGAAGATCGCTACGGACACCATCGTCCAGTCCTCCGTGGAGGACGGCTTCCGTGGCCGGATCTTCTCCGTTTACGACGTCCTGTTCAACGTCTTCTTCGTCGGCGCCGCCGCCGTGGCGGCCCTGATGCTGCCTCCGGACGGCCGATCGGTGCCGCTGGTGATCACGATCGCTGTTGTCTATGCGGCAGTAGCGGTAGCTATGGCACGGTTTGGCCACCGGTAAGTGGCACATAAATGACACAGAGCCACTTCTGGCTACTGAGTTGTCAGTGGGGACCGATAACTTACGTGCGTCTTATCTCGCGACATGTTCGCGTCATTCACCATGCACTAGGGGGATCCCCGAATGACCACTCCGCCGCCCCAGGGCAACCCGTTCGCACAGGGCCAGCCCGCGGGTCAGCCCCAGGCCCCGTACCCGCCGCAGGGCGGCTACCCCCAGCAGCCCGGCCAGCCCGGCCAGCCCGGCTTCCCGCCCCAGGGCGCTCCGTACGCCCCGGTCCCGCCGCAGCCGTCCGGCCGCAAGCTCAGCTTCAAGACCATCAAGAACATCGTCATCGTCATCGCCGTGGCGAGTGTGGCCATCGGGGGCTGGATAACCAGCCGGGACGACGCCAAGACGGCGGCCGTGGGCGACTGCATGCACCGTGGCAGCAGCAGCGACAACAACCCGGACCTCGAGGTCGTCGAGTGCAGCGACGCGAAGGCTCAGTACGAGGTGCTGGCCAAGATCGAGGGCGCGTACCTCACGGAGACGCTGGCCTCGAGCAAGTGCGAGTCCGAGGCCAAGGACTTCCAGTACACGTACACCGAGAGCGGTGACGGCAAGGACTTCCTGCTCTGCCTGAAGGACTACAAGAAGTAGGGCAGACACAGAGGGGGGCGGTGTTTCACGTGAAACACCGCCCCCGGGCTGTCTCCTCGGGGTCATGTTTCACGTGAAACATGACCCCGTTTCGCAGCCTCAGCCCTCCTGCTCGGCCCACCACTCCTTGAGCGCGGCCAGCGCGATGTCGTGCTCCATCGGCCCGTGCTCCAGCCGCAGCTCCAGCATGTGCTTGTAAGCGCGGCCGATGACCGGGCCGGGGCCGACGCCGAGGATCTCCATGATCTGGTTGCCGTCGAGGGCCGGGCGGATGGAGTCCAGCTCCTCCTGCTCCTGAAGGCTGGCGATCCGCTCCTCCAGACCGTCGTACGCACGCGACAGGGCCGTTGCCTTGCGCTTGTTACGCGTGGTGCAGTCCGAGCGGGTCAGCTTGTGGAGACGGTCGAGGAGCGGGCCGGCGTCACGGACGTAGCGGCGGACTGCCGAGTCCGTCCACTCGCCGGTGCCGTAGCCATGGAAACGCAGGTGGAGTTCGACCAGACGGGAGACGTCCTTCACCAGCTCGTTGGAGTACTTGAGTGCCGTCATGCGCTTCTTGGTCATCTTCGCCCCGACCACCTCGTGGTGGTGGAACGAGACCCGGCCGTCCTTCTCGAAACGACGTGTGCGCGGCTTGCCGATGTCGTGCAGCAGGGCGGCCAGGCGGAGCGTCAGGTCGGGACCGTCGTCCTCCAGCGCCATCGCCTGCTCCAGGACGATCAGCGTGTGGTCGTAGACGTCCTTGTGCCGGTGGTGCTCATCACGCTCCAGGCGCAGAGCGGGCAGCTCGGGAAGCACGCGGTCGGCGAGGCCGGTCTCGACGAGCAGCGTCAGACCCTTGCGCGGGTACCGCGACAGGACCAGCTTGTTCAGCTCGTCCCGTACCCGCTCGGCCGAGACGATCTCGATACGTCCGGCCATGTCCGTCATCGCCGTGACGACCTCGGGGGCGACCTCGAAATCGAGCTGGGCCGCGAAGCGGGCAGCCCGCATCATCCGCAGCGGGTCGTCCGAGAAGGACTCCTCCGGGGTGCCAGGAGTGCGCAGCACACGCGACGCGAGGTCCTCGAGGCCGCCGTGCGGGTCGACGAACTCCTTCTCCGGCAGCGCGACGGCCATCGCGTTCACGGTGAAGTCACGGCGGACGAGGTCCTCCTCGATGGAGTCGCCGTACGACACCTCGGGCTTGCGCGAGGTCCGGTCGTAGGCCTCCGAACGGTAGGTCGTCACCTCGATCTGGTAGCCGTCCTTCTGGGCGCCGACGGTGCCGAAGGCGATCCCGACCTCCCAGACGGCGTCGGCCCACGGGCGCACGATCTTGAGGACGTCCTGGGGACGGGCGTCGGTCGTGAAGTCGAGGTCGTTGCCGAGCCGGCCCAGCAGCGCGTCCCGCACCGAGCCGCCGACCAGGGCGAGTGAGAACCCGGCCTCCTGGAAGCGGCGGGCGAGGACGTCGGCGACAGGAGCGACCCGCAGCAGCTCACTCACCGCGCGGTGCTGCACCTGGCTGAGGGCACTGGACGTTTCTTCGTTGGCGTTCGGCACAACAGAAGAGGGTACGTGGCCCGGATGACCGCAGGCTCCCCCTATTACGCGTGCGGACCCGTCTTGAGCGTGCGGACTCGTCCGTGAATAGACGCACAAGACCTGCCCTTGAGATGTAAAGAACCGCTCCCTTTTATACGGTCACATACCGGGCAGGACAGTGACGGCCCGCGATCTTGTGGAGCGGACCGCGGCACTTCCCCTCAGCGCGCATCGTTACCATGCGTGGACGCACATTCCGACGACCACTGACGACGACGAGGGACGGGCGAAGCGCGTGGCCGACGCGGCAGACTTCCAGGGGACCAGTGCCTCACCTGCCCTCCGATGGCTGCGGCGCACCGGGGCACTGCTCGCCGGTGCGCCCCTGCTGGCCGGGCTGCTCCAGCTGCCCGCCGCGGCCCCGGCGGACGCGGCCGGACAGGAGACCCCGCAGGCGGCCGCCGGCGCGGGCTCGGTGTCCGTC
>KL569195.1:161071-162968 GCA_000715635.1 Streptomyces violaceus | reverse complement strand
GGCTCGGTGTCCGTCGCTGTCGACTCGCTCAGCCCCACCGCCCCCGCCGAGGGGGACACGGTGAACGTGTCGGGCACGGTCACCAACAACGGCAAGCAGGCGGTCACCGACGCCCACGTCGATCTGCGGGTGGGCCCCTCCCTCGACACCCGCTCCTCCATCGACGCCCTCGCCAAGAAGAGCGACGACGTCCAGGGCCCCACCGGCGAGGCGGTCGGCGGCAAGTACAGCGAGAAGTTCGCCAAACTCACCCCCGGCGTGGCCGAGCCCTTCAACATCTCCGTGCCGGCCGACGAGCTGGACCTCGGCCCGGACGGCGTCTACCAGCTGGCCGTCGCGCTCTCCGGGGAGACCTCCGCGCAGCCCTGGGACCAGGTCCTGGGGGTCCAGCGCACGTTCCTGCCGTGGCAGCCCGAGGAGGCCGGCACCAAGACGAAGACCACGTTCATGTGGCCGCTCACCTCCACCGTCCACATGACGGCCGAGACGGGGTCGAACGAGCAGCAGACACCGGTCTTCCGTAACGACGACCTCGCCGAGGAGATCGCCCCGGGCGGCCGCCTCGACCAGATGGTGTCGCTGGGCAAGGGCCTCGACATCACCTGGGTGATCGACCCGGACCTGCTGGCATCCGTCGACGCGATGACGAGGAACTACGAGGTCAGGGGCGAGGACGGCACCACCACCCCCGGCCGGAACCAGGCGGTCGCCAAGCAGTGGCTCGCCCAGCTCCAGCAGGCCGTCACCGGCAAGGAGGTCGTCGCCCTGCCCTTCGGCGACCCGGACCTGGCCTCCCTCGCCCACAACGGTACGAACGTCACAGGCTCGCTGAGCCACCTGAAGGACGCAACCGACGTCGTCGACGACACGGTGGAGACGATCCTCCACGTGAAACCGTCCACTGACTTCGCCTGGCCCGCGGACGGCGCCGTCGATCCGTCGATCGTGAAGGTCGCGACCTCCGCGGGCGCCGACAAGGTGATCGCCCGCAGCGACAGTCTCCAGGACCACCTGTCGTACACACCCTCCGCGGCCCGGCCCGTCGGAGGCGGCACCACGGCGGTCGTCGCGGATTCCAGGATGTCCACGGCGTTCCAGGGCAACCTGACCAAGGCCTCCGCGTCCACACTCGCCGTGCAGCGCTTCCTGGCCCAGAGCCTGACGCTCGGCCTGCAGACCGGCAAGCAGCGCAGTGTCGTCGTCGCCCCGCAGCGCATGCCCTCCGTGAGCCAGGCGCAGGCCATGGCCGAGGCGCTGGCGACCCTCCAGAGCGAGAACTGGTCCGAGTCGCAGGACCTCGCGGACGCCGCCAAGGCCAAACCGGACCCGGCGGCCAACACCAGGGTGCCGCCGACCTCCGCGTATCCCTCCTCGCTGCGTAACCAGGAGCTGCTGCGGGCGGGCTTCAAGCAGATCGCGAGGACACAGGGCAAGCTCGACAGCTTCAAGGTGATCCTCACCGACCAGTCCCGGGTGGTGACCCCCTTCGGGAGGGCCATGAACCGCGAGATGTCCACGTCATGGCGTGGCCGGGGCGTCGCGGCGCTGGGGTACCGCGACGGCGTCGAGTCGTACCTCGACGGGCTCACCGAGGGGGTCAAGCTGATCGAGAAGTCGGAGACCAAGCTCTCCGGCCGCAGCGCCACGATCCCCGTGACCGTCCAGAACAACCTGGTCCAGGGCGTCGAGCACCTCGAGCTGCGGCTCACGTCGAAGAACCCGACGCGCCTGAAGATCGGCGACGCCGCCTACGAGGAACAGCGCGTCACCGTGAACGGCGGCCACAGCCAGTCGGTGAAGTTCACCACGTCCGCCAACGCCAACGGCCGGGCCGAGGTGGTCGCCCAGCTGTACACCGAGGACGGCCAGAAGTACGGCGCCCCCGTCACCTTCGACG
>KL569195.1:158924-160945 GCA_000715635.1 Streptomyces violaceus | reverse complement strand
CCAGCTGTACACCGAGGACGGCCAGAAGTACGGCGCCCCCGTCACCTTCGACGTGAAGGTCACCGAGGTCACGGCCACCGTGATGCTGGTCATCGGCGGCGGTGTCCTGCTCCTGGTCCTCGCCGGCTTCCGTATGTACACCCAGCGCAAGCGCGCCGCCGCCCGCGAGGCGGACGACGACGCCGACAACCTGCAGAACCCCGAGGCCCCCGGTGACCGTCCCAAGCAGGAGACCGAGGCCGGATCACGGGCAGAGGGCCCGGAGCAGCCGAGTGACCCGGCCCCGGACACCGCAGCGGAAAGCGCCGACCCGTCCGGGACGGGTGAGAGAGTGGACCGTTAGATGTCGTGGCCGGTGGGCCGGGGACGATGAGGTGGGGTAACCATGAACGCGCCGTACGACGGTGACCGCGGCCGTGCCGCGGGCAGCTCGGGCTACCCCGAGTCGGGTGGGCCCGAGGGCTCGCCGGCCGAGCACGGCCAGGTGCCGCCGCAGTCCCCCGCGGACATGTACCTCCAGGACGCCTACGACCAGGACCCCTACCGGGCACAGGACCTCTCCGCCCAGGACCCGGTCGCCGAGGCGCTCTACGACCGCGCCGCGCACCCACCGCCCCCTGCGGGCACGTACCAGCCGCAGCAGATGTACTCCCAGCCGCCGCAGTCGCCGTACGCGCCCGACCCGCGGGTGTGGGCCCAGACGCCCGCGCCGGAGCCGGAGGGCCCGACGCGGCACCTGCCGTACGGCGACGACCCCAGGACCACCCAGTTCGTGGGGGTGGACGATCTGGTCTCCCAGGCGGGCGAGCCGCGCCAGGAGCCGGACGCCTTCGCGCACCTCTACAGGGACCAGCAGCAGAACAGCGGTCACCCGTCGTACGAGCAGCCGTCGGTCCCCGGCCCGTCCCAGGCCCCGGGGCAGATGGGACAGGGCCAGTACGCGGCGGCGGGCCAGTACGGAGCACAGGGCCCGTACGGCGCGCCCGGCCAGACCGCTCCGACGCCGCCCCTCGTGGAGGAGCCCCCCGCCCCGGAGCCCGCTGCCTCACCGGCCCCCAAGAAGGGCGGCCGCGCCGCGGGCCTCATGAAGTCCAGCGCCGTGATGGCGGCGGGCACGATGGTCTCGCGGCTCACCGGCTTCATCCGCTCCGCGCTGATCGTGTCGGCCATCGGCGTCGGCTTCCTCGGTGACACCTTCCAGGTCGCCTACCAGTTGCCGACGATGCTCTACATCCTCACGGTCGGCGGCGGTCTCAACTCCGTCTTCGTGCCGCAACTCGTGCGCGCCATGAAGGACGACGAGGACGGCGGCGAGGCGTACGCCAACCGCCTGCTGACCCTCGTCATGGTGGCGCTCGGCGTACTCACCGCGCTCGCGATCTTCGGCGCGCCGCTCCTGATCCGCATGATGTCCCCCTCGATCGCCGGCGACCCCGCGGCGAATCAGGTCGCCATCACCTTCGTCCAGTACTTCCTGCCCTCGATCTTCTTCATGGGCGTCCACGTGGTGATGGGCCAGATCCTCAACGCCCGCGGGAAGTTCGGCGCGATGATGTGGACCCCGGTCCTGAACAACATCGTCATCATCGTGACGCTGGGCATGTTCATCTACGTCTACGGCACGGCGGCCGACTCCGGGATGAGGGTGACGACCATCCCGCCGGAGGGTCAGCGCCTCCTCGGCATCGGCGTCCTGCTCGGCCTCGTGGTCCAGGCGCTGGCGATGATCCCCTACCTGCGCGAGACCGGCTTCCGGCTGCGGCTGCGCTTCGACTGGAGGGGCCAGGGCCTCGGGAAGGCCATCACGCTCGCCAAGTGGACCGTCCTGTTCGTCCTCGCCAACCAGGCGGGCGCCATGGTCGTCGTCTGGCTGTCCACCGCGGCGGGCAAGGCCTCGCCCGTGGACGGCACCGGCTTCTCCGCCTACGCCAACGCACAGCTGATCTGGGGCCTGCCGCAGGCCATCATCACGGTCTCCCTCATGGCCGCCCTGCTGCCGCGTCTGTCGCGCTCGGCTGCCG
>KL569195.1:158136-158657 GCA_000715635.1 Streptomyces violaceus | reverse complement strand
ACATCTCCCAGGGCCTGCGCACCACGGCGGTCGCGATCGTGCCGATCGCGTTCGGTTTCCTCTCGCTCGGCATCCCCCTGTGCACGCTGATGTTCGGCTCCTCGGGCACCAGCGAGGCCACCAACATGGGCTTCATGCTGATGGCGTTCGGTCTCGGCCTGATCCCGTACTCCGTGCAGTACGTCGTCCTGCGCGCCTTCTACGCCTACGAGGACACCCGAACCCCCTTCTACAACACGGTCATCGTGGCCGCGGTCAACGCGGGCGCGTCGGCGGTCTGTTACTTCGTCGTCCCGGCCCGCTGGGCCGTGGTCGGCATGGCCGCCTCGTACGGCCTGGCGTACGCGATCGGTGTCGGCGTCGCCTGGAGCCGGCTGCGCAAGCGGCTGGGCGGGGACCTCGACGGCGCCCGTGTCCTGCGGACCTACGCCCGGCTGTGCATCGCGTCGATCCCGGCCGCACTGCTCAGCGGCGCGGCCTGCTACGGCATCGGCCACACCCTCTGTCTCTTATACACATCT
>KL569195.1:157194-157951 GCA_000715635.1 Streptomyces violaceus | reverse complement strand
CATCGGCCACACCCTCGGCCAAGGCGTCGCGGGCTCGCTCGCCGGGGTGCTGGCCGGCGGTGCCGTGCTCCTCGGGATCTTCTTCGTCGCCGCCCGCCGCATGCGCATCGAGGAACTCAACTCGCTGGTCGGCATGGTCCGCGGACGCCTGGGACGCTGAGTAGGGGGGTAGGCGCACAACCATCGTCAGCCGCCGCGTGTCGTGCATAGCGGCGGACTGTGGGCACAATTGGTTTCGGCGTCGGGCGGCGCGCAACGGATGCCGGCCGGCGCGCACATGGATGGGGAGGCAGGAACGACGGTGGCGGAACGTAGTACGGCTGCCGTCGACGTGGCAGACAACAGCGACGACACGTCGCTGACCGCGAAGGCGGACCAGTCCACGGCCGACGGGGTGGCCAAGAACCGGGAGCGGGACACGGACAGCGACGAGGTACAGGAGAGCACCCGGACCGACGGGCCCGGAACGACCTCGCCGCCTGAACTGCACAGTGGGCACAAACTCGCCAGACGCTACCGCCTCGAGGAGTGCGTCACCCGTCTGGACGGTTTCAGCAGCTGGCGTGCCGTGGACGAGAAGCTCCGCCGTGCCGTCGGCGTGCACATCCTGCCCGCCGACCACTCACGGGCCCGCTCGGTCCTGGCCGCCGCACGCTCTTCCGCGCTCCTCGGCGACCCCCGCTTCGTCCAGGTGCTGGACGCGGTGGAGGAGAACGACCTCGTTTACGTCGTCCATGAGCTGTCTCTTATACACATC
>KL569195.1:153853-157006 GCA_000715635.1 Streptomyces violaceus | reverse complement strand
GAGCTGACCCCGCTCCTCGCCTCCGGGCCGCTGGAGCCGTACGACGCCTACCAGATGGTCAGTCAGATCTCCTCCGCCATGGCCGCCGCGCACCGCGAGGGTCTCGCCCATCTGCGGCTGAACCCCAACGCCGTGCTGCGCACCTCGACCGGCCAGTGGCGCATCCGCGGGCTCGCCGTGAACGCCGCCCTGCGTGGCGTCACGACCGACACACCGCAGCGCACCGACACCGAGGCCATCGGCGCCCTGCTGTATGCGGCGCTCACCCAGCGCTGGCCGTACGAGAGCGACGCCTACGGCCTGTCGGGCCTGCCGAAGGACATCGGTCTGATCGCACCCGACCAGGTGCGTGCCGGTGTGCACCGCGGGCTCTCCGAGCTGTCCATGCGGGCGCTCGTCAACGACGGTGCCACCGCATCCCGGCACGAGTCGCCGTGCACGACGCCCGAGGAGCTGGTGAAGGCGATCGGCGAGATGCCCCGCATCCGCCCGCCGGAGCCGGCTTTCACGGCCCCGCCCGAGTACCAGCGCACGACGTACCAGCAGGGCACGTACGGCCGCCAGGCCCCGCGCCTCGGCGCCACCCAGCCGGTCCCGACCCCGCCGCCCCCGCTGCAGAGCCGCACGGGCAAGGCCCTGAAGTGGGCCGTGTCCGCGCTCCTGATCGCCGCACTGGGTCTCGGCAGCTGGCAGCTGGCGGACGCGCTCATGGACCAGGGCGGCAAGAACGAGGACCCGGGCCAGACGCAGACGAACGACGGGAACGACAAGAGCCCGAAGAAGCCGACGGGCGGCAAGCCCATCGCCATCAGCGGTGCCCGCGACTTCGACCCCTTCGGCGCGGACGGTTCCGAGAAGCCGTCCGACATAGGGAAGGTCTACGACAACAGCACGGCCACGTACTGGCAGACGGACTTCTACCTCAGCTCGGACTTCGGCCGCCTGAAGTCGGGCGTCGGCGTCATCCTCGACCTCGGCAAGGTCCAGCAGGTCGGAAAGGTGAAGGTCACCTTCGTCGGGGACACCTCGGTCGAGCTCCGTAGCGCGAGCGCGGACGCGGGCTCGGAACCGACGTCCTTCGATGCCTACACCAAGGTCGCCGAAGGCACCGGGACGACAGTGGAACTCAAGCCCGGCAAGTCCCTCAAGAGCCGCTACCTCCTGGTGTGGCTGACCGAGCTGCCCACGCAGGTGGACGACGGCAAGTGGCGCGGCAGGGTGGCGGACATCAAGGTGACCAGCTGACGGCATCTGCCTCGAGGAAGGAGGCCGATGGCAGACGGCACCGGGTACGACGGAGTAAGCGATCAGGATCTGCTCGCCCGCCATGTCGAAGGCGACCCCGACGCCTTCGGTGAGATCGTGCGGCGGCATCGCGATCGTCTCTGGGCCGTCGCCCTGCGGACACTGGGGGACCGCGAGGAGGCCGCTGACGCGGTGCAGGACGCCCTCGTTTCCGCCTACCGGGCCGCCCACACCTTCCGGGGCCAGTCGGCCGTCACAACCTGGCTGCACAGGATCACGGTGAACGCCTGCCTGGACCGCGCCCGCAAGGTCGCCTCCCGGAAGACGTCCCCCGTCGACGACACCGAGCGCCTCGAGCAGCTGCTGGAGCCGCACGAGTCGGCCTCCGCTCCCGCCGAGCGCAACGATCTCCACCGGCAGCTCATCGAAGCCCTGGGCACCCTGCCGGCCGACCAGCGCGCGGCGCTCGTCCTGGTGGACATGCAGGGCTACCCGGTCGCGGAGGCGGCCCGCATCCTCGACGTGCCGACCGGCACGGTGAAGAGCCGATGCGCACGCGGCAGAGCCAGACTCCTGCCGCTGCTCACCCATCTACGGCCGGACAGCGGCGGCAAGGGCAAGAACCAGGGCGGGGAACGGAACCGGACGCAAGAGCCAACCGTCCCACCCGCAGCGGGACCGCGCCGAACGGGACCGCCGGACACAGGACCGAGCGACTCAGCTGCAGTGAAGGGCGGAGGTGGACGAGCGTGACGTCGACGACAGACATGGCCGGGCACCCGGACGTCGCGGAGATCTCCGACCTCTCCGAAGGCATTCTCCCGCCGTCCCGGAGCGCCGACGTGCGCCGCCATCTGGACGACTGCGAGCTCTGCGCGGACGTCTATGCCTCCCTGGAGGAGATCCGCGACCTGCTCGGCACGCTGCCCGGCCCGCCGCGCATGCCCGCCGATGTCGCAGGCCGCATCGATGCCGCACTCGCCGCCGAGGCTCTGCTGAACGCCACGGAGCCCGAGGCCGCAGAAGGGCCGGCGCCGGTCAGTGCTCCCCGCTCCGCTTCCGACGACAGCGGTGCGCATGTTTCACGTGAAACATCGACGCCCGCCGACCGGCCCGCCGGGCGCCCCCGCTCTTCCACCACCGGACCGGGCCGCAAGGGGGTCACACGGAACGGGCGGCGCAGGATCGCCGTTCTGGGGACCGTCTTCACGGTGGCAGCCCTGGGGCTGGGCTCCGTCCTGCTGTCGTCACTCGGCGACAACAAGCCGCCCCACGACACAGCGGGCGGTCGGCAGACCACCGCCGCGGACACCTTCTCCGAGGGGAAGCTGCAGAAGCAGGTCACCGATCTCCTGGCCGAGAACCAAAGCGAGGAAGGCGACGGTTCCCGCACCCCCCTCGGCGCGGCGACCGCCCCCGGCACCAACCACCCCAGGGTCCTCAGGGAGCCCACCGTGCCCGGCTGTGTCCGTGACGGCATCGGGCGCAAGGACGCGGCGCTGGCTGTCGAGAACGGCACGTACCAGGGGAAGAAGGCCATGCTCGTGCTGCTTCCCAACGCCTCCGACGCCACCCGGGTCACCGCCTATATCGTCGACGCGACCTGCGTGGATCACCAGGCGTCCACTGCCGGGGGCAAGGTCCTCCTGGAGCGCTCCTACCCGTCCTCCTGAGCGCGTGCATCGTCTCTGCCCTGCGTGGTATCCAGCACAGTGCCGCGTCTCCGTGTGCCCGGACACAGCGGGAATGCACGCCCCTTAGGATCCGTTGGGTGGTGTGAGAGTTCCGAGAGACGCTCCCACCGGTCGAACGACGTAGACCAGAGACGAGGAAACAACCCGTGAGCGACGTCCGTAACGTGATCATCATCGGCTCCGGGCCCGCCGGCTACACGGCGGCGCTCTACAC
>KL569195.1:151660-153659 GCA_000715635.1 Streptomyces violaceus | reverse complement strand
GCTACACGGCGGCGCTCTACACCGCGCGCGCGTCGCTGAAGCCGCTGGTGTTCGAGGGCGCCGTCACCGCAGGCGGCGCCCTCATGAACACCACCGACGTCGAGAACTTCCCTGGCTTCCAGGACGGCATCATGGGCCCCGAGCTCATGGACAACATGCGTGCCCAGGCGGAGCGCTTCGGGGCCGAGCTCGTCCCGGACGATGTCGTGACCGTCGACCTGTCCGGCGAGATCAAGACCGTCACGGACACCGCCGGTACCGTCCACCGGGCGAAGGCCGTCATCGTCTCCACCGGCTCGCAGCACCGCAAGCTCGGTCTGCCGAACGAGGACGCCCTGTCCGGCCGTGGAGTGTCGTGGTGCGCCACCTGTGACGGGTTCTTCTTCAAGGACCAGGACATCGCCGTGATCGGTGGTGGCGACACCGCCATGGAGGAGGCCACCTTCCTCTCGCGGTTCGCCAAGTCCGTGACCGTCGTCCACCGCCGCGACACTCTGCGCGCTTCCAAGGCCATGCAGGAACGCGCCTTCGCCGACCCGAAGATCAAGTTTGTGTGGGACAGCGAGGTCGCCGAGATCCAGGGCGACCCGAAGCTCTCGGGCCTGAAGCTGCGCAACCTCAAGACCGGTGAGC
Organism: Streptomyces violaceus; assembly: GCA_000715635.1. GTDB lineage: Bacteria > Actinomycetota > Actinomycetes > Streptomycetales > Streptomycetaceae > Streptomyces > Streptomyces violaceus. Next base: position 153,026 of record KL569195.1, on the reverse strand, counting down.
TCTCGGACCTGCCGGTGACCGGCCTCTTCATCGCCATCGGCCACGACCCCCGCACCGAGCTCTTCAAGGGTCAGCTCGACCTGGACGAGGAGGGCTACCTGAAGGTGGAGGCGCCGTCGACGCGCACGAACCTGACCGGTGTCTTCGGCGCCGGCGACGTGGTCGACCACACCTACCGTCAGGCGATCACCGCGGCCGGGACCGGCTGCTCCGCAGCCCTCGACGCCGAGCGCTTCCTCGCCGCCCTCGCGGACGAGGAGCAGCCCGAGCCCGAGAAGACCTCTGTCTGAACCCCTCCCTACCCGCCCCACGCACCAACCAGTTAAGGAGCCCGCCGTGGCCGGCACCCTGAAGAATGTGACCGACGACTCCTTCGAGCAGGACGTCCTCAAGAGCGACAAGCCTGTCCTGGTGGACTTCTGGGCCGCCTGGTGCGGTCCCTGCCGCCAGATCGCGCCGTCCCTCGAGGCGATCGCCTCCGAGTACGGCGAGAAGATCGAGGTCGTCAAGCTGAACATCGACGAGAACCCGGGTACGGCCGCCAAGTACGGCGTCATGTCCATCCCGACCCTGAACGTCTACCAGGGTGGCGAGGTCGCCAAGACCATCGTGGGCGCGAAGCCGAAGGCCGCGATCGTTCGCGACCTCGAGGAGTTCATCGCCGAGTGAATCGGCTGAGCCGTCGCAGCGGCGGTGCATGTTTCACGTGAAACACGAATGGGCCAACCCGGAAGGGTTGGCCCATTCGTTTGACTGCTTGCCTCTACAGCGGGCGCAGCGCCGGCTCCTTCTGCACGGCGCCCAGGAGCCGGTCCAGTGCCATCTCGACGTCTTCCTTCCAGGAGAGCGTCGATCTCAGCTCCAGCCTCAGCCGGGGATGGGTGGGGTGCTGCCTGACCGTCTTGAAACCCACCGCCAGGAGATGGTCGGCTGGCAGCACACAGGCTGGCTCCTTCCAGCGCCCATCTCCGAACGCCTCGATCGCTTTGAAGTCTCGCCGCAGTAGATCCTTGGCGACCGTCTGGACCAGCACCCGGCCCAGTCCCTGCCCCTGGTAGCCCGGCATGATGAACGCGGTCATCAACTGAACCGCGTCAGGGGAGATGGGACTCGTGGGAAACGCCGTGGAGCGGGGGACGTAGGCAGGAGGGGCGTAGAGCACAAAGCCCACCGGCACATCGTCGACGTATACGACCCGGCCGCAGGATCCCCAGTCCAGCAGAACAGCCGAGATCCAGGATTCCTTCTCCAGAGCGGGCGTGCCCGCCTTTACCGCGGCCTCACCGCTGACTGGGTCGAGCTCCCAGAAGACACACGAGCGACAGCGCTTGGGAAGGTCCTGAAGGTTGTCCAGCGTGAGCGGTAC
>KL569195.1:150133-151522 GCA_000715635.1 Streptomyces violaceus | reverse complement strand
GAGCGACAGCGCTTGGGAAGGTCCTGAAGGTTGTCCAGCGTGAGCGGTACGAGCCGACGCCCCATGAAGGCTGTTCCTCGCTTCCTTCGCCCGCCGCGTCGCGGGCGGCTGTCAGAGCACTCCGTTCCCTGAGGAGACCGCCGATGAACCCACCGACCGCCCCCAGCCCCAAACCAGCGCTCACCAGTCCGGTGCGGCTCATCGTTCGCATGGCCCCTGCCTTCCTTTCAGAGGTGCTGCCGAGTGGTCGCGCCGTACCCCCACCGCATCGTATCCACGATGCGATTCCATCGATACCGCCAGAAAGGAAAGAGCGGGCCATGTTCCGGTACACACCGGACACGGCCCGCTCTGTCGGATGCACAGCGGAGGCTCCTGCCGGAGGCTCAGGACTCGATCTCTTCGGGGTCGCTCTCCAGAAGGCTCTTCTGCAGGACCGGCCCCTCTCCGGGAGCGAAGGATCCGAGAATCCGCTCGAGGTCCTCCATGGAGGCGAACTCGACGGTGATCTTGCCCTTCTTCTGCCCCAGGTCGACCTTCACCCGCGTCTCGAAGCGGTCCGACAGCCGCGTGGCGAGGTCGGACAGCGCGGGAGAGACCCGGGCACCGGCACGCGGACCCTTGGGCCGCTGCGCCTTCTGAGGCCGTGAGCCCATCAGGGTCACGATCTCCTCGACGGCCCGCACCGAGAGTCCCTCGGCCACGATGCGGTGGGCCAGCCTGTCCTGCTCCTCCGTGTCCTCGACGGAGAGCAGTGCCCGCGCGTGGCCGGCGGAGAGCACTCCGGCGGCGACCCGGCGCTGGACGGCCGGAGAGAGCTTCAGCAGGCGAAGGGTGTTGGAGACCTGCGGGCGGGATCGGCCGATGCGGTCCGCCAGCTGGTCGTGCGTGCAGTTGAAGTCCCTCAGCAACTGGTCGTAGGCAGCTGCCTCTTCCAGCGGGTTCAGCTGGGCGCGGTGCAGGTTCTCCAGCAGAGCGTCCAGGAGGAGCTTCTCGTCCTCCGTGGCCCGCACGATCGCCGGGATCGCCTCCAGTCCCGCCTCGCGGCAGGCACGCCAGCGGCGTTCGCCCATGATGAGCTCGTAGCGGGCGGGACCCACCTGCCGTACGACGACCGGCTGGAGGAGCCCGACCTCCTTGATGGAGGTGATGAGTTCGGCCAGTGCGTCATCGTCGAAGACCTCGCGCGGCTGCCGCGGGTTCGGCGTGATGTCGTCGAGGGGGATCTCGGCGAAGTGCGCACCGACGGGCGCCGCAGGCGCGGCGGGAGCACTGGGCTGAACCGGCTCCTCTGTTTCACGTGAAACAGTCGGCAGAGTCGCTACCTTCGCGGCCGCCACCCCACGGTCGTTCGGCAGCGAAGGCACTGCCGTGGGGGATGTGGAAGCT
>KL569195.1:144351-149949 GCA_000715635.1 Streptomyces violaceus | reverse complement strand
CCCCCTGCCGCAGCCTGGGCCACCGACTTCTCCGTGGGGGCAGCAGGGATCAGTGCGCCGAGTCCACGGCCCAGTCCCCTCCGTCGCTCGCTCACTGGATGCCCTCCACCATGCTCGGGTCTGTCTGCTGTACGCCGATGTGGGCGTGCGTCGCTTCATAGCTGATGCCGACGCCCTTCAGCGCGATCTCTCGTGCCGCCTCGAGGTAAGAGAGGGCACCACTCGATCCTGGATCGTATGTCAGCACTGTCTGCCCATAGCTCGGCGCCTCGGAGATACGGACGGACCGGGGGATGCTCGTGCGCAGTACCTCGTCGCCGAAGTGGGTGCGCACCTCGTCCGCGACCTGGGACGCGAGTCGCGTCCGGCCGTCGTACATGGTGAGCAGGATGGTCGACACGTGCAGGGCGGGGTTGAGGTGTCCGCGCACGAGGTCGACGTTGCGCAACAGCTGCCCCAGGCCCTCCAGCGCGTAGTACTCGCACTGGATGGGGATCAGGACCTCCTGGCCCGCCACCAACGCATTGACCGTCAGGAGGCCCAGTGAGGGCGGGCAGTCGATGAGGATGTAGTCCAGCGGCTGCTCGTACGCCTGGATGGCGCGCTGCAGCCTGCTCTCCCGGGCCACCAGGGACACCAGCTCGATCTCCGCACCGGCGAGATCGATCGTGGCCGGGGCGCAGAAGAGGCCCTCCACATCGGGGACCGGCTGGACGACCTCGGAGAGCGGCTTGCTCTCCACCAACACGTCGTAGATGGACGGGACTTCTGCGTGATGGTCGATCCCCAGCGCCGTGGAGGCATTGCCCTGTGGGTCGAGGTCGACCACCAAGACACGGCCGCCATGCAGGGCCAGCGACGCGGCAAGGTTGACGGTCGTCGTCGTCTTGCCCACACCGCCCTTCTGGTTGGCGACCACCATGATTCGGGTCTGCTCGGGCCGTGGCAGGCCCTCGCCGGCACGGCCCAGTGCCTCCACCGCCAGTTGGGCAGCACGACCGATGGGAGTGTCGTCCATCGGAGGCGGTGTTTCACGTGAAACATCCGCCCCCATCGACTCGGTACGGGGACCGGGGACCGGATCGGTCATCGGTCCCGCGATGTTGGCGTCGGACCGCAAGGATTCACTCTCCTCGACTACAGGCTCGCTATGAACAGAGCCTCCCATGCCTTCGGGGTCGTGAACCAGTGAGGCCTGGCGTTCTGTGGAGAAATCCACCTCTGTGGACAACTCGGTTCCCTCATCGAGTGAGCCGAGAGGCTTACGGTCGCGGGGTTCGGCCGCAGCGCGGCCACGACTGATGATGCCGTGCAGCAGTGAGCGACGTTTCACGTGAAACACGATGCACAGCCGCCGGGGCCGAACTGCCGCGACACTCCGGCACGCATCGTTTTGGCAGCTTGTGTGGAGTACGTCTCGTCGTCAGGACGGATCAGCGTCGCCGGCGTGCCCGACCCGTGCGAGCCGCCTTGGCCCGCTTCGCGGCGAAGCGCACACCGCCGGGGCTCTCCCCGACCTCGACCCGTACGACCGTGGACATCGGGTCCACCACGCCCTCACCCACGTGCAGGATGGACGTCTCCACGGCACCCAGCTTGCTCAGTGCCGCCGACGCGCTCTTCAGCTCCTCCTCGGCGGCATCGCCCTTGAGCGCGAGCATCTCCCCATAGGGCCGCAGCAGCGGGACGCCCCAGGTGGCGAGACGGTCGAGCGGCGCGACGGCTCGGGCAGTCACGACGTGGACGGGCTGGATCTTCCCCATGACCTCTTCGGCCCGGCCGCGTACGACCGTCACGTGATCCAGGCCGAGCAGCTCCACGACCTCGGTGAGGAAGTTGGTGCGCCGCAACAGCGGCTCCAGCAGCGTGATCTTCAGGTCCTCCCGGACGAGTGCCAGGGGAATGCCGGGCAGACCTGCCCCGGAGCCGACATCGCACACGGTCACACCCTCGGGCACGACCTCCGAGAGCACCGCGCAGTTCAGCAGGTGCCGCTCCCACAGGCGGGGCACTTCACGCGGGCCGATGAGACCGCGCTGCACGCCCGCCTGAGCGAGCAGCTCGGCGTACCGCACCGCATCCGCGAAGCGATCACCGAACACCTCGCGCGCCTGCTCGGGCGCGGGGGGAAGCTCCGCTGCCTCCGTCACGGGGGACCGTCCTTCCGTACCGCGTCAGCGCGCCCAGCGCCGACGCCAGAACCACCAGAACTATCAGGCTGACAAAGTTCGGCCCCGTCTGCGCAACAGACGGGGCCGGGAAACGTAGAGGCCGATCAGGCGGGCAGCACGACGACGAAGCGCTCCGGCTCCTCGCCCTCGGACTCGCTGCGCAGGCCCGCGGCCTTGACCGCGTCGTGCACGACCTTGCGCTCGAACGGCGTCATCGGCTTCATCTTCACGGCCTCACCGCTGCTCTTGGCCTCGGCGGCGGCCTTGGCACCCAGCTCGGACAGCTCGGAGCGCTTCTGGGCGCGGTATCCCGCGATGTCGAGCATCAGGCGGCTGCGGTCGCCGGTCTCCCGGTGCACCGCCAGACGGGTGAGCTCCTGGAGCGCCTCCAGCACCTCGCCGTCACGGCCGACCAGCTTCTGCAGGTCGCGGCCCGCGTCGCTGATGATCGAGACGGAGGCACGGTCGGCCTCGACGTCCATGTCGATGTCGCCGTCGAGGTCGGCGATGTCGAGCAGACCCTCCAGGTAGTCCGCAGCGATCTCGCCCTCCTGCTCCAGGCGGGACAGGGTGTCTGCACCCTCGGCAGCGGCGGAGGTGGTGCCTTCCGTCACGGGATGGACTCCTTCTTACTTCTTGGACGGGGACTTGGGCCGCTGCGGGCCCTTGCGCTGTCCGGACTGGGCCTTGCTGCGGGTACCACCGCCGGACTTCGCGCCGCCCTTCTGGGCAGCAGCGGCGGGCTTGGCGTCGTCGGGCTCGTCGGACTTGCTCAGCGACGTCTTCGGCTCGGCCTCGCCGGCCGCCTTCGCGGCACCGGACTGGCGCTGAGACTTGCTCTGGCGCTTGGGCTGCTGACGCTTCGGGGTGGCCGTGGTCGGCGTACCGTCCTCGGTCTCGACAGCGGCAGAGGTGTCGCCCTTGATCACGGTGCCGTCGGCCTGGGCGACGAGTCCGGCCTTGCTGAGTCCGTTGATGAACTTGCGCTCGAACTCGTTGCGGTCGCGGCCCTTGGCGACGATCGCCTTGACGATGGCCCGGTCGCGGCGCTTGCTGACCTTGTTGTGCTGCGCGACGTGCTTGGTCAGGCGGTCGAGGTACGAGGCCTGGGCCTTGGAACCCGGGGTCGGGTTGTTGTGGATCACGTACATCTGCTGGCCCATGGTCCACACGTTGGTGGTCAGCCAGTAGACGAGGACACCGACCGGGAAGTTGATGCCGAAGACGGCGAACATGACCGGGAAGACGTACATCAGCATCTTCTGCTGCTGCATGAACGGGGTCTTCACCGTGGTGTCGACGTTCTTCGTCATCAGCTGGCGCTGGGTGAAGAACTGCGACGCCGACATCAGGACGATCATGATGGCGGTGACCACACGGACGTCGGTGAGGGAGGCACCGAGTGCTTCCACCTTCGACGCGCTGTCGGTGAACTTCGCCGCCAGCGGCGCACCGACGATGTGGGCCTTCTGCGCGCTCTGCAGCAGGCTGTCGTTGATGACGCCGATGGTGTCGTTCGACGCGATGCTGTTGAGCACGTGATACAGAGCGAAGAAGAACGGGGACTGCGCCAGGATGGGAAGGCACGAGGAGAGCGGGTTGGTGCCCGTCTCCTTGTACAGCTTCATCATCTCTTCGGACTGACGCTGCTTGTCGTTCTTGTAGCGCTCCTGGATCTTCTTCATCTCGGGCTGCAGCGTCTGCATGGCCCGGGTCGCCTTGATCTGCTTCACGAAGAGCGGGATCAGGCAGATACGGATCAGAATCACCAGGGACACGATCGACAGGCCCCAGGCCCAGCCGGTGTCAGGCCCGAAGAGGGCGCCGTACACCGAGTGGAACTGGACGATGACCCAGGAGACGGGTGTGGTGATAAAGCTGAAGAGGCTGGCAATCGTGTCCACTAATCATGCTCCTTGGGCATGGGACGGTGTCTCTGCGGCCGGGCTCGAAGGACTGGACTGACTTGTGGGAGAAGTCTGTCCCTCGATGGCCGGGTCGGCGGCGGAGGGCCCGCCCTTGCGTGCACGCCACGCGGTACGCAGCATTTCGTGCCACCGCGGGCGCTTGCGCGGCGGGACATGGTCCACACCACCCAGCGACCACGGATTGCACCGCAGGATGCGCCAGGCCGTGAGTGCCGTTCCCTTGATGGCACCGTGCCGGTCGATGGCCGTGTAGCCGTAGTGGGAGCACGACGGGTAGTACTTGCAGACCGGCCCGAGCAGCGGACTGATCGTCCACTGGTAGAGCTTGATCAGAGCCAGCAGCGGGTACTTCATCGCGCGCCCCCTCCCAGCAACCGCCGGAGAGCGGCATCCAGGTCTCGGGCCAGCTGTGCATGGTCGGCGTCGCCCGATCCGGGCAGCGCTCGTACGACTACCAGGCTACCGGGGGGCAGCTGGGCGACTCGCTCGCGCATCAGATGGCGAAGCCTGCGCTTCACCTTGTTGCGCACGACCGCGCCACCCACAGCTTTGCTCACGACGAAACCCGCACGCGTCGGGGGAGCGCTCTCCCCAGGCGCGTGCGGGTCCGTGGCACCGCTACGTAGGTGGACGACGAGGAGCGGGCGTCCGGCCCGGCGTCCTCGTCGTACCGCGGTCGCGAAGTCCTCGCGCCGCCTCAGCCGATGCTCGGTAGGCAGCACGACGTCATGACCTGATCGGGATCAGGCGGACAGGCTGGCGCGACCCTTGCTGCGGCGGTTCGCGAGAATCGCGCGGCCGGCACGGGTACGCATCCGCAGGCGGAAGCCGTGGGTCTTCGCGCGACGACGGTTGTTCGGCTGGAAGGTGCGCTTGCTCACTCGGGGGCTCCAGAAGAAATCGGTAGTTGCGGGGTGCCGTCCTGGCTGTCACCGTGCGCCCACGAGTAGCTCGCAGTTACGCCCGAGTGCACCGCTGACCGATCACCCAAATGATCTGTGCCCATCGGAGGCAGGCGGCAGCAGCCATCGACAACTCGACCTGGTTACGGTACGCGCGGCTACGCCATCCGGTCAAACCAGGAGTCGCCGGGAGACACTTGTCCACAGGCTGGGGACAACAACTTGAACCGTACCGGCCGCCCTGACTACCGTGACGTAACTCCGATTCGTTCCCTTGTCCCTGTCCCAGCGGGTTTGCTCCCGCCCACCCGGATGACATCCCGACCCGTCCCAGAACCACACGTTCGTGGGACCTGTGAGAGAGCGTGCCCTGTGGCTGACGTACCTGCCGATCTTGCCGCAGTGTGGCCACGCGTATTGGAGCAGCTCCTCGGGGAGGGTCGCGGTCAGGGGGTCGAGACGAAGGACGAGCACTGGATCCGGCGCTGCCAGCCGCTCGCGCTGGTCGCGGACACCGCTCTGCTCGCCGTACCGAACGAATTCGCGAAGGGCGTACTCGAGGGCCGGCTGGCGCCGATCGTCAGCGAGACGCTGAGC
>KL569195.1:142305-144178 GCA_000715635.1 Streptomyces violaceus | reverse complement strand
ACGCTGAGCCGCGAGTGCGGCCGCCCGATCCGGATCGCGATCACCGTCGACGACTCCGCGGGCGAGCCCCCGGCTCCGCCGGCGCCCCCGGCCCGCCCCCAGCAGCCGCGCTACGAGGAGCCCGAGCTCCCCGCCGCCCGCCAGGATCGCGACGGATACGAGGGGTACGGCCGCCACCGCGCCGACCAGATGCCGGGAGCGGCCGACGATCAGCTTCCGCCTACGCGCGGAGATCAACTGCCCGCCCCGCGCCCCGCGTACCCGTCCGAGTACCAGCGCCCCGAGCCCGGCGCCTGGCCGCGGCCCACGCAGGACGAGTACGGCTGGCAGCAGCAGCGCCTCGGCTTCCCTGAGCGTGACCCGTACGCGTCACCGGGGCAGGGCTCCTACGGCTCACAGGATCAGTACGGCGGCGGTCAGGACCAGTACGGCGGCGGGCAGGACTCGTACAGCGGGCAGGACTCCTATAAAACCCACGGGTCCCAGGACTCCTACGGGTCACACGGGCCCCGTAGCTCCCACGGATCACAGGACTCCTACGGCTCTCACGGATCCCGTAGCTCCCACGGATCACAGGACTCCTACGGCTCGTCCGCCCAGGACTATCGCCCGCAGTCCGTGGAGCGCCCCTCCTACGAGCCGCCGCGCTCCGACTACGACACCTCACGCCCCGAATACGATCAGCGCGATGCGGTCCGCCGGGAGCTGCCCGAGCCGCCGGCCGGCTCGGGGCACGTGCACCGGGGCGGCCCCGTAGGACCGAACCTGCCGACGACCGGTGCGCCCGGTCCGCTGGCCGCGCAGCCCGCGCCGGCGACCGGCCCCGGTGAGCCCACCGCGCGTCTGAACCCCAAGTACCTCTTCGACACGTTCGTCATCGGCGCCTCCAACCGCTTCGCGCACGCCGCCGCGGTCGCTGTCGCCGAGGCGCCGGCGAAGGCGTACAACCCGTTGTTCATCTACGGGGAGTCCGGACTCGGCAAGACGCACCTGCTGCACGCGATCGGGCACTACGCGCGCAGCCTCTACCCGGGCACGCGGGTGCGCTACGTGAGCTCGGAGGAGTTCACCAACGAGTTCATCAACTCCATCCGCGACGGCAAGGGCGACAGCTTCCGCAAGCGGTACCGCGAGATGGACATCCTGCTCGTCGACGACATCCAGTTCCTGGCGGACAAGGAGTCGACGCAGGAGGAGTTCTTCCACACCTTCAACACCCTCCACAACGCGAACAAGCAGATCGTGCTCTCCAGCGACCGGCCGCCGAAGCAGCTGGTCACGCTGGAGGACCGACTGAGGAACCGTTTCGAGTGGGGTCTGATCACCGACGTCCAGCCGCCCGAGCTGGAGACGCGTATCGCGATCCTCCGCAAGAAGGCGGTGCAGGAGCAGCTGAACGCGCCGCCGGAGGTGCTGGAGTTCATCGCGTCCCGGATCTCGCGCAACATCCGCGAGCTGGAGGGCGCGCTGATCCGGGTCACGGCGTTCGCCTCGCTCAACCGGCAGCCGGTGGATCTGGGTCTGACGGAGATCGTCCTCAAGGACCTCATCCCCGGCGGCGAGGACTCGGCCCCCGAGATCACGTCGACGGCCATCATGAGCGCGACGGCGGACTACTTCGGGCTGACCGTCGAGGACCTGTGCGGCACGTCCCGGGGCCGCGCCCTGGTCACCGCCCGGCAGATCGCCATGTACCTGTGCCGTGAGCTGACGGACCTGTCGCTGCCGAAGATCGGCGCGCTGTTCGGCGGCCGCGACCACACGACGGTCATGCACGCGGACCGCAAGATCCGCAACCTGATGGCCGAGCGCCGCTCCATCTACAACCAGGTCACCGAGCTGACCAACCGCATCAAGAACGGCTGACGTACCG
>KL569195.1:139845-142095 GCA_000715635.1 Streptomyces violaceus | reverse complement strand
GCGGCAGGCCGCCGAGGGCGCTCCCGGAGGAGGTTTCCGGGGGCGCCCTTCGTCATGTCGCGGTCCCCGGCTGTTCGAATATCTGCCGGGTTACGGCCACTCTCCACAGATTCGGTGACTTTCTCCCGTCCACATCCTGGGGACTGGGAAGTTGTCCAGACTGTGTCCACAGAGGCTCCTGTTGAGGGGCCATCAGGCCAGGTCACCTGCATGTGGATTCGTGGACGAACGATCTCCACAGACTGTGGACAGCGCGGAGATCCACAGGCTGTGCATCGAGTTTTCCACCGACCACCCACAGGCTGGGGCCAGTTGTCCCCAGCGATCCCCGGCTTCTCCACATCGCTGTCCACTGTTCGGCAACACGACGCGCCTCCTCACCGGGTCGAGTGAAAGGCGTCACACAAAGGTGCCGGGTTGGGCTGTGGGAAAGGTGGGTAAACCTGGGGACGCCGCTGGGGAGAACTCGCCTCTCCCTGTGCACGGAGTGTGCAGAACTTTCCGTTCTCCACAGAGACACCAGGTTGTCCACTGCCGTCACCCACAGGCCCGGTGGACAAAATTCCCGCTCTGAGCTGGGCAAACGGGGTTATCCACGGTATCCACAGCCCCTACTACTACTCCCAACTAGAGAGAGCTGGGAATCCGTTTCGAAGTGGGTCCTGTGCACAACTCGCTCTTCGGCGTCCGACTGCCCCTCGTCACGACTTGACCCCGAGAGGCACCTACTGTCAGTGCGGTGCGTCAGACTGGTCCCCGGTGTCCTCCCCATCCCAGGGACCGTCGACACCGAGACAGACGACGAGGGCCAGGCAGAGCGAGAAGCGCCGGCAACAGCAGGAGGCGGCAACAGTGAAGATCCGGGTGGAACGCGACGTACTCGCGGAGGCAGTGGCCTGGGCAGCGCGCAGCCTCCCGGCCCGGCCGCCGGCGCCTGTCCTCGCCGGACTGCTGCTGAAGGCCGAGGAAGGCCAGCTGAGCCTGTCCAGCTTCGACTACGAGGTCTCCGCGCGGGTGTCGGTGGAGACGGAGGTCGAGGAGGAGGGCACGGTCCTGGTCTCGGGCCGCCTGCTCGCGGACATCTGCCGCGCGCTCCCCAACCGGCCGGTGGAGATCTCCACAGACGGTGTACGGGCGACCGTGGTCTGCGGCTCCTCGCGGTTCACACTCCACACCCTGCCTGTGGAGGAGTACCCGGCCCTGCCGCAGATGCCGAACGCGACGGGCACGGTCCCCGGTGAGGTCTTCGCCTCCGCGGCCGCCCAGGTGGCCATCGCGGCCGGCCGTGACGACACGCTGCCCGTCCTCACGGGTGTGCGCATCGAGATCGAGGGCGACACCGTCACGCTGGCGTCCACCGACCGCTACCGCTTCGCGGTCCGCGAGTTCCTGTGGAAGCCGGAGAACCCGGAGGCCTCCGCGGTCGCCCTGGTGCCCGCCAAGACGCTCCTGGACACCGCCAAGGCCCTCACAAGCGGCGACAGCGTCATCCTGGCGCTGTCCGGCGGGGGCTCGGGCGAGGGCCTGATCGGTTTCGAGGGCGCAGGCCGTCGCACGACCACGCGTCTGCTGGAGGGCGACCTCCCGAAGTACCGCTCGCTGTTCCCGACCGAGTTCAACAGCGTCGCCGTGATCGAGACCGCCCCCTTCGTGGAGGCCGTCAAGCGTGTGGCCCTGGTCGCCGAGCGCAACACCCCGGTGCGGCTCAGCTTCGAGCAGGGCGTGCTGATCCTGGAGGCCGGTTCCAGCGACGACGCACAGGCTGTGGAGCGGGTCGACGCACAGCTGGAGGGCGACGACGTGTCGATCGCCTTCAACCCGACCTTCCTGCTGGACGGCCTGAGCGCGATCGACTCCCCGGTCGCCCAGCTGTCCTTCACGACGTCCACGAAGCCCGCGCTGCTCAGCGGCAAGCCGGCGCTGGACGCCGAGGCGGACGAGGCCTACAAGTACCTGATCATGCCGGTGCGGCTGAGCGGCTGAGCCGGTCAGGCGCCGTCGGCGGTTGTCCACAGGCTGGGGGCAAACCCGCAGGTGAGGGCCTACGACTGAGCGCGTATGCCCACAGATGTGCGCGAGCGTCCGGGTTTAGGCTCGGACGCGGGTACGAAAGTGCCGCGCGGTACGAACGTGCCGCCACGCCACGTCGCAGAACCTAAGGAAAACAACTGATGGAGCTCGGTCTCGTCGGCCTCGGCAAGATGGGCGGCAACATGCGCGAGCGGATCCGCCGCGCCGGCCACACCGTCC
>KL569195.1:139202-139631 GCA_000715635.1 Streptomyces violaceus | reverse complement strand
TCCTCGGATACGACCGCAACCCGGATCTCGCCGATGTCCACAGCCTGCAGGAGCTTGTGGGCAAGCTCAGCGGCCCGCGCGTGGTCTGGGTGATGGTCCCGGCAGGCGAGGCCACGCAGTCCACGATCGACGAGCTCGCCGAACTGCTGGAGCCCGGCGACGTCGTCGTGGACGGCGGCAACTCCCGCTGGACGGACGACGAGAAGCACGCCGAGGAGCTGGCGGCCAAGGGCATCGGCTTCGTCGACTGCGGTGTCTCCGGCGGCGTCTGGGGCCTGGAGAACGGCTACGCGCTGATGTACGGCGGCGACAAGCAGAACGTCGCCAAGGTGCAGCCGGTCTTCGACGCCCTCAAGCCGGAGGGCGACTTCGGCGCGGTGCACGCCGGTAAGGTCGGCGCGGGCCACTTCGCGAAGATGGTCCACAACG
>KL569195.1:137320-138988 GCA_000715635.1 Streptomyces violaceus | reverse complement strand
CTCCTGGAGAAGGTCGACTCCGTGACCGACGTCCGCGATGTCTTCCGCTCCTGGCAGGAGGGCACGGTCATCCGCTCCTGGCTGCTGGACCTCGCGGTCAACGCGCTCGACGAGGACGAGCACCTGGACGGGCTCCGGGGTTATGCACAGGACTCCGGCGAGGGACGCTGGACTGTGGAAGCCGCCATCGACCACGCGGTGCCGCTGCCGGCGATCACCGCGTCGCTGTTCGCGCGGTTCGCCTCCCGCCAGGAGGACTCGCCTCAGATGAAGATGATCGCGGCGCTGCGGAACCAGTTCGGCGGCCACGCGGTCGAGAAGAAGTAGTCAACACCCGAGCGCCTGGGAGGTCGGCGAAACGACCATGCACGTCACGCATCTGTCGCTGGCCGACTTCCGCTCGTATCCCCGGGTCGAGGTCCCGCTCGATCCGGGGGTGACGGCCTTCGTCGGGCCGAACGGGCAGGGCAAGACCAACCTCGTCGAGGCCGTCGGCTATCTCGCCACCCTCGGCAGCCACCGGGTCTCCTCCGACGCTCCCCTGGTCCGCATGGGTGCCGAGCGCGCCATCATCCGGGCCCAGGTCCGGCAGGGCGACCGGCAGCAGCTGGTCGAGCTGGAGCTGAACCCGGGGCGCGCCAACCGCGCCCGCATCAACAGGTCCTCGCAGGTCAAGCCGCGTGACGTGCTGGGGATCATACGGACGGTCCTCTTCGCGCCGGAGGATCTCGCCCTGGTCAAGGGCGACCCTGGTGAGCGGCGCCGCTTCCTCGACGAGCTGATCACCGCCCGTTCCCCGCGCATGGCCGGGGTCCGCTCCGACTACGAGCGGGTCCTCAAGCAGCGCAACACCCTGCTGAAGTCGGCCGCGTTGGCCCGCCGGCACGGTGGCCGCAGCGTGGACATGTCCACGCTCGACATCTGGGACCAGCACCTCGCGCGCGCGGGCGCCGAGCTGCTCGCCCAGCGCCTGGATCTGATCGCCGCCGTGCAGCCGCTCGCCGACAAGGCGTACGAGCAGCTCGCCCCCGGCGGCGGCCCCGTCGCCCTGGAGTACAAGCCGTCCGCGCCGGGTGAGGCGCACACCCGAGAGGACCTCTTCGAACAGCTGATGGCCGCGCTCGCCGGGGCCCGCAAGCAGGAGATCGAGCGGGGCGTCACCCTGGTCGGCCCGCACCGGGACGACCTCCAGCTCAAGCTCGGCCAGCTGCCCGCCAAGGGCTACGCCTCGCACGGCGAGTCCTGGTCCTACGCGCTGGCACTGCGCCTGGCCTCGTACGACCTGCTGCGTGCCGAGGGCAATGAGCCGGTGCTGGTGCTCGACGACGTCTTCGCCGAGCTGGACACCCGCCGCCGTGAGCGTCTCGCCGAGCTGGTCGCGCCCGGCGAGCAGGTCCTGGTGACCGCCGCTGTCGACGACGACGTACCGCATGTGCTGTCCGGGGCACGGTTCGCCGTGTCCGAGGGGGCGGTCGAGCGCGTATGACGGAGAACACACCCGGGAACGACCCCAAGCCTTCGTCCGCCAAGCCCCCGCCTCCCGAGCCCTCCGGCGTCGACCTCGCGCGCGTGGCGCTCCGCGCGGCGAAGGAAGCCGCACGCGCGCGTGGGGACGCGGCTCAGCAGAAGCGGCAGGCGCGCCGCGGCGGACTGCGCTCCGGGGCGCGC
>KL569195.1:131292-137116 GCA_000715635.1 Streptomyces violaceus | reverse complement strand
ATCCGATGGCGCTCGGCTCGGCGATCAACCGGCTGATCACCGAGCGCGGCTGGGAGGCCCCGGCCGCGGTGGGCGGTGTGATGGGCCGTTGGCCGCAGATCGTCGGCGAGGACGTGGCCAACCACTGTGTGCCGGAGAAGTACGACGAGGACGAGCACGTCCTGATCGTGCGCTGTGACTCGACGGCCTGGGCGACGAACCTGCGGCTGCTCGCCCCGACCCTGGTCGCACGCCTCAACGAGGACCTGGGCCACGGCACCGTGCGGCAGATCAAGGTGCTGGGCCCCAGCGCCCCCACTCGCCGCTACGGCCCCCTGCGTGCCCCGGGCAGCAGTGGACCTGGCGATACCTACAGGTGACTTACGTCACGTCTGGCCGGGCCAGGGAGGCCTGGTGCCAGCCGTTCCGGACACCCATTTCTGCCACCGCACACGGATGCGAACAGCGACCTGACTCCGAAGTAGCCAAGGGTTGACGGCCGGAAGCGCTGAGTGCCTCCGTGAGCCTCTTGGAGCCCCCATCCGCATATCGGGAGTCGGGGAAGACCCGTCGAGGGCGGCACATGCGGACTCAGGTACCGGCAAACCCCCATCAGTGTCAGTGCTACCGGTAGACTGGAGGCAATCCCGCCCCACTCGCTGGGGACCGTCCGGGAAAAGCTGAGCAACGCTGATCAAGGCTTACCAACGCAACATGCCGCAGCCGCTCCGGCAACCCGCCGACGAGCCTGGCTCGTGCTGTGCCAGAAAGGGCGCTTCGTGGCCGATTCCGGCAACCCCAACGAGAACATCCCGTCCACCGACGAAGGCGTGACCAGCGAGGCGATCACCTCCAACGGCGAGGTCACCGCCTCGTACGACGCCAGTGCCATCACCGTCCTCGAGGGTCTGGACGCGGTCCGCAAGCGGCCCGGCATGTACATCGGCTCGACCGGTGAGCGTGGCCTGCACCACCTGGTGCAGGAGGTCGTCGACAACTCCGTCGACGAGGCCCTGGCCGGGCACGCGGACACCATCGACGTCACGATCCTCGCTGACGGCGGCGTGCGGGTCGTCGACAACGGACGCGGCATCCCGGTCGGCATCATCCCCTCCGAGGGCAAGCCCGCCGTCGAGGTCGTGCTGACGGTCCTGCACGCGGGCGGAAAGTTCGGTGGCGGCGGCTACGCGGTCTCCGGCGGTCTGCACGGCGTGGGTGTCTCCGTCGTGAACGCCCTGTCGACCAAGGTGTCCGTCGAGATCAAGACCGACGGCCACCGCTGGACGCAGGACTACAAGTTGGGCGTCCCGACGGCCCCGCTTGCCCAGCACGAAGCCACGGACGAGCACGGCACCTCGGTCACCTTCTGGGCCGACCCGGACATCTTCGAGACCACCGACTACTCCTTCGAGACGCTGTCGCGGCGTTTCCAGGAGATGGCGTTCCTCAACAAGGGCCTGCGCATCAACCTCACCGACGAGCGTGAGTCGGCGAAGGCCACCGCCGGCGCGGACGAGGCGGGCGAGGACGAGAAGCACGAGGTCAAGCACGTCTCGTACCACTACGAGGGCGGCATCGTCGACTTCGTGAAGTACCTCAACTCCCGCAAGGGCGAGGCGGTGCACCCCACCGTGATCGACCTGGAGGCCGAGGACAAGGACAAGCACCTGTCCCTCGAGATCGCCATGCAGTGGAACGGTGGCTACACCGAGGGCGTCTACTCCTTCGCCAACATCATCCACACCCACGAGGGCGGTACGCACGAAGAGGGCTTCCGTGCCGCGCTGACCTCGCTGATCAACAAGTACGCGCGCGACAAGCGGCTGCTGCGCGAGAAGGACGACAACCTCACCGGTGACGACATCCGCGAGGGTCTGACCGCGATCATCTCGGTCAAGCTGAGCGAGCCTCAGTTCGAAGGCCAGACGAAGACCAAGCTGGGCAACACCGAGGTCAAGACCTTCGTCCAGCGGGTCGTCTACGAGCACCTGAACGACTGGCTGGACCGCAACCCCAACGAGGCGTCGGACATCATCCGCAAGGGCATCCAGGCGGCCACCGCGCGCGTGGCGGCCCGCAAGGCGCGCGACCTGACGCGCCGCAAGGGCCTGCTGGAGACGGCCTCCCTCCCGGGCAAGCTGAGCGACTGTCAGTCGAACGACCCCACCAAGTGCGAGATCTTCATCGTCGAGGGTGACTCCGCCGGCGGCTCGGCCAAGTCCGGCCGAAACCCCGAGTACCAGGCGATCCTCCCGATCCGCGGCAAGATCCTCAACGTCGAGAAGGCGCGGATCGACAAGATTCTCCAGAACCAGGAGATCCAGGCGCTGATCTCCGCCTTCGGGACCGGGGTCCACGAGGACTTCGACATCGAGAAGCTCCGCTATCACAAGATCATCCTGATGGCGGACGCCGACGTCGACGGCCAGCACATCAACACCCTGCTGCTGACCTTCCTGTTCCGCTTCATGCGGCCGCTGGTCGAGGCCGGGCACGTGTACCTCTCCCGTCCGCCGCTCTACAAGATCAAGTGGGGCAAGGACGACTTCGAGTACGCGTACTCCGACCGGGAGCGCGACGCCCTGATCGAGATGGGCCGCAACGCCGGCAAGCGCATCAAGGACGACTCCGTCCAGCGCTTCAAGGGTCTCGGCGAGATGAACGCCGAGGAACTGCGCATCACGACCATGGACCAGGAGCACCGCGTCCTCGGCCAGGTCACCCTCGACGACGCCGCCCAGGCCGACGACCTGTTCTCGGTCCTCATGGGCGAGGACGTCGAGGCCCGCCGCGCGTTCATCCAGCGCAACGCCAAGGACGTCCGCTTCCTCGACATCTGAGTCGGTCTCAGCTGACCGCACCAGGAAGGATCTTCACCAGCAATGACCGACGAGAACACTCCCGTGACGACGCCCGAGGGTGACGCCCTGGCCATGCGCGTCGAGCCCGTCGGGCTCGAGACGGAGATGCAGCGCTCGTACCTCGACTACGCGATGTCCGTCATCGTCTCGCGTGCGCTGCCGGACGTCCGGGACGGCCTCAAGCCCGTCCACCGCCGCGTGCTGTACGCCATGTACGACGGCGGCTACCGCCCCGAGCGCGGCTTCTACAAGTGCGCCCGCGTCGTCGGCGACGTCATGGGCAACTACCACCCGCACGGCGACTCCTCCATCTACGACGCCCTGGTCCGCCTCGCGCAGCCGTGGTCGATGCGCATGCCGCTCGTGGACTCCAACGGCAACTTCGGCTCCCCGGGCAACGACCCGGCGGCGGCCATGCGGTACACCGAGTGCAAGATGGCGCCGCTGTCGATGGAGATGGTCCGTGACATCGACGAGGAGACCGTCGACTTCACGGACAACTACGACGGCCGCTCCCAGGAGCCGACCGTCCTGCCGGCCCGCTTCCCGAACCTGCTGATCAACGGCTCGGCCGGTATCGCGGTCGGCATGGCGACCAACATCCCGCCGCACAACCTCCGCGAGGTCGCGGCCGGCGCCCAGTGGTACCTGGAGAACCCCGAGGCCTCGCACGAGGAGCTCCTGGACGCGCTGCTCGAGCGCATCAAGGGCCCCGACTTCCCGACCGGCGCGCTCGTCGTCGGCCGCAAGGGCATCGAGGAGGCGTACCGCACCGGCCGCGGCTCCATCACCATGCGCGCGGTCATCGAGGTCGAGGAGATCCAGAACCGCCAGTGCCTGGTGGTGACGGAACTGCCGTACCAGGTCAACCCGGACAACCTCGCGCAGAAGATCGCCGACCTGGTGAAGGACGGCAAGATCGGCGGCATCGCCGACGTCCGCGACGAGACGTCGTCGCGCACGGGCCAGCGCCTGGTCATCGTGCTGAAGCGGGACGCGGTCGCCAAGGTCGTCCTGAACAACCTCTACAAGCACACCGACCTGCAGACGAACTTCGGCGCCAACATGCTGGCGCTGGTGGACGGCGTGCCGCGCACGCTCTCGCTCGACGCGTTCATCCGCCACTGGGTGACGCACCAGATCGAGGTCATCGTCCGCCGTACGCGCTTCAGGCTGCGCAAGGCCGAGGAGCGGGCGCACATCCTGCGCGGTCTGCTGAAGGCCCTGGACGCCATCGACGAGGTCATCGCGCTGATCCGGCGCAGTGACACCGTCGAGATCGCGCGCCACGGCCTGATGGACCTCCTGGAGATCGACGAGATCCAGGCCAACGCCATCCTCGAGATGCAGCTGCGCCGGCTCGCCGCCCTGGAGCGCCAGAAGATCGTCCAGGAGCACGACGAGCTCCAGGCGAAGATCACGGAGTACAACGCGATCCTCGCCAGCCCGGTCCGCCAGCGCGGGATCGTCAGCGAGGAGCTCGCCGCGATCGTCGAGAAGTACGGCGACGACCGCCAGACGAAGCTGATCCCGTACGAGGGCGACATGTCCATCGAGGACCTGATCGCCGAGGAGGACATCGTCGTCACGGTCACCCGGGGCGGCTACATCAAGCGCACCAAGACCGACGACTACCGGGCCCAGAAGCGCGGCGGCAAGGGCGTCCGCGGCACGAAGCTCAAGGAAGACGACATCGTCGACCACTTCTTCGTGTCCACCACGCACCACTGGCTGCTGTTCTTCACCAACAAGGGCCGCGTCTACCGCGTCAAGGGCTACGAGCTGCCCGACGCCGGCCGGGACGCGCGCGGCCAGCACGTCGCGAACCTGCTCGCCTTCCAGCCGGACGAGGCGATCGCCGAGATCCTGGCGATCCGCGACTACGAGGCGGTTCCCTACCTCGTTCTCGCCACCAAGGCCGGGCTGGTGAAGAAGACGCCTCTGAAGGATTACGATTCGCCCCGTTCCGGCGGTGTCATCGCCATCAACCTCCGTGAGCAGCAGGACGGTTCGGACGACGAACTGATCGGAGCCGAGCTTGTCTCGGCGGACGATGATCTGCTTCTGATCAGCAAGAAGGCCCAATCGATCAGGTTCACCGCATCGGACGAAACTCTGCGACCGATGGGCCGTGCCACCTCGGGTGTCAAGGGCATGAGCTTCCGCGAGACCGACGAGCTGCTCTCGATGAATGTTGTTCGACCCGGTACGTTCGTGTTCACTGCCACAGACGGCGGGTACGCGAAGCGGACCAACGTCGACGAGTACCGCGTCCAGGGTCGCGGCGGCCTCGGCATCAAGGCTGCCAAGATCGTCGAGGACCGTGGCTCCCTCGTCGGCGCGCTGGTGGTCGAGGAGACCGACGAGATCCTCGCCATCACGCTGTCGGGCGGTGTGATTCGTACGCGAGTCAACGAGATCAGGGAAACCGGCCGTGACACCATGGGCGTCCAACTGATCAATCTGGGCAAGCGCGATGCCGTGGTCGGCATCGCTCGCAACGCCGAGGCGGGACGCGAGGCGGAAGAGGTCGACGGCGATGTCGTCGTCGACGAGACCGCCGAAGGCGCCGCGACCACCGGCACGGACGAGGGTGAGGCGCCCTCGTCTGAGTAGCACGAGGAGTGAGTCAGCGTGAGCGGAGCCACGGGCGCCGGACCGAGCGGTACCCCGACGGGTACGGACACGGACGACGGCGGCCGTGGCTCCGCCGCGCGTGCGGCGGACCCGCACACGACCAACCTGAAGGCGGTCAAGCCGACCGCCAAGGACGACTCGCCCTCGCCTGACACGCATGGATCCCAGGGGGGAACTGTGACGGACACCCGAGGTCCGCAGACCCAGCAGCACAGCGCTGGAGCGGGCCCGGCCGCATCCGGCGCCCAGCCACAACCGCAGCCCAAGGGGGCCGCGCAGGAGCAGGGCACCTCGCACACGGCCTCCCCGCTGCCGGGAGAGCGGCAGGCACAGCAGCAGGCCGGGCC
>KL569195.1:126849-131117 GCA_000715635.1 Streptomyces violaceus | reverse complement strand
ACCTCCCCGCTGCCGGGAGAGCGGCAGACACAGCAGCAGGCCGGGCCGTACCACCCGCCGCAGGCCTATCCGGCGCAGCAGGCGGTGGCCGGCGCCGGTGCTTCCGCCGGTGCCGTACGGCGTTCCCGCCCGGGAGCACGCACCGTGCCCCGCGTCCGCAAGGCGCGGCTGCGGGTGTCGAAGGCCGACCCCTGGTCGGTGATGAAGGTCAGCTTCCTGCTCTCCATCGCGCTGGGCATCTGCACGATCGTCGCGTCCGCCGTGCTGTGGATGGTGATGGACGCGATGGGCGTCTTCTCGACCGTCGGCGGCACGATCTCCGAGGCGACCGGCTCGAACGAGTCCAACGGCTTCGACCTGCAGGCCTTCCTGTCGCTGCCCAACGTCCTGATGTTCACGTCGGTCATCGCGGTCATCGACGTCGTCCTGGCGACGGCCCTCGCGACCCTCGGCGCGTTCATCTACAACCTGTCCGCGGGCTTCGTCGGCGGCGTGGAGCTGACGCTCGCCGAGGACGAGTGACACGACCCCTTTGACATGGTTTGACGTTGTCCCGACAACCGATTTTGGGACTGCCCATGTCGTGCGCTAATCTTCAGGAGTCAGCGCGCGGGACACACCCCGCACAGCGCGGCGGGGCTATAGCTCAGTTGGTTAGAGCGCATCCCTGATAAGGATGAGGCCACAGGTTCAAATCCTGTTAGCCCCACCAGCATGATGAACCCCCAACCGGTAGCGGTTGGGGGTTCTCTGCGTCTTCAGGGAGCGGGTGGGACATGAGGAAGCCCGGCGGCTCTGTCGAGCTGCCGGGCCTGTACGCAGGGTCGCCGTTCGGATGGCCTGGGGGTTCAGCGCTGCAGGGGAGCGAAGTAGTCCGCCGTAGGGTCTGAGTCCGCGTCGGTGTCCTCGTCGGTGCGGTCGGCGGGTGATGCCGTCGCGTCCGAGAGCGGGCGGTGGCGGCAGCGGGGGGTCTTGCCGTGGGCCTCGGCCCGGATGCGCTGTTTCATCGTGGGGGGCAAAGCCTTGGCCTGGGACGTGGGAGTCGTCACCGATGCCGTTCGCTGTTGCGGGATGCGCTCGCTGTTGCGCTCCGGCTCGGTCTGGAGTACCGCCGGGGCGGTGGTCCTGGTGACGAATCCGAGCGTCGTGCACAGCGCCAGGAAGGCGGTGACGATGGCGGTCCACAGCTTCATGACCTTGTTCCGGGCCATGGCCCCTCACTTTCGGGTCGGGCGATTTGCGTACTTTCCTCATGATGTGTATGGGGGGCGAGAAGTGGTGGACCGACGCCCGTGGCGCGGCGATGTTCCGATGAACACCACACGGATGGACGCAAGAGGGGTGAAAATGTGAGGAGAGAGGAGAAAGGTGCCCAAAGTAACCGTCCGTCGGGGTGTGATCACCCTCCGATCGGAGCGGTGAACTCCGCTTCTATCCCGGTTGCCCGGACGGGAGTTGAGGTCCGACTCAGGTCACCGATCGGTATCGGTCGGTGTGTATAGTCGGGCGCCAGAGGTCCCCTACGTCAACGAAAGACGAGGTCGCGCGGTGAAGAAGCTTCTCCTGGTCGCACTGGCCGCCATCGGCGGACTCCTCGTGTACCGCCAGATCCAGGCGGATCGCGCCGAGCAGGATCTGTGGACGGAGGCGACTGACTCCGTGCCCACGGGTTCGTGAGTCACGACATCCCAAACGAGCACACCCCGGCCGCTTCGCGGTCGGGGTTTTGTGTGTCCTGGGGCCGGCCGTACGGGCAGGATGGGCCACGGCTCGCGGATTCATGGTTCCGAGGTCCGGTGACGTGAGGTCCGGTGACGTGAGGGGTGGCGCGTGAGGGGACGGAGTCGTACGGCGTGGGGGCGCGCGGGCGCGGGGCGCGGCCGTCGTCGGTCGGTGGCCGTGCGCCTGGGGGTCGTGGGTGTGGTGCTGGGTGCGACTGCTGCCATGGTGCCGGGCCGGGTCGCCCTGGCGGCCGCCGGCGCCTCCGGCGCGGCCGCGACGCCGAGCCCGTACGCCTTCGCCGACGGTGCCCGGAGCATCGAGGGAGCGAGGAGCACCGCGGACGCCGTCATCCTGAAACCCGGCACCGCCTACAAGAGCTCGCTCCCGAGCAGCGGCAAGGTCAACTACAGCATCGAACTCGACGCCGCCTCGAACGCGTACGTGTCCGTCACCGCCGCCCCCTCCCCCGACAGCACCGTCTCCGTCATCGACGGGCTGAGGGTGTCCATGCAGGACGCCGAGGGCAATTCCTGCTTCGTCGACACCGCGAGCTTCGGCGCCGCCCGTAGTCCGCACCCGATCGCGGCCTGGGGCGTGCGCGAGATCTCACCCGCCAAGCCCCTGTGCCGGAAGGCCGGCACCTATTACGTCTCCGTCGAGCGGGTCGACCCGGAGGGCGAGGGCTCCTCGCCGGACGCCTGGGACCTGGAGCTCCTCGCCACGACGGAGCCGCGGACGGCGAAAACGGGGGCGACCAGCGCGCCCGAGGTGTGGAACTCCGCCTCGCCCCAGCCGCTCCAGGGGGAGGCCGAGCGTCGCGGGGGCGGTGCGGGGTTCGCCGGGGCGACCCCCCTCGACCAGGGCGTCTGGCGGGACGACCTCCGGCCCGGCCAAACGGTCTTCTACGAGGTACCGGTCGACTGGGGCCGGCAGCTCCACGTCACCGCCGAGCTGGGCAGCACGGACTCCGGCGGCACCGGCTACACGCCCGGCGCCCTGGACCTGGCCCTCTACAACCCCGCCCGTGGTCACGTGGCCGACGTGAGTGTCGGCTACGACGGCGACCAGAAGTCCGGCAGCCTGCCTCCTCTGCCGCCGGTCGACCACGCCAACCGCAATGCCGCCATCGGCCAGGTCAGCGCCATGCGCTTCGCCGGCTCCTACTACCTCGTCGCGCATCTCGCGGAGAGCGTGGCCGACAGCTTCGGGGACGGGCCGTTCAAGATGACGCTGCGCGTCCGGGTGAGCGGAGCGGCGAAGAGCGGGCCCGAATACGCGGGGGAGTCCCAGCCCGCGGGCGTCTTCGAGGTCTCGGACCAGGAGCGCGAGGCCGCGGCGGAGGGTGTGGCCGGGGGCGACGACACCGCGATGAGGGCGGTCGCCGTGGGCGGGATCGGCACCGGGAGCGCGCTGCTGGTGGGGCTCGGGGTGTGGACCGTGGTGGCTCGGCGGAGGAGCGCCGTGTAGCGCTGGGCCGGGCCAAGTGCCGGGACTGATGCCCGCGGGGGCTCAGATGCGGGCTCAGATGCGGGTCAGGGCCCAGAAGCCGACGGCGTAGCAGGCCAGGGCGAGAAGCAGGAGCGGTACCGCCACCTTGGCCGGAGGGCCGGGGCGGCGGCGCGGCCGTTCCGCGCGATGCCGTGAAGCCGCCCGGGCGGGCGGTGGGGCCGGCGGGGTCCGGTGTGGGGACTGGGCGGTGTACGAGGCCGTGGAGGCGTCGGTGCGGTGGTGCGCCGCGGGGGGCAGAGGCTGACCGGGGTAGCCCGCGTGGCTGGAGTACGCCGGTGGAAGCGGCTGGGAGGGATGCGGCCGGTGCGTGGGGTCGTAGGGGGAGACAGGGGTCTCCGGCTGGTGCGGGGCGTGAGCCTGTGCGTCGTGGGGCCGCCCGTCGGGCGCGGGGGAGGAGGTGGCGGTGGCCTGCGGGGGCGGCAGGTGGAAGCTGCCGGTGTCCGACATGGAGGCCGGCTGATGCTGAGCAGGGGCGGACGGAGTGGCCGGCGCGTCGGTGTCCTGGCGGGGGTCGGTCTGTACGGCCTCGGGGCCCGGGACCGACCAGGCATGGCCGTTGTCGTCCGACGGTGCCTCGTCCGTGCCCGAGCCGGACGGTTCTTCCCTCCGGCCCAGTCCTCGCGCTCGCTCCAGCGGGCCCTCGGGGGCGAACCCCGGGGGGAGCGGGCCGAGTTGGTCGAAGATCTCGATCAGCTCGTCGTCCGGTCCGGGCTCCGGGAGGAGCTCCGCGGCGGCGGCGAGCGCCTTGCGCGCCCCCGTGGCCGTACGGAACCGCGCCTGCGGGTCCGGCTGCAGCAGCGTGGCCACCACCTGCCACAGCGGTTCAGGGATGCCCTTGGGCGCACCGGGCGTCCCGTGCTCGGCGAAGTACTGGATGAGCGCCTTGCTGTCGGGCTTGGCCCCCTCCAGCAGATACAGCGCGACCAGTCCTACGGCGAACAGGTCGGCGGGGAAGTCTGGTTCGGCGCCCATCATCTGCTCGGGCGCGAGATAGCCGGGCGTTCCCACGACGAGGTTGGTCTCCGTCAGGCGTGGCT
>KL569195.1:124808-126611 GCA_000715635.1 Streptomyces violaceus | reverse complement strand
CTCCAGCAGCACGTTGGCGGGTTTGACGTCACGGTGCACGACGTCCTCCGCGTGCACCGCGGCCAGCCCCGACAGCAACTGGTCGAGCAGGGTGCAGACGAAGGCCGGAGGGAGGGGGCCGTAGTCCCCGACGAGGTGGACCAGGGAACCACCGGCGACCAGGTCCATGGTGAACAGGACCTTGTCGTCGTCGGCCGCCCAGCTGGAGGGGGCGAGCACATGGGGGTGGTCGATCCGCAGGGCCTGTTCGCGGACGAAGCGCAGCAGCGAGTGCGCGTCGCTCTGGAGCAGGACCTTGGCGGCCACGTAGCGACGGCGGCGGTGGTCCCAGGCGCGCCAGACGGCACCGACCCCTCCGCG
The DNA here is from genome assembly GCA_000715635.1 of Streptomyces violaceus. Taxonomy (GTDB): domain Bacteria; phylum Actinomycetota; class Actinomycetes; order Streptomycetales; family Streptomycetaceae; genus Streptomyces; species Streptomyces violaceus. The sequence goes on along the minus strand of KL569195.1, from coordinate 126,251 downwards.
CCCGATCGGGTCGACCAGTTCGTACCGGCCGGCGAAGACCTCACCCATGGCTGTACGTCACTCCTCCCCCTGCGGCTTCCCCCCTTGCTTCCCCCTCGACGAGCGCTACGACTCCCCGACGAGCGAGACGGCTCCCCCGATGAGTGATACAGCTCCCCCGTTGAGCGGGAGATCCCGCTCGAGCCGATCGGTCCCCCGTGCGTGACACGCCCCCTCGTGCACGCCCGTGCCGTGCGCTGTCCCCCGTCACGCCGATCAGCGTCCCCCGTCAGATCACTCCGGGCCGGCTGCCGAACCCCCTTCGGCGGCCGGGCGGTGTGATCAGCTCTGGTGGGACTGGTAGTGCGCGACCGCGTCCGAGGTGCGGCCGGCGCCGTACACCCGGAGGAACTCTGCCAGTTCCGGATGGGTCGGGGCGAGGGTCTCCGCAGCCTCGATGATGTCGCCCGCCGCCGCGACCGAGCGCAGCAGCGACTGGATCTCCCGGACCACGCGCTTGACCGTGGGCGCTCCCGAACTGGTCGTCGTCTGCGTGGTGTTGCTCAGCACCGAGCCCCCCTGTGACTTCTTGATCTCCTCCATGCGCTCAGTGGCCTCGGCCGCGCTCACGCTGCCGTCCGCGACCTGCCCCGCCAAGTCCTGCAGCAGCTGCACGCGCTGCACGACGGCCGGGTTGCCGATCTTCGCCCGCTGCCCGCTCATCAGCTGCGACAGCATCGGTGCGGACAGTCCCAGAACCCCCGCGAGACGAGCCTGGTTGAGACCAAGATCGTCGATGAGCCTACGGAAGAGCGCCCCCAACGGCTCCCCGTACCAGTTCCGCTGCAGTTCCCGCGCTCTTGCGGTGGCTTCCTGCTGTGCGGCGTCCATTGCGTCTCCCCATCGCTTCCCCATGTACGGCGGTTCGCGGTAGCGAACCACGCCGAGCATCTTACGGAGAGTGGTCGGCGACGGGGACCCCCAATCCTTTTGCGGAATCACGGGGGTGACCCGGTACTCTGGTCTCCGACGCCCGCCGGGACATGCTTCGTCCGGGCGGATGTCCCCTTCCGGGGCCTTAGCTCAGTTGGTAGAGCGCTGTCTTTGCATGGCAGATGTCAGGGGTTCGACTCCCCTAGGCTCCACTTGATTCGACCCCTCTGACCTGCGGAAAACGCAGGCAGAGGGGTCTTTTCATGTGCGTAGGCGTCACCATCTGCTTGATCGTCTCGCTCATGACCAGGTTCACGACGATGACGAAGCTCCACAGGAACATCCCGGCGGCCACGGCCAGGAACCGCAGGCGATGTGGTCTTCTTCCACCCCACCTACGCCCAGTGGATCGACATGTTCAAACTTCCGAGCCTGAGCTTCTGAGCTCGAGCTTCCGGCCCCCGTCCGGCCTCTCGTGTTTCACGTGAAACAGCACGGCGGGGCGGGAGACTCGCTAGGTCGGACCTCGAG
>KL569195.1:124432-124619 GCA_000715635.1 Streptomyces violaceus | reverse complement strand
CTCGCTAGGTCGGACCTCGAGTCTCCCGCCCCGCCGTGCTGTTGCCCCGGCGGCCGTCAGGAACGGTCGTCGCGCCGAGCGGCCTCTTCCTCTGCCTGCTTGGCCTCGACCTCCGGGTCCAGGACCGACTGGCCGCTGCCGTCCACGGAGGACAGCCGACCCGACTCGGGAACCTCGGTCGCGGCGG
>KL569195.1:120916-124190 GCA_000715635.1 Streptomyces violaceus | reverse complement strand
GCTCCACCAGCCAGTCCGGGTTGGCCTGCTTGTCCCACCACTTCCAGGCGGCGAAGGCACCACCGGCGAGGGCGCCCAGAATCGCCAGCGTCTTCACGGCACGGCCGGCCTTCGCCCGCCGTTGCTGCTTACGGACCAGCTTCTGGATCTCCTTCGACGAGACCTGACCGCGCAGTGCGGCCATCGCGGCCACACTCCGGGCGGCGGCCTCGGTCGTGACGGGACCGGCCGCGGCCATCGCCTGCTCAAGCCTCGGCCGGGAGTAGTCCGCCGCCTGCTGTGCGGCCTTGCGCGTGCGGACGGCGGCTTCGTGGGCGGCCTGGTCGACCTTCGGCGGCACATGCGTACGGGCCTGCTCCAGATACGGCTGCACATGGGCGCCGTACTGAACGCGTGCCTGTCCGGCGGCCTGGGTCACCTTGGGCGCCAGCCGTACGCGTGCCTCGTGTGCGTAGTGCGTGGCCCTGTCCTTGGCCGTGTCGGCGTAGGGCGCCACCACTTCCGCGGCGTGCAGCACGCTGTCCTTCGCCGAACCGGTCGCGGCGCGCACGCTGTCGATGCGGGTCACGGGTTCCTCCTCCTCGGTGGCGTACGGTATTTCGACTTTCCACCCTTTTACGGATCATGCCTCCGGGAGCGCCGCCAGGCATGCGCGGACGGGCATCCGGGTCACGGGAAACGGCCCAGGGCCATCTCAGGTCGAAGCCGATCACGTGCAATAGCGGATGAATCGGGGGCAACAGGAGCTTGTCGTCGACAATGCCACGGATCGCCGCCGCGCGCCCCCGCCCCGGGACTAGTCGACTGGTTTTCCGCAACCGATCGGCCCTGTTTCCCCCCGGGCGAACGGAGGTCAGGCGACGTGGGGCGCCGTCCATGCGAGGATCAGGGAGTCACGGAAAGACAACGGAAGGCAGGATCGTGGCTGAGCAGCTCTACGCCACCCTGAAGACCAATCACGGCGACATCGAAGTCCGGCTTCTGCCGAACCACGCCCCCAAGACGGTCAAGAACTTCGTCGAGCTCGCCCAGGGCGAGCGGGAGTGGACTCACCCCGAGACCGGGAAGAAGTCCACGGACAGGCTCTACGACGGTACGGTCTTCCACCGGGTGATCAGTGGCTTCATGATCCAGGGCGGTGACCCGCTGGGCAACGGCACCGGTGGTCCCGGCTACCAGTTCGAGGACGAGTTCCACCCGGACCTGCGCTTCGACAAGCCCTACCTGCTGGCGATGGCCAACGCCGGCCCGGGCACCAACGGCTCGCAGTTCTTCGTCACCGTCTCCCCGACGGCGTGGCTGAACCGCAAGCACACCATCTTCGGCGAGGTCACCGACGCGGCGAGCCAGAAGGTCGTGGACACCATCGCCGCGATCCAGACGAACCCGCGCACCGACCGCCCGCTCAACGACGTGATCATCGAGTCGGTCGTCATCGAGACGCGCTGAGCACGAAGGCCCCCACAGGGGAACCAATCGCCCCGCTCGTCCGTAAGGATGGGCGGGGCGGGGCTTTTCCCACCGCGGCTTTCACGACCCACGGCTTCCACCACAGACCCACGGCTTCCACGACATAGGGGATCTCATGGACGACCAGGCTGCGGGCAGCCCGCAGGACGCCCACAGCGTCCCCATGTGCTACCGCCACCCGGACCGCGAGACCGGCATCCGCTGCACCCGCTGCGAGCGCCCGATCTGCCCCGAGTGCATGGTCAACGCCTCCGTCGGATTCCAGTGCCCCGAGTGCGTCCGCACCGGCTCCGGCACAGGTCACGCGCCCACCGCCGCCATGCCCCGTACCATCGCGGGCGGCGCGATCACCTCCGACCCACGGCTGCTCACCAAGATCCTCATCGGAATCAACCTGGCGGTGTTCATCGCCGTCCAGGTCCGCGAGTCGATCCTCACCGACATCGTCCTGCTCGGCGCGTGGCCGCCGGCGCCCTTCACGCCCACCCAGGGCGTGGCGGGAGGCGAGTGGTACCGCATGGTGACCTCGATGTTCACGCACCAGGAGATCTGGCACATCGCGTTCAACATGCTCAGCCTCTGGTGGCTCGGCGGCCCGCTCGAAGCAGCCCTCGGCCGCGCCCGCTACCTCGCGCTCTACCTCGTCTCGGGCCTCGCGGGCAGCGCGCTGGCCTATCTGCTGGCCTCCCCGAACACGGCCACGCTGGGCGCCTCCGGAGCGATCTTCGGCCTCTTCGGCGCCACGGCCGTGCTGATGCGCCGGCTCAACTACGACATGCGGCCGATCATCGCGCTGCTGGTGATCAACCTGATCTTCACCTTCAGCCCGGGATTCAACATCTCCTGGCAGGCCCACATCGGCGGCCTCGTCGCCGGTGTCGTCGTCGGATACGCCATGGTCCACGCCCCCCGCGCACGCCGCGCGCTGGTCCAGTACGGCACCTGCGCACTGGTCCTCGGCGTGGTCGTCCTGCTGACCCTCCTGAGGACGGCCCAGCTCAGCTGAGCGTGATGTTGTCCACAGCGGGTGGCGAATCTTGTGCACACGGTGCGGGAACACATGTGCCCCCTGTCACCGACCTGCGTTTTCGCAGGTCAGGCAGGGGGCGAACAAGTTTTCGACCTCCGGTACTTCCGTCGTACCGGCGTCAACACTCAACGAGTTATCCACAGATCGTCTTTCTTTTCCACCTGTGGATAACTGCTGTGGATAACTCAGCGAACAGCCCTGGGCAGAGCTGCGTTCACCGTCCGGTGACCGCTATTTCCACTGCGTGGAGACGCCGAATCCGGCGGCGATGAAGCCGAAGCCCACCACGATGTTCCAGTTGCCCAGCGTGTCGATGGGCAGCGAGCCGTCGGTGACGTAGAAGACGACGATCCAGGCCAGACCGATGAGGAACATGGCCAGCATGACGGGCGCGACCCAGGAACGGTTGGTCAGCTTGATGGCGGTTGCCTGCTTCGCCGGCGGCGGCGTGTAGTCGGCCTTCTTGCGGATACGTGACTTCGGCACGAGGGTCTCTCCTGTCGATGCGCTGCGTGGCCGCGCAGGGAACTGGGGTCAGAACTGGGTCCGGCTCGGGGCAGCGTAAGGGGACTCTGAGTGCTCCCCCGGTCGTCCGTTAGCGTAGTGCTTCCGTGGCGCCGAAGGAGATAAGGGTACGTTGAGCAATTCTGCCGACTCCCCCGGGACGGGATCCACCCCTGAGCGCGCGCGCCGCTTCCGGCCCGTGCGAATCCTCACGGCGGCCGTCTTCGCTCTCGCGGGTCTCATCTTCTTCACCAGCTTCAACACCGCCAA
>KL569195.1:118706-120713 GCA_000715635.1 Streptomyces violaceus | reverse complement strand
GTCTTCGCTCTCGCGGGTCTCATCTTCTTCACCAGCTTCAACACCGCCAAGGGCACCAATATCCGCACGGACAGCTCCCTGCTGAAGCTGTCCGACCTCATCCATGAGCGCAGTCGTGAGAACGGCGAGCTGGACGAGACCAACGGAACCCTGCGCCAGGACATAGAGGCGCTCGCCGAGCGCGACGACGGCAGCACCAAGGCGGAGGACGACAAGCTCGCCGCCCTGGAGCAGCGCGCGGGCACCCAGAAGGTCAAGGGCGAGTCGCTGACGGTCACCCTCAATGACGCCCCGCCGGACGCCACCGCCAAGCTCCCGGGCTATCCCGAGCCGCAGCCCGACTTCCTGGTGATCCACCAGCAGGACCTCCAGGCCGTGGTGAACGCGCTGTGGCAGGGCGGGGCCAAGGGCATCAAGGTCATGGACCAGCGGCTGATCTCCACGAGCGCGGTGCGCTGCGTGGGCAACACCCTGATCCTCCAGGGTCGGGTGTACTCGCCGCCGTACAAGATCACGGCGGTCGGTGACCCGGGCAAGCTGCAGAGGGCGCTCGCGGCGTCCCCGGCGATCCAGAACTACATGGTCTATGTCAACGTCTACGGGCTCGGCTGGAAAGTCGAGGAGAACGGGCCGGTGACTCTTCCCGGCTACTCGGGCACAGTGGATCTGCACTACGCGAAGCCCGTGGAGTAGGTGCCAGGCCGGGGGAGCTGCCGGTGCGCGTGATCGTCAGGACCGTCAGCGAACTGTGCATCACCGGCGGCAGCGTGATCGTGCTGTTCGTCGTCTATGTACTGTTCTGGACCGGTGTGAAGGCCGACCATGTCATGGACGACCAGATCGAGCTGCTCCAGAAGGAGTGGTCGAAGCCCCGTCCGCCGGCCGACGGCTCCCCTGCGAGCCCGCTGAGGCCCGCGCCCTACGCCAAGGGCAAGCCCTTCGCGATCATGTACATCCCGCGTCTTGGTTTCACGTGGAACAAGCCGGTGCTCGAAGGCACCGCGACCGGCACCCTGAAGAAGGGCCTCGGGCACTACGCGGACACCGCCCAGCTGGGGCAGAAGGGGAACTTCGCGGTCGCCGGCCATCGCCGCACCTACGGCGACCCCTTCAAGGACTTTCCCAGGCTGCGGCGCGGCGATGCGGTGGTGCTGACCGACGGCACGACATGGTTCACGTATCGGATCGACAAAGGCCCGTACAAAACAGTGCCCTCGGACATCGAGGTGATCGACCCTGTTCCACGTACTTCCGGGTACACGCGTCCGGGCCGGTATCTGACGCTGACCACGTGCGAACCGGAATGGGGTCACAGCCATCGTCTGATCGTCTGGGCGCACCTGGACTCCACCCAGCCTGTGGAGGCCGGGAAACCTGAGGCGTTGCGCCGTTAGTCTGGTGACTGTACGGCGTGGGTCTGGTGCCGTGGTACGACGGAAGGGACGGCATGTACGGCTGGGTCTGGCGGCATCTGCCGGGGAACACGTGGGTGAAGGCGCTGATCTCACTCGCCCTGGTCGTGGCCGTGGTCTACGTCCTCTTCCAGTACGTCTTTCCGTGGGCGGAACCGCTGCTGCCCTTCAACGATGTGACGGTGGACAACCAGTGAGCGCGCGCATTCTCGTAGTCGACAACTACGACAGCTTCGTTTTCAACCTGGTCCAGTACCTGTACCAGCTGGGCGCCGAGTGCGAGGTCCTGCGCAACGACGAGGTGTCGACGGCGCACGCCCAGGACGGCTTCGACGGCGTTCTGCTCTCCCCGGGCCCCGGCACTCCGGAGCAGGCGGGCGTCTGCGTCGACATGGTCCGGCACTGCGCCGCCACGGGTGTCCCGGTCTTCGGCGTCTGCCTCGGCATGCAGTCGATGCAGGTGGCGTACGGCGGTGTGGTGGACCGCGCGCCCGAGCTGCTGCACGGCAAGACCTCGCCTGTGGCACACGCGGGCAAGGGCGTCTTCGCGGGTCTGCCCTCGCCCTTCACGGCGACGCGCTATCACTCACTGGCA
>KL569195.1:117730-118441 GCA_000715635.1 Streptomyces violaceus | reverse complement strand
GTCCCGGCCGAGCTGGAGGTCACGGCCCGGACCCACGACGGCATAGTCATGGGCCTGAGGCATCGCGAACTGCCGGTCGAGGGCGTGCAGTTCCACCCCGAGTCGGTGCTGACCGAGCACGGGCACCGGATGCTGGCCAACTGGCTGGTGGAGTGCGGCGACCAGGGCGCGGTGGCGAGGTCGGCCGGGCTCGCCCCGGTGGTGGGCAGGGCCACGGCGTGACGGCGTTGCGCCCCGAGCGCAAGTCCGACACCTCGTACGGGCAGCAGTCGTACGGGGCGCCGGGTGCGTTCGAGGACTGGTCGGGCTCGGGGGCGTACGGCGCCCCGCAGCCGGAACCGCATCCGAACCCGCATCCGAACCCGCAGTCACAGCCGTACATGTCAGAGCGGGAGCCGGATTCATACACGGCGTCGTACGAGCCTCTCCCTGAGGAGCCGTATCTGCCTCCCGTCGACGAGGAGACGGTGGCGTTGCGGATACCGGATCCGCCGCCCGTGGCCGGTGACTCCATAGCGGGCTCTCCGGGCTCTTCAGCCCCCCGGCAGTCCGGACCGGCCCACGGTGGACGGGCGGCCCGCAGAAAGGCCGCCAAAGGCCGTCACGGGCGCCATGGCGGTGCTGCGGACACCCGCCCGGCTCAGGATGCCCCGGCGCAGGAGGGGCGGCGGGCGCCGCTGTCACGGGTCGAGGCGCGGCGGCAGGCGCGGG
>KL569195.1:116060-117578 GCA_000715635.1 Streptomyces violaceus | reverse complement strand
TCGAGGCGCGGCGGCAGGCGCGGGCGCGCAAGCCGGGCGCGGCGGTCGTCGCCAGCCGGGCGATCGGTGAGGTGTTCATCACGACCGGCGTGCTGATGCTGCTGTTCGTCACCTACCAGCTGTGGTGGACGAACGTGCGGGCGCACGCCCAGGCCGGCAGCGAGGCCAGCAGCCTCCAGGACGACTGGGCGAGCGGCAAGCGCAAGCCGGGGGCCTTCGAGCCGGGGCAGGGTTTCGCCATCCTGCACATCCCGAAGCTGGACGTGGTCGTGCCGATCGCCGAGGGCACCAGCAACAAGGGCGTCCTGGACCGGGGCATGGTCGGGCACTACGCGGACGGCGCGCTGAAGACCGCGATGCCGGGCGACAAGAGCGGCAACTTCGGGCTCGCGGGTCACCGCAACACCCATGGAGAACCGTTCCGGTACATCAACAGGCTCACGCCGGGTGATCCGATCGTCGTGGAGACGCAGGACGAGTACTTCGTCTACAAGATGGCGTCGATCCTGCCGGTGACCCCGCCGAGCAACACGAGCGTTCTGAAGCCCGTCCCCCCGGGGTCGGGTTTCACCGAGCCCGGCCGCTACATCACGCTGACCACGTGCACGCCGGAGTTCACCAGCAAGTACCGGATGATCGTCTGGGGCAAGATGGTCGAGGAACGGCCGCGCAGCAAGGGCAAGCCGGATGCGCTCGTCAGTTAAGGGCAGATGACCAGTGGCAGCGACCACCGACACGGACCACGAAGAGCACACGGGCGCGCCCGCGTCACGGCCGGCCGCGGCGCGCCGCCGGTCCGGCCCGATCGCGATAGCGGTCAGTGTCTTCGGGGAACTCCTCATCACGGCGGGCCTGGTCCTCGGCCTGTTCGTCGTCTACTCGCTGTGGTGGACGAATGTCGTCGCCGACCGCGCGGCGGGCAAGCAGGCCGACAAGGTACGTGACGACTGGGCCCACGGCCGGGGCGGCCCCGGTGTGCTGGACACCAAGAACGGCATCGGCTTCCTGCACGTGCCCGCGATGAAGAACGGCGAGGTCCTGGTCGAGAAGGGCACGTCGAACAAGATCCTCAACGACGGTGTCGCCGGCTATTACACCGACCCCGTCAAGTCGGCCCTGCCGATGTCGGGCAAGAACGGCAACTTCTCCCTCGCCGCCCATCGCGACGGCCACGGCGCCGCGTTCCACAACATCGACAAGATCGAGAAGGGCGACCCGATCGTCTTCGAGACGAAGGACAAGTGGTACGTCTACAAGGTCTACGACATCCTTCCCGAGACCTCGAAGTACAACGTCAAGGTCCTCTCGAAGGTCCCGAAGGAATCGGGGAAGACAAAGGCGGGCCACTACATCACCCTGACGACCTGCACGCCGGTGTACACGAGCACGTACCGCTACGTCGTGTGGGGCGAGTTGGAGCGGGTGGACAAGGTGGACGCGGACCGGACGCCGCCGGAGGAACTGCGCTGACCGCCCTCCCATCGGGAGATCAGCCGCTAGCATGACGGAGGCCCGAAG
>KL569195.1:113496-115830 GCA_000715635.1 Streptomyces violaceus | reverse complement strand
AGCATGACGGAGGCCCGAAGCCGCAACCTTCTTTTGCGGCTTCGGGCCTTTGTGTCACAGTCCGGTGGTTACTCCAGGACGCTCAATACCGCCCCGGCGCTCCACTCCTCCAGCAGCCCACGATGCACGGCGGTGATGCCGCTCTCAGCTGCGATGTTCTGGGCGTCGCGGGTGAAGGGGCATGTGGCCACGAACAGGGCAACCTCGGATTCGTCCATGGCGGCCATGACTCCGGCGAGGGGACGGTCTTCTCGCCGGCCTTCCAGTCGCTGCAGCCTCGCGTTGTGCTGATGCAGGCGCTTCTCGATGCGCTGGACGCCTGCCCGTAGGGCGATGAGCTCTCGCTGGTGCTCGCCCGACGTTTCGATCAGGGCGTTGAACATGGGGACGACGGTCTTGCCCAGGATGTGGGTGATGCGCTGGTCGATCCGGTCGTCTAGGGATACGACGTCGGCCGGGACAGGGTTTTCCACAGGCTGTGTGCGGGCCTGGTACTCCACGTCGAGGAGATAGACACGCACTTGACGTGCGACTTCGCTGTCACGGAGCAGCATGGCGACGTTGAGGACGGCGCGTCGGGGGAAGAGGGCGAGGGACCGGGTGCGGGACTGGATTCCACTGAGGTTCTTGAAGGACCTCAGTTCTTCGCCCGTCAGCAGACCGTAGCCGTTGGCCTCCAGCTCGGTTCGGTGGTCCTTGACGAGTGACTTGATGGCTTCGAGACCGACCTCGAAGTACGTCGCCACCATCGCCGTCGTCACATGCATCCCGTCCGGCAGCAGCGACAGTGTCTTGACTCTGTCGAGTACGTCCGTGCGGTCGAGCACGCTGCAGCGCAGGGTCTGCGATTCCAGCAGCGCCGTTTCGTTGATCACGTCTTGCCCTTCGACTCGTATGGCCGGAGTGGAGTTCCGATTCCCCACCCCACCCGGTGAACGAGTCGTGAAATGTGAAGACACGATCGATGGGCGTACGAGTCTGCGAGGCGCACCCGAAACGCTCCGGCGCTGAAGCAGCGCACCCAGCACCAGGCGGTTCCGGGCTCCAGGTCGAAATGCTGCTGGGGCTCGGGTCATCGTGCTCGGAACGGCGTAACAAGCGTTGATCAAGACCGAGAGCCCTCGGCCCCGTGTTGATGCGGGGCCGAGGGCTCTCTTTTACGTGGCGGGTGCGGTCAGTCCTCTTCGGTGCGGCCGTCGAGGCCTCCGAAGATGCCGCCGTTGCCGTTGCCGCCGTTGTTGTTGCCGCCGACGCCGACGGTCTGAAGGGTGACCGTCGTGTTCGCCGGGTCGTCGACCTCCTGGTTGCCCTGGGGGTCCTGGCCGGCGACGAGAGCGGTGTCGCTCTGGTCGCTGCCGTTCGCGAACTGGATGTTCGTGAAGCCGGCCTGCGCGAGCGTCTGCTTGGCCTGGCCGACCGTCTGGCCGACGACCTGAGGCACGCGCGCCTTCTGCTGTTCCTTCTTGCCGATCTGGATGTTGACCGACGAGTTCCTGTCGACGGAGGAGCCGGACTGCGGCGTGGTCGCGATGACCTTGCCGACCTGGTTGTCGTCCTGGGTGTCCACCTCGGTGCAGTTGCCCACCAGGTTGTTGGCCGTCATCTGCGCCTTGGCCTGGTCACAGCTCTGGCCGAGGACGTCCGGGACGGTGGACTTCTCCTCCGCCTTGGCGATGGTGAGGGTGATCGTGGATCCCTTCTCCACCTCCTCGCCCAGGCGCGGGTTCTGTTCGAGGACGGTGCCGGGGTCCTCCGGGGACTCCTTCGGTTTCGTCTCGACCTTGAACTGGTACTTGTCGCCCTCCAGCGTCGCCCTGGCGTCGTCGATGATGTCGCCGACGACACTCGGCACCGCCACCTTCGGCGCACCGGTCGACACCACGAGGGAGATGGTGTCGTTCTTCTTGACCTGCGTCCCGGCCTTCGGGTCCTGGTCGCAGACCTTGCCCTTGCTCTGGTTCTCGCAGGGCTTGTTGGTGGTGGTCAGCTTGAGATCGCTGTTTCTTGCCAGCCGCTTGGCGTCGTTCACCGTTTCGCCGACGAAGTTCGGAGTGGGAACCGCGTCGTTGCCGACCCCGTTCCCACTGAACGCCCACCGCCCGATCAGGATCGCGCCCACCAGCACCAGGATGCCCGCCGCCACCAGCAGGATCGTGGAGGTGTTGGACTTGCGCTGCTGCCCGCGGCGCCGGTCGGGGCGGTCGTCGTAGCCGTAGCCGCCGTCGTCCGGGTTCATGGGGGGCAGCATGGACGTGGCGCCCGCGCCGGAGTCCGCGCGCAGGGCCGTCGTCGGCTGGTCGTCGGGGTAGCCGCCGTAGCCCACCGAGCCCATCG
>KL569195.1:107304-113334 GCA_000715635.1 Streptomyces violaceus | reverse complement strand
CCATCGCGGCCGTGGCCGCGACCGGCTGGCCGTCGAGGCAGGCCTCGATGTCGGCGCGCATCTCGTCGGCCGACTGGTACCGGTAGTCGGGGTCCTTGACGAGGGCCTTCAGCACGATCGCGTCCATCTCGGGCGTGATCTCGGGATCGAAGACCGACGGGGACTGGGGCTCTTCCCGCACATGCTGGTACGCGACGGCGACCGGGGAGTCGCCCACGAACGGCGGACGGACCGTCAGGAGCTCGTAGAGCAGACAGCCGGTCGAGTAGAGGTCCGACCTCGCGTCGACCTGCTCGCCCTTCGCCTGCTCCGGAGAGAGGTACTGCGCGGTGCCGATGACGGCCGAGGTCTGGGTCATCGTCATGCCGGAGTCACCCATGGCGCGGGCGATGCCGAAGTCCATGACCTTGACCTGGCCGTTGCGCGTCAGCATGACGTTGGCAGGCTTGATGTCGCGGTGGACGATGCCGGCTCTGTGCGAGTACTCCAGGGCCTGGAGGATGCCGATCGTCATCTCCAGCGTCCGCTCCGGCAGCAGCTTGCGACCGGAGTGCAGAAGCTCACGGAGCGTCGAGCCGTCCACGTACTCCATGACGATGTACGGGATCGACACGTTGTCGATGTAGTCCTCGCCCGTGTCGTAGACCGCGACGATCGCGGGATGGTTGAGCGAGGCGGCCGACTGGGCCTCCCGGCGGAACCGGGCCTGGAAGGAAGGGTCGCGCGCGAGATCCGCGCGCAGCGTCTTCACCGCCACGGTGCGGCCGAGGCGGGTGTCATGCGCGAGGTAGACCTCCGCCATGCCACCACGCCCGAGCACCTGGCCCAGTTCGTACCGGCCGCCGAGGCGACGCGGCTCTTCCATAGCTACCTACCAGCCCTCTCCGTCGGTCCCGACCGGCACGCTTGTACGGTCGGAGGCTGCCGTCCGGGCCTACCGTACCCGGCTCGCTTTGTGTGACCTGGCCAAGCCCGTCAGCCGATACAGGACCGGTATCGCAACGTGCACCGATGTGAAACAGACGTGAGCGGGGTCACTTCTTGCTGTTGATGACCGCCTCCATCACGTTCCTCGCGATCGGCGCCGCGAGGCCGCCACCGGAGATGTCGTCACGGACGGCCTTGTCGTCCTCGATCACCACAGCGACCGCCACCGGCGCGCCGCCGTCGTTGTCCTTGGCGTACGAGATGAACCACGCGTAGGGGTTCTCGCTGTTGTCGACACCGTGCTGGGCGGTACCGGTCTTGCCGCCCACCTTGACGCCCTGGATCTTGGCGTTCGAGCCAGTGCCCTCTTCGACGACCGTCTCCATCATCGACTGGAGGATCTGGGCGTTCTCCGGCGACATCGGCTGGCTCAGCTCTTCGGGCTCGGTCTTCTCGATCGGGTCGAGGCCGGGCGACTGGAGCTCGTCGACCATGTAAGGCTTCATCAGCTTGCCGTCGTTGGCGACGGCCGAGGCGACCATGGCCATCTGGAGCGGGGTCGAGGCGGTGTTGAACTGGCCGATCGACGACAGCGCGGTCTCCGACGGGTTCATGCCGTCGGAGAAGACCGAGGCGTTGGCGCGGACCGGGGTGAACTGCTCCTCGGTGAAGCCGAACTTCTTGGCCATCGCCAGCATCTTCTCGTTGCCGAGGTCGGAGCCGATCTTGCCGAAGACGGTGTTGCAGGAGTACTGGAGCGCCACCCGCAGGGTCGCGTTCTTGCAGGGGATGTTCCCCTCGTTCTTCAGCGGAGTCGTGGTGCCCGGCATGGTCCACGGCAGCGGCGTCGTGGTCTTCTGGTCCGCCTCCGTGTAGAGCCCGTCCTCCAGTGCGGCGGCCGCGGTGAGCACCTTGAAGGTGGAACCGGGCGGGTAGGTCTCGCGCAGCGCCCGGTTGAGCGTCGGGTCGTCGGGGTTGTTCTTCTTCTCCAGCTTCTGCCAGGCCTTGGTGTCCGTGGTCGTGGAGTTGCCGGCGAACGACGACGGGTCGTACGACGGGTAGGAGGACAGCGCGAGGATCTTGCCGGTGGACGGCTCCAGAGCCACCACCGCTCCCTTGCCGCCCTGCTTCTTCAGACCGTCGTACGCGGCCTTCTGCGCGGCGCCGCTCAACGTCGTGACGACGTTGCCGCCCTCCTGCTTCTTCCCCGTGAGCATGTCGAGGGTGTTGCGGAAGAACAGCCGGTCGTCGTTGCCGGTGAGGATGCCGTCCTCGATATTCTCCAGCTGCGTGGCACCGAAGGCCTGCGAGGCGTAGCCGGTGACCGGCGCCCACATCGCGCCGTCCTTGTAGGTGCGCTTGAACTTGAAGTCGCTGCCCGAGGTTTCCTTGGAGCCGGTGATCGGCTTGCCGTCGACGATGATGTTGCCGCGGGGGGAGGCATAGCGCTCGATGGTTACGCGGCGGTTGTTCTTGTTGGTCCGCAGCTCGTCGGCCTGGACGTACTGGATCCAGTTGTCGCGGATCAGCAGGGCCAGCACGAGCAGGCCGCAGAAGATCGCGATTCGGCGCAGGGGCTTGTTCATGACGGGCGGACCACCTGGGTCATCTCGGCGTCGGGGTTGCTTGCCGGGGCGGGGGCCGGGCGGCGTGCGGTGTCGCTGATGCGCAGAAGGATGCCGATCAGGGCCCAGTTGGCGATCACGGAGGATCCGCCGTAGGCCACGAACGGCAGCGTCATACCGGTCAGCGGGATGAGGCCCATCACACCGCCGGCCACGACGAAGACCTGGAGGCCGAAGGCACCGGACAGGCCGATGGCCAACAGCTTGCCGAACGGGTCGCGGGCCGCGAGCGAGGTGCGTACGCCCCTCTCGATGATCAGGCCGTAGAGCAGCAGGATCGCCATGACGCCGGCGAGGCCCAGCTCCTCGCCGAAGGTGGCGAGGATGAAGTCGGAGTTGGCGGCGAAGCCGATGAGGTCGGAGTTGCCCTGCCCCAGTCCGGTGCCGAGAGTGCCGCCCGATCCGAAGGCCCACAGAGCCTGCATGGCCTGCTCGGAGTGGACGATGCCGTCCTGGACGCCGGCCCGGCTGAGCTCGAACTCGTGCAGTGGGTCTAGCCAGGCCTGCACACGGGTCTGGATGTGCGGTTCGAAGCTCGCCACACCGACGGCGCCGACCGCGGACATCAGCAGACCGAAGACGATCCAGCTGGTCCGCTCGGTGGCGACGTACAGCATGATGACGAACATCCCGAAGAACAGCAGGGATGTGCCGAGGTCGGTCTCGAAGACCAGGATGAGGATCGACATCACCCAGACGACGAGGATCGGACCCAGGTCGCGGCCACGCGGCAGGTACAGGCCCATGAAGCGGCGGCTGGCCAGGGCCAGGGCGTCCCGCTTGACCATGAGGTAGCCGGCGAAGAAGACCGCGAGGGCGATCTTCGCGAACTCACCGGGCTGGAGCGTGCCGAGGCCGGGGATCTTGATCCAGATCTTGGCGCCGTAGACGTCCGCGCCGAGGCCGGGCACCAGCGGCAGGACCAGCAGGAACAGCGCTCCGGCCATGGAGATGTAGGTGTAGCGCTGCAGGACGCGGTGGTCCTTGAGGAAGATCAGCACGGCCACCAGCAGGGCGACGCCCATCGCGGAGTACAGCAGCTGGCGGGGAGCCGCCTCGACGAACGCCTGGGACGCCTGCAGCTTCTTCGACTGGTCCAGCCGCCAGATGACGACCAGGCCGATGCCGTTCAGCAGCGTGGCCAGCGGCAGCATCAGCGGGTCCGCGTAGGGCGCGAACTTCCGTACGACGAGATGGCCCACGCCGGCCAGCAGGCCGAGGCCCAGGCCGTAGCTCAGCAGGCCGGCGGGTACCTCGTCGTTGATGGCCAGCCCGACGTTGAGGTAGGCGAAGACCGGGATGACGACGGCGAACGCCAGCAGCGCGAGTTCGGTGTTGCGCCGGCTCGGCGCACCGATCGCGCCGATCGTGGACGTGTGGTGTGTCGGCGAGTTCGACGTATTCGTACTGCTCATCGTGTGACAGGGCCTCTCACGGCTTGCCTACTGCTTACCGCACAGCGAGACGACCTTCTGCTCTTCCTCCGAGAGGCTGGGGCCGGGGCTGGGAGTAGGTGCGGTCGTGGACGGGGGCGTGGACTTCTCAGGCGCCGACGGCGAGCCCGACGGGTTCGACGGGTTCGGCGTCGGTGTGGCCTTGGACGTGAAGGAGGCGGGAGTGGTTCCCGTGGTGCCCCCGGCCTCGCCTTCGCCGGTCTTGGAGTTGTTCCGGCTCTCGGCGCCGCGCCGCTGCGCTTCCTTCTTGCACGCGGAGGCCTGCACCGACAGTTCCTGGATCTTCGACTGGGCGTTCTTCAGGCCGCCCTCGGCGATGGTCGCCTCGACCAGTTTCTGCTGGTAGGGCGGCAGGTACTTGAGTTCGATCTCGGGGTGGTCCTTCTCGACCTCCGACAGCGACACCCAGGCCAGATCCTGGCTGATGCCCCGGTACAGCGCGACGTGCTCGTCCTGGGTGCCGACGTAGTACTGCGTCTGCGTCCAGCGCCAGCCGCCGTACAGACCGCCGCCGATGACGGCCAGCGCGAGGGCGCCGTAGAAGGATCTCTTCAGCCAGCGGCCCTTGCGCCGCGGCTTGACGAAGTCGTCGTCGCCGTAGTCCAGGCCGGTCGCCGGGATGTAGCCGGTGGTGTCGCCGGAGCCGGGCGGTCCGAACTCGCCTCCGCCGCCGTGCCCGTGCCCCTGGCGGCCGAGGCCGGAGGCGCGGCCGGCGGGGGTCTGCATGATGCCGTTGTCGTGCAGCTGGTGCTGGTTCTCGGCGACTGCGCCGACCACGACGGGGGTGTCGGAGAGCTGACCCGCGAGGGTGTCGCCGGTGTCCAGGTCGAGGACGTCGGCGACGATCACGGTGATGTTGTCCGGGCCGCCGCCGCGCAGCGCCAGCTCGATCAGGTTCTGGACGGTCTCCTGCGGGCCCTGGTAGCTGGCGAGGGTGTCTTCCAGGGTCTGGTGGGACACCACGCCGGACAGGCCGTCGGAGCAGATCAGGTAGCGGTCGCCGGCGCGGACCTCGCGGATGGACAGGTCCGGCTCGACGTGGTCGCCGGAGCCGAGCGCCCGCATCAGGAGGGACCGCTGCGGGTGGGTCGTCGCCTCTTCCTCGGTGATGCGGCCCTCGTCGACCAGGCGCTGCACCCAGGTGTGGTCCTGTGTGATCTGCGTCAGCACGCCGTCCCGGAGGAGGTAGGCGCGGGAGTCGCCGACGTGCACCAGGCCGAGCCGCTGACCCGTCCAGAGCAGGGCGGTCAGGGTGGTTCCCATGCCCTCCAGCTGGGGGTCCTCCTCGACCATGGAGCGCAGCTGGTCGTTGGCGCGCTGTACGGCCGTGCCGAGCGAGGTGAGGACGTCGGAGCCGGGGACGTCGTCGTCGAGCGCGACGATGGTGGAGATGGCCTCGGAGGAGGCGACCTCACCGGCCGCGGCGCCGCCCATGCCGTCGGCGATGGCGAGCAGGCGCGGGCCGGCGTACCCGGAGTCCTCGTTGCCCTCCCGGATCATCCCCTTGTGCGATCCGGCGGCGAAGCGCAGTGACAGACTCATGCGCACCTCGCCTGTCGGCTCCGGGTACAGCCGGTCGTGTCGAGCCACACTGCCCACCCTCCGGTCGGGAGCGCGCGGGGGCCCGGGAGGCCCGCCACTGCGTGCTCGCTCCGCTCGCGCTCATTCATTGGTGTAGCACTACTTCCGCAGCTCGATGACGGTCTTGCCGATGCGGATCGGCGCGCCCAGCGCAATCGGTGTGGGAGTCGTCAGCCGGTTCCGGTCCAGGTACGTGCCGTTGGTGGAGCCGAGGTCCTCGACGATCCACTGGCCGTCGCGGTCCGGGTAGATCCTGGCATGACGGCTGGACGCGTAGTCGTCGTCCAGCACGATCGTCGAGTCGTGCGCCCGGCCCAGGGAGATGGTCTGGCCCTGGAGCGCGACCGTCGTGCCGGTGAGGGTGCCCTCGGTCACGACCAGCTTGGTGGGGGCGTTACGGCCGCGTCGGCCGCCGGCGGACTGCTGGCGCTGCTGCGGTGGCG
>KL569195.1:106603-107093 GCA_000715635.1 Streptomyces violaceus | reverse complement strand
GCTGGCGCTGCTGCGGTGGCGCCTGGCGGGCGGCCTGCTGCTGCCGGCCGGCCTCGCGGCGCGATCCGCGCTGCGTGACACGCGTCCCGAACAGGTCGCTGCGGATGACCTGCACGGCCACGATCACGAACAGCCACAGTACGGCCAGGAAACCCAGCCGCATGACCGTGAGGGTCAGCTCTGACATTGCCCCCGCTTCACCCTTCGGCTTGCCGGTAAATGATGGTGGTGCTGCCCACGACGATCCGCGAGCCGTCGCGGAGCGTAGCGCGGGTGGTGTGCTGCCCGTCCACCACGATGCCGTTGGTGGATCCGAGATCCTGGATCGTCGAGGGCGTTCCGGTCCGGATCTCGCAGTGCCGGCGGGAGACGCCGGGGTCGTCGATCCGCACGTCGGCGTCGGTGCTGCGGCCCATCACGAGCGTCGCGCGGGAGATCTGATGGCGGGTGCCGTTGATCTCGATCCAGTGGCGGGTACGTCCGCCGGCGG
>KL569195.1:105347-106410 GCA_000715635.1 Streptomyces violaceus | reverse complement strand
TCCGCCCTGCGGGGCGGCGGGCGCGGCGGCGCCGCCTCCCGGGCCGTCCTGCTGGCTGCTGGAGGAGGCGAGCGTACGGCTGCGCACCCGGTACAGACCGGTGTCGAGGTCGTCCGCCTTCTCCAGATGGACCTTGATCGGGCCCATGAAGGTGTAGCGCTGCTGCTTGGCGTAGTCGCGCACCATGCCGGCGAGCTCGTCGCCGAGCTGGCCGGAGTAGGGGCTGAGCCGCTCGAAGTCCGGCGTGCTCAGCTCGACGATGAAGTCGTTGGGCACGACCGTCCGGTCGCGGTTCCAGATGGTGGCGTTGTTGTCGCACTCGCGCTGGAGCGCTCCCGCGATCTCCACGGGCTGGACCTCGGACTTGAACACCTTGGCAAAGGTGCCGTTGACCAGACCTTCGAGACGCTGCTCGAATTTCTTCAGGACTCCCATGGGGCACCTCCTCCTTGGCTGCCGTCCTGTGCACTGCCCTGCGGGCCGCTTGCCGTGTACTGCTGGTACTGCTTACTGATCGTATCCACGCGCCGGTCGATCGGCTGGTTCCCCCTGTCAGCGCGGCCGACGGGTGTCGACGGATGACGAAGTTCCCTGTGGAGCTCTTCTTCGAACTCCTCCGGTGGTACTGCTGCGCGTCACCGCTTCGTGTACCCCTGCCAAGGATCGTAGAGGCGGCCGTGGACCAGTGTCCCGCACCCGGCTGTGGACCCGGACCGCCTCCTGGGGAGACAAGGGGTACCGGTACGAGGTTGATACGTGAAGCAGTACGCGTTGATACGTGGCCAGGGCATCGAAGGTTCGGGGGCGGGTCTGCCTGCGGGGACAAGGGATGTGAACCCACCCCCTCCTGCGTGCTAATGTTCTGGGTGTCGGAAGGCGCCAGCCCGCAAGGGGCAGGAGCCCAGGACACACCCAAATGCGCGGGTGGCGGAATAGGCAGACGCGCTGGATTCAGGTTCCAGTGCCCGCAAGGGCGTGGGGGTTCAACTCCCCCCTCGCGCACAGAGGAGCACCGACGAAGTGCTCTAGTTACACCGACGGAACGGGCGGCATCGTGATCACG
>KL569195.1:99759-105171 GCA_000715635.1 Streptomyces violaceus | reverse complement strand
GTTACACCGACGGAACGGGCGGCATCGTGATCACGATGCCGCCCGTTCCTCTGTGTGGCCAGAAACACATGGACCGCCGACGGCTTGGGGCCGTCGGCGGTCCGATTTTTTCAGGTGTGGATCTTCGGTTGCTCTGCCGCGGGCAGGCTGTTTCGCCGCAGGCTACTGGTGGCTTGTGAGGAACGTCTCAGAGCTGGGTCGCGTACTCCACGCGCATGGTCCGTCACCGTGACCTTCAGGGCTGGATGACGTCGCTGCCAGGGTGGCGCGAGGTCAGCCGGTGGTCTCGGCGTGGTCGGTCAAACGGTCCAGGAAGCCGTCGACCGTGACCACGGGGGCCGGCCAGCCGAGTCGTCGGCCGAGCCGGGTCATCTGGGGCTGTTCGAAGGCGGACACGGACGGATCCTGGGCTCCCTCCAGCCAGCGCTCCACCGGACCGTCCCACCGCACGCGGCCGTCGGCGAGGACGACGATCCGGTCGAAGTTCTCCGCGCAGAAGTCCGTGTCGTGGGTGATGGCGATGATCGTCTTTCCCTTCTTGTGCAGGTCCCCGATGAGTTCTTCGAGCAGGGTGATGGAGCGGTGGTCCTGGCCGGTGGTGGGCTCGTCCAGGACGATGACCGGGGTGTCCATCGCGAGGACCGAGGCGAGGGCGACCCGTTTGCGCTCGCCGAACGAGAGATGGCGGGGGTGGCTGTCCGCCTCCGCGGTCAGGCCGGTGACTCGCAGCGCCCATGTCGTGAGGGCGGTCCGGCGGTCGGCCGGGAAGCCGAGGTTGCGGGGGCCGAAGCCGACTTCCTTGGCCACTGTGGTGGCGTGCAGTTGGTCGTCCGGGTTCTGGAAGACGAAGCCCACGCTGCGGGCCAGACCGGCGATCCCGAGCCTCGCGGCGTCGCGGCCGTCCACCTCGACCGTCCCCGACGTGGGGCGGGCGATGCCGATCAGGTGCCGGGCCAGGGTGCTCTTGCCCGCCCCATTGGGGCCCATGACCGCCACGCGTTCGCCGGCCCGGACGGCCAGCGAGACGCCCGCCAGCGCGGTCGTTCCGTTCGGGTAGCGATGGATCAGGGAGTCGATGCGCAGCACCATCACAGGCCTCCGGCGGTTCTCGCGCTCTTCAGTGCGGCGGCGAACCCGTCTGCGGCCGCCTCCAGGGTCACGGGCAGCGGACGGTCCGCCTCCCACAGGCCGCGTTCGGCGGCGCGGCGGGCGGCTGTCGTGTAGCGCAGCGGGGCCACCCCCCACTCCGCGAGCCGGGGGTCGGTGAGGACGTCGGCCGGTGGCCCGTCGGCGACGATCCGTCCCTCGTCCAGGACCAGAACGCGGTCCGCGTACCGGGCGGGCCGTTCGAGCCGCTGCTCGAAGAGGACGACGGTGACGCCCCGCGCCCGCAGGGTCTCCAGCGCGTCGAACACCAACCCGGCGCCCACCGAGTCGAGTTGGGAGGTCGGCTCGTCCAGCACCATGACGGCCGGCCTCATCACCAACGCCGATCCGATGGCCAGGAGTTGCTGCTGTCCCCCGGAGACCTCGTACGGGGAGAGGCCGGCCAGGGCGGTGAGTCCCAGGTCGGCCATGACTGCCTCGACCCGGCGGATCATCTCGGCCCGGTCGACGCCGAGGTTCTCCAGGCCGAAGGCCAGTTCCTCGCGCAGCGAGAACCGTGCTCCCGACAGCTGGTTGAACGGATTCTGCATGACCAGGCCGACTTCGCCGACGAGTTCGGACGGCGGAGTCTCCGCCAGCAGCCGTCCGCCGACCCGTGCCGAACCCCTGGGATTGCCGCCGGTCATGTGCGGGACGACTCCGCTGATCACTCCCGCGAGTGTGGTCTTGCCCGCACCCTCGGCACCGACCACGGCACAGATCTGGCCACGCGGCACGACGAGGTCGATCTCCCGCAGGGCGGGTCGGGAGCCGGTCGGATAGGTGAGGGAGAAGTCCCTGAATTCGATCACCGGAGCACTCCGAATACGTTGGCGACGACGGCGGTGAGCGCGCACAGTCCCATGACGGTCCGGGCGACCCGTTGCGCCGCGGTGTCCGGCACCTCGGTCAGAAACGTGGGACGGCGGCTGGTGCCGAAGCCCCGGGTCTCCATGGCCACCGCACGGTCCCCCACATCCGTGAGGGCACCGAGGATCAGTGGCCCGGCCATGGGGACCAGGGCCCGGACCCGGCCGCGCAGCCCCTTGACCGGTAGGCCGCGTGCCTGCTGGGCGTGCAGGATGCCCTGGGCCCGGCCGGCGAGGGCGGGTGCGATCTGCAGGGCGGCCGAGACGACGTAGACCGTCTTCGGCGACATGCCGCGCTGAGTCATCGCGCTCATCAGCGCGCCGGGGCGCGTGGTGAGGAGAAGAAGGAAGAATCCGCCCATGAGCACCATGATCCGCAGGGCGGTCTGTGTGGCGAAAACCAGCCCCTCGTACTTCAACTCCAGGGGGCCGATTTCAGCCACCACCCGGCTGGTCTCTGGATAGAAGAAACCCTGAATCACGTAAACTGTGAGAGCGATCGGAACCCACAGAGCGAGAAGCATGGGGAAGAATTTCCGCAGGGTTCCCGAAGCAATTACCATGGGAAGGACCGCCGCGCAGAAGAGCAGCAACGGCCACCAAGTCATGGTGAGGGCGAATGCGGACACGGTGACGGTGACCGCGAAGACCAGCTTGGTGAGCGGATTCAGCCGGTGCACGGGGGAGTCGTCGGCCGAGCGCGGGGATACACCCATGAGGTCACGTCCTTCTCGGCACGAGGCGGTGGACCGCCAGCACGCGATGCTGCTGGACAAAGGGGAATCGGTGCACGTAGCCGGAGGGCAGGCCCGCCAGCAGGGTCAGTGCCAGGGCCACGGTCAGCGCCTTGTCCAGGGGGTCCGCGACCAGTCCCTGCAGGCTGGCGGCCTTCAGCATGCTGTTTCCGTAGGCCTGGAACGTTGCGATGACGGCCGACTGCCCCACTGTGCCGCCGGCGTTGCCGAAGACGAAGGCCGTGATGGGGGCGGAGACCACGCCGGCGAACACGCCGATCACACCCCCCGCGAGCAGGGCGGTCGGGACGCGCCGGAACCAGCCGGCCCGCGCCAGGGTGCCCGCGACGAAGCCGATCAGGGCAGCGGTCACCGCATAGGGCAGCGCCCCGGGCGTGATGGTCATCCCGACGACGATGCTGGCCAGAGCCCCGGTGGCGGCGCCCGCGGCGGGTCCGGCGAGGACACCGACGAGCACGGTGCCGATCGAGTCGAGCTGGAGCGGCAGGCCGCTGAAGTAGACGATCTTTCCCATCACGATGTTGATGGTGATGGCCACCGGCAGCAGTGCCACGGTCGTCGTCGGTAGCCCCGCCACGGCGCCGGAGACGGTCAGCATCGCCCCGAGGGTGTAGCCGCACAGGGCGAGCAGGGCGGCCGGACCGCCCACGCCACCGTGTACGGAATCGGGTCTGGCTGAGATCAGCCCGGCGTAGGTGATGGCGACGATTGCCGCGCCGATCCCGATACGCCATCGTGGAGATAAGTGCCATGGGTTTAACGGAAAATTACCCGTCACCTGAACTGTCGCCCCCGAGAGTTGCCAAGCTCCATTAGTCGCCGGTCATGATCTGGAGTGTAAGTGATCCGTGTCAATACCCACTCGGGTCCGGCGAACGGAGAAGTCGTTCCCCTCGTCGGGGATATCGAAACTCCATTGACAAAAGAAGAACCTTGCCGTTCTACTCGACCGAAACCGAGCTCGTCCCGGGCAGCGCTTTGTCCGATTTTCCATGCAGAATGGCGAGTTTCTCATCAATCGTCAGAAACGGGGTCGTTGGCGTGTCCAATTACCAGTCTTTCGCGGATTCTTATACTGCGGGCTTACGCGACATTCTTGCGGAGGGCAGCGAGGTCGCCTCAGTGCGCGATCCGCTCTCCAAGGCCTCGGGCTTCGGCCAGAACGACCGCCCGTATCGCGAACTCCTGGCCTATCAGAGCCGCATCGCCGACCCGGCCTCCTGTCTCGCGGTCACCCCGCACCTTCCGGTCAATCTCTCGTACTGTTTCGGCCTGCTCGCCTGGTCCCTGGACGGCCGGAACGACGTCGACACTCCCGCGTACTACCGCCGTGGCGCCCATGAGTACTCGGACGACCAGCACACGCTGAGCGGTGCGTTCGGCCACCGGCTGCTGACCTCCAAGGGGAACCAACTGGAGGAAGTGGTCGGCCGCATCGAGCGCGACCCCGCCCATCGGCGCGCGTTCGCCCTGGTGCTGCAGCCCGAGGACAACTTCCGCCAGTCGCGGGAGTACCCGTGCGCCGTGGGCGTCCACCTGTTCCTCCGGGACGGCGCGCTCACCTGGATCACCGTCATGCGGGCCCAGCAGGCGCTGACGGTCCTGCCGTACGACGCCTTCCTCTTCATGGGGATGCAGCAGTACGCGGCGTCGCTGCTGAACGTCCCGAGCGGCCCGTACATCCACCAGTCGGGCACCTTCCACTTCTACGAGAACGAGGTGGGCCTGGCCCGCAAGGTCGTCGAGGAGCCGGTGGAGGCGGTGTCGCTTCCCGCGTTCCCCGGCACGCCGGACGGCGGCCGGGAGGTCGCGCGCGAACTCGTCGACTTCGAGCGCCGGTTGCGGCTCGCGGCGCAGTCGGGCGATATCGCGGCCGTGGACGAGATCGCCGCGCACAAGGCGAACACCGAGTTCGCCGACGTCGCCCGGGCCTGCCTGGCCACGCACGCCTACCGCAAGCTGGGCGACACCACGTCGCTGGTGACCAGCCCGGCCTCGAGCGGTGGCGTCGCGAACCTCATCGCCGCGATCTGATCGCGGCGGAGGATGACACGTGAGGACAACGGTTCGTACCCCACTGGAGCCGAGCGGTCCTGAGGCGGCCGAGGCCGGCGGCACGCTGACCGAACTCGTCGTAAGGCGCCGCCGGTTGTTCGAGGCACAACCCGGCCCGGCCCCGTTCACCTACCCGGTCATGGCGGCACTGGTCCCGGTGGCGACCAGCAGAGGAGGCGAGGTCGCCTATCCCGGTGATCCGATGTGCCTGTACTCGGCGCTGACCCTGACCATCCAGCGCTCGGTGGCCCGGCTGCGCGCGGGACTGCCGCAGGAGCCGTCCCTCGACGACGTCTGCCCGGACTGGGGGGACTACCCGGACGAGGAGTACCGCCGTACGGCGAACGGGCCGCGGACCACACTGGTCGCCGACAGCCGGACCACCGACGGCCACGTCTTCGACCCCCGCATCTGGGACGAGGTGGCCCGCGAGCGGTTCATCGCCGAGCTCCACGCACTGCAGCCCAAGGTTCTCCTGCTCAGCGCGGTGTCGGCGGCGCACCGGTACGCGCTGGAGATGGCCGAGCTGGCCAAGGCGCACGCGCCGCACTGCGTCGTCGTCATCGGCGGCCGGCACGCCGATGAGA
>KL569195.1:98296-99521 GCA_000715635.1 Streptomyces violaceus | reverse complement strand
GGATCCGGTACCGCGACGCCGACGGCACGGCGGAGTTCTCCTGGAGCAGCACGGTGGAGGTCGTCCGCGACGGCCGCGCGGGCCGGGTCGTCGACTTCGTGGTCGCCGGTGACGGCGCACCCCTGCTCGACCTGCTGCTGCGGGCCCTGTCGCTGACCGTCCCGCCCGGCTTCGGCCCGACCGACAACGCGGCGGTGCTCGACACCCTGCCACTGGTGGCCGGTGCCGGGGAGGCACTGCGCGGTTCGGGCACCATCGTCGGGTTCTGCCCCGGTGAGGCGGTGGTCGTGCCGGTGCGCGGCGAGCGGCTCAGCTCGATCGAACTCCCGTCGCCGTACGAGGCGTTCTCCATCCGCGCGCGCTTCGGTGTCTTCGCGGAGGCCGGGAGCCATCCCCTGGGCAGTCGTACGGCGCACATGATGACGCTGGACTCCTGCCCGTTCAAGTGCACCTTCTGTTCGGAGAGCATCCAGGTCTCCCACCGGCCCACCCGGTTCGCGGTGAGCGAGACCGAGCACGTGGCCCGGCGGGTCCGCCGGCTCATGGACTGGGGCGCGGAAGCCGCGTTCTTCGACGACCCCGTGTTCTGGGGCGGGAACTGGAAAGCGATCACCGAGTTCTGCCGGGATCTGCGGGCGCAGGGCACGGACCTGCCGGGCGGCGGCTCCTTCGAGTGGGGCGCCCAGCTCACCGTCGACGTGGTGCTCAACCGCGCCAAGGCCGAGGAGGTGCGCGCCGGTCTCGAACTGATGCGCAGCAGCGGCTGCACCTACATCTACATCGGCATCGAGAGCATGGCCCAGCGCGTGATGGCCCACGTGGGCAAGAACCTGCTGCGCCGCAACCCGGAGGCCTGGGTGAGCAAGGTGCGCGAGGCGCTCGCCACCATCCGGGGCCACGGCATCAGAGTCGGCAGCTCGGTCCTCTTCGGTCTGGACGGCGAGTGCCGGGAGACCATCGAGGAGACGATCGAGGAGATCGGCCGGCTGATCGACGACGATCTGCTCGTCATGGCCAGCCCCAACATCCTCACGTACCACCCGGGTACGGCGATCACCGCAGCACACGGCCAGGACCGCCTGGACTACCACTCACGCAAGGACAACCGGCCCCCTTACTCGTACTTCGAGGAGGCCTATCCGGAGGTCGTCTCCCGACTGCTCACCGAGGACGACATCTGGTACATCCACAAGTCCGCGGCGGAGCGGTGGGGCACCGTCCGCAA
>KL569195.1:97294-98104 GCA_000715635.1 Streptomyces violaceus | reverse complement strand
TCAGAGATGTGTATAAGAGACAGCAACAGCGCGGCCGAGGCCATGGCCGAGGCGGCGACATGACCAGCAGCACCGACAACGGCCGTGGGAGGGCGTGTGCTTGACGTCGATCACAAAAGTTACTGGGGAGACTACTTCTCGTATTTCCCCGCTCTGGCCCGCTACATCCCGCTGGGCGAGTACGCCCGGCGGGTCCGGCCGCGCGCCTGTGTCCTGGGCGTCTCCGACGGCAAGTTCGCCCTGCCGCTGCTCCGCGCCGGCTGGGAGGTCGTCGGGGTGGAGAGCGACGAACTCTTCCTCGACGGAGGCGAGCTGGACCTCGTCGACGGGCACCACGACATCCTGGGCCTGCGGGAGCGGCTCGCCGCCGAGGGCCTGGAGGACCGGTGCACCGTGGTGGAGCAGGACTACATGACCCTGCCCGCCGAGGGCGAGTTCCAGCTCGTACTGGGCAGCGGCCTGTGGTCGATGCCGCCCAACCGGGCCCACACCATGGAGGCTCTCGTCCACCACGCGATGGACATGGTCGCGCCGGGCGGACTCTTCTTCGGCGAGTACCTGATCGGGCTCAACGACGACGAGCGGCAGTGCGGGTACTACCCGACGGCCGCGGAGATGGACCGGATCGTCAAGAGGCCCGGCTGGGAACTGTTCGAGAACGCCGACCTGGGCATCCGCGGCGAAAGCCACCTGGGCTACGAGCAGTGGCACTATCACCGGTACGCGGCCGTGATCACCCACCGCATGCCGCCGCCCCGTGAGCCCGCACGGGAGAAGTGACCTCCGTGACCGGAACGCATCTCAGCGGCT
>KL569195.1:90899-97113 GCA_000715635.1 Streptomyces violaceus | reverse complement strand
CAGAGATGTGTATAAGAGACAGCCGTCGTGGTCACCGACCTCGACGGCACACTGCTGCTCTCGGACGGGACGCTGAGCGAGCGTTCGGCGGCGGCGCTGCGGGCGGCGGCCGCGCAGGGGACCCGCGTCGTCCTCGCGACGGCCCGCCCGGTCTGGTCGGCCCGCGAGCTCCTGCGCGCCGTCCGCGGTCTCGGAGCCTTCCTGGTGTCGTCCAACGGTGCCGTCGTCAGCGACCTGGACGGCGGCGGCGTACGGCGGATCCGGGCGATGACCCCGGCCACCGTCCGCGCCGAGATCGCGGCGCTCGGGCGGCGCCCCTGGGCCGTGGACCGGGAGCACGACCGCCTGCTCGGTCCCGGCTGGCCCGACATCCTGGCCAGCGGTCCGGGGACGGCCCCGCGCGTCGACGACGTGCCGGACGGTTCGCCCGTGCTGTGTCTGATGGTGCACACCGGCACCGACGGACCGCCGTCCCCGCTCGGGATGCGGGGTGCGGTGCGGTGGACCTCCTCGGGACCGGGACTGCTGGAGGTGTCGGCCCCCGAGGCGGACAAGGTGTCCGCGGTCGCCTCGGTCCTCGCCGCTCTTGGCGTCGGCTGGGACCGGGCGGTCGCCTTCGGCGACGCGCCCAACGACACGGGGATGCTCGCCGCCGCGGGCCTCGGCGTGGCCGTCGCGAACGCGAGCGCGGACGTACGGGAGGCCGCCGACGCGCTCACTGCCGGCAACGACGACGACGGCGTGGCCGTCTGGTTGGAAGGGATGTGCCTGTGCCACGTGTGAACAGCCTCGCGGAGGCCGACCGGGTGTGGATCGTGGGCGGCCCCGGCTGCGGCAAGTCGACCCTCGCCCGCGAACTCGCCGAGCGGCGTGGCATCGAGCCCGTCACGCTCGACGCCTTCTTCTGGGGACCGGACTGGACCCCGGTGCCCACGAAGGAGTTCCTGGCCCGCGTCGACGGGGAACTGGCCGCCGACCGCTGGATCGTCGACGGTCAGTTCGCCGCGAGCGTCGAGGCCTTCGCGCACCGGGCGGACTGCGTGGTGTGGACGGATCCGCCGCTGCGTGTGACCTGGCCGCGGTTGCTGCGCCGCACCCTGCGGCGCTGGATACGGCGTGAGGAACTCTGGGGCGGCGTCCGGGAGACGCTGTGGACCGTCATCGGTCCCCGCTCCATCCTCTGGTACGCCGTCAAGGTCCGTGGGTCGCAACGGCGCGCCAACCAAGAGCTGTTCGACCGGCTCAGGGGCACCGACGTGCTGCTCCTGCACACCCGGGACAGCGATGTGCGCTCTCTGCTGGAATGAACCCCGCTACGGTTTCGTCCTACACCCATCGATCGCCATCCCTGGAGTTCCCCATGCACGTCTCCTCGTACGACTCCGTCGACCAGCTGCCGACGGCGGAATGGGACGCTCTGGTGATCGGATCGACGGTCTACTCCAGCAGCGGCTTCGCCGGCGTACGGGACGAGGAACTGCCGCCCGGAGCCGAGGCCCGTTACTTAGTGGCGCGCGACGACCGGGGAGCGCCGGTCGCCGGAGCCGAGACGTACGCGTTCGCGCGTCCGCCCCATCTGCTGTACACCCCCGCCGACCTGCTCGCCGGTCTGATCGACGAGGAACGCCACGCCCATCTCGCGGCCCGGCCTCTGGTGCTCGGCGCGGGCTGGTCGGAGTTCCGGGGCCAGCTGCCGGGCCGGGACGAGGTGACGGCGCCGGAGCGCTCGGCGGCGGTGCGCGCGCTCACCGCGGGGGCCCTCGACTTCGCCGGGAGAGCCGGGGCGAGCGTGCTCGGGTACTACTACCTGCCCCGGGCGGAGGCGCTGGAGGTCGCCGAGGCCCACGCCGATGACGGAGCCGTGCTCCTCTACCACGACGTGGAGACCGTCCTGCCTGTCGGCCTGTGGCAGAACCTGGACGACTACCTGGCCTGGCTGCCCTCCGGCCGGCGGCCCCGGGCCCGGCGCGAGCGCAGGGACTTCGGCCGCAGCGGCCGGACCATCCGGGAGGTCTCGCTTCCCGAGGTCGTCAAGGAGATCGCCCCGCTCAACAGCGCGCTGATGCGCCGGCACGGGCACGAGTACGGCGAGGAGCGCGCGGCGGCCGTGTACGACCGTCAGGGCCGTCACCTCGGCGACCGCAGCACGCTGCTGCTGGCGGAGGACGCCGGACACCCCGTCGGTTTCGCGCTGCGGTACCGGCACGGCGACACGCTCTACGCGCGCGTGGCCGGTTTCGACTACTCGGTGCCCAACGCGGCCGACTATTTCAACCTGGTCTTCTACCACCCCGTCGAGTCGGGCGTCGGCCGGACCGTCCGGGCGATCCACCTCGGTCTGGGCACCTTCCAGGCCAAGCTGGCGCGTGGTGCCCAGCCGAACCCCCTGTACAGCGTGTTCGTGGGCGTGGACCGGCCGTTGGCGGCGGACGAGAGGAAGGTCCGCGAACGCAACCGGGCCGAGGCCGAGGCGTTCGGCGCCGAGTACGGCAGGTTCGTGGTGGGCGGGCTGAACACCGGCGACTGGCTGCTGTGAGCAAGAGGAGGAAGCGCACATGCCTGATGTGAAGCACTTCGAGTCGATCGACGACATTGACCGGGACGCCTGGGACGCGCTCGCGCCGAGCAGCTGCTTCTACCAGAGCCACGCCTGGCTGCGCGGCCAGGAGCGGCCCGACTTCGCCACCCCCGGATACCTCACGGTCGAGGCCGACGGCGAACTCCTCGCCGGGACGCCCTACTACGACTTCCCGGCCGAGAACGCGCCACCCCTGCCGGACGTGGCCGAGGGCCGCACCGTGCTCAGACTCGGCACCCGCACCGGCTACCACAACGAGTTCCTGCTGCCGAAGGATCCCGGCACGGCACCCGGGGCACTCGACGCCCTGGTCGCCGGTGCCGCCGAGCGCGCCGCCGTACTGGACTGCGACGCGCTGCTCTTCGACTTCCTCACCACCGACAGTCTGCGGCTGCTCGCGAGCCGGTTCGAGGTGCGGGCCCGACTGCGGGCCGCCGAGGCCGTGGTGCACAACGACGGCGGGACCTTCGAGTCCTACCGGCAGCTCCTCGGCCGGAACGTCCGCAAGCGCGAATACGAGATCCGGCGCTTCGCGGGGTCCGGGCTGCGCGTGGAGACGGCCCCACTCTCCGCCTGCGTCGACGAGTTCGCGCCCCTGGTCGGGCAGACCATGGACCGCTATGGCGCCTCGCTCGACCCCGAGGAGATCCACACGTTCCTGACCGTCCAGGCGCGTTGTCTGGACGACCTGAGCACGGTGTTCCGCTGTGTCGACGAGGAGGGGCGCCTGGTCGGCGCCAACCTGAGCTTCGACTGGCGGGACACCTGCTACGCCCGGGTGGCCGGCTTCGACTACACGCTGACGCGGAACGCGTACGAGTACTTCAACGCCGTGTACTACGAACCGCTGCACCACATGGAAAGCCACGGCATGACCGCGCTCCACCTCGGGCCCTCCGCCCTGAAGGCGAAGGTGCACCGCGGGGCGTCACTGCACCCGTTGTGGGCGGCCGTCGTTCCGTTGCCGGCCACCGCGGGCGCCGGGCTGCGGCGCGACTCGGTGGCGGACCAGGCCCTCGCCGACGCGGTACGGGAGGAGGCGGGCGGCGGCATGAGCGACGAGGAGTGGGACCTGAGCCGCGTCACCCCCCTGTAACGGGTGGTGCCTGGCCGTCGGGCGCGCGGACGGGCCACAGCACCGGGCAGAACTCCGGGTCGGAGTAGTCCGGCCGGCCGGCCGGGGTCCTGCGGACCAGGGAGTCGTGCTTGTACGGCTCCTGCCGTCCGTCCGACAGGGCGTGGTCGCGGTAGGTGTTCGTCCCGTCCTGGAGGTGGAACGAGATGGCCCGGCGCGGTCGGGGACTGAGATTGGCGCCGCTGCCGTGGTAGAGGTGGCAGTGGTGGAAGGTCATGTGGCCCTTGGGAATGTGCACCGGAACCTTCTCCACCACGGCGCCGTTCCGCTCCGCGTCACCGTTCAGGAGATGGGCTCGCTCCAGGTCCCGCGGATCACCGGCCGGCCGTACGGCGCCGTGGCGATGCCGCCAGAGATGACTTCCGTTCACCATGGTGATCGTGCCCGACTCCTCGGTGCAGTCGTGGAACGGAATGAAAGCGGTCAGCATTTCGTCGGACGAGCAAGTAGGCCAGAAATACTTGTCGAAATGCCAGGAAACAATGTTGGACTTCTCGGCGGCGATCGGCGGCTTGTAGATCAGCGTTGCCTGGAAGGCGCGTATTTCATGCGTCTTCGCCAAACGGGCGGCCACGGCCCCGATGATGGGTTTCCGTAGAATCTTCCCGATGGTTTCGTCCTGGTAGTGGATGTAGTCGTTGTTGCGCTGGACGTCCCCGTCCGCGGGCGTCCAGTCGGCCAGCCTGTCCGGCCGGATGGGAAGTTCACGGTCGCGCTGACCTGCGTAGTAGCGCTCGCTGGCTGCGGTCAGAGCGTCCGCTTCAGCATCGGTGAGCAGCTTCTCGGACAGATACCAGCCACGCTCGGAATAGAGCTTGACATCTTCCTCGGAAGGGAGCAGGCCGACTTCCTCGGGGTTAAGTCCAGAATAGTCGTACATCCCTCGGCTCCTGTTTACCGGAAATGGGGTGCGGCAGTGAGATCTTCCTTCACGGTAGCGGACCCGAGAGCCTCGTGCTAGCGTTGCCGTGATTTTTTCACAAAAAGGTTCGACCGAGGGTTGGAGTAGCCATACTCGACAGGGATACCCGAATGCTGCTTGCGGAGAACAGAAACTTCCGCAACGTTTGGCTGGGGGAGACCTCGGCTCATTTCGGCGGACAATTGACCAGTTTTCTCCTGCCCCTGATCGCGGTCACCTACCTGCACGCCGACGGCACGGGCGTGGGGCTGGTCTCGGCCGTGCAGTTCGTCCCCGTCGTGGCGCTGTCCCTCGTCGCCGGTGTCATGGTCGACCGGTATCCGCCGCGCCGTACCCTCGTCACCGCCAGCCTCGCCCAGGGAGCGGCGCTGGCGGTGCTGGGCGCCTTCCAGGCGAGCGACGGGATGACGTTCGGCCAACTCGTCGCGGCCGCCGCCGTCATCGGTGTCGCCACCGTCTTCTACGAGGTCGCCTACCAGTCCACGTTGCCCAGGATCCTGCCGTTGGACTCCATCGCCGCGGCCAACGGCCTGCATCAGGCGACGTATTCGGTCAGCACCCTCGCCGGTCCGGCGGCGGCCGGCTTCCTGGTCGGCAGCCTGGGGTTGCCGCTGACCCTGACGGTGGCCGCCGCCTGCGCGGCAGGTGCCGTCGTCAGCGGTGTGCTGCTGGAGGGCGTCAAGGCACCCGAACAACCCCGTGAGTCGGCGCTGAAGGCGATCGGCTCCGGACTGCGCTACACCTGGTCGCTGCGCCCGATCCGGGACCTGTGCGTCCAGGCCGGGCTGTCGAACCTGCACGAGAAGGCCTTCCTCACCGTCTTCCTGGTGTTCGCCGTCCGGGGACTCGGCATGAGCGGCACCACCGTGGGTGTGATCACCGGCATCGGCAGCGTGGGCGCTCTGGTCGGCTCGCTCTGCGCCAACCGGCTCACCAAACGGTGGGCCGTCGGCGGCGTCCTGGCCCTGGGGGCGGTGCTGGCCGCGCTCGGCCTGCTGCTCGTTCCAGTCGTCAGCCACGCCGGCGTGTACGTAGCCGTGTTCGCGTCGGTCGGCATGATGGTGAACGGCTTCGGTGTGGCTCTGTTCAACGTGTTCGCCGTGAGCCTGCGGCAGGCCATTCCGCCGGAGCACCAGATCGGTGCGGTGACGGCGAGCTACCGGCTGGTCGCCCTGGGCACGCTGCCCCTGGGCGCCATCGTCGGCGGAGCCCTGGCCGACGCCCTGTCCCCCGGTACGGCCCTCTGGGTCGTGGGGCTGTCCTACCTCGTCGTCTCGTTCTGGCTGACCTTCTCCCCCCTGCGCGGGGCCCGCACACTGGAGCAGGCGCGGGAGCTCGGTCGTACGCCGGACGTGCCCTCGACGGAGAACGCGGACCGGCCCCCGTCGGCCTGAGATCGAGGTCGGGGGCCGGTATTTACCCGGCTCCGCGCGCACCGGGCAGGCCCGCGGGGAAAACCCGCTCGTGTCGGGTGCGGCAGACGAGGCGGCCCCGGTGGATCACCGCACGGTCCGCCCGGGCGTCTGCCATGGCGTCGGCGAGGGTGTGCGCCCGTACGGCCAACAGCTCCGCGGGAGTC
>KL569195.1:88821-90685 GCA_000715635.1 Streptomyces violaceus | reverse complement strand
CTCCCTCCTCCGCCTTGCAGCTGCACGCACCAGACTGCGCTCACCGGCATCGAACAGAACCGTCGCTTCCCTGCGACCTGATCCAAACGACAGGCCCTAGGCCCGTCCGTCCCCCAGGGCCCGTCCGGGGGCGAAACGCTCCTGTACGGCGGGGTCGTCCAGGAGGCGGGGCGGGTAGCCGGGGCCGGTGCGGGCGGTCAGGTCCTGGTGGTGCAGGGGCTCGCCGCAGGAGGAGCAGACGACCCGGGCCTGTGTGTCGTGGTCGCAGGACGTGTGGCGCAGGACGACCGGGGCGCCCTCGTCGCCGGCCAGCCAGCGGTCGCCCCAGGCGTTGATCGCGGCGAGTACGCCGAAGAAGTCGCGGCCTTTGTCCGTCAGCAGGTACTCGTGGCGGACCGGGTCGGTCTGGTAGGCGCGCCGCCGCAGGAGGCCCTCGGACTCCAGGCGGCGCAGCCGGTCGGTGAGGGTGTTGCGGGCGATGCCGAGCGAGCCGATGAAGCCGTCGAAGCGGGACTCGCCGTAGAAGACCTCGCGCAGCACCAGCAGGGTCCAGGCGTCGCCCAGGATGTCGGCGGTGCGGGCGATCGAGCAGGGCCAGGTGCCGAACGAGGTCCGTCGCATGGGTCCATTTTATTGGTCTCATCTTTATTGGTCTCATCATGAGATCCACCGGCCCTCGGGACCTCATTCCCGTACGCCTGCCAGTTCCACCGGGCGGCGGCGCACGGCGATGGCCGCGGGGAGCGTCGCGGAGACGACGGCCAGGAGCGCGCAGGCGGCCGCTGTCGTGCCGAGGGCCTGCCACGGGAGGGTGAGGGCGGGCCGGACCGACAGCAGCGCGAGGGCGCTCCACATGCCGGCCAGGTTGACGACGGCGGCCAGGAGGCCGAGGAGCGTGCCGGCCGCCACGACCGTCAGGGCCTCGGCGCCGGTCAGCCGCAGGACCTGCCATCTGGTGGCGCCGGTCAGCCGCAGCACGGCCAGGTCACGGATCCGGTCGGAGGTGGCCATGACCGTGGTGTTGGCCACGGAGATGCCCGTGTAGAGGAGGGCGATGCCGAGGACGAGCAGGAGGCCGAGTCGGGTGGTGCGGTTGGTGCCGGGCGCCGTGGCCCGGAGCCATTCCTGACGGGTGAGGACCTGCCCGTTTGCGGGGCCGACCGCCCGGTGCAGGGCGGTGGCGACGGCGTCCGGGTCCGCTCCGTCGGCCAGGGCCACGTCGACGCGGTCGGCCGTGGCGCCCGGGGCGTTGCGCGGGGTGACGTAGACGCCGTTGTCGCCGGTGCCGGTGGTCATCACCGCGGCGATCCGCAGGGTCCGCGGTGTCCCGTCGCCGAGCCACACCCGGACCCGCTCGCCGACCCGGTGCCGCTGCCACTCCTCGTTGACGATGATCGAGTCGTCGTCGAGGCCGGTCGTGCTGCCCGCGGTGAGCGGCAGGCGTGCGGTGGCCGCCAGGAGGCCGGGGGTCGCGGCGCGGGCCTCGGAGCGGACGAGGGCCACGCCGTCCTCCAGGACGTGGACGGCCGTCGTGGACGTCGGTGACACCTCGGCTCCCGGTACCGCCCGCAGTGCGCGCAGGGTGGCGGCGTCGAAGGCCGTCCCGGCCGCCGGGGTGACGACGAAGGCGGCGGTGGTGCGCTCGCTCGCCTCGGTGGCCTTCGCCCCGTTGAGGGTCGCGGTGGCGCCGAGCAGCGAACCCGCGAGGGCGACGGTGACCAGGACGGGGGCAGCGAGTGCGGCGGTGCGGCGTACCCCGGCGGCGGTGTTCTCGCGGACCAGCATGCCGCCGGCGCCGGGCAGGAGGGAAGGCAGCCAGGTCAGCAGCCGGGTCAGGGGGCGCAGGACGAGCGGTGCCAGCAGG
>KL569195.1:86474-88628 GCA_000715635.1 Streptomyces violaceus | reverse complement strand
TCAGGGGGCGCAGGACGAGCGGTGCCAGCAGGGCGGTCGCGGTGATCAGCAGCATCGGGCGGCTGATGTACGTCTTGCGCTGGAGGAGGTCGCCCGGGGCGCCGGCCAGGGCGAGGACCAGCGTCACGGCGGCCGTCAGGAGGAGGGCCGTACCGCACAGCAGGCGGCCGGGTGTCAGCGCCCTGCTGTCCGCGGAGGCCTCGCGCAGGGCTGCGGTGGGGGCGGTGCGGCCGGCCCGCCAGGATGCCGCCGTCGCTCCGCACAGGGCCACGAGCAGGCCGGTCCAGAACGCCACGTGGTACGGCCAGGTGTGGTCGCCGATGGTGAACCAGGCCGGGGCGAGGCCCTCGGCGGCCACCCGGGCGGCCAGCAAGGGCGCCCCGTAGGAGCCGAGGGCGCAGCCGGCGGCCGAGGCGAGGGCGCCGACGGCGAGGGCCTCGACGAGGACGGTCCGGCGGATCTGGCCCGGGGTCGCTCCGGCGGTGCGCAGCAGGGCGAACTCCCGGCGCCGCTGGGCGACCGCGAAGGCGAAGGTCGACGCCACGACGAACACCGACACGAAGGCGGTGACACCGCCGGCGGTGCCGAACAGGGCGTTCATCGCGGTGAGCGCCTCGCTGTCCCGGTCGGGATCGGCGTCGGCGAGGCGGCGCGCGTTCCCGGTGAGGACCTGGGCGCTGTCGCCCACGGCCTTCCGCACGGTCGCCGGGTCCGCCGTGACCGCCAACTGGTGTATCGGAGGCGACAGTTCGGCCGCACGGACGTCGGTGAAGAAAACGGCGTTCTCGAAGCCGCGGGAGGTCAGGGTGCCGACGACGCGTACGGTGCCCCGGTCGGTGTGGAGTCGTTGGCCAGGGCGTGCCCAGTCGCCCGTGACGGCTGCCTCGTCGGCCGTACGGGGCTCGCGGCCGGTGGTGAGGTCGTACGGGGCGAACGCGGCGGTGGACCAAGGGTGGCCGACCAGGTCGGCGGGGGCGCCCGCGGCGCGTACGGCGAAGGAGCGGTCCGCCACGACGGGGCCCAGCTTCCGCACCTCCGCGACCGTCGCGGCGGACAGCGGGCGCGGGTGGGCGAGCCGGGCCGTGCGGTCGCCGTTCGGGGTCGGTACGCGCAGCGTGTCCTGGCCCTTGACGACGACCGGGGCCGCGGCGAAGCGTTCAGGGCCGCGCTCTGGGGCGGCGGCCGACGAGGCCAGGGCCAGACCCATCACCGTGAGCAGGGCCACGCCCAGCGAGAGCGCGACGAAGCTGCCGGTGAAGGTGACCCAGCGGGTACGCAGGGTGCGCAGGGCGACGCTCAGCACGGAAGGGCCTCCGGGTGGGGTGTGTGGGTGGGGGCGGTCTCTGGGCGGGTTGTGCGAGTGGCGGCGGTCTCCGGGCGGGTGTGGGAGGCGGCCTCTGGGTGGGGTGTGCGGGTAGCGGCGGTCTCTCGGCGGGGCGTGTAGGCGGCGGCCTCCGGGTGGGGTGTGTGGGAGGCGGCCTCTGGGCGGGTTGTGCGGGTGGCGATGGCCTCTGCGCGGGGTGTGCGGGTGGCGGCGGTCTCCAGACGGGTCATGCGCACGGCACGGCCTCCAGACGGGTCATGCGCGCGGCGACGGCCTCGGCGTCCGGACCGGTCAACTCCCCGTGGACCCGCCCGTCGACGAGGAAGACCACGCGGTCGGCGTACGCGGCGGCGACCGGGTCGTGCGTGACCATGACGACCGTCTGGCCCTCGCGGTCGACCATGCCGCGCAGCAGCTCCAGCACCTCACGGCCGGTCCGGGTGTCCAGGGCACCGGTCGGCTCGTCGCCGAACAGCACTTCGGGGCGGGTGATCAACGCCCGGGCCAGGGCGACGCGTTGCTGCTGGCCGCCGGAGAGCTCGGACGGTCTGTGCCGGGCCCGGTCGGCCAGGCCGACCTGCTGGAGCGCCTGACGTACCCGGGCCTTGGGGACGCGGCGGCCTGCCAGGCGCAGGGGCAGGGCCACGTTCTGCTCGGCGGTCAGCGAGGGCAGCAGATTGAACGCCTGGAAGACGAACCCGACGCGCTCGCGGCGCAGCAAGGTCAGCCGCCGCTCGCTCAAGCCGGTCAGTTCCGTGCCGCCGACGGTGACCGAGCCGGAGGTGGGCCGGTCCAGGCCCGCGGCGCACTGGAGCAGCGTCGACTTGCCG
>KL569195.1:85735-86217 GCA_000715635.1 Streptomyces violaceus | reverse complement strand
CGACTTGCCGGAGCCGGAGGGGCCCATGACGGCGGTGAAGGTCCCTGCGGGGAACGAGAGCGAGACCCCGTCGAGTGCGGTGACGGCTCCGTACGTCCTGGTGACCGAGTCCAGCTGGATGGCGTTCATGTCCCTACCTCGCGTCGATTGACCGGGCTACAAGGACATCGCGCGGGGGCAGGCCGGCGCAGTGCGGCAGGGCCTAGACCTGGGGTAGGGCCAGGCATACCCTCGGGCCTCCGCCTGAGCCCATGGCAGGGCCCCGGACCGGCTTCTACGGTGATCCCCATGCACCCTCAAAACGTGTGGCAGGCCCTGTCCCGCCCCGGCTATCCGCTGTCGGCGTGGCCCTGGCGCTCGGCCGGTTACCTGCTCACCGGCGCGGTGACCGGGGCCGTCGTGCTCGTGGGGATCGTGCTGTCGGCGGTGGCGGGCGGAGTGCTCGCGCTCGCGCTGGTGGGGCTGCCGCTGCTCCTGTGCAC
>KL569195.1:81777-85526 GCA_000715635.1 Streptomyces violaceus | reverse complement strand
TGGTCGACCCGGAGCCGGCGCCCGACCCGCACGTGCCGCCGGGCGACCCGGGCCTGCGGGCCTGGCTGGCGACCCGGCTGCGGGAACGGGCGACCTGGAGGGAGTTCGGCCACTCCCTGCTGTTCGCGGGGCTGCTGTGGCCGGTCGACGCCCTCGCGCTCGCCGTCGGCCTGTTGTGCCCGTTGACCGTGGTCGCCACCCCGGCGTTCCTGGCGGCCTTCGGTGAGGCGAAGGTGCTCAAGATGTGGCTGGTCACCACCTGGCCGGCCGCCTTCGGGTTCGCCCTCCTGGGGCTGGTCCTCCTCGCCCTGGGCGCCTATCTGCTGGGTGTCGTGGCCGGGGCCCGGGCCGGGCTGACGCGGCTGCTGATCGCGCCGCGCGAGGCCGTTCTGGGGGCCAGGGTGGTCGAACTGGCCCGGTCCCGGGTGCGGTTGGTGGACGCCTTCGAGGCGGAACGGCGGCGTATCGAGCGCGACCTGCACGACGGGGCGCAGCAGCGGCTCGTCGCCCTGACGATGACGCTCGGCCTGGCCCGGCTCGACGCGCCGCCCGGCCCGCTGGCCGACCAGCTCGCCAAGGCCCATGAGGAGGCGGGCACGGCCCTCGCGGAACTGCGCGAGCTCATCCACGGCATCCACCCCAAGGTCCTCGCCGACTACGGCCTCGAGGCCGCCGTCGCCGACGCCGCCGACCGCTCGGCCGTGCCCGTGGACGTCGACCTGGAGCTGCCCGGGCGGCTCTCCCAGGCGGTCGAGGCCGCCGCGTACTTCGTGGTGTGCGAGGCGCTCGCCAACGTGGGCCGGCACAGCGGGGCGAGCCGGGCGGAGGTCAGTGGCGGACACCGCGACGGCCGGCTGTTCCTCCTGGTCCGCGACGACGGGTGCGGTGGTGCGCGGGCCGGTGCGGGCAGCGGACTGACCGGACTCGCCGACCGGGTGTCGGTGCTCGATGGCAGACTCTCCCTGTCCAGCCCGCCCGGCGGACCGACCCTGCTGCGTGTGGAGATCCCTTGTGAACCAGAGAGTTGACCGGCCGTGACCCTGCGAGCTGACCGGCCGCTGCGCGTGGTCCTGGCCGAGGACAGCGTGCTGCTGCGGGACGGGCTCGTCGGGCTGCTCGGCCGCTGCGGACACGAGGTCGTCGCCGCCGTGGGGGATGCCGAGGCGCTGGTCGCGGCGGTCGAGGAGCACGCGCCGGACGTGGTCGTGACGGACGTGCGGATGCCGCCCGGCTTCCAGGACGAGGGCCTGCACGCGGCCGTGCGGCTGCGCCAGCAGCGGCCCACCCTGCCCGTCCTGGTCCTCAGCCAGTACGTGCAGCGCCGGTACGCGGCAGAGCTGCTGGACTCCGGCGACGGCACCGGCGTCGGCTATCTGCTGAAGGACCGCGTCGGCCAGGTCGAGGAGTTCGTCGAGGCGCTCGGCGAGGTGGCCGACGGCGGCACGGTCGTCGACCCCGAGGTGGTACGGCAGTTGCTGCGCCGCCGCCGCGACCCGCTGGAGCGCCTCACCCCGCGCGAGCGGGAGGTGCTGGCGCTGATCGCGCAGGGCAGATCCAACAGCGCGATCGCCCGCGAACTGGTCGTCTCCGAAGCGGCCGTGGGCAAGCACATCTCCGGCATCCTCATGAAGCTCGACCTGCCCCCGGCGGACGAGACCCACCGCCGGGTGCTGGCGGTGCTCGCGTATCTGCGGGCATAGGGCGGCCCCAGGGGCCGCCACAATGGCGGCCCCAAGGCCGGTGTGCCGTACGCGCGTTGTATAAAAACCAGCGAGTTGGTTTCATTGCGCCGCCATCAGAGCCCTCCAGGGGAGCCACCGGTGACCAAACAGGACCGGGCCGTCCGGACCCGTCTCGCGCTGATCCGGTCGGCGGCCGGGCAGTTCGAGGCACGGGGATACGTCCAGGCCAGCCTGGCGGAGATCAGCGCGGGGGCCGGGGTCAGCTCAGGCGCGCTGCACTTCCACTTCGCGAACAAGGCCGCCGTGGCCGAGGCCGTCGAGCACGCGGCCGCCCGTGCCCTGCGCCGGGCCGCTGCCCGGGGCCGCGACGGCGACGGGTGCGCCCTGCAACGCCTCGTGGACGTCACACACCAGGTCGCCCGGCTGCTGTGTGCCGACAGCGTGGTGCGGGCGGGGTTACGGCTGAACGCCGAGGCGGCTGCCGGGCGGGCGCGTGATCTGCGCCGGGAGTGGCGGGAGTGCGTGGACGACCTGCTCGCCGAGGCCGAGCGGCAGGGCGAACTCGCCGCCGGTGTGCCCCCGCACCGCACTGGCGCCGTCGTCCTCGCCGCCACGACCGGCATCGAGGTGCTGGCCCGCGAGGACCACGGCCGGCTCGCCCGCCCCTCGCTGACCGACCTGTGGCAGCTGCTCCTGCCGAGCGTGGCCGCGCCGCATCTGGCCGGCACCCTGGATCCGGCGGGGACCCGTCCCGGCCATGTGGACGCCGACCACGCGGAGACGTGTCGGTCCCTGGCCAACACTCTGTGAAGCAGTGGCCAAAACAAACCGGATGGCAAGTTTTTTCGGTGGCCGGATCGCACCATGGTTCCCCAGCCTCTGGACCAAGGAGCGAAGTGTCATGGCACAGCAGGCCTGTCCCTTCCTGATGATCGACCCGTCAGGCCAGGACCTCTACGGCGAGATATCCCGGATCCGGGCCCAGGGCCCGGCCGTCGAAGTGGAACTCCCCGGCGGCGTTCGAGCGTGGTGGATCAACGGCCTGGAGCTGAACAAGCGGCTCCTGGCCGGCCCCGAAACGAGCAAGGACGCCTTCCAGCACTGGCCGGCCTGGATCAACGGGGACATCTCCCGCACCTGGCCGCTCGCGATCTGGGTCTCGGTGCGCAACATGGTCACCGCCTACGGCACCGACCACAGCCGGCTGCGCAAGCCGATGGCCGCCGCCTTCACCAAGCGGCGCGTCGATGCGCTGCTCCCGCGCGTCCAGGAGATCGTCGACCGGGCGCTGGACGAGCTGGAGCGGATCCCGAAGGGCGAAGTCGTCGACCTGCGGGCGGCGTTCGCGGCGTCGGTGCCGCACGAGGTGGTGTGCGAACTCTTCGGCGTACCGCCCGGCGAGGACGGTCCGCGCGGGGCCCTCTACCGCATCATCAACCGCTTCTTCGACACGGCGATCTCCCTGGAGGACGCCCAGGCCAACGGGGTCGAGCTGTACGGCACGCTCACCGCGTTCCTCCAGGACAAGCGCGAGCACCCGGCCGACGACCTGACGACGGCCCTCATCGCCGCCCGCGACGAAGGCAGCCTCAGCGAACAGGAGTTGATGGACAACCTGATCCTGCTGCTCACCGCGGGTTTCGAGACGACCGTCAACCTCATCGACAACACCGTGCACAGCCTCCTCGCCCACCCCGACCAGCTCGAACTGGTCCGCTCCGGGCGGGCGACCTGGGAGGACGCCCTCGAGGAGTCGCTGCGCCTCGAAGCGCCGGGCGCCATGTCCGGCCTGCGCTACGCCGTCGAGGACATCGAGATCGAGCCGGGTCTGACGATCCCGAAGGGCGACCCGCTCGTGGTCTCCTTCGCCGGTGCCGGACGCGATCCCGAGCGGCACGGCCCGGACGCCGAGCGGTTCGACCTCACCCGCGCCACCAGCCGCGACCATGTGTCCTTCGGCCACGGCGTGCACCACTGCCTGGGCCGGCCGCTGGCCATGGCCGAGGCCACGGCGGCCCTGACGTCCCTGTTCGGCCGCTTCCCGCGACTGGCCCTGGCCGACCCGTC
>KL569195.1:80971-81546 GCA_000715635.1 Streptomyces violaceus | reverse complement strand
GTCCCGCCCGCCGAAGCGGCTGCGCTCCATCATCTCGACGGGGCACGAGGAACTGCCCGTACTGCTGCACGGCCCCCGTCTCGAAGAGGAGCAGGCGGTCAGGAAGCCGTCCGGTCTCCGAGGAACGAGCGGTACCAGGGTGCCGCGCGCGTGAAGGCCGCCGCGAAGCCCTTGCCGGGCGAGCAGTCGAGGTCCTTCCAGAAGGCGTCGTCCTCGAACCAGTGGTCGACCGTGAGCATGCCGAGGTGATGGAGGGCGAGCGGTGACCCGGCGGACCGTTCCAGGGCGGTGGCGACATCCACCGCCGCACCTCCGCCGGGCTCCTCCACCTGCGCGCACACGGCGCCGAGCAGGTCCGCGACCCGGACCGGCTCGGGGTGGTTGACATGGTGCACACCGCCGTCGTGCGCCGGGGACAGGGCCGCGGCCACGACCGCACGGCCCAGGGTCTCGACGTCGATCATCGACTGGAGCGCCGCGCAGCCGGTCAGGGTCGCCGACAACTCGCCCAGCAGCCACACCAGTCCGGGGACGACCCAGCGGTCGCCCTCGCCGTAGACGAGGTGCGGCCGCAG
>KL569195.1:80345-80741 GCA_000715635.1 Streptomyces violaceus | reverse complement strand
CCGCGTCGAGGACGTGCCGTTCGGCGGCGGCCCGGGTGCGGCTGGTGGCCGACGCGGGCGCGATCGGCACCTCCCCGGGGCGTACGCCGCGGAAGGGGCCCCGGCCGTACACGGCGGCCGTGCTCACGTACACGATCCGGCCCACCCCGGAGCGCACGGCCTCCTCGACCAGGGCCCGCGTGCCCAGGTCGTTGACGGCCTCGACGGTCTCGGCGTCGCCGCTGATCCGGGTGGCGCAGTGCACCAGGACATCGGTGTCCGCGCAGGCGCCGCGCAGGGAGGCCGGGTCGCCGAGGTCGCCGTGGACGGATTCGGGGCCGGGCGGTGTCCGCCGGGACAACCGCCGTACGCGCACGCCGGGTTGCCGGTGCGCGGCGGCGGCCACCTGGGTGCCGA
>KL569195.1:78431-80147 GCA_000715635.1 Streptomyces violaceus | reverse complement strand
GACGAAGCCGCTCGCGCCCGTGATCAGAAGGTTGGCCGTCACGACAGCGACCGTACCCGGGCGGGCCGTGCGGAGGTCAGCGTGGCGGTGAAGACGGACTCGCCGTCCTGCCGCCCCGAGACCCGTACGGCCACCTCCCCCGGGTCCGTGCCGAGCACCTCGGTCTCCAGCCGGCAGGGGCTGTGCAGCTCGGCGTACCGGGCGAAGGTGGCCGTCATCGCGCGGGGCAGGAAGGGGTGCTGACCGGTCGCGGCGGTCGCTGCCTGGCGGGCCGCCTCGAACAGGGCCATGCCCGGCACGTGGTCGTTGGGGCGGGGGAAGAGGACCGGGTGGCGGGTGTCCAGGCGCAGCAGCCAGACACCGGGGTGGTCGGCGGGGGCGAGGACGACGTCCTCGGCGCGAGAGCGGCCGGCGAGCTCGGGCGCGATGCCCGGCAGCAGCGGCACCGGAGTCTCCAGGGCCGCCAACTGCCGTTCGCGCAGACGGCGGTAGGCGAGCGGCGAGGTACAGCCGGTGCTTCCGGTGCCGCGGGCGACGAAGCGTCCCGCGCGGCGGAACTCCATCGTGGTCCGCATGCTGCTCAGGCCGCGACCGCGGCGGCGTACCTCGGAGCACACGACGTCGATGTCGACCGGTTCGGCGGCGTCCGACAGCCGGAGCGCGGACGGGTCGGCGGTGACCGTCAGATCCCACATGACGAAGTGGGTGTCGGCCGGGGCGCCGTACTCGGCGTGGGCGAGCACCATCGAGGCCTGCCGCAACGTTTCTCCCACGATCATCGGGTCCTGGTGGCGGTCGTCCACGGGGCCGAAGAAGGGGTGGGCGGCGGGCCAGTGCGCGGTGAAGCGGAAGCGGGCGTCGGAGATTCGGCGCCACCGGGTGGGGAAGACGTCGGTGCCGGTGGTGCGGTGGGCGAGGTCCGCGGTGACGGTGGTGTGGGGGGCGGGCTCGTCGTATGGCGCGTTCTCGACGGCCGCGACGGTTCTGTTTGCCGGAGGGGCCTCGCGTCCGGTCTGATCGTCCGTGGGTGCGCTTAAAGGTCCTGTCTGCGGCATGAGAACCCCCAGGATCGGCTGCCTGGCTGCGGTCGGTATCGGATGTGGACGGTTGACTAAGATACGGACGAGCCGGTTTTTTTCAAAGGGTGAGCCAAGCCGCTGGGACAGGCTCTCGCGCCCCCGCTGCACAGTGACTTCACAGGGATCGACGGAGATCAGGAGGCACCCGATGGCGCGACAGGAGCGCGCGATCCGCACCCGGCGGACCATCCTGGAGGCGGCCGCGGCCGTCTTCGACGAACGCGGCTACACCTCGGCGACCATCGGGGAGATCCTGGACCGGGCGGGCGTCACCAAGGGCGCGCTGTACTTCCATTTCGGCTCCAAGGAGGAGCTCGCGATCGGGGTGTTCGAGGAGCAGCTCGCGATCCCCCTCCCGCCGCAGTCCAGCAAGCTCCAGGAACTCGTGGACTCCGGTCTGGTGCTGGCACGCCGACTGCGGTCCGAGCCGCTGGTCCGGGCCAGTGTGGGGCTCGCCCTCGACCAGGGCGCCATGGATCTCGACCGCGCACAGGCCTTCGGGATGTGGTTCGAACAGAACGTGCAGCGGCTGGCCGAGGCCAAGGCGCAGGGCGAACTGCTGCAGCATGTCGACGTGGCGGAGACGGCCGAGCTGCTGGTCGGCAGCTTCTCCGGG
This sequence comes from Streptomyces violaceus, assembly GCA_000715635.1. Taxonomy (GTDB): domain Bacteria; phylum Actinomycetota; class Actinomycetes; order Streptomycetales; family Streptomycetaceae; genus Streptomyces; species Streptomyces violaceus. The sequence goes on along the minus strand of KL569195.1, from coordinate 78,452 downwards.
GTGCAGCTGCTGTCCCAGCTG
>KL569195.1:73711-78255 GCA_000715635.1 Streptomyces violaceus | reverse complement strand
TCTCCGGGGTGCAGCTGCTGTCCCAGCTGCGCTGCCAGCGGCGGGATCTGGAACGCCGTGTCGTCGTGATGTTCGAGCACTTCCTGCCGAGTATCTGCGTGCCCGCGGTGCTGGCCCGGCTCGACGTCTCGGTGGAGCGGGCGGAGCGGGTGCTGGCCGAGGTGGCGGAGGTGGCGGAGGTGGCGGAAGGGCAGGCGCTGCCCGCTCCCGCGTGAATTGTCCGCAGCCGGGGAGTTGTCCACAGGGTCTGACGCGTTTCGGCCGCCCGGATGTACGGTCGGCACGAGTTGATGTTCGTGCGCGTGCGGGGGAGGCGGTCGGGATGACCCAGGCTGGTGTGGGGTCCGAGGGCATGGCAGCGGACGGGACGGACCGTCGGCTGCCCCGGGTGCGCGGCTTCGCCGAATGGCCGGCCGAGGGCTCACCCAAGGACGAGGGCAAGGCCCTGCGCAAGCGGATCCCGCGGAGCGCGCACTCCCTGCTCGACCTAGACGCGTCCCGGCCCGACGCGGTGAGCGCGGTCGAGGAGTCGGGCCGCGGCCGGCTCCCCGAGCTCACCCCGATCCGGGTCGGCCGCATGGCCGCCACCCCGTTCGCGTTCCTGCGCGGCGCGGCGGGCCTCATGGCCTTCGACCTGGCGCGCACCCCCATGACCCGGATCCGGGCCCAGATCTGCGGCGACGCCCACGCGGCCAATTTCGGCCTGTACGCCGACGCGCGCGGCGGCCTGGTCATCGATCTGAACGACTTCGACGAAACGGTGCACGGCCCCTGGGAGTGGGACCTCAAGCGCCTCGCGGCCTCCCTGGTGCTCGCGGGCCGGGAGGCCGGCGCGGACGAGGACCGGTGCCGCAAGGCGGCCTACGACGCGGTGGGCGCCTACCGCCGCACCATGCGGCTGCTGGCCAAGCTCCCGGTGCTGGACGCGTGGAACGCGATCGCGGACGAGGAGCTCGTCTCCCACACGGACGCACATGACCTGCTCGGCACGCTGGAGCGGGTCTCCGAGAAGGCCCGCCACAACACGAGCGGGCGCTTCGCGGCCAAATCGACGGAGGCCACGGAGAGCGGAGGGCGCCGCTTCGTCGACGCCCCGCCGGTGCTGCGGCGCGTCCCGGACGCGGAGGCCGCCGCGGTGGCCGCGTCCCTGGAGGAGTACGTCGGCACCCTGCCGGAGGACCGCCTCCCGCTCCTCGCCCGGCACGCGGTGCACGACGTGGCGTTCCGCGTCGTCGGCACCGGCAGCGTCGGCACCCGGTCCTACGTCGTGCTGCTCCTGGACCACCGGGGCGAGCCGCTGGTGCTCCAGGTGAAGGAGGCGCGGGCCTCGGTGCTGGTGCCGCATCTGGTGACCGCCGGTTTCGAGGCGCCGGAGGCCGTGCACGAGGGCCGGCGGGTCGTGCTGGGCCAGAAGCGGATGCAGGTCGTCAGCGACATCCTGCTGGGCTGGACGACGGTCGACGGTTTCCCCTTCCAGGTCCGCCAGTTCCGCAACCGCAAGGGCAGCGTCGATCCGGCCGCGCTGGCCGCCGACCAGATAGACGACTACGGCCGGATGACCGGCGCGCTCCTGGCCCGGGCGCACGCCCACAGCGCCGATCCCCGCCTCATCGCCGGGTACTGCGGCAAGAGCGAGGAGCTGGACGAGGCGATGGCCGGATTCGCCGTGGCCTACGCGGACCGGACCGAGGCGGATCACGCGGATCTGGTGGCGGGGGTGCGGGCGGGGAAGGTCGCCGCGGAGATGGGGGTCTGACCCTGGGGATGCCTCGGGCGGGTGGCCGTCCGGGGCACAGGGGCGGGCGCGGCGTGGCCTAGGCTGGTCGGGTGACGACCCCGGAAGCTGAGCAGGGCGGTGGCGGCGCCGATGAGGAACGGGTGACGCCCGAAGGCGACGCGGCCCGTGCCGAAGGTGACGCGGCCCGGCCCGAGGAGCGGCTCGAGCGGGCCGTGCGGGCCGCCGAGCAGGCGTTGATCGAGTACGAGATCGCGGTGGAGACCTTCCGCGTCGAGGTCGAGAACTTCTCCCGGCTGCACGAACAGAAACTCGGTCCGCTGTACGCCCGGCTCGAGGACCTGGACGCCCGGATCCTCGAGGCCAGGGCCGCCCGCAGCGGCGACCCCGACGACCGGCGGCGCGCGGAGGAGGCCAGATCGCGGCTGGCGCCCATCCCCGGCGTCGAGGAGCTGCTGCACGGCTGGATGGACGACAGCGGTCTGTTCCCGGAGGCCGTGTCGATGCTCACGGACCAGGCGGTCCGGCCCCCGCAGCGGGTCCGCCCCAGCGAGGAGGCCCGCAAGCTCTACCGGGACCTCGCCCGCAAGGCGCACCCGGACCTGGCTCAGGAGGAGAAGGAGCGCGAGCGGCGCGAGGAGTTCATCACCCGGGTCAACGCCGCCTACGCCCGCGGCGACGCGGCGGAGCTGCGCGAGCTCGCCGAGGAGTGGGCCGCCGGGCCCGAGCTGAAGCGGGGCCCGAGCCGCGCCGAGGAGCTCTACAACCGCCTCGAATGGCTCGCCCAGCGCAAGGAACTGCTCGCCCTGCTCGCCAAGGAGCTGGAGGAGAGCGCCATCGGCCACATGCTCCAGCTGGCCCCGGACGACCCGGACCGCCTTCTGGACGAGATCGGGCAGCAGCTGCGCACCCAGGTCACCGAGCGGGAGACGGAGCTGGCCACGCTGCTCGGCGAGGGCTGAGCTGTGAGGGCTGAGCCGCTGGGGCCGAGCCGCGTCCCGTCCGGCCCGTGGGGCGGGTCGGGTAGCGTCGGAGGCATGAGTTTTGGAGCTGGTGTGCCCACGGTCGAGGTCGCTGACCTCAAGGACGGCGACTTCCTGCTGGACGTCCGAGAGGACGACGAGTGGAAGGCCGGTCACGCCGAAGGGGCGCTGCACATCCCCATCAGCGAGTTCGTCGCCCGGTACGGCGAGCTGACCGAGGCCGCCCCGCAGGACGGCCGCGTCCATGTGATCTGCCGCTCCGGCGGCCGGTCCGCCCAGGTCACGATGTACCTGGCCCAGCAGGGCATCGACGCCGTGAACGTCGACGGCGGCATGCAGGTGTGGGAGGCGGCGGGCCGTCCCGTGACGACGGACGACGGGCAGCAGGGGTTCGTCCTCTAGCCAGTCCTGTGCGCCGGGTCAGGCCAGTGGGTGTGCCGCGAGCAGGTCGCCCAGGGCCTCCTCGTGTGCCGCGGCCGGGCCGAGCGACAGCTCCAGGTGCTTGGCCCAGGCGTGGTACCGGTGCAGGGGGTAGTCGACGTCGGCGCCGAACCCGCCGTGCAGATGCTGCGCGGTCTGCACGACCCGGCGTACGCCCTCCGCCGCCCAGATCTTGGCGACGGCGACGTCACCGGCGGCGGGCAGCGCGCCGGGTGCCCCCGAGGCGATGCGCCACGCGGCCTGCCACAGCGTGGCCTCCATCGCGCGCAGGTCGATGTAGCGGTCGGCGGCCTGGACGGCGACGGCCTGGAAGGTGGCGATCGGGAACCCGAACTGCTCCCGTTTGCTCGTGTACTCCCCGGTCATCCGCAGTACGCGCTCCCCGAGCCCGAGCGCCAGCGCGCACGTGCCGGTGGCCAGCAGGTCCCGCAGCCACTCCCACGCCCCGTCGGCGTCGATCACGTCCCGCGCGGTGAGCCGGGCCGACTCCAGCCGCAGCTCGCCGAGCCGCTCACCGCTGGTGGAGAACTGCTCGGCGAGGACGGCCCCGGGGTGCTCGCGGGGCACCAGGGCCAGGACGGTCCGGCCGGTCGCGGTGTGGGCGGGCACGACCGTGACGTCCGCGTCGTAGGCCCACGGAACGGCCGTCTGCACCCCGTCCAGCACCCAGGCCTCGCCGTCCCGCCGTGCGGTCACGGCGAGCTCGGCCGGGTCGTGGCCGGTGCGGCCGTGCGCGGCGACGGTCAGCACGATCTCGCCCCGGCCGGCCCGGGCGAGCAGGGCGGACTTCGCCTCGTCGCTCCCGAAGGCCTGGACGGCCGCCGCTGCCGCGCTGCTCTCCAGCAGCGGCACCCTGGCCAGCACCCGCGCCGACTCCCGCAGCACCAGGCACAGCGCGATGGCGTCCAGGCCGGCCCCGCCGTACCGCTCGTCGAGCAGCAGGCTCAGCAGGTCCGCGCCGGCGAGCCCGGCCCACAGAGCGTGGTCGTGGGTCTCCGCGACGGCGCCGGGGGTGAGCGCGGGGCTGGGCACGGCGTCGGGGGCGACCCCGGCGAACACGCCCTTCGCCGCCTCGGCCGCCGCCTGCTGCTCCTCGGTGAAGGTGAAGTCCACGGTGCCTGTCCTTCCGGGCCGATCCCGTTGAGCTGACGGGGCGTCAAGATAGAACAAGTTCTAGAAGAAGGGAATGGGCGTACGGGCGGGCGCCGTAGGGTGTCCCTCCTGTGGGCGACCTGCCGGGGCGCCCTGTGGATAACCTGCGGGGGTCCCCTGTGGACCAGGGGGACCGCCGCTCCCGGGCGGTCGCTGGCGCCGTACGGTCGGCTTCCACGGTGTGGCGACGGCCACGGCCGGGACCGGCGGACAGGGGCTGTGCCGGGGTGGGT
>KL569195.1:71506-73505 GCA_000715635.1 Streptomyces violaceus | reverse complement strand
GGCGACGGCCACGGCCGGGACCGGCGGACAGGGGCTGTGCCGGGGTGGGTGGCCTGAGTACCGTGCCCGTGCCGAGGCCGCGCGGCGGTGTGCGGGCGGTACGACGGACCGGGATCTGGAACGGGGCGGAATGGACGCGTACGACGAGGGCTCGAGCGCCCGGCACGGGCCGGACGGCCCGCCCGGGCTCGCCGAGCCGGGTCCGCCCGACCTGCCCCGCTCCGGCATCGCCGCGCTCTCCCTCCCCTCTCAGATCGGTGTCGCGCTGGCGCTCGCGGTCGTCGCGATCGGGGTCTGTGTGCATATCGCGATGACGTTCCTGCATGTCGCGCCGGCGAACACGGTCACCAAGGAACACGGCCGGGCCGTGGACGACTGGATCTATCCGGAGTTCGAGCAGAACTGGAAGCTCTTCGCCCCGAACCCGCTCCAGCAGAACATCTCGATCCAGGCCCGCGCCGAGGTCCGGGGCGCGGACGGCGAGATGCTGAGCACCGGCTGGTACGACCTGTCCGCCGAGGACGGCCGGGCCATCGACGGCAATCTGCTGCCCAGCCACACCCAGCAGAACGAGCTGCGCCGCGCCTGGGACTTCTTCACCGCGACGCACGACAGCGAGAGCCGCCCGGTGGGCCTGCGCGGCTCGCTCTCCGAGTCGTATCTGCGCCGGATCGTGGTGCTGCGCCTCGACCGCGACGACGCGGCGGGAGCCTCGGCCGGGGACGGCGGTGTCATCGAACGCGTCCAGGTCCGCTCCCGCACCACCAACGTGCCCCCGCCGAAGTGGAGCCGGGAGAAGGTCTCCACGACGCCGTCCTACCGCGAGCTGCCCTGGTGGCCGGTGCCGCGGGACGAAGCCCGGGGAGGCATGCGGTGAACCGCTTCTCCCTGGCCGTCTCGCGCGGCATCGCCCGTGTCACCGAGGCCGCCCTCGGCCCGTACCAGACGGCCGTGGTCCGCATCGGCTTCAGCGCGACCTGGCTGCTGTTCCTGCTGCGCGAGCTGCCCCACCGCCATGAGCTCTACGGTCCTGACGGGCCCTGGAGCTGGGGTCTCGCCGAGCAGCTGATCGGGACCAACAAGGCCTTCACCACCCTGATGTGGTCGGACGGCCGGATCTGGTTCGAGTTCGTCTACGCGCTCGCGATCCTGTCCAGCGCCCTGCTGCTGCTGGGCTGGCGCACCCGCACCATGTCGGTGCTGTTCATGGTCGGCGTGCTGTCGCTGCAGAACCGCAGCGTCTTCATGGGCGACGGCGGCGACAACGTGCTGCACCTGATGTCGGTCTACCTGGTCTTCACGCGCTGCGCCCAGGTCTGGTCGCTGGACGCCCGGCGGGCCTCGCGTGCCCGGGACGCCCGTGCGCGCGGCGAGCGGGTCACGGACCGGACCGGCCCGGCCCTGTGGGGCGTACTCGGGTTCGCGCTGCTCGCGGCGACCCTGGCCGGCCGGATGGACGGCGACGACCTGCTGATACCCGTGCTGCTGTGGACCGTGTGGGCGGCGCAGGCCCTGTGGTGGCTGGTCGGGCGCCGCGCGAGGTCCGGCGAACCGCGGATCCTGCTCGACGTCGTCGCCAACATCGTGCACAACGGCGCCCTGATCGTGATCATGGCCGAGGCGTGCCTGATCTACGCGACGGCCGGCTGGTACAAGATCCAGGGTTCCCGCTGGCAGGACGGCACCGCCGTCTACTACCCGCTCCACCTGGAGTACTTCTCGCCCTGGCCCGCCCTCGCCGACCTGCTGTCCTCCAGCGGCACGATGGTGATGCTCGTGACCTACGGGACGGTCCTCGTCCAGGTCGCCTTCCCGTTCACGCTGTTCAACCGGCGGGTGAAGAACGTCCTGCTGGCGATCATGATCACCGAGCACGCCGTGATCGCCGTCGTCCTGGGCCTGCCGTTCTTCTCGCTGGCGATGATCGCGGCGGACGCGGTGTTCCTGCCGACGTCCTTCCTGCGCCGCCTGGGCGGCTGGACGGCACGCGCGCGTGACC
>KL569195.1:69714-71295 GCA_000715635.1 Streptomyces violaceus | reverse complement strand
GGAGCCGGTGCCCGAGCAGCACGCCCCGGAGAGTTCCCAGGCCACCTTGATTGCGGGCAGGGTGCTCGGTCCTTCAGGGCCGGGGTGAATGCCCGTTCCCGCGGAGCGGGGCAGGGAAGCCGAATCGCCGTCAGGGCGATTCGGTGTTGTCCAGATGCTGGGGCTGGCCCCGGGCGGGTGGTGGTGACGGGGTTGGGGGTCCTGGGGTTGGTGGCTGGTGCCGGCCGGGTGCGGTCACTCGTGCGGGTGAGTGTGATCGATGGTGTGCGCGGTGGGGGAATGTGCGGTCTAGGTTCGCGGCGTGGCACGGTTTCGGATGTACCCGACGAGCGAGCAGGAGCAGCAGATGCTGCTGCACTGCGCGCACGCGAGGTACGTGTGGAATCTCGCGGTCGAGCAGCACGCGCACTGGCGGCGGGACAAGGCGCACCATCGGCCCGACGGCAAGCGCAGCGGAGCTCCCTCGTTCGCGGAGCAGTGCCGTCAGCTCACCGAGGCCCGTGGTGCCAGTGAGTGGCTGCGCGCCGGGAACCAGACCGTCCAGGCGCAGGCGCTCAAGGACTTCGCCAAGGCCAAGGCCGCGCGTTTCACGTCCGGGTTCGGTGAACCGACCTGGCGCAAGAAGTTCGTGCACGAGGGCTTCCGCGTCATCGGCGACGATCGTGTACCCGAGTACGAGCCGGACGGCCGCCCACTGATCAATTCCAAGACTGGCAAGCAGGTCATGGGCCGCGCCGTCACCGTGCAACAGCTCAACCGGCGGTGGGCGCAGGCGAAGGTGCCGGGATGTGGATGGGTCCGCTTCCGTCTCAGTGTCAAAGGCAAGGGCGCCCGGCTTCCTGCGGCGAAGACGTTCCGTGTCACCTACCGCAACGGCCAGTGGCATGCCGCGTTCGCTGTCATCCCCGACCCGATCGACAAGCCGGGCACGGGCGAGGTCATCGGCATTGACCGGGGGGGTGACCATCACCGCCGCGCTCTCCGACGGCCGTACCCTCACCTGCCCGCAGCTCACCACCCGGGAACGGGCCCAGGTCCGCAAGCACCAGCGCCGCGCCGCCCGCGCCCCCAAGGGCAGCGAGCGTAAGACGGCCGCATACGCGCAGGTGGCCAAGCTCAGGGCCAGGGAGGCGAACCGGCGTAAGGACTGGTGCGAGAAGACCTCGACCATGCTCGCCCGTACCTATGACCTGGTGCGGTTCGAGAAGCTGAGCATCAAGGCGATGACCGCCAAGGCCAAGGCGAAGCCCGACCCCGGCCAGCCCGGCCAGTGCCTCAGCAACGGCCGGGCGGCCAAGGCCGGGCTGAACCGGGGCATCCTCGCCCAGGGGTGGGGCCTGCTGCGGCAGCGCACCGGGGACAAGGCCCCCGGCCGGGTCGAAGACGTCCCCGCCCCCTACACGTCTCTGCGGTGCAGTGCCTGCGGATGGATTGACAAGAACGCGCGCAAGAGCCAAGCCGAGTTCGTCTGTTCCTCCTGCGGCTTCACCTGTAACGCGGATACCAACGCCAGTATCAATGTCGCGGCAGGACAGGGCGGGATCCCCCGTCCCCGGCAGTCAGCCGGTGCCGGGGGGGGTG
>KL569195.1:64007-69549 GCA_000715635.1 Streptomyces violaceus | reverse complement strand
CTCCCTCGCGCCATCAGAGATGTGTATAAGAGACAGCCCACATGGGTTGGAATCCCCCTCTTTTAAGAGGGGGAGGATGTCAAGCACGTAGGCTTCGGGGGCATGACCGACCCCGTGACCGTCTGGCACCGGCTCGCCGGCAGCACCGTCCTGCTCGACGGCTTCCACGCCCTCAAGCACGCGGTGCGGTTCGGCGCCGAGGTGCCGGTGGCGGTCACCGCCGACCGGGCGGCCGCACTCGCCCTCGCCGACGAGCTGGCCCCGGACGTACGGGACGCGCTGGGCGCGCTGCTCACGGAGGTGCCGCACGAGACGTACGCGTCGTTCGTGCCGCGCCCGCACCCCACCGCCGTGGCCGCGCTCGCCGTACGCCCCTCCCGCGAGTCCAACCTCGCGCGGCTGGCGCGTACGCCCCGCACCACCCCGGTCGTGGTCCTCGACAATCCGCGCAACCTGGGCAATGCGGGGGCGGTGATCCGCCTGGCCGCCGGGTTCGGTGCGACGGGCGTGGTGACGACCGGGACGGTCGACCCCTGGCATCCGACGGTCGTACGCGGCGGGGCGGGTCTGCACTTCGCGACGGCGGTGGAGCGGCTGGAGGTCCCCGATCTGCCGCCCGGCCCGCTGTTCGCCCTCGACCCGGAGGGCGACGACGTCCGGGGCATCAAGCTCCCGGACGACGCCGTCCTCGCGTTCGGCTCGGAGCGCACGGGCCTGTCGACGGAACTACGTGATCGTGCGGACCACTTGCTGTCCCTGCCGATGCGTCCCCAGGTCAGCAGCTACAACCTGGCGACGAGTGTGGCGATGACCCTGTACCACTGGAGCGCGGGCTTCGGGGCGCCCCTATAGGGGCGCGGGGAACTGCGCGACAAGCCACGATGCACCGTCAGCCGCGCAATCACCGCACGCCCTGAGCTCCTAGGCTTCCCGCCGTACCTCGACAACCCTGAACCGGTTGGCGACGAACGCCCCGTCACACAGCGCCGCACTCGCCGCCGGATTCCCTCCCGACCCATGGAAGTCGGAGAACGCGGCCGTCTGGTTCACATACACCCCACCCGTCAGATTCAGCGACAACTGCGCCGCCTCCTCCAGACAGGCCTCCCGCACGTCCTGCTCGACCTCCGGGTCGGTGGTGTACGCCCCGACGGTCATCGCGCCCTTCTCCCGAACGGTCCGCCGCAGCAACTCCACCGCGTCCGAGGCCGAATCGACGGCGACGGCGAAGGACACCGGCCCGAAGCACTCGCTCATGTACGCGGCCTCCGCGTCCGGCTTGGCCCCGTCCAGCTTCACGATCACCGGCGTACGGACGACCGCACCGGGGAAGTCGGGGTTGGTGATCTCCCGGGACGCCAGGGCGACCTCGCCGAGACCCGCCGCGGCCTCCAGCCGGGCCTTCACGTCCGGGGTGACGATCGCACCGAGCAGCGCGTTCGCCCGGGCGTCGTCGCCGAGCAGGCCGTCGACCGACTTGGCGAGGTCGGCGACCACCTCGTCGTAGGACTTGGGGCCCTGGTCCGTGGAGATGCCCTCCCGGGGGACGAGCAGGTTCTGCGGGGTCGTGCACATCTGGCCGCTGTACAGGGACAGCGAGAACGCCAGGTTGGAGAGCATGCCCTTGTAGTCGGCCGTGGAGTGGACGACGACGGTGTTGACGCCGGCCTTCTCCGTGTAGACCTGTGCCTGGCGGGCGTTGGCCTCCAGCCAGTCGCCGAACTCGGTCGAGCCCGTGTAGTCGATGATCCGGATCTCCGGACGCGTCGCCAGGGTCTTCGCGATGCCCTCTCCGGGCCGCTCGGCGGCCAGCGCCATCAGGTTCGGGTCGTAGCCCGCCTCGGCGAGCACCTCGCGCGCGACCTGCACAGTCAGCGCGAGCGGCAGCACCGCGCGCGGGTGGGGCTTGACCAGGACCGCGTTGCCGGTGGCGAGGGAGGCGAACAGGCCCGGGTAGCCGTTCCACGTCGGGAAGGTGTTGCAGCCGATCACCAGGGCGATGCCGCGCGGGACCGGGGTGAACTGCTTGGTCATGGCCAGCGGGTCGCGCTTGCCCTGCGGCTTGGTCCACTCGGCGTTGTCGGGCGTGCGCACCTGCTCCACGTACGCGTACGCCACCGCCTCCAGGCCGCGGTCCTGCGCGTGCGGCCCGCCCGCCTGGAACGCCATCATGAAGGCCTGGCCGGAGGTGTGCATGACCGCGTGCGCGAACTCGTGCGTCCGGTCGCTGACACGCTTGAGGATCTCCAGGCAGACCACCGCGCGCTGCTCCGCGCCCGCGTCCCGCCAGGCCCGCTGTCCGGCCTTCATGGCGGGCAGCAGTACGTCGAGGTCCGCGTGCGGGTACGTCACGCCCAGGTCGACGCCGTACGGGGACGTCTCGCCGCCCACCCAGTCGTCGGTGCCGGGCTGGCCCAGGTCGAGGCGGGTGCCGAGCAGGGCGTCGAAGGCGGCCTTGCCCGCCGCGGCGTCCAGGCTGCCGTGCTCCCCGTAGGCCTTGGGGTGCTCGGGGTGCGGGGACCAGTACGCGCGCGTGCGGATCGCTTCCAGCGCCTGGTCGAGGGTGGACCGGTGCCGGGCGATCAGCTCGTGCGCCGAGAGTGCGGCGGTCATGGGTGACCAACTCCTCGTCTCAAGAACTCTTCGTCGAGTTCATGACCTGGGCAGAATCCTGGGCAGGAACACTCGGACAGAGCTAGAGTAACCGAACGATCGGTCGGTTCAAGGGGGTCCGCCGCATCTGTGGAAAACCCCGTGCGGGAGGATCGCGCACATGACAGCACTCGACCTCAGCAGCCCCGTGGCCGTCGTCGGCACCGGCACCATGGGCCAGGGCATCGCCCAGGTCGCGCTGGTCGCGGGCCATCCCGTACGGCTGTACGACACCGTCCCCGGGCGGGCCCGGGAGGCGGCCGACGAGATCGGCGCGCGCCTGGACCGGCTCGTCGAGAAGGAGCGGCTCACCGGCGCCGACCGGGACGCCGCCCGCGCCCGGCTGCTGCCCGCGGAGGCCCTCGCCGAGCTCGCGGACTGCGCCCTGGTCGTCGAGGCGGTCCTGGAGCGGCTGGACGTCAAGCAGGACCTGTTCCGCGAGCTGGAGGGCATCGTCGCCGACGACTGCCTGCTCGCCACCAACACCTCGTCCCTGTCCGTCACCGCCATCGGCGGCGCCCTGCGCTCCCCCGGCCGCTTCGTCGGCCTGCACTTCTTCAACCCGGCGCCGCTGCTGCCGCTGGTCGAGGTCGTCTCCGGGTTCGCCACCGACGTCACGTACGCCACGCGCGCGTACGAGACCGCCCGCGCCTGGGGCAAGACGCCGGTCGCCTGCGCGGACACCCCCGGCTTCATCGTCAACCGCATCGCCCGGCCCTTCTACGCCGAGGCCTTCGCGGTGTACGAGGCGCAGGGCGCCGACCCGGCCACCATCGACGCCGTGCTGCGCGAGTCGGGCGGCTTCAGGATGGGCGCGTTCGAGCTGACCGACCTGATCGGCCAGGACGTCAACGAGTCCGTCACGCGGTCGGTCTGGCAGTCCTTCTTCCAGGACGTGCGCTTCACGCCGTCCCTCGCCCAGCGGCGCCTGGTCGAGTCCGGCCGGCTGGGCCGCAAGACCGGCCAGGGCTGGTACGACCACGAGGACGGCGCCGAGCGCCCGGAGCCGGACACGGCGGAGCGGCGGCAGCCGCCCGCGTACGTCGTCGCCGAGGGCGACCTGGGCCCGGCGTCCGACCTGCTCGCGCTGATCCGCGAGGCGGGCATCCCGGTCCGCGACGAGGACGACGACAACGGCACCCGCATGGTGCTGCCGAGCGGCGGCCAGCTCGCCCTCGCCGACGGGCAGACCTCCGTGGAGTTCCGGGACGTCGTCTACTTCGACCTCGCCCTCGACTACCGCAAGGCCACCCGGATCGCCCTGTCCGCCTCCCAGGACACCTCCCCGCAGACCCTCGCCGAGGCCATCGGCCTCTTCCAGGCGCTGGGCAAGCGGGTCAGCCTCATCGGCGACGTACCCGGCATGATCGTCGCCCGTACGGTCGCGCGGATCATCGACCTGGCGCACGACGCGGTCGCCAAGGGCGTGGCCACCGAGGAGGACATCGACACCGCGATGCGCCTCGGCGTCAACTACCCCCTGGGTCCCTTCGAGTGGAGCCGGAAACTCGGCCGCTACTGGGCCTACGCGCTCCTGGACGACCTCCACCTGCGCGACCCCTCGGGGCGCTACACGCCGTCCCTCGCGCTGTACCGCCACGCCCACGCCTCCGACAAGCGGGAGGGCACAGCCTCATGACCACCGCCAAGCGCGACACGTACACCCCGGACACCCTGCTGTCCGTCGCCGTCCAGGTGTTCAACGAGCGCGGCTACGACGGCACCTCCATGGAGCACCTCTCCAAGGCGGCGGGCATCTCCAAGTCGTCGATATACCACCACGTCGCCGGCAAGGAGGAGCTGCTGCGCCGCGCCGTGAGCCGGGCCCTGGACGGCCTCTTCGGGATCCTCGACGAGGAGCACGCGCGCGGGGGGCGCGCCTCCGAGTGCCTGGAGTACGTCGTGCGGCGCATGGTCGAGGTGCTCATAGCCGAGCTGCCCTACGTGACCCTGCTGCTGCGGGTGCGCGGCAACACGGACACCGAGCGGTGGGCCCTGGAGCGGCGCCGCGACTTCGACCACCGGGTGGCCGACCTGATCAAGGCGGCGGCCGCGGACGGGGACGTGCGCGGCGACATAGAGGTCCGGCTGGTGACCCGGCTGGTCTTCGGAATGATCAACTCGATCGTGGAGTGGTACCGGCCGGACGGGCGGGGCATGAACGAGCGCGAGGTGGCCGACGCGGTGGTACGGCTGGCGTTCGGGGGCCTGCGCAAGGCCGGGTGACCTGTCGCCCCTAGCCCTGCGGCTCCAGGTCCTCCTCCTCGAACACCAGCAGCGTGCGGGTGCTGAGCACCTGCGGGATCGCCTGGAGGCGGGTCAGCACCAGTTCGCGCAGTGACCGGTTGTCGGACACGTGCACCAGCAGCAGCACGTCGAAGTCTCCGCCCATCAGGGCGATGTGGGAGGCGCCCGGCAGTTGTCTGAGCTCCTCGCGCACCGTGCGCCAGGAGTTCTGCACGATCTTCAGTGTGATGTACGCGGATGTCCCCTGACCGGCCCGCTGGTGGTCGACGCGGGCGCCGAAGCCGCGGATGACACCGTCCTCGACGAGCCGGTTGATGCGGGCGTAGGCGTTGGCGCGCGAGACGTGGACCCGTTCGGCGACCGACCGTATCGAGGCGCGGCCGTCGGCCTGGAGCATGCGCAGGATGTCCTGATCTATGGCGTCCAGGGGCCGCGGCGGCGGCAGCACAGCGCCGGCGTCCTGCCCTTCGGCCATTTGTTCAGATGCCACCTGCGCCGACCTCCCTACCATGGACGTACTGCGTCCATCACAGGCTGTGGAGAACCGTTTGTCCACAGCCTGTGGTCACCCATAGCCAAATTGTGCCGTCGACCGAACAATCGGTAGGTGAGGCGGGTCACAGCCGACGCGCCTCCCGTAGCT
>KL569195.1:59715-63781 GCA_000715635.1 Streptomyces violaceus | reverse complement strand
GGTCACAGCCGACGCGCCTCCCGTAGCCGCTCCCACGAGGAGGTGCCGTCATGACGGTCATGGAGCAGCGGGGCGCGTACCGGCCGACCCCGCCGCCCGCCTGGCAGCCCCGCATGGATCCCGCGCCGCTGCTGCCCGACGCCGAGCCGTACCGCGTCCTCGGCACCGAGGCCGCCGCGAAGGCCGACCCGGAACTGCTGCGGACGCTGTACGCGCAGCTGGTCCGCGGCCGCCGCTACAACGCGCAGGCCACCGCCCTCACCAAGCAGGGCCGCCTCGCCGTCTACCCCTCCACCACCGGCCAGGAGGCGTGCGAGGTCGCCGCCGCGCTCGTGCTGGAGGAGCAGGACTGGCTCTTCCCGAGCTACCGCGACACGCTCGCCGTGGTGGCCCGCGGGGTGGACCCCGTCGAGGCGCTCACGCTGCTGCGCGGCGACTGGCACACCGGCTACGACCCGTACGAGCACCGGGTCGCCCCTCTGTGCACCCCGCTCGCCACGCAGCTGCCGCACGCCGTGGGCCTCGCGCACGCCGCCCGCCTCAAGGGGGACGACGTGGTCGCGCTGGCCATGGTCGGCGACGGCGGCACCAGCGAGGGCGACTTCCACGAGGCGCTGAACTTCGCCGCCGTCTGGCAGGCCCCCGTCGTCTTCCTGGTGCAGAACAACGGCTTCGCGATCTCCGTCCCGCTCGCCAAGCAGACCGCGGCCCCGTCGCTGGCCCACAAGGCCGTCGGCTACGGCATGCCCGGCCGCCTGGTCGACGGCAACGACGCCGCGGCCGTGCACGAGGTGCTCTCCGACGCCGTACGGCACGCGCGTGCGGGCGGCGGTCCCACCCTGGTCGAGGCGATCACCTACCGCGTCGACGCCCACACCAACGCCGACGACGCGACCCGCTACCGCGGTGACGCCGAGGTCGAGACCTGGCGCGAGCACGACCCGATCCAGCTGCTGGAGCGGGAGCTGACCGCGCGCGGCCTGCTCGACGAGGCCGGCAAGCAGGCCGCACGGGACGCCGCCGAGGCGATGGCCGCCGACCTGCGCGCGCACATGAACCAGGACCCGGCACTCGACCCCATGGACCTGTTCACCCACGTCTACGCCGAGCCCACGTCCCAGTTGCGCGAGCAGCGGGACCAGGTGCGGGCCGAGCTGGAGGCCGAGGCCGAGGCCGGCCCGGAAGGGGGAACGCACCGATGACCACCGTCGCCGTCAAGCCGGCCACCATGGCGCAGGCCCTCACGCGCGCGCTGCGCGACGCCATGGCCGCCGACCCCGCCGTGCACGTCATGGGCGAGGACGTCGGCACCCTCGGCGGCGTCTTCCGCGTCACCGACGGACTCGCCAAGGAGTTCGGCGAGGACCGCTGCACGGATACCCCGCTCGCCGAGGCGGGCATCCTCGGCACGGCCGTCGGCATGGCGATGTACGGCCTGAGGCCGGTCGTGGAGATGCAGTTCGACGCGTTCGCCTACCCGGCGTTCGAACAGCTCATCTCGCACGTGGCCCGGATGCGCAACCGAACCCGCGGCAGGATGTCCCTGCCGATCACCATCCGCGTCCCCTACGGCGGCGGCATCGGCGGCGTCGAGCACCACAGCGACTCCTCCGAGGCGTACTACATGGCGACTCCGGGGCTCCATGTCGTCACGCCCGCCACCGTCGCCGACGCCTACGGCCTGCTGCGCGCCGCCATCGCCTCCGACGACCCGGTCGTCGTCCTGGAGCCGAAGCGGCTGTACTGGTCGAAGGACTCCTGGAACCCCGAGGAGCCGGCGCCCGTTGAACCGATAGGCCGCGCGGTGGTGCGGCGCTCGGGCCGGAGCGCCACGCTCATCACGTACGGGCCGTCCGTACCCGTCTGCATGGAGGCGGCCGAGGCGGCCCGGGCCGAGGGCTGGGACCTCGAAGTCGTCGACCTGCGCTCCCTGGTGCCGTTCGACGACGAGACGGTGTGCGCCTCGGTACGGCGGACGGGACGCGCGGTCGTCGTCCACGAGTCGGGTTCCTTCGGGGGCCCGGGCGGGGAGATCGCGGCCCGGGTCACGGAGCGCTGCTTCCACCACCTGGAGGCTCCGGTGCTGCGCGTCGCCGGGTTCGACGTCCCGTACCCGCCGCCGATGCTGGAGCGCCACCACCTGCCCGGTGTGGACCGGATCCTGGACGCCGTGGGGCGTCTGCAGTGGGAGGCCGAGAGCTGATGGCACACGCTTCTGGAATTCACAGCCTGGAGTTCAAGCTGCCCGACCTCGGTGAGGGCCTCACCGAGGCAGAAATCGTGCGTTGGCTTGTCGAGGTCGGAGACCTCGTCGCCATCGACCAGCCGGTCGTCGAGGTCGAGACGGCCAAGGCGATGGTCGAGGTGCCGTGCCCCTACGGCGGTGTGGTCACGGCCCGCTTCGGCGAGGAGGGCACGGAACTGCCCGTCGGGGCGCCGCTGATCACGGTGGCGGTGGGGGAACGGGCGCCGTCCGGCGGTGGTGCGGAAGAGGCCCGGACCGAGAGCTCGGGGAACGTCCTGGTCGGATACGGCACGTCCGAGGCACCCGCGCGCCGACGCAGGGTGCGCCAGGAGCCGGTGGCCGGTGCCGCCCCCACCACGGCGGTGAACGGGCGGGCAGGTGTCCCCGAGGCCGAGGACGGCCCCCTCCCCGTGATCTCGCCCCTGGTCCGCAGGCTGGCCCGGCAGAACGGCCTCGACCTGCGGGAGCTGACCGGCTCCGGGCCCGACGGGCTGATCCTGCGGGCGGATGTGGAGTACGCCTTGCGCGCCGCGCCCCGGCCCGCCGCGACAGAGGCCCCCGCACCCCGGCCCGCCGCGACAGCCGCCCCGGGCGAGATCCGTACGCCCCTCAAGGGCATGCGGGGCGCCGTCGCGGACAAGCTGTCCCGCAGCCGCCGCGAGATCCCCGACGCGACCTGCTGGGTCGACGCCGACGCCACGGAGCTCATGCGGGCACGCACGGCCATGAACACGGCCGGCGGGCCGAAGATCTCCCTCCTGGCCCTGCTGGCCCGGATCTGCACCGCGGCCCTCGCCCGGTTCCCCGAGCTCAACTCCACCGTGGACGCGCAGGCCAGGGAGGTCGTCCAGTTCGACCACGTGCATCTGGGCTTCGCGGCCCAGACCGACCGGGGGCTCGTGGTCCCGGTGGTCAGGGACGCGAACGCGCGGGACGCCGAGTCGCTGAGCGCGGAGTTCGCCCGGCTGACCGAGGCGGGCCGGACCGGGACGCTGACGCCCGGCGAACTCACCGGCGGGACCTTCACGTTGAACAACTACGGCGTCTTCGGCGTCGACGGCTCCACACCGATCATCAACCACCCGGAGGCCGCCATGCTCGGCGTCGGCCGCATCGTCCCCAAGCCCTGGGTGCACGAGGGCGAGCTGGCCGTGCGGCAGGTCGTCCAGCTCTCGCTCACCTTCGACCACCGGGTGTGCGACGGCGGGACGGCGGGCGGCTTCCTGCGCTACGTGGCGGACTGCGTGGAGCAACCGGCGGTGCTGCTGCGGACGCTGTGATTCCCTTCCGGCGCGCGGGCGTTCCCGGTGATCGCGTCGGATCCCCCGCGTTCCATGTGATCGCGGGGGCACGCATACTCGGGGGGTGACCGCGTACGAGCCTCCCGGTGAACCCGGCTCCGGCCCCGGCCCCGCGCAGGGGACGGACCCCGCCGCCCACGACGCCGTCGTGCTCGCCGGTGGCGCCGCCCGGCGCCTCGGGGGCGCGGACAAACCCGGGGTGCGCGTCGGCGGGCGGGCCCTGCTCGACCGGGTGCTCGCCGCGTGCGACGGCGCCCGCACCACCGTCGTCGTGGCCGAGCCCCGGCCGACGGCACGGCCCGTGACCTGGGCCCGCGAGGACCCGCCCGGCGGCGGACCGCTCGCCGCGCTCGACGCCGGGCTCCGGCACACCACGGCGGAGCACGTCGTGGTGCTCTCCGCCGACCTGCCGTTCCTTGAGGAGCGGACCGTCGGCCGGCTGCTGGGCACACTGCGGGAGACCGCCGCCGACGGCGTGCTGCTGACCGACCCCGACGGCCGCGACCAGCCGCTCGTCGCC
>KL569195.1:57877-59485 GCA_000715635.1 Streptomyces violaceus | reverse complement strand
CGCCGCGTACCGCGCGCGGCGTCTGCGCGAGACGCTCGCCCTCCTCGCCGACCGGCACGGCGGTCCGCACGGTCTTCCCCTGCGGCATCTCACCGCCGAGCTGGACCTCACCCGCATCTCCGACCCCGTCGCGTCTTTCGACTGCGACACCTGGGACGACATCGCCTCCGCCAGGGCACGCATCAGGGAGCATGGGCACGTGTTGGATGAATGGATTTCCGCGGTCAAGGACGAGCTCGGGATCGACCTCGACGTCGACGTGAAAGAGCTGCTCGACCTCGCCCGCGACGCCGCCCACGGCGTGGCCAGGCCCGCCGCGCCGCTGACCACTTTCCTCGTCGGCTATGCGGCCGCGCGGGCCGGCGGGGGCCCTGAGGCGGTCGCCGAAGCCGCCCGCAAGGCCGTGGCCCTCGCCGCTCGCTGGGCGGAGGAGAGCACCCCGCAAGCCTCGGGGGGCCGGCCCGACGTCGCCCCCGACGCGACGCCCGACACCCGCCCGGATGCCGGATGACCCCGCGTGGCACCCGCACCGGTGAGGACGCCGAAGATCTCGACGTCGAGGAGGTGCTCGCCCTCGTGAACGACAGCAACGGCACCCATCTGCCCGACCCCGCCGCACGAGGTGAGAAGGACAGCACCCCCACACCCCGTAAGCCGGACACCCGGCACCGGGCCACCCCCTGGCCACAGGCCCGGGACATCGCCGAACGCGCCGCCCGGAGCGCCATCCGGGCCGCCCGCCGCGCCCCCGTCTCCGTGCCGCTCGACGCCGCCCTCGGCCTCACCCTGGCCGCTCCCCTCGACGCCCTCACCGACCTCCCCTCCTTCGACACCTCCGCGATGGACGGCTGGGCGGTCGCCGGGCCCGCTCCCTGGGACGTACGGGACGAGGGCGTCCTGGCCGGGCACGTCGGGCAGGCGCCGCTGACCGACGGCGAGGCCGTCCGGATCGCCACCGGCGCCCGCATCCCCGCGGACACCACGGCCGTCCTGCGCAGCGAGCACGGCCGCACCGACGACAAGGGCCGTCTGCACGCGACCAGGGGCGTCGTCCCCGGCCAGGACATCCGCCCCCGGGGCCAGGAATGCCGCACCGGCGACCAACTCCTGCCCGTCGGCACCCTCGTCACCCCGGCCGTCCTCGGACTCGCCGCGGCGGCCGGCTACGACATGGTCACCGCCGTCCCCCGCGCCCGCGCCGAAGTCCTCGTCCTCGGCGACGAGTTGCTCACCGAAGGGCTGCCGCACGACGGTCTGATCCGGGACGCGCTCGGCCCGATGCTCCCGCCCTGGCTGCGGGCGCTCGGCGCCGAGGTCACCGCCGTACGACGCGTCCGCGACGACGCCGACGCCCTGCACAGGGCGATGACCACGTCCGACGCCGACGTCGTCATCACCACCGGCGGCACCGCCGCAGGTCCTGTCGACCACGTCCACCCCACCCTGCGCCGCATCGGCGCCGAACTCCTCGTGGACGGCGTCAAGGTGCGCCCCGGCCACCCCATGCTGCTGGCGCGCATCACGGAGACCCAGCACCTCGTCGGGCTGCCGGGCAACCCGCTCGCCGCCGTCTCCGGACTGCTGACGCTCTGTCTCTTATACACATCT
>KL569195.1:55245-57637 GCA_000715635.1 Streptomyces violaceus | reverse complement strand
CGCTGCCGCTCAGGGACGCCGTGCACGGGCACCCGCACGACACCCGGCTCGTGCCCGTCGTCCTGCGCGGCGATGAGGCCGTGCCGCTGCACTACAACGGCCCGGCCATGCTGCGCGGCATCGCGGCGGCCGACGCGCTGGCCGTCGTGCCCCCGGGCGGCGCCCGTCCGGGGCAGGAGGCGGAACTGCTCGACCTGCCCTGGGCGTCCGCAGGGATCGGGGTGTGTTTCACGTGAAACTTCCGGGCCAGGACGCGATCGCCCGCCAGGCGGACGAGCATCTGGTGACCCATCGGGTGAAACTCCCGAAGAAAGTGGTGGAGCACCCGATCCGCCAGGTCCTCAAGCGGCTCTCCATGGCGCTGGTGGTCCTCGTCGTCACCGCGCTGATCGTCTACGCCGACCGTGACGGCTACAACGACAACGCGGGCGGGGGCATCACCCTCCTCGACGCCTTCTACTACGCGACCGTCACCCTCTCCACCACGGGCTACGGCGACATCACCCCCGCTGGTGACGCCGCCCGGCTCACGAACATCCTCGTCGTCACGCCCCTGCGCGTGCTGTTCCTGATCATCCTGGTCGGCACCACCCTCGAAGCCCTCACCGAACGCACGCGGGAGGAGTGGCGACTGACCCGCTGGAGGTCCACCTTGCGTGATCACACCGTCGTCGTCGGCTTCGGCACGAAGGGCAGGTCGGCGATCCGGACCGTCTGCGCGACGGGTCTGAAGAAGGAGCAGGTCGTCGTGGTCGACCCCAGTTCCAAAGTGATCGACGCCGCGACCGCCGAGGGCTACACGGGCATCGTCGGGGACGCGACCCGCAGCGAGGTGCTGAAGCGGGCCGAGGTGCACAAGGCGCGTCAGATCATCATCGCGACCCAGCGCGACGACACGGCGGTGCTGGTGACGCTGACAGCCCGGCAGCTCAACCGCGGGGCGAAGATCGTGGCCACGGTGCGGGAGGAGGAGAACGCGCCGCTGCTCAAGCAGTCCGGCGCCGACGCGGTCATCACCAGCGCCAGCGCCGCCGGCCGTCTGCTCGGTCTGTCCGTGCTCAGCCCCTCCGCCGGCATGGTGATGGAGGACCTCATCCAGCAGGGCAGCGGGCTCGACCTCGTCGAACGGCCGGTGGTCAAGGGCGAGGTGGGCAAGAAGCCGCGCGAGGTCGCCGACCTGGTGGTGAGTGTCATACGCGGCCACCGGGTGCTCGGCTACGACGATCCGGCCATCGGGACGCTGGAGCTGACCGACCGGCTCATCACGATCGTGCGGAAGACACCGGCCACACAAGTCGCCCCCGACATCCGACCGATGCCGCCGATGCCCCGCAACTGACCGAGCCCTACTTCCGGTTGTACAGCCGCATCGTGATCGGCCCGAAGACCAGCACGAACAGTCCGGCCCAGCCCAGCGACCAGGCGACCTCGTCGGCCGGCCAGTCCCCGCCCATCAAGCCGCGCACCGCCGAGGCCAGATGGGTGATGGGGCTGTTGTTCACGAAGGCCTGGAGCCAGCCCGGCATGGTCGTCGGGTCGACGAACACGTTGGACAGGAAGGTGAGCGGGAAGATCACCATCATGCTGACGCCCATCACCGACTTCTCGGTGCGCAGCATCAGCCCGAACATCGTCCAGATCCACGAGAAGGCGAACGAGAAGAGCACCAGCAGGGCGATCCCGGCGAGCACACCACCGATCCCGCCGTCCGGCCGGTAGCCGAGGATGATGCCGACGGTGAGCATCACGACCGACGCGATCGTGTACCGCAGGGCGTCGCCGAGCAGATAGCCGACCATCGTCGACGGCCGCCAGATCGGCAGGGTGCGGAACCGGTCGAAGACGCCCTTCTCGATGTCCGTGTTGACCGAGACACCCGTGTACATCGTGATCATCACGACCGACATCACGAGGATGCCCGGCAGCAGGAACTGGATGTACTCCTTCGGCGAGCCGGCCAGCGCCCCGCCGAACAGGTACGTGTACATCAGCACCATCATGATCGGGAAGGCCGTGACGTCGAAGAGCTGCTCCGGCACGTGCTTGATCTTGAGCATCGCCCGCCAGCCGAAGGTCATCGAGGCTGACAAGGCGCTGGGCCGCGACGGCCGCTCCTTGGCGATGAGCAGCGCGGCGAGCGACTCGGTGCTGACCGGGGCGAGTTCCTTGGCCTCGGTGGTCGTCGTGGTGCTCATGCCGCCACCTCGTCCTTCGGGTCGTGGGAGTGGCCGGAGCCGGCCGAGCGGTCGGAGTCGTGCGTGTCGTGTCCGGTGAGGGCGAGGAACACCTCGTCCAGGCTGGGCTGGCCCAGTGAGAAGTTGTCGACGGTGATCCCGGCGCCGGCCAGCTCGTTCAGCGCGCGGGCCGCCTGCTGGGCCGCGGTGTCGTCGCT
>KL569195.1:51842-55065 GCA_000715635.1 Streptomyces violaceus | reverse complement strand
CTCGCCGCCGTACCGAGGCGGGCGGTCAGGGCCACCGGGTCGGGCTCC
The DNA here is from genome assembly GCA_000715635.1 of Streptomyces violaceus. Classification (GTDB taxonomy): domain Bacteria; phylum Actinomycetota; class Actinomycetes; order Streptomycetales; family Streptomycetaceae; genus Streptomyces; species Streptomyces violaceus. The sequence continues at coordinate 55,017 of KL569195.1, read as the reverse complement.
GGCTGCACCTGCGCGTCGAGGGTCCGGCTCAGCAGGTCGGCCGCGAGGCTCCGCTGGTCGGGATCTCGTAGCCGTAGATGGACGGACCCGGCGCCGACGGACGACTTCAGCTCGCCCTTGGTGCCCTCGGCGATCACTCTGCCGCGGTCGATGACGGCGATCCGGGACGCCAGCTGGTCGGCCTCGTCCAGGTACTGCGTGGTCAGCAGCACGGTGGTGCCCTGGGCGACCACGGCCCGCACGATGTCCCACACCTGGTTGCGGCTGCGCGGGTCGAGGCCGGTCGTCGGCTCGTCGAGGAACAGCAGGTCGGGGGTGCTGAGGATGGAGGCGGCGATGTCGATCCGGCGCCGCATACCGCCCGAGTAGTGCTTGACCTGCTTCGCGGCGGCCTCCGTGAGCCCGAAGGCCTCCAGGAGCTGGGCGGCGCGGCCCCGGGCGGCCTTCTTGTGGTGGCCGAGCAGCCGGCCCAGCAGGACCAGGTTCTCGGTGCCGGTGAGGTCCTCGTCCACCGACGCGTACTGGCCGGTGAGGCTCACCCGGGCGCGCACCTCGTCCGCCTCGCGGACGACGTCGTGGCCGAAGACATGCGCTTGGCCGCCGTCCGGCCGCAGGAGTGTGGCGAGCATCTTCACGGTGGTGGTCTTGCCGGCGCCGTTCGGGCCGAGGACGCCGTAGACCGTGCCGGCGGGCACGGACAGGTCTACTCCGTCGACGGCCCTGGTCTCGCCGAACGTCTTCACCAGGCCCGCGGTCTCGATCGCCAGGCCGGACGTCTGCGTGCTCATGTTTCGGGTCCTTCCGAGTACGTGGGCTACGCATGAGGAGACCTTTACCGTCGCGCAAACTCATCGGTCCCGCATATGGATTTTCGCCAGAACCGGACCAAAGACGTAGGGGGATCTGCCCCAGGAAGGAAGGGGGACGGAGCGGACTCCGTCCGGCGACCGAGGACTACCGAGGAGTACCGTCCCTGTCATGCATGCGATCACGATTCCCGAACCTGGTGGGCCCGAGGCGCTGGTCTGGGACGAGGTCCCGGATCCCGTGCCCGGCGAGGGCGAGGTCCTGGTCGAGGTGACGGCCGGTGCCGTCAACCGGGCCGACATCCTGCAGCGGCAGGGCTTCTACGACCCGCCGCCCGGCACGCCCCCCTACCCCGGCCTGGAGTGCTCCGGGCGGATCGCCGAGATCGGCACCGGCGTCTCCGGCTGGAGCGTGGGCGACGAGGTGTGCGCGCTGCTCTCCGGTGGCGGTTACGCCGAGAAGGTGGTGGTCCCGGCCGGACAGCTGCTGCCCGTGCCCGAGGCCGTCGGCCTGCGGGAGGCCGCGGCACTGCCCGAGGTGACCTGCACCGTCTGGTCGAACGTCTTCATGATCGCCCACCTGCGCCCCGGCGAGACGCTCCTCGTGCACGGCGGCTCCAGCGGTATCGGCACGATGGCCATCCAGCTGGCCAAGGCAGTCGGCGCCAGGGTCGCCGTCACGGCCGGCACCAAGGAGAAGCTGGACCGGTGCGCCGAACTGGGCGCCGACATCCTGGTCAACTACCGTGAGCAGGACTTCGTCGAAGAGGTCAGGAAGTCCACGGACGGCGCCGGTGCCGACGTCATCCTCGACAACATGGGCGCCAAGTACCTGGAGCGCAACGTCAAGGCCCTCGCCGTCAACGGCCGGCTCGCGATCATCGGCATGCAGGGCGGCGTCAAGGGCGAGCTGAACATCGGCGCGCTGCTCGCCAAGCGCGGCGCGATCAGCGCGACGTCCCTGCGGGCCCGGCCGCTGGAGGAGAAGGCGGCCATCGTCGCGGCCGTGCGCGAACACGTCTGGCCCCTGTTCACCGGCGGCCACCTGCGCCCGGTCATCGACCGCGAACTCCCCATGCGGGACGCCGCCACCGCCCACCAGGTCGTGGAGGACAGCGGCCACATCGGCAAGGTACTGCTGATCGCCCCGCAGGGTGCTTGAAGCGGGCCTCGGCCGGGGGCTGCTGAAAGCCCCCAGGAGCGTCCGCAGCCGGGGTGCTCGCACGGGCCTCAGGCGCGGATCAGCCGGGGGTGCTTGAACGGGCCTCAGGCGCGGTGCAGCCCGAGGGCGCTTGAAACGGGCCCTGGACGCGCTGCTGCCCGGGGCGCTTGAAAGGGCTCCATGCGCGGCGCAGCCCGACGGCGCTTGAAGTCGGCCCAGGCGCGACGCGGCCGCAGGGGCGCATGAAGAGGCCCGGGATGTGGCCGACCGCGTGCCCTACGCGCGTCGCAGTCTGAGGCCGACGAATGCCAGGCCCAGCCCGAGTCCGATGAGTACCAGCCCGCTGCCCAGCGGCACGATCCGCAGTACGGGACCGACAGGGCGTTCGGACTGTGCAGCGGCCTCGCGCACGGGCGGCTCCGTCGGTGCGGAGGGCACGGGGACGGCCTCCCGGGATGCCTCGGGCACGGCGGTGGCCTCACGAGCCTCACGAGCTTGCCGCTCCTCCTCGGCCTCCTCCGGCCGTCCCGGCCGCTCCCGCCCCTCACCGGCCCTGCTCCCGGCCCGCGAGGGCTCCGCGGGCGCAGCCGGGGCGGAGCGTACGGCGACGGTCCCGGCCTCGTCGCCGTACGCGAGGACAGAGCCGTACGCGCGGACAGAGGGGACGGAGAGGACAGAGGGGACAGAACCGTGGGCCTGAGCAAAACCGCAGGGTGAGGCGACCGCACCCGCCCCCAAGGCGACCACCAGTACGGTCGCCCGCAGTGCGCGTAGCGATGGAGTCACGTTGGTGACCCCCTCCCGCCGTGCCCGGTAGGGCAATTTCGGCAAGTTCGGTCATTTCGGAGCAATCAGCCTCACATTCCCCCGGACATCCGGCATTCCGGGTTCGGCCGACGGGCGGAATCGGCGCACAATCCGGTTATGTCGATACGTCACGGGCTGCTGGCGGTCCTGGCGGCCGGCCCCCGCTACGGCTCACGCCTGCGCACCGACTTCGAGGCCCGCACCGGCGGGACCTGGCCGCTGAACATCGGGCAGGTCTACACGACGCTGGGCCGCCTGGAACGGGACGGGCTGGTGGCCCAGGAGGGCGTCGACGAGGCGGGACGGGCGCTGTACGCACTCACCGAGGCCGCCGGGCCGAGCTGCGCGCCTGGTACGCCCGCCCCGTGGAACGGCCCGGCCCGCCGCGCGACGAGCCGGC
>KL569195.1:50215-51627 GCA_000715635.1 Streptomyces violaceus | reverse complement strand
AAGCTCGTGATGGCGGTTGGAGCGGACGGCGTCGACGTGCGGGAGGTCGTCGAGGCCCAGCGCCGGCACGTGGCGCAGGCACTCCACGACCTCGTGCGGCAGCGGGCCGAGGCCCTGGCCCGCACGCCCGGGCACCCGCGGGAGATGGCCCGCCTGCTCGTCCTGGAGCGGCTCGTCTTCCAGGCCGAGGCCGAGGTCCGGTGGCTGGACCACTGCGAGGCCCGTCTGCTGCGTCTCACCCATGAGGCGGAACCACCCTCCGGGGAGCAACCCGGGCACTGACCGATACGTCTGTCGAAACAGGGTGGATCAGCTTCCCGTGGGGGCACCACGGAGGTGAGGTGCAGGCGTGCGAGAGAATGGCGACATGGAGATGCCGAGAAACGAACGGTCGCCGGAGAGCCCGCAGATCCTGGTCGTGGGCCAGGACGGGATGGCGCTCGGTGGCGGCAGCGGAGACGAGGACTCCCGCGAGATCCCGGTCACGGAACAGGTGGAGCAGCCCGCCAAGGTCATGCGGATCGGCAGCATGATCAAGCAGCTGCTCGAAGAAGTGCGCGTGGCGCCCCTGGACGAGGCCAGCCGGGTCCGGCTCAAGGAGATCCACGCCAGCTCGGTGAAGGAGCTGGAGGACGGTCTGGCGCCCGAGCTGGTCGAGGAGCTGGAGCGGCTCTCCCTGCCCTTCACGGACGAGACGACCCCCAGCGACGCGGAACTGCGCATCGCGCAGGCCCAGCTGGTCGGCTGGCTCGAGGGACTCTTCCACGGGATCCAGACGACGCTGTTCGCCCAGCAGATGGCGGCCCGCGCCCAGCTGGAGCAGATGCGCCGTGCCCTCCCGCCGGGCGTCGGCCACGAGGGCCTCGACGACCAGCCCCCAGGAGCCCGTTCCGGCGGGCCGTACTTGTAGGCCCCCGGCCCAGACCTCCCCGAACGAAAAGGGCCCCGCGGCCGAAGCCGCCGGGCCCTTCCTCACGTCCGGGGCGTCAGGACGGCGGGTTGCCCGTCGAGACGTTGAGCTCGATGACCGGCATGTCGTCCGGGTCGACATCGGTGCCCTTGGACGGGAACTGGTTCATGACCGTGCCCTGGCCGTAGGTGTTCTCGTCCACGTTCTTGGTGCTGACCTGCCAGCCGGCCGCCTGGGCACAGGTTTTGACGGACGTGATGTTCATGAACTTGAAGTCCGGGATCTGGATCTTGTCGGGGTCGTTGTACGACTCCTCCGGCTCCGTGCACTCCTCGGAGTCGATCGTCTTCGACGGGTCCGGCCCGCGGTAACCGGGCTTCTTGGCCGCCGAGGCCGATGCGCTCGCGCTGCTGCCCCCGCCGCCCTTGACGTCCTCGCCGCCGCCGTTCATCAGCAGGGCCGCGACCAGCCCGCCGACCGCCACGACGGCCACGATGACGGA
>KL569195.1:49733-49987 GCA_000715635.1 Streptomyces violaceus | reverse complement strand
CGACGGCCACGATGACGGAGCCGATGATCACCGGCTTGTTGCTCTTGCCACCGCCCTGGGAGGCGGGCACGGTCTGGGGCGTGAGGTTGTACGGCGGCGGGGTCGACGGGCCCGGCTGCTGGGGGTACGCGGCCGGGTTCGGCGTCTGGTAGCCGCCCTGCTGCGGATAGCCGTACGCCGGGGACTGCGCCGACGGGGCGGGGGTGCCGTACGGGTTCGGGGGCGGCGTCGGCTGGTACGGCGTCTGGACCTGG
>KL569195.1:47997-49477 GCA_000715635.1 Streptomyces violaceus | reverse complement strand
GCCTGTGTGCCCGGGACGATGCTCGGCGGGGCCGCGTGGAAGGACGCCGCCACACGCAGGCACTCGTCGCGCATGGCCTCTGAGCTGGGGAAACGCTCGTTCGGATTCTTCTTCAGCGCCCGGGCGATCAGCGCGTCCACGGCCGGCGGCAGCGCGCGGTTGATCGTGGACGGAACCGGCGGCTCCTCCTGGACGTGTGCATACGCGATGGCCAGCGGCGAGTCCGCCTCGAACGGCAGCCGCCCGGTGACCAGTTGGAACAGCATGATGCCGACCGAGTACAGGTCGGAGCGGGCGTCCACGCCACGGCCGAGGGCCTGTTCCGGCGAGAGGTACTGCGGGGTGCCGACGACCATGCCGGTCTGCGTCATCGACGTCACACCGGACTGCATGGCGCGGGCGATGCCGAAGTCCATGACCTTGACCACACCGCGCTTGGTCATCATCACGTTGCCCGGCTTGATGTCGCGGTGGACCAGGCCCATCTCGTGGCTGATCTCCAGCGCGGCCAGCACGTCCGCGGTGATCTTCAGTGCCTTGTCGGCGGGCATCGCGCCCTGCTGCCGTACGTCCTCGTCGAGGACCGAGCCGAGAGGGCGGCCCTCGACGTACTCCATGACGATGTACGGCGTCGTCATGGAGTCGAGGGTGTCCTCGCCGGTGTCGAAGACCGAGACGATGTTGGTGTGCGTGAGCTTGGCCACGGACTGGGCCTCGCGGCGGAACCGCTCGCGGAAGGCCTGCTCCCGGCCGAGCTCGGTGTGAAGTGTCTTGATCGCGACCTGTCGGTCGAGCACGCTGTCGTACGCGAGGTGCACCGAGGCCATGCCGCCCTGGCCGAGGAGGTCACGCAGCTGATAGCGGCCACTGGCGAGCGCCCGGCCCGTGTACTGCCCCTGTGCGCCGTCCTGGCTCATGTTCCGTGTCCCCCGTGGCTCCCCGAGGAGCTGCCGACTGCCGCTGATCCGTCTGATCCGCCGTTGATCCAAACCGCCATTCCCGGCCAAGTCTGCCCCAGGGCACGGACACGTCAAGCTCGGTGCCCGTTCCGTGACCGTACGCGAAAGAAGCGTCGCGGAAGCGTTACCGGGGTTGTGCGGCCGCTACACAGAATTTGCACGAGAGTGCTGAGTAAAGGTTTCATGGCGCGTCCGTCCCGTGCCGGTCCTGGCACCCGTCTCGGACCGGCGCCTTGCGCGGAGGCTGTAGCGTGGCCGACGGAGACCGTAACAACACCGCGCGCACCGCGGGCAGAAACGACGGCGAGGACTGATGGCACAGCAGCAGCGCGCTCAGGGCCCGTCCGAACCCGAGGCGACTGGCGGCGGCATGTCGGACGCGCCGGAGGCCTGGGGTAACGGCGGGTTGGTCGGGGACGGCCGGTACCGGCTGACCCACAGACTCGGCCGGGGCGGCATGGCCGAGGTGTTCGCAGCCGAGGACGTCCGCCTCGGGCGCACCGTCGCCGTCAAGCTGCTCC
>KL569195.1:45815-47814 GCA_000715635.1 Streptomyces violaceus | reverse complement strand
CGCAGCCGAGGACGTCCGCCTCGGGCGCACCGTCGCCGTCAAGCTGCTCCGTTCCGACCTCGCCGAGGACCCGGTGTCCAAGGCGCGCTTCACGCGCGAGGCCCAGTCGGTGGCCGGCCTCAACCACCACGCGATCGTCGCCGTGTACGACTCCGGCGAGGACATCGTCGGCGGTCAGCCGCTCCCCTACATCGTCATGGAGCTGGTCGAGGGCCGCACCATCCGCGATCTGCTGCTGAACGCCGAGGCGCCGGGCCCCGAACAGGCCCTGATCATCGTCTCGGGCGTCCTGGAGGCGCTCGCCTACTCGCACCAGCACGGCATCGTGCACCGCGACATCAAGCCCGCCAACGTCATCATCACGCACAACGGCGCTGTGAAGGTGATGGACTTCGGCATCGCCCGCGCCCTGCACGGCGCGCAGTCCACGATGACGCAGACCGGCATGGTCATGGGCACCCCGCAGTACCTGTCGCCGGAGCAGGCGCTCGGCAAGGCCGTCGACCACCGCTCCGACCTGTACGCCACGGGCTGCCTGCTCTACGAACTCCTCTCGCTGCGCCCGCCGTTCACCGGCGAGACCCCGCTGTCGGTGGTCTACCAGCACGTGCAGGACATCCCGACGCCACCGTCCGAGGCCTCCGACGTCTGCCCGCCGGAGCTGGACGGCCTGGTCATGCGCTCCCTCGCCAAGGAGCCCGACGACCGTTTCCAGACGGCCGAGGAGATGCGCGGGCTGGTCCAGTACGCGCTCCAGATGCTCTACGACCAGGGCGGCCACACCGGCACCTGGAACACCGGCCCGGTCGACATGCACGAGGGCCGGCACACCCCGTCCGGCGGCTTCGCCCACACGGCTGTGATGGGCCACCCCGGCGATGTCTCCGGCACCGCTCAGATCCCCTCGCCGGTACTTCCCGCCGGCTACGGCGGCGGGGACGACGGCGGCTTCGAGGGCCGGGGCAACAAGGGCAGCGGCCGCGGCAAGCTGTGGATCCTCGCCGTCCTCGCGGTGATCGCCGTGGCCGCGGGTGTCGCCTTGGCGCTGCAGAACACCGGCGGCGGCACGAAGGGTCCCACCGACAACAAGAAGTCGCCGGCAGCCTCGCAGACGGAAGAGAAGAAGACTCCGAGCGAGACGCCGAGCGACGAGGTGACGGACGAGCCGACCGACACGTCGACGGACGACGGCACCGGCACGAGTTCCGGCGGCGGCGGATGGACACCGTCGTACAGCCCGTCCTACACGCCGTCCCAGAGCGCTCCCGAGACGCCGACGGACCAGCCGACGGACCAGCCGACCAGCGCGGAGCCGACCGGCGAGCCGACGGGCGAGGAGCCCACGGACCCGGAGACGCCTCCGGAAGAGGAGACGGGCGGTGCCGACGGGGGCGCCACGGGCAGCGTCATCGGAGGCGCGGGCGGCGGCTGACCGTCGGCCCTCGAACAACCGAACAGGAACACGTCACGCGCGCGTGGGACCCGGAAACGGGCTCCACGCGCGCGTGCCGTTTCGCCGCGCCGACAGATTGGCTCTTCCCGTGACCTGGGTCACCGGGTTAACGTGCGGTTGCTCCGGCCTCCTGCAAGGCTGTGACCAGGGCCCCTTCCCAGCCTTCCCGATTTACTTGGAAATCCAAGCAAAATCGCAGGTCAGATGGGGTTACACAGAAATGTGGAGCACTGGGTAACGTGCTTGTTGCAGGGCGCTCGCCGGGGCACCTGTCACGCCTGTTCCCGGCCGAGTGGCACCCACCCCGTGCCCCGGTGGCCGAGAACAGGTGAGCCGCACTGGCCTACCGGCAACCCCGGGGGCCGGACCGACGGAGGAGCACACGTGACCGTGGAGAGCACTGCCGCGCGCACATCGCGACGCAGCGCCGGAAGCAAGGCCGGCACCACCGGCACCAAGGGCACCGCCCGCACGCCTGCGAAGAAGGCTGCCGCGAAGAAGGCCGCCGAACCCCAGCTCGTGCAGCTGCTGACGCCCGAGGGCAAG
>KL569195.1:43657-45656 GCA_000715635.1 Streptomyces violaceus | reverse complement strand
AGAAGGCCGCCGAACCCCAGCTCGTGCAGCTGCTGACGCCCGAGGGCAAGCGCGTCAAGAACGCCGAGTACGACAAGTACGTCGCCGGTGTCACCCCGGAAGAGCTCCGCGGCCTGTACCGCGACATGGTGCTCACCCGCCGCTTCGACGCCGAGGCCACCTCCCTGCAGCGCCAGGGCGAGCTTGGCCTGTGGGCCTCGCTGCTCGGCCAGGAGGCCGCCCAGATCGGCTCGGGCCGGGCCCTGCGCGACGACGACTACGTCTTCCCCACCTACCGCGAGCACGGCGTCGCCTGGTGCCGCGGGGTGGACCCGACCAACCTGCTCGGCATGTTCCGCGGTGTGAACAACGGCGGCTGGGACCCGAACAGCAACAACTTCCAGCTCTACACGATCGTCATCGGCTCCCAGACGCTGCACGCCACCGGCTACGCGATGGGCGTCGCCAAGGACGGTGCCGACAGCGCGGTGATCGCCTACTTCGGCGACGGCGCCTCCAGCCAGGGCGACGTGGCCGAGTCGTTCACCTTCTCCGCGGTCTACAACGCCCCGGTCGTGTTCTTCTGCCAGAACAACCAGTGGGCCATCTCCGAGCCGACCGAGAAGCAGTCCCGCGTCCCGATCTACCAGCGCGCGCAGGGCTACGGCTTCCCGGGCGTACGGGTGGACGGCAACGACGTGCTCGCCTGCCTCGCGGTCACCCGCTGGGCCCTGGAGCGGGCCCGCGCCGGCGAGGGCCCGACCCTCGTCGAGGCGTTCACCTACCGCATGGGCGCCCACACCACCTCCGACGACCCGAGCCGCTACCGGGGCGACGAGGAGCGCCAGGCCTGGGAGGCCAAGGACCCGATCCTGCGCCTTCGCCGGTTCCTGGAGACCTCAAACCACGCGGACGAGGGATTCTTCGAGGAACTGGAGGCCGAGTCCGAGACGTTGGGCAAACGAGTGCGCGAGGCGGTCCGTGCCATGCCGGACCCGGACCACTTCGCGATCTTCGAGAACGTCTACGCGGACGGACACGCGCTCGTCGACGAGGAGCGCGCCCAGTTCGCCGCGTATCAGGCGTCGTTCGCCGATGAGGGGGGCAACTGACATGGCCGACAAGATGGCACTCGCCAAGGCGATCAACGAGTCGCTGCGCCACGCCCTGGAGGCCGACCCCAAGGTCCTGATCATGGGCGAGGACGTCGGCAAGCTCGGCGGCGTCTTCCGGGTGACCGACGGTCTGCAGAAGGACTTCGGCGAGAGCCGCGTCATCGACACCCCGCTGGCCGAGTCGGGCATCGTCGGCACGGCGATCGGCCTGGCCCTGCGCGGCTACCGCCCGGTGGTGGAGATCCAGTTCGACGGCTTCGTCTTCCCCGCGTACGACCAGATCGTCACACAGCTCGCGAAGATGCACGCCCGCTCCCTGGGCAAGGTCAAGCTCCCGGTCGTCGTGCGCATCCCGTACGGCGGCGGCATCGGCGCGGTGGAGCACCACTCGGAATCCCCCGAGGCGCTCTTCGCGCACGTCTCGGGCCTGAAGATCGTCAGCCCGTCCAACTCCTCGGACGCGTACTGGATGATGCAGCAGGCCATCCAGAGCGACGACCCGGTGATCTTCTTCGAGCCCAAGCGCCGCTACTGGGACAAAGCCGAGGTCAACACGGAGGCGATCCCGGGCCCGCTGCACAAGGCCCAGGTGGTCCGCGAGGGCACCGACCTCACCCTCGCCGCCTACGGCCCGATGGTGAAGCTCTGCCAGGAGGTCGCGGACGCGGCCGCCGAGGAGGGCAGGAACCTGGAGGTCCTGGACCTGCGCTCGGTCTCCCCGCTCGACTTCGACTCGATCCAGGCGTCGGTGGAGAAGACACGCCGGCTGATCGTGGTCCACGAGGCCCCGGTGTTCTTCGGCTCGGGCGCGGAGATCGCCGCGCGGATCACCGAGCGCTGCTTCTACCACCTGGAGGCCCCGGTGCTCCGCGTCGGCGGCTACCACGCGCCGTACCCGCCGGCCC
>KL569195.1:43067-43492 GCA_000715635.1 Streptomyces violaceus | reverse complement strand
GGAGGAGGAGTACCTGCCGAACCTGGACCGGGTACTGGATGCCGTCGACCGCTCGCTGGCGTACTGAGGAGAGGGTCGTGACGACGATGACGGAAGCGTCCGTACGCGAGTTCAAGATGCCGGACGTGGGTGAGGGGCTCACCGAGGCCGAGATCCTCAAGTGGTTCGTCCAGCCCGGCGACACGGTCACCGACGGCCAGGTGGTGTGCGAGGTCGAGACGGCGAAGGCGGCCGTCGAGCTGCCCATCCCGTACGACGGCGTGGTCAGGGATCTGCACTTCCCCGAGGGCACCACGGTCGACGTGGGCACGTCGATCATCGCGGTCGACGTGAGCGGAGGGGCCGCGCCCGAGCCCGCCGCCGAGCAGCCCGCGGCGTCCCGGCCCGCGGCTCCTCAGCCCGCTGAGGAGCCGAAGGCGGAGGGC
>KL569195.1:42567-42896 GCA_000715635.1 Streptomyces violaceus | reverse complement strand
GAGGAGCCGAAGGCGGAGGGCTCCGGCCGGCAGCCGGTCCTGGTCGGCTACGGGGTGGCGACCTCGTCCACCCGCCGGCGTCCCCGCAAGGGCCCCGAGGTCCCGGTCCAGCAGGCTTCGACCGCGATCCAGACCGAGCTGAACGGCCATGGAGCGGCGCCCTCGGCCGCCCCCGCCGTCAAGGAACGCCCGCTGGCCAAGCCCCCGGTCCGCAAGCTGGCCAAGGACCTGGGCGTCGACCTGACGACGGTCGTCCCGACCGGCCCGGACGGCATCATCACCCGCGAGGACGTGCACGCGGCGGTGGCCCAGCCGCAGGTGCCGCAGCC
>KL569195.1:41612-42363 GCA_000715635.1 Streptomyces violaceus | reverse complement strand
GGTGCCGCAGCCCGCGGCCCCCGCGGTGCCCGCGCCCGCCGCCCCGGCACCCGCGCCGGCGGCGGTGTCGTACGACACGACCCGCGAGACCCGCATCCCGGTCAAGGGCGTCCGCAAGGCGACGGCGGCGGCGATGGTGGGCTCGGCGTTCACGGCGCCGCACGTCACGGAGTTCGTGACGGTCGACGTGACGCGCACGATGAAGCTGGTCGAGGAGCTGAAGGAGGACAAGGAGTTCGCGGGCCTGCGCGTGAACCCCCTCCTGCTGATCGCCAAGGCCCTGCTCGTCGCGATCAGGCGCAACCCGGACGTCAACGCGTCCTGGGACGAGGCCGCCCAGGAGATCGTGGTCAAGCACTACGTGAACCTGGGCATCGCGGCCGCGACCCCGCGCGGCCTGATCGTCCCGAACATCAAGGACGCCCACGCCAAGACGCTGCCGCAGCTGGCCGAGTCGCTGGGCGAGCTGGTGTCGACCGCCAGGGACGGCAAGACGTCCCCGGCGGCCATGCAGGGCGGCACGGTGACGATCACCAACGTCGGTGTCTTCGGCGTCGACACGGGCACGCCGATCCTCAACCCCGGCGAGTCCGCGATCCTCGCGGTCGGCGCGATCAAGCTCCAGCCGTGGGTCCACAAGGGCAAGGTGAAGCCCCGCCAGGTCACCACCCTGGCCCTGTCCTTCGACCACCGTCTGGTCGACGGCGAGCTGGGCTCGAAGGTCCTGGCGGACGTGGCGGCGATCCTGGAG
>KL569195.1:41170-41364 GCA_000715635.1 Streptomyces violaceus | reverse complement strand
CCCCCTGCCCACGGGCGGGGGGCCGCCGGCGTCTGCCCGGAGGGTTAACCAGCGATGCGCCGAAGAGCACAAGAAGCCCCTCAGACTCTCCCAAGTACCTCACAGAAAGCGGTTTAGCCGGACATACGATCACTCTTCATGCGCGACGCAATGGTGCTCAAGGCCCAGAGGTTCGTGAACTCCGTCTACGGCAG
>KL569195.1:39686-40966 GCA_000715635.1 Streptomyces violaceus | reverse complement strand
CTCCCTCGCGCCATCAGAGATGTGTATAAGAGACAGCGGTACGACCGTGGAGGAGACCGGCGAGGCCGACTGGGCCACCATGTACGCCCTGACCCGTGCTCTGCAGTACGAGCTGGGCATCACGGCACTGTCCGACAACTTCGGCCCCACCACGCTCTCCACGCTGACCGCCAAGTACCCCGAGCTCGACGCGGACACGGTCCCCTCGCCCGATTTCTGCCGCATCATCCAGGCCGGGCTGTACTGCAAGGGGTACGACGGCGGCGACCTGGACGGCACGTACGGCGCGCGGACCCAGGCGGCCGTCACGAAGCTGAAGACGGACATGGGCGTCGAACAGGCCCTGCCCGGCGCCGGTCTGACGCCCAAGGTGTTCAAGGCGCTGCTGACGATGGACGCGTACGTCCTCGGCACCTCCGGCACCCGGCAGGTCCGTGACGTGCAGCGGTGGCTCAACGGCCGGTACATCGGCCGCCAGGACTTCTTCGTCGGTGCCTGCGACGGGCGCGTGTCCCGGGATACGGCCAGGGCGCTGGTCCTCGGGGTGCAGTACGAGCTCGGCATGGCGGACGGCACCGCCAACGGCAACTTCGGGCCCGGCACCCAGTCGGCCCTGAAGTCGCACCCCGTGCGGCAGGGCGACCAGGGCGTCTACGTCCAGTTGTTCTCGGCCGGGATGGTCGTCAACCGGCGGCCCGTCGCCCTCACCGACAGCTTCGACTCCTACCTCGCCGCCGCCGTCCGGGCCTTTCAGGCCTTCGTCGCGCTCCCGGCCACCGGCGACGGCGACTTCGCCACCTTTGCCTCCCTGCTGGCGTCCTACGGCGACCAGTCGCGGCGGGGGAAGGCCTGCGACACGATCGCGAAGGTCACCCCGGAGCGCGCGGCGACGCTCAAGGCGGCCGGCATCACGTACGTCGGCCGCTACCTCACCAACCCGAGCGCCACGTCCCTGCCGGAGAAGGCGATCCAGCCGGGCGAGCTCGCCACCATCGCCCGGCACGGCCTGCGCTGCTTCCCGATCTACCAGACCGTGAACAACGACGCCTCGGACTTCGACTACGTCGCCGGGCGGACGGCCGGGTACGCGGCGGTCAACGCCGCCCTGGACCACGGGTTCAGAAAGGGCACGCGGATCTTCTTCGCCGTCGACTTCGACGCGATCGACGCCGAGATCACCGCGAACGTCCTGCCCCACTTCAAGGGCATCAAGGAGGCGATGGCGGACTCCGGCCACCCCTACGAGATCGGCGTCTACGGCTCCCGCAACGTCTGCGCCT
>KL569195.1:36099-39518 GCA_000715635.1 Streptomyces violaceus | reverse complement strand
CTCCCGCAACGTCTGCGCCCAGGTCGGCGCGGCCGGCTGCTCGACGGCGAGCTTCGTGGCCGACATGTCCCCGGGCTTCGACGGAAACGCCGGGCGCCCGCTGCCCGGCGACTGGGCCTACGACCAGTTCGTCATCCGCACCCTCGGCTCGGGCGACGGGCAACTCGAGGTGGACGTCGACATCGCCTCCGGACGGGACACCGGGCAGGGCGCGTTCGACCGGCCCCGGCCCGCCGTCCCGGACGTCGCCTTCGACCCACACCAGGTGCAGGCGCTGCGGGCCGACCTCTCGCGCTACATGCGGTCGATCGGGCGTCCGGACCTGGGCGGCATCGGGAGCGACGCGCGGCTCTACACCAACGCCCAGGCCGTCGAGGCGATCCAGGACCAGGACGAGCTGATCACCGAGCTGTCGCACACGTACACGATGCGCAAGGCGCTGGTCCAGACTGCCGTCTACTGGGCCATGCGCGACTACAACCTCGCTGACCAGGCCACCGACCAGCAGGTCGCCGACCACCACCTCACGGGCTCCGGCTCCGTCAGGGACTCGCACACCGGCATCGGCGAGATCAGCGCGACCGACGCCATCCAGGCCTGGAACCACTGCATCGGCTGGGGCTACACCACCGGCGACCGCCGCGACCCGGGCAAGGACGCCGACCTCTGGTCGGTGTGGCAGCGGCTGAACAAGGACAACGCGTTCAGCGTGCGCACCGCGGCGCTGATCCATCTGTGGGGCGTGCGCGGCAGGCCGGGCGGCCAGCTGCCGCCCGGTGACCGTGTCACCACCCCGCGGTCCATGCGCCTGGACCTCGCCGAGTTCGAGATCACCGAACTCCTGCGCCGATACCGGGCCTGGGACCCCGACGTGGAGGCCCAGACGCACCAGAGCCTGGCCGTCTACCAGATCTTCGAGAAGTACAACAGCATCGTCCGCAACGCGTGAATCGCCGGAATGAGAGCCCGTTGAACCTCAACCTGCCCCAGATCCCCCGCATCACCCGCAGAGGGTCCCGCCCGGCCTCCGCGCACCGCCGCGGTCTGTCCCGCCGTGCCCTGTTCGGCCGTATCGCCGCCGTCGGCGGTGCCGTGGGCGTCGCCGCCCTGCCCGTCTCGCACTTCCTGTCCCAGGCGTATGCCGACGCGCACAACCCCATCCCGGCCCGCGTACGGGACGCTCTGCGCAGCGCGCAGGACCGGACCCGGCGTGTGCAGGCCGGTTCGCGCTCCCACAACGGCTGGGAGATGGAGAACGTGGCCGACGACGGGGGCACCGTCTACACCCGGCCCGTCCCCGGCACCCCCCTCAAGGGCGTCGCCGTGCGCATGGGCGACGTGGAGACCGTCCTCGTCCACCTGGTGCGCCGGTTCCACTACGAGGTCGACGCCCTGCGCCGGGACGACGTCGTCGGCTGGCACGACCCGTCCGGGGTCGGCAAGGGCCGGCCGGAGTCCAACCTGGCGTCGGGCACGGCGGTGCGGATCCGGCCGGGCTTCTACCCGAGAGGAGCCCGGGGCGGCTTCTACCCGCAGCAGGAGGTCGTGATCCGCGACATCCTCGCCGAGCTCGACGGCGTCGTCCGCTGGGGCGGCGACGACCGTACGCCCGACGAGTCGCTGTTCTCCGTCGACGTACGGCCCGGCGACCAGCGGCTGGCCCGGGTCGCGGCGCGGATCCGCGGCTGGCAGCTGGAGCCGGGAGCCGGGGCGGGCTCGCCCGTGAACGTGCTGGCCGGCGGGCGGCGCAAGGCGGCCCGGGCGCTGGCGCGCCGCCAGCGGACGGCTGCCTGAGTTCCTGGGACAGGCGAAGGGGGCTCACCGCCGTCGGCGGTGAGCCCCCTTCGTGGTGCCTGTTCTGACCCTGTCCTACCTGGCGAAGCCGTAGTTGAGCAGCTTCGTCGCGTCCGACTTCCGCGTGGCGGGGTCGGTCGAGGCGAGGACCGTGCCGATGACCGTCTTGCCGTTCCGTGTGGCCGCGAAGACCAGGCAGGCCTTCGCCTCCGGACCGGAACCGGTCTTCACGCCGATCGCTCCGCTGTAGCTCGAGAGGAGCGGGTTGGTGTTCTCCCACGGAGCCATCGTCCGGGTGCCGCCGGACTTGGTGGTCGTCTTCGCCGTGTACTTCTTCGTCTTGACGACCGTGCGGAACAGGGAGTTCTTCATGGCGCTGCTGGCGAGCTTCGTCAGGTCGCGCGGCGTGGAGTAGTTCTGGCCATGGCCGATGCCGTCGAACGAGTCGAAGTTGGTGTTCTTCAGACCCAGGCTCTTGGCGGTGGAGTTCATCTTGCCGATGAACGACTTCACGCGCGCCGCCCGCGTCGAGCCCGAGCCGAACTTGTCGGCGAGGGCGTACGCGGCGTCGCAGCCGGACGGCAGCATCAGACCGTACAGCAGCTGGCGGACGGTGACCTTGTCGCCGACGATCAACTTGGCGTTCGACGCCCAGTTGTTGTCGACGATGTAGTCGCTGTACGCCTTCTGGACGGTGACCTTGCTGTCCAGGTTGAGGTTCGACTGCTTCAGCACCACCAGGGCGGTCATGATCTTGGTGGTCGAGCCGGTGGAGCGACGCGTGTCGGCAGCCTTGGTGTAGAGCGACTTGCCGGTCGCGTTGTTCATCACGTAGCCGCCCTTGGCGGCGATCGTGGGCGCCGTGGCGGCCTGCGCCGGCGCAACGGTGAGGGCTCCGGTCGCGAGCATGGCGCCGGTGGTGACGGCGACGGCCGCGGCTCTACGGAGACGGGTGCCCTTAATGCCGGTTATCAAGTGAAGTACCCCGATTGCGTTGAATGCCCCAGGCGTGCGGCCGAATTGAGGACGAGGGGAAAGGAGCCGCACGTGTCTGACTTGTAACTAGCACAGTTGGTTGTGCCGTTGCCGAGGGGGACCCGCCCTTTGCCACAGACGTGTGACATTGGAGTCCGCATCCTGGACGGATGCATCCATGCGTACCTGTTGTATCTATGCTGTCGGCATGACCCTGGCCGTGAAGACCCCTCCCGCCGCCGACCGCGTGTACACCCACGTCAAGCAGGGCGTCCTGGAGCGCCGCTACGAGGGCGGGACCCTGCTCACCGAGGGCGAACTCGCCGAGGCCGTCGGCGTCTCCCGCACGCCGGTGCGCGAGGCGCTGCTCCGGCTGGAGGCCGAGGGGCTGATCAGGCTCTACCCGAAGAAGGGCGCCCTCGTGCTGCCCGTCTCCGCGCAGGAGATCGCCGACGTCGTGGAGACACGGCTGCTCGTCGAGGAGCACGCGGCGCGCAAGGCCGTCCCCGCGCCCGCCGGGCTCATCGAGCGCCTCGAAGCGCTCCTCGCCCGGCAGAAGGAGCAGGCCGCCGCCGGAGACCTGGCCGCGGCCGCCGTCACCGACCGCTGCTTCCACGCCGAGATCGTCCGCAGCGGCGGCAACGAGATCC
>KL569195.1:35216-35932 GCA_000715635.1 Streptomyces violaceus | reverse complement strand
CGCCGAGATCGTCCGCAGCGGCGGCAACGAGATCCTCTCCCGCCTCTACGACCAGCTGCGTGACCGCCAGCTGCGCATGGGCGTCGCCGTCCTGCACTCCCACCCCGACCGGATCGCCAAGACCCTCACCGAACACGAGGAGATCCTCGAAGCGCTGCGCTCCGGGGACGCCGAGGCGGCCGTCGGGCTCGTCCACCGCCACGTCAGCTGGTTCTCGCATCTGGCCCGGGGGGAGGTCCGATGAGCGCCGGCATACTGCCGGGCGATCCTCCGGGCGGCCGGCGGGCCCTGGCCGTCTGGGGCACGGGCGTCTCCGTCTACTTCGTCGCGGTCATCTTCCGCACGTCCCTGGGCGTGGCCGGCCTCGACGCCGCCGACCGCTTCCACGTCAACGCCTCGGCCCTGTCCACCTTCTCCATCCTCCAGCTGCTGGTCTACGCGGGCATGCAGATACCCGTCGGCCTGCTCGTGGACCGGCTCGGCACCAAGAAGGTGCTGGCGATGGGGGCGGTGCTGTTCACGGCCGGGCAGCTCGGCTTCGCGTTCTCCCCGTCGTACGGCATGGCGCTCGCCTCCCGGGCGCTGCTCGGCTGCGGTGACGCGCTGACGTTCATCAGCGTGCTGCGGCTGGGCACCCGGTGGTTCCCGGCCCGGCGTGGGCCGCTCGTCGCCCAGTTCGCGGGCCTGGTGGGCATGGCGGGCAACCTCGTCTCCAC
>KL569195.1:33361-35025 GCA_000715635.1 Streptomyces violaceus | reverse complement strand
GGCATCGGCTGGACGGCCGCGTTCGCCGGCAGCGCGGTCGCCGGGGCCGTGGTGCTCGTGCTGGTGCTGCTGTTCCTGAAGGACCACCCGGAGGGCCACGAGCCGGAGCCGCTCCCGCACCAGGGCGCGGCCTACGTGAGGCGGCAGATCGCCGCCTCCTGGCGGGAGCCGGGGACCCGGCTCGGGATGTGGGTGCACTTCACGACCCAGTTCCCGGCGATGGTGTTCCTGCTGCTGTGGGGCATGCCGTTCCTGGTCGAGGCGCAGGGGCTGTCCCGGGCCACCGCCGGTGAACTCCTCACGCTCGTCGTCCTGTCGAACATGGGCGTCGGCATGATCTACGGCCAGATCGTCGCCCGGCACCAGGAGGCACGGCTGCCCATCGCGCTCGGCACGGTCGGCACGACGGCGGCCCTGTGGGCGGCGACGCTGGCCTACCCCGGCGAGCACGCCCCGATGTGGCTGCTGATCGTGCTGTGCACCGTCCTCGGGGCGTGCGGGCCCGCGTCGATGATCGGCTTCGACTTCGCCCGCCCGGCGAACCCGCCCGAGCGGCAGGGCACCGCCTCCGGCATCACCAACATGGGCGGCTTCGTGGCCTCCATGACCACGCTGTTCGCCGTCGGGGTACTGCTGGACGCCACCGGCGACGACTACGGCATCGCCTTCTCGGCGGTGTTCGTGCTCCAGGCCCTCGGCGTCAGCCAGATCCTGCGCCTCCGGCGGCGTGCCGCCCGGCGCGAGCGGGAACGCCTGGTGGCGAGCCGGGTGGAGAAGGTGCACGTACCGGCGTGACGTGTGTCAGGCGGTCGGTACGAGGGTGAGGTAGGCCAGCCCCAGGACGCCGCGGTACGTCAGCCACCGGGCGCGGTGCCGGTCGGCACGCTCCCTGGTCTCGGCCGCGAGCGGGTGCCCGGGGTGCTCGGCCAGCCACACCTCGACGTCCGCCAGGTACGCGGACTCGAACTCCTCCCACTCGTCGAGGCTCGCGGTCTCCGTCCACTCCGGCCTGAACCCGGCCTCGATCGCCAGGTCCACGAGGGTCGCGAGGTCGTGGTGATCGGTGACGGCGGCGTCCGGCCACATGCCGGACAGTTCGGCCGGGGTCGGGGTGCGCTGCCAGAACCCTTCGCCGAGCAGGACACGACCACCGTCGGCGACCCGCAGGCGGAGTTCCTTCAGGGCCTCGGGGAGCCGGTCGCCGAGGGCCTGGCTCGCGCCCAGGCACAGGACGAGGTCGGCGGGGCCGTGGGTGGTCTCGGTGGCGGACCCCTCGACGAAACGGACCCGGTCGGCCAGACCGCGGGCCGTGGCGGCCTCGCGGCCCCGGGCCAGGGCTTCCGCATCGATGTCGACGCCGGTGCCGGTCGCGTCCGGGGCGGCGGTCAGGACGCGCAGCATGAGTTCGCCCCAGCCGCAGCCGATGTCCAGGACGGTGGTGGGGCTGTTGCGGGCGAGCCGGCTTATGAGGCGGTCTGCCCTGGCCTCCGACAGAGGGCCGTGGAAGGTGAGCCGGGTGTGGCGGGGTGGGGTGGTCATGCGCGGGACGCTACGTAGGGTGGTGGGACTGCGGCATGGGGTTTTCGGCCCTGGCCATCGCTGCCGGGGCCGGGTGGGTGCGCAGCCCGGCGGAGCGGGGTGCCGCTGCGCCCACCCGTGCCGCC
>KL569195.1:31622-33133 GCA_000715635.1 Streptomyces violaceus | reverse complement strand
AGATCCGGGTCGCCTTCCGTCTTGAGGCGGTCGCTCACCGCCTCCGGCGTCACACGGCCGCAGGCCAGGCGGACGTAGGTCTCCCAGTCGAGGGTGAGGGTCGCGGCGGGGCCGAGGGCGGGGGCCGTTTCGAGGGTGCCGCGGCCCTGGATGTCGACGCGGATCGTGCGCAGGAACTCGATGGGGCCGTGCACGTCGAAGACGACGGCCGAGCTGCGCGGCGCCCCGGCGTTCTCGGCGACCACGCGCGGGAGTTCGGAGAGCAGCACGTCACGGGCCACGTGCGCGCCGGGGGAGTCGAGGTTGCCGGGCCGGCCGAGGGCCGCGCGCAGGTCCTGCTCGTGCATCCACACGTCGAAGGCATGCCGGCGCATGGACTCCTCGAGGGTCAGCTCCGAGCCGAGCGGGCCGCGCACCTTCGTGCCCGGGTCACGCGACTCGTTCCGCAGCTGGCGGTTGCGGCGGATGATCACGTACTCCAGCTCGGAGGTCATCTCCGGCGCCGTGTGGTGCCGGCGGACGTCGACCTGCATCTCCATGTAGCGCTGGTGGTCGTTCGTCACGTGGAAGAGGTCGCGCGGGAGCGTGTGGATGGGGCGCGGGTCGCCGAGCATCTCGCAGTCCAGCCCGATGACGTGGGAGACCACGTCCCGCACCGACCACCCGGGGCACGGCGTCCGCCGGTTCCACTCGGCCTCCGCGAGCGACTGGAGCAGCTCGGATATCGCATCGATGGAGTGGGTCCAGGCGTCGGCGTAGGGCTGGAGGGTGGGATGCAGACTCACGGAACGGGACCCCTCGGCGGTCGGTGCACGGGCAGGTGGTGGCGGCGTTGCCAGTGGGAGGTGGCGGCTGTCGGCGGGTGTCTTGGCAGCTAAGTTACGCTGCTGTGAGGCACCCCGGCAGTGCTTTCGTGTGACGATCGTAGGCCCGGGGGGAAGCCCTTGTGGACGGGTCGAATGCCAGGACGGTGGTAGTGTGCGCGCCTCTGTGATCCAGATCGCCGTAGATGAGGGCGAATCGGTCGAATCGCGGCGACGGCGGGTGGCATCGCTCGTCCAGGAGCAGGCCGGTGCCGATCTCGTCGTCCTGCCGGAGCTGTGGACCACGGGTGCCTTCGCCTACGAGGAGTTCGGGCGCGAGGCCGAGCCGCTCGAAGGGCCCACGTACGAGGCGATGGCGAAGGCCGCGAGCGATGCGGGCGTGTGGCTGCACGCGGGCTCCATCCCCGAGCGCGACCCTGACGGGCCGCTCTACAACACCTCCCTCGTCTTCTCCCCCTCCGGTGACCTGGCCGCCGCCTACCGCAAGATCCACCGCTTCGGCTTCGACAAGGGCGAGGCCGTGCTGATGGGCGCGGGTGCCGAGCTGGTGACGGTGCGTCTGCCGGGGACCGTCCTGGGTCTGAGCACCTGTTACGACCTCCGTTTCCCCGAACTCTTCCGCGGTCTCGTCGACGCCGGTGCCGAGACGCTCGTGGTGTCGGCGGGCTGGCCGGAGCGCCGCCGGTT
>KL569195.1:30521-31420 GCA_000715635.1 Streptomyces violaceus | reverse complement strand
GGAGCGCCGCCGGTCCCACTGGACGCTGCTGGCCCAGGCGCGGGCCGTCGAGAACCAGTCGTTCGTCGTCGCGTGTGGAACGGCCGGGACGCACGCCGGAGTTCCGCAGGCCGGTCACTCGATCGTGGTCGACCCCTGGGGCGAGGTGCTGGCCCGGGCCGGTGCCGACGAGGAGGTCCTCACGGTGGAGTTCGACCCGGGGAAGGTCGCGACGACGCGGGAGCAGTTCCCGGCGCTGAAGGACCGGCTGCTGGGGCTGGAGCCCCCGCGCAGGCCGTGACCGGGCCCTCTCAGCCCTCCCGCGCTCAGTCCTCCCGCGCTCAGTCCTCGCGCTCCTTCTCCGCCAGGTGGATGACACACACCGCCACGGCGATCAGCAGCGCCGGATCGGCGTCCTCGCGGACGACGTCCACGCCGTAGGTGTCCCGCAGGGTCAGCCAGCGCCGGGAGATCACCGCCAGCAGCTCCCCGTCGTACTCGACGGCGAACTCCCGGTCGAGGATCTTGCCGCTGACGTCCAGTTCGCTGCCGTCGGCCAGGGACACCCGGTAGTGGTTGCGCAGCAGGGACAGCCGTTTCCTGCGGATCGTCGCCAGCGGCTCCCCGGCCCGCTGGAGCACCATCGTGTCGCGCAGGGCGAGCATCTTCTGGTGGATGTCGACGAGGACGCGCCCCTGGGTGTCCTTCAGCTCCCAGGTGTCCCGCAGCCGCAGGGCCTTGCCGTCGACGAGGAACACCTTGCTGCCGCGGTCGTCCTCGATCCAGTAGTCGTCACCGAAGCCGAGGAGCCGGTCGTACACGAGGAATCTCATGACACCAGGGCTTCCCCGCCGCCCGTTCCGAAACGCCGCCGATAGGCCGACGGGCTGAGTCCCGTCGCCCGCCGCAGTCGCGTGCGC
>KL569195.1:27348-30345 GCA_000715635.1 Streptomyces violaceus | reverse complement strand
CCTGCGCCCACGCCAGCAGCGGGGCCAGGGACTCGTCCCGCACGTCCGGCACGGGCCGCTCCACGAACTGTCGCTGCCCGCCGTCCCGGTGCGCGGCGAACACCAGCCGCCGCGAGACGTGGTTGGCGATCTCGGCTCCGTGGTCGCGGCGCCAGATGTACAGCCCGAGATCGAGCGCTGCCGCACTGCCGGCGGCGGTGAGGATGTCGCCCTCGTCCACGAACAGCACGTCCGGCTCCAGCAGCACCTTCGGGTGCAGCCGGCGGAAGGAGTCCGCCCACCGCCAGTGGGTCGCCGCCCGGCGCCCGTCCAGCAGCCCGGCCTCGGCGAGCGCGAAGGCGCCGGTGCAGAAGCTCAGGATCCGGGTGCCACGCGCGTGGGCGTGCCGAATGGCGTCGAGCACATCAGGGGCGCGCGGCACGACGTTGTCCGGCCGGCCGGGCACGACCAGCGTGTCCGCCCGGTCCACGGCGTCCAGGCCAGGGACACCGGCGAGCGTGAAGAAGCCATGGTTCATCCGGATCTCCGGCACGGGCGTGCACAGCGTCACCTCGTACAACGGCCCCGGCAGCCCCAGCTCGGGCCTCGGCAGCCCGAACAGTTCGGTGGCCACCCCGACCTCGAAGGGGTTGGTGCCTTCGTCGACGATCACGGTGACCCGATGCGGGCGATGCGAGGATCCTTGCGGCATGTGCGATTCCTAGCACTGGTGCGAGACGTACGGCACCCCGGAAGATCCCCTCATGACCAAGGAAACTAAGGAACCGGTCTCCCTCGCCCACGCCCTGGCCTCCTTCTCCGAGCAGTGGAGCCCCCGCATCGTCACGGGCGTCAACGACTACGACGTCCGCGTCGCGAAGATCGAGGGCGAGCACCTCTGGCACGTCCACGATCACACCGACGAGTTCTTCCTCGTGCTCGACGGCGAACTGCACATCGGCCTGCGCGAGGCGGCAGGAGAGCGCACGGTCGTGCTTCCCAAGGGCAGCGTCTTCACGGTCCCGCGCGGCACCGAGCACAAGCCGTACGCGCCCGTCCCGACCGCGATCCTCATGTTCGAACCCACCGGCACCCTCACGGTCGGCGACCGCCACGACGAGGTCCCGGACCATGTGGACGCCACGACAGGGCATGCGCTGACTTAGCAGTTACGGAAGTTCATTACCTTTGACATTCATGTTCGTTCACAGAGTGAGCAACTCTGGGAGGGGACATGAGGAACCCGGATGTCAGCGCCGATCTGTACCTACGGCTTTCCGTGGACCGGGAGGGGAAGACGGCCATTGAGCGGCAGGAGGCCGACTGTCGTGCTTGGGCCGCTCGGCACGGGCTGGTGGTTCGACAGGTGCACGTCGACCGGGGCCGCTCCGGCTACAAGGACGTGACCCGCAAGGGCTTCGAGGCAGCCAGAGCGGCCGTGGCCTCAGGCGCTGTCCGAACGCTGATCGTGTGGAAGCTGGATCGCCTCAGTCGCAAGGGCACAGCGGAAGTCGGCCCCCTCCTGGACGAGTTCCACTCGAACCACGGCCGACTGGTCTCCGTCATGGACGGCCTGGATTCGAGCTCACCCGGAGACAGGCTCGCCATGGCCTCCCTGTCGGAGTGGGCACGAGCCGAGGCGGCGACCCAGGGTGAACGCATCCGGCATGCCAAGCAGTACCTGCGCAGTCAGGGGCGGTGGATCGGAGGGCAGCCGCCCTACGGACTCCGTGTCGACGCCGAATCGGGACAGCTGACGCATGACCCCGAGACCGCTGTGTACGCACGCCTGATCGCGGACGATGCCCTCTCGGGGCGGCCGCTCGTGAAGATTGCCAGGCTGCTCAATGAGCACGAGATCGCCGCGCCCAGAGGCGGTCTCTGGCAAGTGGGATCGCTGTCTCAATTGCTCCGGGCCCCGGCCTTCGCCGGATTGCTACCCGAAACGGAGACGGTGTGGGACGAGAAGCGCGACTGCCGCAGGTACACCGGCGTTGTCCGGCCATACCTGGATCCGCAGACGGGGCAACCGGTCATGGCCGGCGAAGGAATCGTCACTCTCGAGGAACAAGGGAGGATCCTCGCGGAACTGGAGTCCAGAACCCGCCTGCGAGGCGACGGCGGCAAGCGGCCTGTTCGGGGCCCGGCCCACTTGCTGACCGGACTGCTGTACTGCGATGTCGAGGGCTGTGGAACCCGCATGAGCAGAAGCGGGACGTCGTACGTGTGCCAGGGCGTGCGGCTGGGACACACCTGCCCGGGAGCACGGGCGATGGCGACCAGCGTAGAAGCGGCCGTGGCGGCTGCGGTGCTCAGCAGACAACCGGGGGTGGCGGCGCAGTGGAACAACGGAGAAATTCCGCAGAAGCGGGCGCTGTTGTCCCAAGTAGTGGAGAGAATCTGGGTCACCAGAGCTGAAGGGAGAGGCCGACGGTTTGAGCCGGACAAGCGGCTTCGGATCGTCTGGGCCGCCGAAGGATCGCACGGAGGGGCCTGCCACCAGTTGTGATTGGCTGGGGGCATGGCAAAGCGTGCACGAGTCCGTGCCCCCGAGCTCATCGGCAAGGGCGGATGGATCAACACAGGGGACAAGGAGCTCAGCCTTGCGGAGCTCCGCGGCCGGGTCGTAATTGTTGATTTCTGGACCTTTTGCTGCGTGAACTGCCTGCACGTCCTGGACGAGCTCCGAGAGCTCGAGGAGAAGCACCGGGACACGGTCGTCGTCATCGGGGTGCACTCGCCCAAGTTCGTGCACGAGGCCGAGCATCAGGCGGTCGTCGACGCCGTGGAGCGGTACGGGGTGGAGCACCCGGTGCTCGACGACCCGGAGCTCGCGACCTGGAAGCAGTACGCCGTGCGGGCCTGGCCGACGCTCGTCGTGATCGACCCCGAGGGGTACGTGGTCGCCCAGCACGCCGGTGAGGGGCATGTGCACGCCATCGAGCGGCTGGTGGCGGAGCTGGAGTCCGAGCACGCGGCGAAGGGGACGCTGCGGCGGGGTGACGGGCCGTATGTGGC
>KL569195.1:25125-27144 GCA_000715635.1 Streptomyces violaceus | reverse complement strand
GGGTGACGGGCCGTATGTGGCGCCGGAGCCGGAGCCGACGGTGCTGCGGTTCCCGGGGAAGGCCGTGCCGCTGCCGGGCGGGAACTTCCTGGTGAGCGACACGACCAGGCACCAGCTGGTGGAGTTCGCCGAGGACGGCGAGAGCGTGCTGCGGAGGATCGGGTCCGGTGCGCGCGGGTTCGCCGACGGCTCCGCCGACGAGGCCGCCTTCAACGAGCCGCAGGGGCTCGCCCTTCTCGACGATGACTCCGTGGTCGTCGCTGACACCGTCAACCACGCGCTGCGGCGGCTGGACCTCACCACCGGCGAGGTCACCACCCTCGCCGGCACGGGCCGGCAGTGGTGGCAGGGCTCACCCACCTCGGGCCCGGCCCGCGAGGTCGACCTCTCCTCCCCCTGGGACGTCGCCTGGTGGCAGGGCAGGGTGTGGATCGCCATGGCCGGCGTCCACCAGCTGTGGGCGTACGACCCCACTGGGGGCACCTCCCAGGCGTTCGGCTCTGGGGGAGGGACGGTCGCGGTCACGGCCGGCACGACCAACGAGGGGCTGGTGGACGGGCCGGGCGGCGAGGCCTGGTTCGCGCAGCCGTCCGGGCTGGCCGCGACCCCGGAGCGGCTCTGGCTCGCCGACTCCGAGACGTCGGCCCTGCGCTGGGTGGAGCCGGACGGTTCCGTCCACACGGCCGTCGGCAACGGCCTGTTCGACTTCGGGCACCGGGACGGCGCTGCGGAACAGGCACTGTTGCAGCACCCGTTGGGTGTCACCCCGCTGCCGGACGGTTCGGTCGCGGTCAGCGACACGTACAACCACGCCCTGCGCCGCTACGATCCGGCGACCGGTGAGGTGACGACCCTGGCCACGGACCTGCGCGAGCCCAGCGACGCGGTGCTCGCCGGCGACGACATCGTGGTCGTGGAGTCGGCCCGGCACCGGCTGACCCGGCTGCGGCTGCCGGAGGAGGCGGTGCGGGTGCCGGACGTGGCCCACCGTACGCAGCGGGAGGCCACCGAGGTCACCGCCGGGCGGCTCCGGCTGGACGTGATCTTCCAGGCCCCGCCCGGCCAGAAGCTGGACACGCGCTACGGCCCCTCCACCCGCCTGCTCGTCTCGGCCACCCCGCCGGAGCTGCTGCGCAGCGGCGAGGGCGCGGGAACAGACCTCTCCCGCGCCCTCGAACTCGACCCTGCCGTGGAGGAGGGTGTGCTGCACGTCTCCGCGATGGCCGCCTCCTGTGACGACGACCCTGCTAATGAGTACCCCGCCTGTCACGTCCATCAGCAGGACTGGGGCGTACCCGTCCGCCTCACCGAGGCGGGGACGGACCGGCTTCCGCTGGTGCTGGCCGGGATGGACGCCTGATCTGTCAGGGCGTCACACCCCGTACCCGTCGCTGTAGCCGTCGCGTGTGTAGCGCCGTCCGTCGTCCGCGACCGGCGTCGTGGGGGGCACCACCACGCGCCGGCGCCTGGCGATGCTGCTGAACGTCGTGACGCCGATCAGTCCGACGATCATCAGGATGATGCCGACCAGGTCGAGGTTGACCCCCTGCATGTCCCAGTCGGTCGCGAACGTGAGGATGGCTCCCACGGCGATGAGGATGATGCATCCGCCGAGGCCCATGTGTGTCGCCTCCCTGTACGGTCCGGCCCGGTCGTTCCGGTCCGCACACCGGGTACCCCCGCGGGGAACACCCATGCGGTGACGGCCTGTTCTACCTCTCCAGGAAAGCGGTGAGCGCGTTCGCCAGGAGGAACGGGTCGTCGGCGCCGCACAGTTCGCGGGCGCTGTGCATCGACAGGATGGCGACGCCGATGTCGACGGTCTTGATGCCGTGCCGGGCGGCGGTGATCGGGCCGATCGTGGTGCCGCAGGGCATGGAGTTGTTGGAGACGAAGGACTGGAAGGGCACGTCGGCCTGCTCGCAGGCCGCCGCGAACTCGGCGCGGCCCGAACCGTCCGTGGCGTAGCGGTTGTTGACGTTGACCTTGAGGATCGGGCCGCCGTTGACGCGCGGGGGG
>KL569195.1:23334-24962 GCA_000715635.1 Streptomyces violaceus | reverse complement strand
GCCCGCCGTTGACGCGCGGGTGGTGCGTCGGGTCGTGCCGCTCCGCGTAGTTGGGGTGGACGGCGTGACCCGTGTCGGAGGACAGACAGACCGTGCCGGCGAAGGCGCGGGCCCGGTCCTCGTAGGAGCCGCCGCGGGCGAACACCGAGCGCTCCAGCACGTTGCCGAGCAGCGGCCCGTCCGCGCCGGTGTCCGACTGGGAGCCGTTCTCCTCGTGGTCGAAGGCCGCCAGCACCGGGATGGACGCCGGCTTCGACGCACCGGAGGCCACGGCCGTGAGGGCCGCCGTGCCGGCGTGCACCGAGAGCAGGTTGTCCATGCGCGGGCCGGCCAGCAGTTCGCGGTCGCGGCCCAGGTAGGCGGGCTTCTCCACGGAGTGGGTCATCAGGTCCCAGCCGGTGACCTCGCCCGCGGGGAGGCCGGCGGTCTCCTCCAGGAAGGCGATCAGGTCGCCGTCGCGCACATCGTGGCCCAGGCCCCAGACCGGCTGCAGGTGCCGCTGCTTGTCGAGCTTGAGCCCGTCCGCCGTCACCGAGCGGTCCAGGTGGATGGCGAGCTGCGGGACGCGCAGCAGCGGCCGGTCGACGTTGACCAGGCGCGTCGAGCCGTCGCGCAGGGTCAGACGGCCGGCGAGGCCCAGATCGCGGTCCAGCCAGGAGTTGAGCAGCGGTCCGCCGTAGATCTCCACGGCCACCTGGCGCCAGCCGTGCGCCCCGGTGTCGGGGAGCGGCTTGACGCGCAGGTTGGGGGAGTCGGTGTGGGCGCCGACGATCCGGAACGGCGTGTGCGGTGCGGCGTCCTCCGGCACGTACCAGGCGACGATCGCGCCGCCGCGCAGCACGTACTTGCCGCCGCTCGTCCCCTCCCAGGCGTCCGTCTCGGCGACCTGCCTGAAGCCTGCCTTCTCCAGCCGTTCGGCGGCTGTGGCCACGGCGTGGTACGGCGACGGGCTCGCCGCCAGGAAGGTCATGAGGTCGTCGCTGTGGCCGCGGTCGAAGCGCGCTGGTTCGGTCATGCATTCACCTTAACGACGGACGAGGGCCCGTTCCCGAGGTAAGAGAACAGGCCCTCGAACAGAGGACGTGAGGATCAGAACGCGGCCTCGTCCAGCTCCATCAGGTCCAGCTCGACGCCCTCGGCGACCTTGCGGGCCAGGGTGACGCCCGGCAGGACGTTGGCCGCGAAGAACTTCGCCGCGGCGATCTTGCCGGTGTAGAAGGCCTTGTCCTTGGCGGGGGCCGTCTCCAGCTTCTCGGCGGCGACGGCGGCGCCCTTGAGCAGCAGGTAGCCGACGACGACGTCACCGGAGGCCATCAGCAGGCGGGTGGTGTTCAGCCCGACCTTGTAGATGTTCTTGACGTCCTTCTCGGTGGCCGCGAGGTCGGTGAGCATCAGGCCGACGATGGCCTCCAGCTCGACGGCGGCCTTGGCGAGGTGCTCGCGGGCACCGGCCAGCTCCTCGCCGCCCGTGCCGAGGGCCAGGAACTTCTTGATGTCCTCGGCGAGGGAGTTCAG
This sequence comes from Streptomyces violaceus, assembly GCA_000715635.1. Lineage (GTDB taxonomy): Bacteria > Actinomycetota > Actinomycetes > Streptomycetales > Streptomycetaceae > Streptomyces > Streptomyces violaceus. The sequence goes on along the minus strand of KL569195.1, from coordinate 23,447 downwards.
CGCGGCGCCCTGGTTGCGGACGATCTTCCGGAAGAAGAAGTCCTGGCCCTGGATCGCCGTGGTGCCCTCGTAGAGGGTGTCGATCTTGGAGTCCCGGATGTACTGCTCGATCG
>KL569195.1:20714-23081 GCA_000715635.1 Streptomyces violaceus | reverse complement strand
GGGTACTCCTGCAGGAAGCCGGAGCCGCCGAAGGTCTGCAGCGACTGGGCGAGCTGCTCGTAGCCCTTCTCGGAGCCGTAGCCCTTGACGATGGGCAGGAGCAGGTCGTTCAGGGCCTCGAGCGCGGAGACGTCCTCGCCCGCGGCCTCCTTGACCTGGATCTCGTCCTGGACGGACGCGGTGTAGAGGACGAGGGCGCGCATGCCCTCCGCGTACGCCTTCTGCGTGATCAGCGAGCGGCGGACGTCGGGGTGGTGGGTGACGGTGACCTTGGGCGCGGACTTGTCCATGAAGTTCGCCAGGTCGGGGCCCTGGACGCGCTCCTTGGCGTACTCCAGCGCGTTCAGGTAGCCCGTCGAGAGCGTGGAGATCGCCTTCGTGCCGACCATCATGCGGGCGAACTCGATGATGCGGAACATCTGGCGGATGCCGTCGTGCTTGTCGCCGATCAGCCAGCCCTTGGCGGGGTGCTGGTCGCCGAAGGTCATCTCGCAGGTGTTGGAGGCCTTCAGGCCCATCTTGTGCTCGACGTTCGTGGCGTAGGCGCCGTTGCGCTCGCCCAGCTCGCCGGTCTCGAAGTCGAAGAGGTACTTCGGGACGAGGAAGAGGGACAGGCCCTTGGTGCCGGGGCCGGCGCCCTCGGGGCGGGCCAGCACGTAGTGGAGGATGTTCTCCGACATGTCGTGCTCACCGGACGTGATGAAGCGCTTCACGCCCTCGATGTGCCAGGAGCCGTCCTCCTGCTGCACGGCCTTGGTACGGCCGGCGCCCACGTCGGAGCCCGCGTCGGGCTCGGTGAGCACCATCGTGGAGCCCCACTGCTTCTCGGTGGCGACCTTGGCTATGTGCTTCTGGACCTCGTTGCCCTCCTCGAAGAGGATGCCGGCGAAGGCGGGGCCCGAGGAGTACATCCACACGGCCGGGTTGGCGCCCAGGATCAGCTCGGCGTACGCCCAGATCAGGGAGCGGGGCGAGGTGGTGCCGCCGATCTCCTCGGGCAGGCCGAGCCGCCAGTACTCGGAGTCCATGAAGGCCTGGTAGCTCTTCTTGAAGGACGCCGGGACCGGCGCGGTGTTGGTCTCCGGGTCGAAGACGGGCGGGTTGCGGTCGGCGTCGATGAAGGACTCCGCCAGCTCGTTCTCCGAGAGGCGGGTCAGCTCCTCCAGGATGCTCTTCGCGGTCTCGACGTCCATCTCCCCGAACGGACCGGTGCCGTACACCTTGTCCCGCCCGAGTACCTCGAAGAGGTTGAACTCGATGTCGCGGAGATTCGACTTGTAGTGCCCCATGGCGACGGCTCCCGGCTCCGTAGAGAGATCGGCGAGGCACTGGATCCTCGCGCTAGTTCACGTACCAACAAGTAGCTACGATGATGCTACCCGTCGGTAATAAGAAGCAACCCCGAACCTGTCATCTGTGACAGGTCACACCGGAACGGTCAGTGTCGCGGTGTAGCCGTCCTCCGTACCGCCCGTCATCGCGGCCAGCTGGTGGCCGTGGCCGTCGCTGAAGATGCCGTCGCTCTCCAGGGAGAGGCCGCTCAGGTTCCGGACACTCTCGCCGTAGCCGTCCGTGGCGTACACCGCGTCGCAGGCGTCCTGGGGAAAGGCGAGCTGCGAGGTGTTCGTGATCGACGTGGCCGCCGTGGCGTCGGCCAGACTGCCGTAGACCTCGAAGTGGATGTGCGGCCAGCGGCCCTGGTAGCAGCCGGGGAAGACGCTCTTGAAGGTGACCCGGCCCGCGCCGTCGGTCTCCTGGACGCCGCGCAGGTAGTTCTCCTCGGTGACGCCCTCGGAGTACAGGGAGTAGGCGCCGTCCCGGTCGCAGTGCCACAGGTAGACGGCGGCGCCCTGCTTCGGGGTGCCGCAGCCGGAGGCCGCGTCCACCACCGTCAGCGTGATCGTCAGGGGTATGCCCTCGGCCGTGCCGCCCGCGGAGTCGCCGAAACTCCGTGTGATGTCGCTGCGGACGACCCCGCTCTCCTTCAGGACGTTCACACCGTTCGCGCCGTCGCCGGGGAACGGACCGGCCGTCTCCTCCGGGATCGTCGCGCACCCGGCCGACGACGAGGAGGAGGGCGACGAGGAGGTCTCCCGCTCGGGCGTGCAGCCCACCAGCGGGATCAGGCCCGCGCCCGCCATCAGCCCGATCATCCGGCGGCGGGCGAGGACGGGGAGGTCGTAGGAGAGGCCTCTGTCGTGTTCGTGCGGGCCCTCGTCATGGCGTCCGTTCATGGCACCGACGCTATGAGCGAAGGCCGTGGCAATCCATAGCCGTGGCTGTCAAGTCGCTGTCGGTTCGCCGGCGCTGACGTACCGGCCCGTGCGCCCCGCCGCTCTCGGTACTCTCTGTCTCTTATACACATCT
>KL569195.1:19825-20537 GCA_000715635.1 Streptomyces violaceus | reverse complement strand
GCCGCTGTACCCCGAGCCGTCCCCGCCCTCCCTCACGGACGCGGTGCGCGCGTTCACGACCGGGCAGATGGCCGCCGAGGACTTCCAGCAGGCCTTCGCGACGTCGAAGGTCTACTGCCCGCGCGGCGACAACCCCGGCTTCCTCGCGCTGCACAACACCCAGCAGCCGGTGATCCCGATGTTCAGCACGCTCAAGGAGCTGCGCCGGTACGCGGGCAAGGAGTCCAAGTACTTCGTGATCACCGGTTCCGAGGTGCTGGACCTGCTGCCGACCGGCTACGGGTTCGTCCTCGACATGGAGGGCGAGCACCGGATGGTGTTCGACGCGAAGGCCGTCGAGCAGATGGTCGAGTTCGCGATGCGCCGGATGTATGGCTAGACGCCATTGCTGCGCAGACGGATAGGTCTGCCCCGACTCCGCCCTCACTTCGGCAGGCGCAGCGCCAGGCCGTCCAGGACGACCTCCAGGCCGTAGGTGAACTTGTCGTCCCGGATCCGGGCGGGGTCGACGGCCTGGTCAGCGGTCCCGGCATCGGCGGCCGCCAGGTGGTCGTAGCCGGCGGAGACCTCCCGGGCCGTGGGCAGCAGCCTGGCGACGAACTCCGGCTCGGTCTCGCCTGAGCGGGCGACCGTGGTGAGCCAGGCGGCCTCCGTGGTGCTCATGCCGATGACGTACGAGAAGACCGCGTCGATCGCGCGGCTCGGCTCGGGG
>KL569195.1:18112-19603 GCA_000715635.1 Streptomyces violaceus | reverse complement strand
CTCAGAGATGTGTATAAGAGACAGAAGCTCATGTAGTTGGGTCCGAGGTAGGCGAGCCCGGCCTGGCCCAGGACCAGGGTCAGCCAGGGATGCCGTAGCGCCGTCGTACGGAAGGATCCCGCGGCCTCGGTCACCGCCGCGCGCCAGTCGGGGCCGCCGGCCGGCGGGACGTGGATCTCGGCGGCGACCTCGTCCACCGCGAGCTCCATCAGCTCGTCCTTCGTGGCGACGTGCCGGTACAGGGACGTCGCGCCGGCGTTCAGCCGGGCGCCGAGCTTGCGCATGCTGAGCGCCTCGATGCCGTCGGCGTCGAGCATCGCGATCGCCTCCCGCACGATCGCGTCCCGGCTGAGTGCCGGCTGGTCGGGGCGGCGCTGCTCACGGGTCCATACGGACGGGATCGGGTTCTTCTCCGTCGTCTTCGTGCTCTTGGTCATCGACGCTCCTTCTGGTGCTCGGTGCCGACCCTTGCGAACAGCGTGCGCATTCAGCGTACAGAACTCAAGGGTTGCGCACACTGTTCCGACATGCGTACAGTGTTCGCATCGAAGGAACGGTGTTCGCAGGAGGGGAAACTGACATGGACGCTCGCAATCCACGCCGCTGGTGGATCCTGGTGGTGCTCTGCCTGAGCACGCTCGTGCTGGTCGTCGACAGCATGGCGCTGACGGTGGCGGTGCCCACGCTGACCGAGGACATCGGCGCGAGCACCCAGGACATGCAGTGGATCCTCGACTCCTACACCCTGGTCTTCGCCGGACTGCTGCTGACCTCGGGAAGCCTGGGGGACCGGTTCGGGCGCCGGAAGGTGATGCTGATCGGCCTGCTGCTGTTCGGGGCGGCCTCACTGGGGGCGGTCTTCTGCTCCACCCCGGGTGAGCTGATCGCGGTGCGGATCGCGATGGGGGTCGGCGGGGCGCTGATCATGCCGTCGACGCTGTCGATCCTGATCACCGTCTTCGACGAGGACGAGCGGCCCAAGGCGATGGCGGCCTGGGGCTCGGTGTCGATGCTGGGGCTGGTCGGCAGTCCGGTCCTCGGCGGTGTGCTGATCGACCACTTCGCCTGGCAGGCCATCTTCCTGATCAATGTGCCGATCGTCGCGCTGGCACTGCTGGCCGGTGTGCTGCTGATGCCGGAGTCGAAGGCGCCGTGGCAGAAGCCGGACCCGCTGGGCGCGGTGCTGTCGGCGGTGGGCATGACCGCCCTGGTGTGGTGGATCATCGAGATCCCGCAGCACGGCGCGTTCGAAGGCCGTTCCCTGCTCGTCCTGGCCGTCGCGGTGGTCGCCCTGGCCGGCTTCGTGATCTGGGAGAACGTCACCCGCTCGCCGATGGTCCCGCTGGTCCTCTTCAAGAACCGCAACTTCAGCGGGGGCTCGCTCTCCCTGTCGCTCGTCCAGATCGGCAACGCCGGCCTGCTGCTGGTCCTGACCCAGTACCTCCAGTTCGTGCTCGGCTACTCCGCCGTCAAGGCGGGGCTGGCCTTCCC
>KL569195.1:16080-17943 GCA_000715635.1 Streptomyces violaceus | reverse complement strand
AGGCTGGCCTTCCTGCCGCTGGCCGTGGCCGCGCTGGCCGGCAACGCCGCCGGGGCCCAGCTCGCCGTGAAGGCCGGGAACCGGTTCGTCATCCTCGCCGGGATGCTGCTGATGGCCGCCTCCTTCGGGCTGCTGACCACGCTCAGCGCCGACAGCGGGTTCACGGTCCCGGCCGTGGCGCTGGGGGTGCTGGGCCTGGGTGCGGGTCTCGCGATGCCGGCCGCGGTGGCCGCGCTGATGGGCACCATCCCCGAGGACAAGGCGGGCGTCGGCTCGGCCCTCAACGACACCATCCAGCAGTCCGGCACCGCCCTCGGCATCGCGATCCTCGGCTCCCTGCTCTCCAGCGGCTACGCCGACGAGATGCCCGCCGGCGCTCCCGGGCAGGCGAAGGAGTCCATCGGCGGGGCCCTGGCCGTCGCCGGCGGCGACACGGGCCTGGTCCGGGCGGCTCGCGAGGCCTTCACCGCCTCGATGACGACGACCTTCACGATCAGCGCGATCGGTGTCCTGGCGGCGGCCGTGGTGGCCACGCTGGTGATGCGGGACCGCAAGGCCGAGCCCTCCGGGACCGAGAACGAGGAGCACCGGCTGGCTGCCTGACACCGCGGACGAAGGCCGGCACCTCGTGAGGGGGTGCCGGTCTTCCGTCATGTCCGTGGCCATGTCGGTCTCCCGGGGTTCGGGGCGCCCTCCGTTGGGAATGTCCTCCCGGTTTTCTCTGTTCGGGGTAGCAGAAAGTTCAACGCTCAACTAAACTGGGCGTACACGAGGAGGAACCGACATGCCTGCAGTGACCGTCGAGAACCCGTTGACGCTGCCCCGCGTGACCGCGCCGACCGACGCCGTGGCACGTCCCGTGCTCACCGTCACGACCGCTCCGAGCGGTTTCGAGGGCGAGGGCTTCCCGGTGCGCCGGGCGTTCGCGGGGATCAACTACCGTCATCTCGACCCGTTCATCATGATGGACCAGATGGGCGAGGTGGAGTACGCGCCGGGTGAGCCGAAGGGCACGCCCTGGCACCCGCACCGCGGCTTCGAGACCGTCACGTACATCATCGACGGGATCTTCGACCACCAGGACAGCCAGGGTGGTGGCGGCACCATCACCAACGGCGACACCCAGTGGATGACGGCGGGCTCGGGCCTGCTGCACATCGAGGCCCCACCGGAGCACCTGGTGATGTCGGGCGGTCTCTTCCACGGCCTGCAGCTGTGGGTGAACCTCCCGGCCAAGGACAAGATGATGGCGCCGAGGTACCAGGACATCCGCGGCGGCTCGGTCCAGTTGCTCTCCACCCCCGATGGCGGCGCGCTGCTGCGGGTCATCGCCGGTGAGCTGGACGGTCACCAGGGCCCCGGCATCACGCACACGCCGATCACGATGCTCCACGCGACGCTGGCGCCGGGTGCGGAGCTGACCCTGCCGTGGCGTGAGGACTTCAACGGCCTGGCGTACGTCCTGGCCGGGCGCGGCAGCGTCGGCACCGAGCGCCGGCCGGTCCATGTGGGCCAGACCGCGGTGTTCGGCGCGGGTTCCTCGCTGACCGTCCGCGCGGACGAGAAGCAGGACTCGAACACGCCGGACCTGGAGGTCGTCCTGCTCGGCGGACAGCCGATCCGCGAACCCATGGCCCACTACGGCCCGTTCGTGATGAACACCAAGGACGAGCTCATGCAGGCCTTCGAGGACTTCCAGAAGGGCCGGCTGGGCACGGTGCCGGCGGTGCACGGAATGACCGCGAGCGGCCCGCAGGACTGACACCGGCACCACCCGGGGGCGCCGCCCGCGCGACGCCCCCGCGGCGCGGCGGCTGTGGCCCGGTGGCGGCGGCTGCGAGGCAGGCGCGGGCCGCACGGCCG
>KL569195.1:13568-15936 GCA_000715635.1 Streptomyces violaceus | reverse complement strand
GGCGCGGGCCGCACGGCCGTGCCGGCGGCGTCGCCGGCCGAACCGGCGATCCGGCCAGTTGCGCTGACACCCCGTCACCCGGGCGGCCGTTCCGGCGGGACGGGGGGTTCGGGGCGTGGTCGGGTGGAGGGGTGCAGGACTCCGATCCGATCGCGGCCGGGTCCGGGACGCTTCTCCCGGACCCCCTCCGGCGCCTCGCCGCCTGGTGTGCGCTGATCCTGCTCGTCTCCGGGGTCGTCTACGTCGGGATCCGGCTGTGCGACGAGTTCCGGACCGCCGTCGTGCCCGTGCTGCTCGCCCTGCTCGGGACGGCGCTGCTCGGCCCCCTGCACCGGCGGCTCGTGAAGGCCGGGGTGCACCGGTCGGTGGCGGCCGGACTCACCTGTGTCGCCGTGGTCGCCGTGGTGGGCGGGGCCGTGTACATCGTGGTCGCCGCGCTCATCGACACGGGTGACGAGATCGTCGCCTCGCTCAGGCAGGCAGCCCGGGGCATCTCCGAGCACTTCGGGGCGGCCGGGACCTCGCTGGAAGACCTGGCCTCCAACGCCCGGGAACTCCTGGGCAAGTTCGGCGGCTCGGCAGCGTCCGGCGTGATCAGCGGGGTCAGCGTGGTCGGCGAGACCATCGCCATCGCCGTGCTCGCGCTGCTGCTCGTCTTCTTCTTCCTGCGTGACTCCGACAAGGCCACCACAACCCTGCGGGCCCTCGCCCCCCGGGGATCGGCCGACACCCTGGAGGCCATGGCGCGGCGGGCCTTCCACGCCGTCGAGGGATTCATGCGCGGCACCACCTTCATCGCGCTCATCGACGCGCTCTGCATCACCGTAGGGCTGCTCGTCCTGGACGTGCCGGGCGCGGCGGGACTGGGCGCGCTGGTCTTCGTCGGGGCCTACATCCCCTACCTCGGCGCCTTCATCTCGGGAGCCGTGGCCGTGCTGGTCGCGCTCGCCGACCGGGGGTTCGTCATCGCGCTGTGGGTGCTGGGAGTGGTGCTCGCGGTGCAGGTGCTCGAGGGGCACGTGCTCCAGCCGATGATCCAGAGCCGGACCGTGCAGATGCACCCGGCGGTGGTGATGGTGGCGATCACGGCCGGCGCGTCCGTCGCGGGGGTGCTCGGCATGCTGCTCGCCGTGCCGCTCACCGCGGCCGCCTTCGGCGTCCTCCAGGAGCTCCGCACCCGCTACGGCGACCAGGAGCCGTCGCCCGAGCCGTCCACGGACTCGTAGAGCTCGAACCAGATGCTCTTGCTCTCGCCCCGCGGGTCCACGCCCCATGCGTGCGCGAGCAGTTCGATCAGCACCAGGCCGCGGCCGGAGGACGCCAGCTCCCCTGGTCTGCGCTTGTGCGGCAGGTCGTCACCGCCGTCCGTGACCTCGATCCGCAGCCGCCGCTCACCCACCGCGCCGGTGATCTCGGCGACGAGCAGCGCGTCGGAGTCGGTGTGCACGAGGACGTTCGTCAGCAGCTCGGACAGCAGCAGCACCGCCGAGTCGACCTGGTCCGGGGAGGCCCAGTCGTGGAGCAGTTCGCGCAGCTGCTGCCGGGCCGAGGCGACCCGCTCGGGCTCGGCCTGTGCGACCGTCAGCACCGTGCGCCGCACCGGGCGCACCGCGGTCATGGTGTCGCCGTACCCGCAGCCCTCGCCCTCCCGGCTGAGCAGCAGCATGGCGATGTCGTCCTCGCGGCGGTCGGCCAGCGGGCCGGTGGTGTGGTGCGAGGACGGCCCGTGCACGGCCTGCACCAGGGTGTCGGCGAGTTCCTCCAGATCGCCCTTGTGCTCCTCCAGGATCACGCGCAGCCGCCGCCAGCCGGTGTCCAGGTCATGGCCGCCGGTCTCGATCAGGCCGTCCGTGCAGATCAGCATGGTCTCGCCGGGTTCCAGGGCGAGCCGGGTCGTGGGGTAGTCGGCGTCCGGGTCGATGCCCAGCGGCAGGCCGCCCGATGTCGGCCGCGTCAGCACCGTGCCGTCGGCCATCCGGAACGCCGGGTCCGGGTGTCCGGCACGGGCGATGTCCAGCACCCCCGTCGCCGGGTCGACCTCGACGTACACGCAGGTCGCGAAGCGCGGGTCGGACGCGTCCTCGTCGCTGATGCCATGCAGGAAGCGGGAGGCGCGGGACAGCACCGCGTCCGGCCGGTGGCCCTCCGAGGCGTAGGCCCGCAGGGCGATCCGCAGCTGGCCCATCAGGCCCGCCGCATGCACGTCATGCCCCTGGACGTCGCCGATGGCCAGTGCGAACCGTCCGTTCGGCAGCGGGATCACGTCGTACCAGTCGCCGCCGACCTGGAGTCCGCCGCCGGTGGGGACGTAGCGGGCGGCGACGCTCATGCCCGGGATGCGCTGCGAGCCGAGTCTCGGCAGCATCGT
>KL569195.1:10486-13353 GCA_000715635.1 Streptomyces violaceus | reverse complement strand
CAGCATCGTGCGCTGGAGGCCGTCGGTCAGTGCCCGCTCGCTCTCGGCCACTCCGGCCCGGGCCAGGGCCTGTGCCAGCATCCGCGCCACCGTCGCCAGCACGGACCGCTCGTCCGGCGTGAACGCGACCGGGTAGGTGAAGGCCGCCATCCACGCGCCCATCGTGCGGCCGGCCACGGTCAGCGGCAGGAACGCCCAGGACCGGCGGCCGAAGCGCTCGGCGAGCGGCCAGGTCAGCGGATAGCGGGCCTTGTACTGCTCGGCGGAGGACAGATACACGGCCCGGCCGGTGCGCGCCGCCTCGGCGGCCGGGTAGTCCGTGTCCAGCGGCATCTCCGAGAACGGGCTCTCGTCGCCCTGCTGTTGCCCGTGGTGGCCGATGACCGTCAGCCGGTCGCCCGCCACGCCGAACACCGCGAGCCCGTCCGGCGAGAACCCCGGCATCGACAGATTGGCCGTGACCCGCAGCACCTCCTGCGTGGAGCGCGCCTCGGCCAGCGCCCGGCCCGCGTCCAGCAGGAACGCCTCCCGCGAGCGCCGCCAGTCACCGGTGACCGCGCTGCGCCCGGCCGGGGTGCCCGGCGTCGGCTCCGTGACCTCCTGGAGGGTGCCGATCAGCCGGTACGCCTTGCGGGCCCGGTCGAAGGACGGCTTGGAGCGGCTGCGGACGACCCGCACGATCCGGCCCTGCTCGTCCATGATCCGGACCCGCACCTCGGCGAGGGTGCCCTCGGCCACGGCGAGCTGGATCACGCCGGTGATCTCGTTCCAGTCGACCGGGTGCAGCCGGGCCCGGGCCTGAGCCTCCGTGAGGCTGACCTGCTCGGCGGGCAGCCCGAGCAGCCGTGCCGCCTCGGCGTCGACCGTGACCAGCCCGGTAGCGGTGTCCCAGTGCCAGAGGCCGGTCGCGAGGGCGGCGAGGGCCTCCCCCACGGCGGGCAGGGGCTCGCCAGTGCGCATTGCCCTACTTTAAGAAGAGGAGATCGAAGACTGCCACCGAAGACCGAAGTGTGCTCGATCGTTAACTGTGGAGAGCCGATCTTGCCCTGCCCGGTACGCTGGGGACCAGTTTCACGTGAAACACAGACCCCGATCAGCGAAGACTGGATGAACGACGATGCATCGGTACAGGTCCCACACCTGCGGCGAGCTCCGCTCCTCTGACGTCGGCACCGACGTCCGGCTGAGTGGCTGGCTGCACAATCGGCGCGACCTGGGCGGCATCCTCTTCATCGATCTGCGCGATCACTACGGCATCACGCAGCTCGTCGCCCGTCCCGGCACCCCCTCCTACGAGGCTCTCGACAAGCTCTCCAAGGAGTCGACCGTCCGCATCGACGGCAAGGTCGTCTCCCGCGGCGCCGAGAACATCAACCCCGAGCTGCCGACCGGTGAGGTCGAGGTCGAGGTCGGCGACGTCGAGCTGCTCGGCGCGGCCGCCCCGCTGCCCTTCACCATCAACGCCGAGGACGGGGTCAACGAGGAGCGGCGCCTGGAGTACCGCTTCCTGGACCTGCGCCGCGAGCGCATGCACCGCAACATCATGCTGCGCACGGCGGTCATCTCGGCGATCCGGCACAAGATGACGGCGCTGGGCTTCAACGAGATGGCGACGCCGATCCTGTCCGCGACCTCCCCCGAGGGCGCCCGCGACTTCGTCGTCCCGTCCCGCCTGCACCCGGGCAAGTTCTACGCCCTTCCCCAGGCGCCCCAGCAGTTCAAGCAGCTGCTGATGATCTCCGGCTTCGACCGCTACTTCCAGATCGCGCCCTGCTTCCGCGACGAGGACGCCCGCGCGGACCGCTCGCCCGGCGAGTTCTACCAGCTCGACGTCGAGATGAGCTTCGTCGAGCAGGAGGACGTCTTCCAGCCGGTCGAGAAGCTGATGACCGAGCTGTTCGAGGAGTTCGGCGGCGGACGCCACGTCACCTCGCCGTTCCCGCGGATCCCGTTCCGCGAGGCGATGCTGAAGTACGGCTCCGACAAGCCCGACCTGCGCGCCCAGCTCGAACTCGTCGACATCACCGACGTCTTCGAGGGCTCGGAGTTCAAGGCGTTCGCCGGCAAGCACGTGCGTGCCCTGGCGGTGCCGGACGTCTCGGCGCAGCCCCGCAAGTTCTTCGACCAGCTCGGTGACTACGCCGTCTCGCAGGGCGCCAAGGGCCTGGCCTGGGTCCGCGTCGCCGAGGACGGCTCGCTGACCGGCCCGATCGCGAAGTTCCTCACCGAGGAGAACGTCGCCGAGCTGACCAAGCGCCTGTCGCTGTCGGCCGGTCACGCGGTCTTCTTCGGCGCGGGCGAGTTCGACGAGGTCTCCAAGATCATGGGCGCGGTGCGGGTCGAGGCCGCCAAGCGTGCCGGGCACTTCGAGGAGAACGTCTTCCGCTTCTGCTGGATCGTCGACTTCCCGATGTACGAGAAGGACGAGGAGACCGGCGCGATCGACTTCTCGCACAACCCCTTCTCCATGCCGCAGGGCGGCCTGGAGGCCCTGGAGACCCAGGACCCGCTGGACATCCTGGGCTGGCAGTACGACATCGTCTGCAACGGCGTCGAGCTGTCCTCCGGCGCGATCCGTAACCACGAGCCGGAGATCATGCTCAAGGCCTTCGAGATCGCCGGGTACGACCGCGAGACCGTCGAGGAGAAGTTCGCCGGCATGCTGCGCGCCTTCCGTTTCGGCGCCCCGCCGCACGGCGGCATCGCCCCGGGCGTCGACCGCATCGTCATGCTGCTCGCCGACGAGCCCAACATCCGCGAGACCATCTCCTTCCCGCTCAACGGCAACGCCCAGGACCTGATGATGGGCGCGCCGACGGAGCTGGAGGAGACGCGGCTGAAGGAACTGCACCTGTCTCTTATACACA
>KL569195.1:10003-10234 GCA_000715635.1 Streptomyces violaceus | reverse complement strand
AGATGTGTATAAGAGACAGTTCGTACGCAGGGCTCTCACCCAGCTCTTACCCAGGCTCCTGACAGGCGCGCTCCCTAGCTTCCCTTCCCATGACGGGACAGGAAACGGCCCAAGGGCCGAAACACAAACGGGATCTGACACGCCGTAAGGTCGTCGCAGCGGGCGCTGGTGCGGTGGTGGCGGCGGGCGTCGGCGGTACGTTCGCGGCGGGCGCGTTCGCCGGGGAGGAGC
>KL569195.1:4747-9757 GCA_000715635.1 Streptomyces violaceus | reverse complement strand
GCCGGCTCCGGCGAGGTCTGCTACAAGCTGACCTCCGAGACCACCGAGGGCCCCTACTACATCGACGCGGACAAGCTCCGCCGGGACGTCACCGAGGACCAGGAGGGCATCCCGCTCACCCTGCGCCTCAAGGTGATCGACTCCGAGACCTGCAAGCCCCTCGCGAACGCCGCCGTCGACATTTGGCACTGCAACGCGCTTGGCGTGTACTCGGGTTACGAGGACATGGGCAGTGGCGGCGGGGGCGGTACGCCGCCCTCCGGTACGCCGACCGGCAGGCCCACCGGCACCCCGACCGGCCCGCCTCCGGGCGGTGGCGGTGGGGGCCACCAGGAGCCCACCGACGACGAGCGCTATCTGCGCGGCACCTGGCGGACGGACAAGCGGGGCTTCGTCGAGTTCCGTACGGTCTTCCCCGGCTGGTACCAGGGCCGCTGCGTGCACATCCACACCAAGGTGCACGTGGGCGGCACCTGGACCGACGCCGGTTACGAGGGCGGCGCCACCTGTCACACCGGCCAGCTCTTCTTCGACGAGGAGTCCGTGCTGGCCTCCGCCGAGACCGAGCCGTACTCCACCAACACCACGACCCGCACCACCCTCGACGAGGACACCATCTACCCCGGCAACGGGACCGAGGGCGGGCTGCTGAAGCTCAAGTACCGGAAGAACGCCATCGCCAAGGGCGTCGTCGCCACCCTCACCCTGGGCGTCGACCCCGAGGCGACGCACGACGGCACGGATGACGCGGTCCAGCCGGGCGCGTCGGCGTCGGCTTCCGCGAGCTGACGGACGGGGTGCGCGGGGCGGGCGTCTACGAGATGCCCGCCCCGCATTCACATATATGTACTTCTGCTCAATCCGTTGACCCGGAAGGCGGGCCTCCATAAGGTCCCTTCGAGAACGCGTACGTGATTGCTGTTCACGTATGTGTACAGCAAGGGAGACAACGATGTCAGAAGCCGCGACCGCCATACCTGAGGCCGAGCAACGAGCGGTGAGCAAGTTCCTGCGCCGCATGCTGCCGATCCTCGTCCTGATGCTGCTGGTCAACCAGATGGACCGGACGAACGTGGGCTTCGTCCAGAACGAACTGCGGGCCGACGTCGGAGTCAGCGCCACCGCCTACGGCCTCGGGGCGGGCCTGTTCTTCATCGGGTACGCCCTGTTCGAGGTGCCGAGCAACATGCTCCTGGAGCGGCTCGGCGCCCGGGTCTGGCTGACCCGGATCATGATCACCTGGGGTGCGGTGATCGTGGCGATGTGCTTCATCCACAACGTGTGGATGTTCTACTCCCTGCGCTTCCTGCTCGGTGTCGCGGAGGCCGGCTTCTTCCCCGGTGTGCTCCTCTACTTCACCCAGTGGCTGCCGGACTCCAGCCGGGGCCGGGCCAGTGCGATCTTCCTGGGCGGCTCGGCGACGGCGTACATCGTGACCGGCCCGATCACGGGCGCGCTGCTGGAGCTGCACGGCGCGGGCGGCATCGCCGGCTGGCGCTGGATGTTCGCCCTCGAAGGAGCCTTCTCCATCCTGGTCGGCTTCATCGCCGGGTTCTTCCTCGTCTCCCGGATCCAGGACGCCAAGTGGCTCACGCAGGAGGAGAAGGACGCGCTGAGCGATGCGGTGGCCCGGGACAAGGAGGCGCGGGACCGTGCCCCCTCGGTGTCGCGGATGAAGCTGATCTTCCACCCGCAGGTCGCCGTCCTGACAGCGGTGTTCTTCGCGATGGCCCTCACCGGGTACGCGATCACCTTCTGGCTGCCGAGCCTGGTGGAGGAGATCGGCGGACTGTCGCCCTTCCAGATCGGGCTGCTGTCGGCGATCCCGTGGGTCTGTGCCGTCATCGCGATGTACACGATGAGCCACTTCACCGACCGGGCCCCGGACCGCCGCCCCTACCTGGCGATCGCCCTGGTCCTGTCCGCCATCGGCACGTTCCTCGCCACCCTCGGCTCGCCCTGGTTCGGCCTCATCGCCCTCACACTGGCCGCGGTCGGCGGCAAGTGCGCGGCCACGCTGTTCTGGCCGATGGCCCAGTCGGGCCTCGACCTGAAGATCGCCGCGCCGGGGCTGGCCCTGGTCAATTCCATCGGCAACCTGGGCGGTTTCGTCTCGCCGACGTTGTTCGGGTACCTGAAGGACACGACGGGCAGCACGAACGGCGGCCTCTACACGCTCTCGGCGGCGTCGATCCTGGCGGTGCTGGGGGTGGCGTTCGTACGGCACACCAACCGGGGCCCGCAAGGCGGCTCCGGGGACCGCGCGACGACGGTGACGGCGAAGCCGGCCGTGGGCGAGGCGCGCTGACCCGAACAGCCTCCGGGGCCCGCTCCTTTGGTTGGGAGCGGGCCCCGGCGTCTTGGGCTGCGATCACTCCTCGGCGAAGAGGTCCTCTGCCGTGCCGGCCGTCAGGGAGCGGTCGAACCAGAGCGTGAGGGTGTCGAGGTCGGTGCAGGAGGTGATGCGGTCGCGGGTGTCCTCGGGGATGTCGATGCCACGCTTCTCCAGCACACGGAGGATGAGCGCTGTGCGATCTTCTGCCCTGCCTTGTGCCTTGCCCTCAGCCTTGCCCTCCAGGTACGTCTCCTCGAAGAGGGTTCCCCTGCCCGGGAAGTAAGTGCCGACCATTTTCTCCAGCTCTCTCCAGGTATCCCGGACCGCCGTCGGCGACGGTCCGGAAGAGCGGACAGGCCTACGGTTCGAGCGGAAGGGACGTCTGTTCCGCGGCAGGCCCGAGGTACGTGTATTCCGTGGACCGTGCGATGCCCATGGAGTCCAGCTGCTGCCGGAAACGGACCCTGAAGTGGACGTTGTCTCCGAGGCCGGGGCGCATGCGCAGCAGTTCCCCAGGCTCCTCGAAGCGGACGTCGTACGCGGGCGCGTTCTTGGCTGTGCCCGTCTTCACCTTCACCAGGCCGCTCTCGCGCAATTCCGTGATGCGTCCGGAGATGGTGATCTCCTGATCACGGTCCCTGGTCTCCCGGAGCCGTTTCACGTAGTGCCTGCCCCGCTCTGTCAGCCGGGCGCGGCGCATGTGGCCGTCTGCGTCGTACCAGGTCACGCCCAGGTTCAGTTCGTACCGGCTCAGTGCCCGGGATAGCGCCTCCACCGCGTCGAACAGCCTTGCCCATTCGCGGATGTCGTGCTCAGACTCCAGAGCGTCGAGCAGCGTGGTGAGGGTGCCGAGGCCTGTGGAAGCGGCGGATGCGGCGGGAGCGTCCAGGGTGTCGAGGTCGCCGGACTCGGTGGGAGCGACGACGGGTCGGGCGTGCACGACGGTGCTGCCTGCGGAGATCCCGGTGAGTTCCAGTCGTACCGGGGTGCCCGCGGCGACGGAGACCATGTGCTCCACGGGTTCGAGCAGGGCGTCGCCCCACTGGAAGCGGAGGGCGCCGCCGTCGGTGTCCGGACCGGTCAGCCGCAGCTGAAGTTCCTCTTCGAGCCGGGCGTCCGGGGCGTACTCGCGTGCCGCGGCCAGCCGACCGGCCCGGTGTTCTGCCTCGATCTCCTCGTCGTCCCGGTTCTCTGTGCCCAACGCTTCGAGGAGACGTGCGGCGCGCTCGGCCTCGGCAGGGTCGTCGTCCAGGAGCGCGCGCCTGCGCTCACGCCAGCTGTCGCCGGTCACAGTCGCACCTCCAGATAACCGCGTGCCGGGGTGGCACTCTCTTCGGACGGTGAGCGGTCCTTCCGGTCGGGCAGTCTGCAACGCTGCCACCAGTCGTCCCACACACCCCGTTGTGTGAAGTATGTCCGTTCGTCGAGCGTGAAGCGCTCCTGCTCGAAGATATGGGCAACGGGCCGGTACCCGATGCGAAGCGGCGAGACGCCGAACTTCTCCTTCAACCTGGCCCGACTCTGGAAGGCGGTGGTCAGCCATTTCGACCCGGGTCTTCCGCGCACGACGCGCTCGGCCCGCGTGTCGACCAGAAGCGTGGCATCGATGTTGCCGGGGTCGAGCTTGGTGCTGACGAAGCTGCCACCGAGCCACAGCCTGTGGATGAGGGTGAGGCCGTCGAGGGCAGCCGCGTATTCGTCCTCCAGGGTCAGGAAGGGGTCGAGATAGTCATGGAGGCCGTCCCACAGCTGTGTGCGTGTCGAGGATTCCTCGAACTCCGGGGCGTTGACCAGCATCTCCGCCGCCTCGTCGAAGGAGACGGAGTACCGGCCTTGAGGAAGGAAACCGTTCGCGGCGGACGAGGGCAGCAAGGGAGGTCCTGTCAGGTGAAAGGGGGATTCATCCATGTTGGCCGACCGGCCGCGCCTCAGCGGGAGGGGGCACGTGTTCCTGAGCGGCTTCGCAGTCGCGGCAGCGGCCGGGCTCCGGGGAGCGGAAGCCGCGGTCGCAGCCGTCGCAGTTTCTGAGCGGATGGCGGGTGGCTACGGGTGTGCTTGTGGGCGCCGGGGCGTGGAACGGGGGTGGTGGCGGCAGCTGGGCGGTCAGACGGTGGGCAAGGAGGGCTGCCGGGCGGTGCAGGGGCTCGTCAGGCAGGTCGCTGGTCAGGGCGTGGCGTACGGCGGTGGGGGTCAGGTCCCGCTCCAGCCAGGCGGCGACGCCGGGGGCGAGGTGTTCGGCGTCGGTGGCGGAGAGGAGGAGGCGGGGGTCCGTGCGGCGGAGGCCGGCGAGGACATCGGTGGCTGTGTGGAGGAGGGTGGGGGAGCTGTACGAGGGCTTCGGTACGGCGGGGAGGGCGCGGCGGCGTTGCGGTTTCTGCTGCGGGGCGGTGGCCGCGCGGCGGGCCGGGGGCTTGGGTGCCTCGCTCGTTTCGGACGTGGCATCGCGTCGGCCGGGCTGGTTGCAGGAGACCGTGCGGGTGACGATCCGGCCGGTCGGGGTGCGTTCGCGGGTGCGGCTCAGGTAGCCGTGGGCCTCTAGCTCGCGCAGGGCGGCGGCGATCCGGGTCGTGCCCTCGGGGAAGCGGGCGGCGAGGGTCTTGATGCCGATGGGGGCGCCGGTGGGAAGGGACTGGATGTGGCAGGCCAGTCCGATCGCCAGCAGCGACAGGTCCGGG
>KL569195.1:0-4570 GCA_000715635.1 Streptomyces violaceus | reverse complement strand
GGTCCGGGTGCTGGGTGAGGTGGTTGCCGATCACCGTGAAGCGGGTGGTGTGGCGGGTGTTGTCGTGGGTGACGCCGCCGGGGTGCTCCTTCGCCCGGGCGTGCCGGGAGGGGTGGTTTTTCCCGCCGATACGGGACTGGGCGTGCGGGCGCACGCTAGTGTTTTGGGTGTCCATCGGGAAGGTGTCGTCTTCCTTGTGGTCAGGCCCTCGCAATGGGATGCCAGTCCCTGCGAGGGCCGTTGCATGTCTGGGGTTGTTGTGCCGTGCTGCGCTGAGCGTAGGGCAGGCAACCCGTCACGAATCCAGCTCAGTTGGTGATGTTCACTCGGGCGAGTGAGCGTGCGCCGTGGGCGGGAGGGGTGGGGCTTGGTGCGGTTTCTTTCTCTCCGGTGGTCCTTGGAAAAGACGGCCGACGGCACCGGAACACACGCGGTCGGGTTCCGGTGCCTGTGCCGTTTCCGCTGGTCAGACTGACGGTAGATCGAGTTCCGCCCATACGGTCTTGCGGGGGACCGGTCCCGGCTGCACGCCCCAGCGGTCGGCGAGGGCCTCGACGAGGAGCAGGCCGCGTCCGGACTCGGCGTCGGGGGCGGGCGCACGGCGGCGCGGGAGGTCGTCACCGCGGGCGTCCGTGACTTCGATGCGGAGGGTCGCGCCGCCGTCCAGTAGCACGAGGCGGAAATCGCGTCCGGGGAGCCGGTCGTGGGTGGCCGCGTTCGCGGCGAGTTCGGCGACGAGGTGTTCGGCGGCCTCGGCGCCGCGGTGGGGCAGGTCCCGGTCGCGCATCCAGTCGGTGGCGAGGAGTCGGGCGAGGTGGGCGCCGCGGGGTGTGGGTGACAGGAGCACGCTGAAGTGGTGGGCGGGCGAGAGAAGTTGGGTGGACTTTTCGCTGTTCACGTGACCGAGCGTGGCCGCGCGCGCTTACTTCTCACCACGGGAGTCGCTGGCCTTCGTCGAGCAACTGCTGGGAGAGACATGATCCGCAAGACCACTGCCGGGGACGCCTCCGGGCTGGCGTGGTTCAAGAGCAGCTACAGCGGCGGCAACGACGGCAACTCCTGCGTCGAGCTTGCTCTCACACCCGGCACAGTGCACGTCCGCGACTCCAAGAACGTCGAGGGTCCCCGCCTGGTGCTCACGCCCGGCGCATGGGCGGACTTCGTGCCGTACGCCGTGGAGAGCTGACGCCTCTACCTCGCCACGAACTGGGTCAGGATCGCCTGGACCTCGTAGATGTCGACGCCTTTGGTGAAGGTCTTCTGGATCGGGAGCTGGGAGCCGGAGATCCAGATCTTGAGTTCTGCGTCGAGGTCGAAGGTGCCGGCCGTCTCCACGGCGAAGTGGGTGATGCTGCGGTAGGGGACCGAGTGGTACTCGGTCTTCTTGCCGGTGATGCCCTGCTTGTCGACCAGGATCAGGCGGCGGTCGGTGAACAGGATGGTGTCGCGGATAAGCAGGAACGCGGCGTGGACCTGCTCGCCGTGGCCGAGGAGGCGGGCGTAGTCCTGCTGGGCCGATGCCGGGTCTACGGTGTGCGCGTTGCCGAAGAGTGCCATGGAAACCCCCGTGGTGAGTGGCGGCGGCCGGGCGGCCGTCCTCGTGCGATCTTCGCAAAGCGCGGGGCCCGGGAGAAGGTTCGTGTTCTCCCGGGCCCCGTGCTGTAGCGAGCGTGTTACGGCCGTTACGCCTTGGCCTACTCGCTCTCGCCGCCGAAGCGGCTCTTGTACGACTCCAGGTCCTCGTCCGTGAGCTTGGCGAACAGGACCGGCGGGATGGTGAACGGTGTGCCGGCGGGGACCGAGGCCAGGGACTTAGCCTCGTCCCTGCTGACCCAGGTCGCGGTGTCGTTCTCCAGGGAGAACGCCTCGCGCATCGTCTTCGCCGACGTCGGGATGAACGGCTCGGAGACCACGGAGTAGAGGTGGATCAGGTTCATCGCCGTACGGAGGGTGAGAGCGGCGCCCTCCGGGTTGGTCTTGATCTCCAGCCAGGGAGCCTTCTCCTCCAGGTAGGAGTTGCCCGCCGACCACAGGGCGCGCAGCGCGGCCGCGGCCTTGCGGAACTGGATGGCCTCCATCTGGGCCTCGTACTCCGCGAGCAGGCGTGCGACTTCCTCGCCCAGCTTCGCCTCTGCCTCGCCCGGCTCGGCGCCCGCGGGGACCTCGTCGCCGAAGCGCTTGCGGGAGAAGGACAGGACGCGGTTGACGAAGTTGCCGAGGGTGTCGGCGAGGTCCTTGTTGACCGTGGCCGTGAAGTGCTCCCAGGTGAAGGACGAGTCGTCCGACTCGGGGGCGTTCGCCATCATGAAGTAGCGCCAGTAGTCGGCGGGCAGGATTTCGAGGGCGTCGTGGGTGAAGACGCCTCGGCGCTGCGACGTCGAGAACTTGCCGCCGTAGTAGTTCAGCCAGTTGAAGGCCTTGATGACGTCGACCTTCTTCCACGGGGAGCGGGTGCCCAGCAGGGTCGCGGGGAACATCACGCTGTGGAAGGGGACGTTGTCCTTGCCCATGAACTGCGTGTAGTGGACGTCCGCGTCCGACTCCCACCACCAGGAGCGCCAGTCACGGTTCTCCGGGTCCTGGTCCGCCCACTCCTTCGTGGAGCCGATGTACTCGATCGGGGCGTCGAACCAGACGTAGAAGACCTTGCCCTCGGCCGCCAGGTCGGGCCAGGTGTCGGCCGGGACCGGGACGCCCCAGTCCAGGTCACGCGTGATCGCGCGGTCGTGCAGGCCCTCGGTGAGCCACTTGCGGGCGATGGACGAGGCCAGTACCGGCCAGTTGTCGGCCCGCTCGTCTACCCACGCCTCGACCTCGCCGGCCAGCACCGACTGGAGGAGGAAGAGGTGCTTGGTCTCGCGGACCTCCAGGTCGCTGCTGCCGCTGATCGCCGAGCGGGCGTCGATCAGGTCCGTCGGGTCCAGGACGCGGGTGCAGTTCTCGCACTGGTCGCCTCGGGCCTTGTCGTAGCCGCAGTGTGGGCAGGTGCCGATGATGTAGCGGTCGGGGAGGAAACGGCCGTCCGCGTTCGAGTAGACCTGGCGGATCGAGCGCTCTTCGATGAAGCCGTTCGCCTTCAGCTCGCGGGCGATCTCCTGCGTGATCTCGTGGTTCTGCGGGGAGGAGCTGCGGCCGAAGTAGTCGAAGGCCAGGTTGAAGCCGTCGTAGATCGCCTTCTGCTGCTCGTGGGCCTGGGCGCAGAACTCGTCCACGGGGATGCCCTGCTCCTTGGCGGCGAGTTCGGCCGGGGTGCCGTGCTCGTCCGTCGCGCAGATGTACAGGACCTCGTGGCCGCGCTGGCGCAGATACCGCGAGTAGACGTCTGCCGGGAGCATGGACCCCACCATGTTGCCCAGGTGCTTGATCCCGTTGATGTACGGAAGGGCGCTGGTGATGAGGTGTCGAGCCATCGCGGGCTGCTCCCAAGTCGCTACGTGGGGTGACGATCTCGTGGTCTCGGTCGTCTACGGAACCTTGAAATCGTAGCTGACATGGGTACGCCGCCCGCCTCCCCATTTACGGGGTGGGAAGCGGGCGGCGTCTGGTGGGAGTGGGGTGGAGCTGTGCGGGCCTACGGGCGCCAGTTCGCCAGTACGCCCTCGTAGAGCTCGCCGTCCGTGAGCTCGCGGGGGGTTTCGCCGGCGAGGAAGTGGGACGTGTTGGGGGTCTTGAGCTTGCGGAGGTAGTCGAAGGCCTTGTTCTGCGGGTCGCCGAAGGCGACGAAGGAGAAGAAGACGGTGGGGTGGGACTTGGCCGCGTCGGTGAGGGACTGGGTGGCGGGGGTCTTGGCGTCGGGGGCGCCGTCCGTCTGGAAGATCACCAGGGCCGGGGTGTCGGTTGCCGCTTCCTTGCTGTGGTGGGCGAGGACGGCTTCGACTGCCGCGTGGTAGCTGGTGCGGCCCATGCGGCCGAGGCTCGCGTGCAGGGTGTCGATCTTGTTCTCGTGGTCGGTGAGGGTGATCTCGCCGGTTCCGTCGAGTTCGGTGGAGAAGAAGACGACCTGGACCGTGGCCTCGGGGTCGAGGTGGGCGGCGAGGGCGAGGGTCTGTTCGGCGAGGGCCTGGGCGGAGCCGTCCTTGTAGTACGGGCGCATGGAGGCGGAGCGGTCGAGGACGAGGTAGACCTTGGCTCGGGTGCCGGTGAGGTTGTGGGTCTTGAGGGTGGTGGTGGCGGCCTTGTAGGCGGTGGTGAGGCCGGGGGCGCGGGACTTTACGCGGGTGAGGGGGAGGGCGGGGCCTTCGGAACCGGGCTCGGGCTCGGCCTCGGCCTCGGCCTCGGCTTCGCCTTCGGCCGAGTCGTTCCCACCCGCACCACCCGTGCGGTCATCGTTGTCGGGTGCGGGTGGCCCCTGTGGGGCGGATTCGCCGTCGGCGGGTGCGGGTGCGGGTGCCTCAGCCTCCGGCTGCGCGGTCGCTTCCGCCTTCGGCTCCGCTTCCGGCTGTGCCGTGGCAGGCTCGGGCTCGACGGCGACCTGGGTGTCAGCGTCGGTCTCGGGCTCGGCCTCGGTAGCGGTCGCGCCCTGGGCCTCGGACTTTGCCTCGGCCTCCGGCTTCGCCTCGGCCTCCGGCTT
>KL569194.1:77877-78898 GCA_000715635.1 Streptomyces violaceus | reverse complement strand
GGAGACCACCGGGATCCGCGGCGCACGGTAACTGACCTGGCGGGCCACCTCCTCGAACTGCGCCAGCACCGGCTCCATCAACGGCGAATGAAACGCATGACTCACCTGCAGGCGGCGACTGCGCCGCCCCGGGAAGCAGGCCACCACCTGCTCCACNCGTGCTCTTCGAGGGTTTCCTCGGCCATCGCGGTCAGCACCCCGCCCGGCCCCACTTCCAGGAATACGTTCACGCCCTCACCGGCCAGAGTGCGGATACCGTCGGCGAACCGCACCGCCCCGCGGACATGCCGCACCCAGTACTCCGCCGACTCCAACTCCCCCGGTCCTGCGATCCGACCGGTGACGTTGGAGACCACCGGGATCCGCGGCGCACGGTAACTGACCTGGCGGGCCACCTCCTCGAACTGCGCCAGCATCGGCTCCATCAACGGCGAGTGGAACGCGTGACTCACCTGCAGGCGGCGGCTGCGCCGCCCCGGGAAGCAGGCCACCACCTGCTCCACCGCCTGTGCCTCGCCGGAGAACACCACCGACCGCGGCCCGTTGACCGCCGCCACATCCACCCGCCCCCCGCACTCCCGAAGAGCTTGCACGGCTTCGGCCTCACCGGCCTGCACCGCCACCATCACCCCACCCGGCGGCAACGCCTGCATCAACCGGCCCCGCGCAGCCACCAGACGACCCGCATCCTCCAGCGACATCACCCCCGCCACATGCGCCGCCGCCAGCTCCCCCACCGAATGACCCATCACGTAATCCACACCCACACCCCAGCTGTCCAGCAGCCGGAACAACGCCACCTCCACCGCGAACAACGCACCCTGCGTGAACCGGGTCTGCTCCAACCGGACAGCATCGGCGAAGACATCGGCGTCCAGACCCACCGCCCGGCACGCCTCCCTCAAGGCGTCGGCGAACACCGGATACAGCCCCGGCAAGCTCCGCCCCCATCCCCACCCGCTGCGCACCCTGCCCCGACAACAACAACCCCGTGCGCACCCCACCCGCCGCCACCGACGGC
>KL569194.1:77411-77618 GCA_000715635.1 Streptomyces violaceus | reverse complement strand
CCAGCAGTTCATCCCGGTCCCCCCCGCACCGAGCACCACCGCCCGGTGCTCCAGCACCGACCGCGCCGACGCCAGCGACCACCCCACATCCACCACATCCAACTCCGGCCGGGCCTGGACGAACTCCGCCAGCCGCCCCGCCTGCGCCGCCAAAGCCTCACCACTACGCCCCGACACCACCCACGGCACCACCACACCCGGAACAGG
>KL569194.1:76918-77186 GCA_000715635.1 Streptomyces violaceus | reverse complement strand
AACTCCGCCAGCCGCCCCGCCTGCGCCGCCAAAGCCCCAGCACTACGCCCCGATATCACCCACGGCACCACCACACCCGGAACAGGCGCTCCCGGGCCACAACCTCACCCGCCGGGGCCTCCTCCACGATCACATGCGCATTCGTCCCACTGATCCCGAACGACGACACCCCCGCCCTGCGCGGCCGGTCCCCACCCGCGGCCACTCCCGGGCCTCGGTCAGCAACTCCACCGCACCCGCCGACCAGTCCACATGCGGCGACGCCTCC
>KL569194.1:76240-76647 GCA_000715635.1 Streptomyces violaceus | reverse complement strand
GCCTCCCCCACATGCAACGTCCGCGGCAACACCCCCTGCCGCAGCGCCATCACCATCTTCATCACACCCGCGACACCCGCCGCCGCCTGCGTATGCGCAATATTCGACTTCACCGACCCCAGCCACAACGGCCGATCCACCGGCCGGTCCTGCCCATACGTCGCCAGCAGCGCCTGGGCCTCGATCGGATCCCCCAACGCGGTCCCCGTGCCATGCGCCTCTACGGCATCCACATCCGCGGCCCCCAGCCGCGCACTCTCCAACGCCGCCCGGATCACCCGCTGCTGCGACGGCCCATTCGGCGCCGTAAGCCCGTTGCTGCGCCCCGTCCTGATTCACCGCACTGCCACGCACCACCGCCAGCACCTCATGCCCGTTCCGCCGGGCATCCGACAACCGCTCCAGCA
>KL569194.1:75705-75948 GCA_000715635.1 Streptomyces violaceus | reverse complement strand
CGACAACCGCTCCAGCACCAGCACACCCACACCCTCGCCCCAGCCCATGCCGTCGGCCCCCGCCGAGAACGCCTTTGAGCGGCCGTCAAGGGACAGTGCTCCCATGCGGCTGAACTCGATGAGACCCTTCGGGCTGGCCAGCATCGACACGCCGCCGGCGAGGACCAGGGAGCATTCGCCTGCGCGCAGTGCCTGGCCGGCGAGGTGCAGCGCCACCAGCGACGACGAACACGCCGTGTCCAC
>KL569194.1:72985-75473 GCA_000715635.1 Streptomyces violaceus | reverse complement strand
CGGCGTAGCCTTCGACGCCTTCCGGTACGCGGTTCTCGGCGGTGGCGTATCCGTCCGCGCCGGCGCCGACGTAGACGCCGACCGCCTGACCGCGCAGGCTCGCCGGGTCGATGCCCGCTCGCTCGAGGGCTTCCCAGGAGGTTTCCAGCAGCAGCCGTTGCTGCGGGTCCATCGCAAGCGCCTCACGCGGCGAGATCCCGAAGAAGTCCGCGTCGAAGTCACCGGCGTTCAGGAGGAAAGCGCCATTCCGTACGGACGTCATGCCGAAGGTGTCGTAGAGCCGTTCGAGGTCCCAGCCACGGTCGGTGGGAAGCCCGCCGACGATGTCGTCACCGGCCGCGATGAGGCGCCACAGTTCCTCCGGAGACTGGATACCACCGGGGAGGCGGCAGGCCATTCCGACGATCGCAACGGGGTCGTCGTCTGCCGGTGTCACCGGTGCGGGGGTGTGGGCTCGTCCGGGTGTCCGGGCCGCCTGCCGTACCTCGCCGGTGGCTGCGGTCAGCAGGTGCCGGGCCAGGGCAGCAGGGGTGGGGTGGTCGAAGATCAGGGAGGCGGGCAGCGCCAGCCCTGTCGCCTCGGCGAGCCGGGTGCGCAGTTCCACGGCCGTGAGGGAGTCGAAACCAAGGTCCCGGAACGCCAGGTCGGCCTCTACCTCCTCCGGAGTGTGATGTCCGAGGACGGATGCCACGTGGGCGCGCACCAGGTCGAGGACGACGCGCTCCTGCCCCGCCTCGTGTACTCCGGTGAGGCGGCGTGCGAGTTCCGGCTCCGGTTCGCCGTCGCTCCGCGCCCCGGGCCGGACAGCGGTCGCCGCGGGGGCCGGGCGGGCCTCGGGCACCTCGTCCAGCAGCGGACGTGGGCGCGCCATGGTGAACAGCGTGGCGAATCGCTCCCAGTCGACAGCGCTGATGACGACGGATGTCTCGTCGTGGTCGAGGGCCTGCCGCAGGGCCTGGAAGGCCAGGCAGGGGTCGAGGCGGGGCAGCCCCTGGCGTAGAGACCGCTCGGTAAGCAGCTCGCGCGTGGTCGTGTCGTCGTCCCGGTCGTTGAAGGCGTCCCAGATGCCCCACGCCACCGACGTGGCCGACAGTCCGGAGGCCCGGCGCTGCTCGGCCAGTGCGTCGAGGTAGGCGTTGGCCGCCGCGTAGGCGCCTTCGTTGCCGCTGCCCCAGGTGCCGGCGACAGAGGAGAACAGGACGAAGGCGTCCAACTCGTCGGTGTGGAACAGCTCGTGGAGGTGGTGTCCGCCCGCGACCTTGGCGCGGACTGCGGAGGCGTAGCGGTCCACCGTGGTGTCCGCGAGCAGGCCGACGGCCGGGGCCATGGCCGCGTGGATGACGGCCCGGATGGGCGGCCCCTCGGCCCGCAGGTTCTGGACCAGGGCGGTGAGCGCTTCGCGGTCCGCCACGTCGCAGGCGGCGATCGTCACACGGACGCCCTGTGCCTGGAGTTCGGCCCGCAGTTCGGCGGCGCCCGGCGCGGCCTCGCCGCGTCGGCCGGTGAGGACGATGTGTTCGGCGCCGTTGTCGGCGAGCCGGTGTGCGAGGTGGCCGCCGAGGGCTCCGGTTCCCCCGACGACCAGGACGGTGCCGCGAGGTTTCCAGGTGCGTGGCGCGGGCGTGCCGCCGAGGGGGGCCCTGACGAGGCGGCGTACGAGGATGCCGGAGGTGCGGACGGCCAGCTGGTCCTCCGCCTGGTGACCGGTGAGTGCGGTGCACAGGTGTTCCAGTGACCGCTCGTCGGGGTTGTCGGGGAGGTCGACGAGGCCGCCATAGCGCTGGGGGTGTTCCAGGCCGATCACCCGGCCCATGCCCCAGATCTGCGCCTGTTCGGGACGCCGTACGGGATCGTTTTCCGCAACGGAGACGGCGCCTCGGGTCACGCACCACAGGGGGGCGTCGATGCCCGCGTCTCCGAGTGCCTGGGCGATGCTCAGGGTGGCGGTGATTCCGGCGGCGAGGTCGGGGTGTTCAGGGTGCGGGGACTCGTCCAGTGCGAGCAGGGACAGTACTCCGCCGCAGGTCCGGCCGTCCGGGGTGGCCCGGCTGAGCAGTTCGGTGAGTGCTGCCCGGTCGTCGCCCGCGGGATCCACGGGTATGTGCGCCACGTCCGCGCCGCGGTGGGTGAGGGCGTCGAGAGCGGCCTGGATCCAGGGGTGGCCGGTGTTCCGCCGCGAGGTGACGACCAGCCAGGTGCCGGAGAGCCGGGCGGGGGCGGGGGGCCGGGGCATCGGCTTCCAGACGACGCGGTAGCGCCAGGAGTCCAGGACGGAGCGGTCCCGGAGCTTTCGCCGCCAGGAGGCCAGGGCCGGGAGGAGCTGTTCGGCGTCTCGATGGCCGGTTCCGGGGCTGTCGGTGTCCGGGGGGAGTTCGAGGGTGCGGGCAAGTTCGGCGAGGTCGCCCTGCTCGACGGCCGCCCAGAAGCGGGCCTCCGCCGGGTCGCCCCCCGTGGACGTTTCGGCGGCGGGGCTCGTTCGGCTCTCGAA
>KL569194.1:72283-72867 GCA_000715635.1 Streptomyces violaceus | reverse complement strand
CTGCCGCTGGAACGCGTACGTGGGCAGGGCCACCCGATGTCCTTGGGGCACCAGCGCCTTCCAGTCGACCTCGACACCGTGGACGGACGCCGTGGCCATGGCGGTGACGATCGCCTCGTGCTCGGGCCGGTCCTTGCGCAGCAGCGGGATCGCCACGGCGTCGGTACGGCCGTCGGGTACCTCGATCAGGGACTCCTGGCTGAGGGCGGCCAGGGTCCCGTCCGGGCCGACTTCGAGGAACGCGGTCACGCCGAGCCGTCGCAGCTCGCGAATGCCGTCCGCGAACCGGACGGCGTCACGGGCGTGCCGCACCCAGTACCCGGCTGAGCACAGTTCGCCGGGCTCGGCCCGCCGCCCGGTCACGTTGGACACCATGGGGATCCCCGGCTCGTGGTAGGTGATCTCCTCTGCCAGGCGTCGGAAGTCGTCGAGCATGCCGTCCATGTGTGCGGAGTGGAACGCGTGACTCACCTGCAGGCGCCTCGTGCGGTGTCCCCGTTCGGCGAGTACGGCGGTCAGCTCCAGTACGGCGTCCTCGTCACCGGAGACGACCGTGGCCCGGGGGCCGTTGACGGCGGCGATGC
>KL569194.1:71333-72059 GCA_000715635.1 Streptomyces violaceus | reverse complement strand
TCCTGGTGGGCGGAGCCGGCGATGGCCTCGGTGACCTCCTCTTCGGGCGCCGACACGGCGACCATGGCGCCACCCGGGGGCAGGGCCTGCATCAGCCGGCCGCGGGCGGCGACCAGGCGGGCCGCGTCGGGGAGCGAGAACACTCCGGCCGCGTATGCGGCAGTCAGCTCGCCTATGGAGTGGCCCATCACGTAGTCGGGCTCGACTCCCCAGTGGCGCAGCAGCCGCAGAAGAGCGACCTCCACCGCGAACAGCGCGCTCTGCGTGTACCGGGTCTGGTCCAGCAGCCGGGCGGTCTCCGAGTCCGGCGCGGCGAACATCACCTCGCGCAGTGGCCGCTCCAGCCGGCGGTCCAGTTCGTCCGTCACCTCGTCCAGGGCAGCGGCGAAGACGGGGTGGCGGTCGTACAACTGTCGGCCCATGGCGGCCCGTTGGCTTCCCTGTCCGCTGAACAGGAAGGCTGTCATGCCGCCCTGCCCTGCCCTGCCCTGTATGACGCCCTCGGTGTGACGTCCTTCGGCGAGTGCCGTCAGGCCGGTGAGGACGGTGTCCCGGTCGTCCGCGGGGGCCAGGAGCACAGCCCGGGTTTCCAGCAGGGAACGGGTAGTGGCGAGCGAGTACGCGATGTCCACGGGGTGCAGGTCCGGGCGGGCGGCTACGAATTGCGCCAGTCGCGCGGCCTGACCGCGCAGCCCTGCGCTGCCGCGGGCCGACACCACCCACGGT
>KL569194.1:69440-71161 GCA_000715635.1 Streptomyces violaceus | reverse complement strand
GGGTGGCCTGTTCGACGAGGACGTGGGCATTGCTGCCGCTGAAGCCGAAGGAGGACACGCCCGCCCGGGCCGGCCGGCCGCGCTCCGGCCAGGCGCGGCGCTCGGTGACGAGGGAGACGGGCAGCCTCTCCCAGTCGATCCGGCGGGAGGGGGTGTTGATCAGATGCGGGGGGATCTCGCGGTGGTGCAGGGAGAGGATGACCTTGAGCAGGCCGGTGATGCCGGCTGCCGCCTCCAGGTGGCCGATGTTCGCCTTGGCCGAGCCGATGTACAGCGGTGCGCGCTCGTCGCGTCCGGGGCCGAGGGCCTGGGCCATGGCGTGCACCTCGATGGGGTCGCCCAGGGGGGTGCCGGTGCCGTGTGCCTCCACGTAGTCGACGTCGGCGGGTGCCCAGCCCGCACGGGCCAGTGCCTGGCGGATCAGGGCGGTCTGCGCAGCCGCGTTCGGGACGGTGAATCCTCCGCTGTCACCGTCCTGGTTGACGGCGGTGCCGCGCAGCACGGCGTAGATGCGGTCGCCGTCGCGTTCGGCGGCGGCCTGTGGTTTGAGGACGAGTGTGACCGCGCCCTCACCTCGCCCGTAGCCGTCCGCCGCCTCGTCGAAGGTCTTGCAGCGGCCGTCGGGGGCGAGCGCCCCGCCGGCGGACATCGCCACCGACACGGTGGGCGACGCGATGACATTGACGCCGCCGACGAGAGCGACCTCGCAGTCGCCCGCCCTCAGCCCCTGGCAGGCAAGGTGCACGGCGGTCAGCGAGGCCGAGCAGGCAGTGTCCACCGCCAGGCTGGGTCCGCGCAGTCCGAGGAAGTACGACAGCCGGCCCGCGGAGGCGGCGAAGGTGTTTCCGGTGCCGTAGTAGAGGTCGATGTTGGCCATGTCGCGGGTGAGCAGTTCGTGATAGTCGGCCGTGTTGAGGCCGACGTACACCCCGACCTGGCGCCCCGTCAGGTCGGACGCGGGGTATCCGGCGTCCTCCAGCGCTTCCCAGGACACTTCGAGGGCGAGCCGCTGCTGTGGGTCCAGGGAGACGGCCTCGCGGGGCGAGATGCGGAAGAACGCGGCGTCGAAGCCGGAGACGTCGTCCAGGTAGCCGCCGTCGGTGGGTACGCCTGGGCCCGCCTCGGCCCAGATCGGATCGTCACGGCGGTGCGGTGGCGGGCTGGACACGGCGGAGCGGCTCTCGGTGAGCAGCGACCAGAAGTCCTGCGGGGAGGAGGCGCCGGGGAGCCGGCAGGCAATGCCGATGACTGCGAAGGAGCCGTCCTCGCCGGAATCGGTGGCGCCGTCCGAGGGCGCGGGCTGTGGGGTCTCGTCTCCGGAGCGCTGCTGCGTCAGCTGGGTGAGGTGGGCGGCCAGGGCCTGGACCGACGGGTGCTCGAAGACCACGCTGGAGGGGAGCGTGACCGCGAACTCCGCTTCGAGGCGCTTGTGGAGTGCCACGGCGGTCAGCGAGTCCAGGCCCTGCTCGAACAGGCCTCGCCGGTGCGGCAGCGGGTGGCCCAGACTGAGGCCGAGGAGGTGCCGGACGCAGGCGTCGACCCGGTGCGCGACCTGCGCGGAGGGCCGGGCGCCATCGACGGGCACCGCAGGCCCGTCGGATGTGGACGGTGTGTCAAGCGCGGGCCGGGCGACGGGCTCCGGTACGGCGTCCGGTATCGCTGCGGGGGAGCCGTTCGGCGCGGGCTGCCGGCCCTCTCGCAGCGCGGGCAGCCAGTACCGC
>KL569194.1:68641-69171 GCA_000715635.1 Streptomyces violaceus | reverse complement strand
CCGACGCGGCCTGCCGGTGACCTGTTCCCAGTCCACCGCCGCCCCGGTGATGTGGAGCCGGGCCAGTGCCTTGTGCAGTGCCACGGGGCCGGGCTCGTCGCGACGCAGCGTGCCGAGTACGGCGCTGTCGCGCCCGCGGCGCCGTACGGCGTCGATCAGCGGCCGGGTGAGGACCGGGTGCGGGCCGATCTCCACCAGGGAGTAGGGCTCGGGCTCGGACAGGAGGCGGTCGATCGCCGGCCACAGCCGGACGGGTTCCGTGATGTTACGGCCCCAGTACGCGTCGTCGAGCCGGCCGGCGTCAGTGTGGGGCTCGACGCTGGACAGGAGGCGCAGGGCCGGGTCGTGCGGAAGGAGGCCGGCGATCGCCTCCCTCAGGCGCGGGCCGCACGCGGCGACGAGCGGGCTGTGGAACGGGTAGTCGACGCGGGTACGGCGGCAGGGCAGCCCCCTGCCCTCCAGGACCAGCACAGCGGCCTCCACGGCGTCGTCCGGCCCGGCGACGACGACCGACTCGGGGCCGTTCACGG
>KL569194.1:67384-68419 GCA_000715635.1 Streptomyces violaceus | reverse complement strand
TACCGGGAGTCCGCTGTCCGCGAGGAGCCGCTCGACGGTGTCGGGGGCGCCCTGAACGGCGAGCATGCGTCCGGTGCCGGCGGTTTCCCGCAGGATCTGCCCTCGGCGCACGATCAGCCGGACGGCGTCCGGGAGATCCAGCACCCGGGCCGTGTGGGCGGCGGCGATCTCGCCGACGCTGTGGCCCACGACGGCCGCCGGGACGACTCCCCGCCGGGCGAGCCAGCGGGTCAGGGCCACCTGCACGGCGAAGATGGCCGGCTGGGCCAGGTCCGTACGGTCCAGGCCGCCGTCCTCGTGCCGCCGCAGCGTGTCGATCAGCGACCAGGACGCCTCGGCGCGGATCAGCGCGTCGCACTCGTCGAGCGTTTCCCTGATCTCGGGCTCGCTGCGCTGAAGGTCGGTCGCCATGCCGGGCCACTGGCAGCCCTGGCCGGAGAAGACGAAGACCGGCGCGGGTTCGCCCTCGGCGCCGAGGACGCCCGAGCAGGCGCCGTCGGGGTCGTCGAGTGCCGCGATCAGCCCTTCCCGGTCGGTGGCGACGGCCGCGAAGCGGTGGGCTTCGTGGGTGCGCCGCGTGGCGGCGGAGGCGAGCGTGTCGCCGAGCGGCTCGTCATCCTGTGTCAGTCGGTCCCGCATCGCCGTGATCTGGCCGGCGAGGCCTTCGTGACGGGCGGCGGAGACCAGCAGGACGTGCGCACCCGGCGCCGGTGGTCCGGCGGCCGGTTCGGCCTCGTCGGGCGGAGCCTCCGCGATGAGGTGGACGTTGGTGCCGCTGAGGCCGAACGCGCTGACGCCGGCGCGCAGACGGCGGCCGGTCCCGGCCGGGTCGGTGGCGGTCAGGTCGGTGCCGGTCAGGGGCACTGCGATGCCGCCGCCGCGCCAGTCGACGGCGGGGGTGAGTTCATCGATGTGGGGCTGCACCGGTGCATGTCCGGTGGTGATGACCCAGATCGACTTGAGCAGTCCGGTGATTCCGGCGGCGGCGTCGGTGTGCCCGAAGACCGCCTTGTGCGAGCCGAGGAAGAGCGGCTT
>KL569194.1:65753-67180 GCA_000715635.1 Streptomyces violaceus | reverse complement strand
GTCGTTGTTGACCGCGGAGCCGCGGATGACGGCATGGATCCGGTCGCGGTCGGCGACGGCGTCCGTAAGCCGTTTGAGGACGACGACGCCGCAGCCCTCGCCGCGGACGATGCCGTCGGCCGAGGCGTCGAACGGCCGGCACCGGCCCGAGGGCGAGATGGCTCCGATGCGGCTCATGAACACGCTGATCTCGGGGCTGAGCAGCAGGCTGACGCCGCCGGCGAGCGCGGTGTCGACGTCGCCGGCCCGCAGGCTCTGGCAGGCCTGGTGCACGGCGTAGAGCGAGGAGGAGCAGGCGGAGTTGACGGCGACAGCGGGCCCTCGCAGGTCGAACGCGTAGGCGAGGCGTCCCGCCGCGAAGCTGAACTCCGTTCCGGTGACGTAGTGCGGGCCGATGCCGTCGAGGCCGACGGCCTTCGTGTGCAGGAGGTGGTAGTCGCCGGCGAGCAGGCCGACGAAGACCCCGGTGCGGGAGGCGCGCCATTCCTCGCGGGGGCGTCCGGAGTCGGCCATGGCCTCCCAGGCCACTTCCATCAGGAGGCGGTGCTGCGGGTCGATGGCGGCGGCCTCGCGCGGCGTGATCCCGAAGTACGCCGGGTCGAAGCGGTCGATGTCGTCCAGGAACGAGCCGGAGTGGTTGGTGATGGTGCCCGGCCGCTCCGGCTCGGGGTCGTGCAGCTCACGTGCCCAGCGGTCCTCCGGAACCGGCCGAAGGACGTCGGTGCCCGACCTGAGCACGCTGCCGAGAGAGCCGAGGTCCCGCACGCCGCCGGGCAGGCGGCATCCCATGCCGACGACCGCGATGGGCTCGGCATGGCGGGAGGTCACGTCCGTGCTGGCGACCATGGTCCTGAAACGCCTTTCGCTCTGACTTGCCCGGGCGGAGTACGGCCGACCTGGTCAGGCCAGGCGGGCGACCATCGCGGTGATGCTGCGCACGTCCCTGAGGTTGTCCGCGTGGATCTCACGGGGCGGGACGACGACGCCGAACTCCTCGCGCACGAAGCCGATCAGTTGCGCGACTCTGAGCGAGTTGAGGACTCCCCACTCCAGCAGCGGTGAGGTGTCCTGCAGCTCGCCCTGCGGGTCTCCGTCGAGAAACTTCTCGCGGATGTACTCCGCGATTCGCTTGGTCATCTCCTGGTCAGGCATGACGTCACCTTCCGCTCGCGTGCGGCTGCTCAGTGGGGTGGGACACGACGGGCTCGGCGCGCGCCGCCTCCGTGAGGGCGGCGCGGTCGGTCTTTCCGTTGCGGTTGCGGGGCAGTTGGGGAAGGAAGTGGATCTCGTCGGCGAGCATGTAGCGGGGCAGTCGCTGTGCCGCGTGCCGCCTGAGTCCCAGAACCCCCACCTCGCGGCCTCGCGCCGGGACGACGTACGCCACCAGCCGGGCGTCCATGCCGCTGCCCGCGACGACGACGGCGGCT
>KL569194.1:64363-65579 GCA_000715635.1 Streptomyces violaceus | reverse complement strand
CGACGGCGGCCTCCGCCACGTCGTCGTGCAGGGCGAGCACCGTCTCGACTTCGGTCGGCTCGACACGGTGTCCGCGCACCTTGACCATGTGGTCGCGACGGCCGAGGTACTCGAACGAGCCGTCGGGAAGCCGCCGGACAAGGTCTCCGGTGCGGTAGGGCCCCTGGTGCGGTTGCACACCCCAGTAGCCGAGCATCACCGTGGGACCCTCCACGAGCAGTTCGCCCACCTCCCCCACAGCGGCCGGCCGGCCGTCGGGGGTCTCGGCCCACGCGTGGTCGCCGCTCACGGGGGTGCCGATCGGCAGGGGCCGGTCGTTTTCCACGTCGGCGGGCCCGACCTCGTGACGGAGGCACACATTTGTCTCAGTGGGACCGTAGAGGTTGAGCAGGCGTGCGCCGGTCCAGCGCGCGAGTGCGCGCACCTGCGGCAGGGGGAACGGCTCGCCCGCGAACAGCACCGCGCGCAGCGCTTCGGGGGCGGGGCGGTCGAGCAGTGCGCCGTCTCGCATCAGCAGCGTCAGAGCGGACGGCACCGAGTACCACACGGTGATCCGCCACTGGTGGATCAGTTCCGCCAGCTGCGCGGGGGCGTAGGCGAGTTCGGAGGGTATGAGGTGGACCGAGGCGCCGACGGCGAACGCCGCGTACAGGTCGAGGACGGACAGGTCGAAGGTGAACGGCGCGTGGTTGGCGAAGCGGTCCTGTGGCCCGGGGCCAAGCTCCTTGACGGCCCAGTCGACGAACGCGCGTGCGTTCCCGTGGCTGATGCAGACCCCTTTGGGGGCGCCTGTCGAGCCCGAGGTGTAGAGGATGTAGGCGAGGTCGTCGGGTGCGACCTCCGCGTCCACCGGGGCGGCCTCGGGGTCCGGTTCCTGCGCCAGGTCGGCGCTGGGCAGCAGGGAGCCGAGAGCGTCCCGGAGCCCGGCGAGCCGGTCGGCAGAGGTGAGGACGGCGGCGGCCGTGCAGTCGCGTGCCATGGCGGCGACGCGGGCCACGGGCACGGCGCCGTCGGCGGGCACGTAGGCGGCGCCGAGCCGCAGCACCGCCTGCATGGCCACCACGAAGTCCGGGGACTTGTCGGCCCACAGCACGACGCGGTCCCCGGCAGCGACTCCCATCGCGCGCAGCCGGTGGGCAAGGGCGTTGGCTGCGTAGTCGAGTTCGGCGTAGCACAGGTCGCCGGTGGGCCCGGCCACGGCCGGCCGGTCGGGTTC
>KL569194.1:61595-64148 GCA_000715635.1 Streptomyces violaceus | reverse complement strand
TGCCTTGCCAGCCCGCTCAGAGATGTGTATAAGAGACAGCCCCAGGAGGGGGCGACTCGGGCTGTGCCGTTGGCTCGTACGGTTCACAGGCCGAGCCCTCTCGCGACGACTTCCCGCTGGATGTCGGTGGCGCCGGAGAAGATCCCGCCGGGTACGGAGTCCCTGAGGTGCTGTTCGATCCCAGCGGACCTGAGGTATCCGTCACCCCCGAAGACCTGGATGGCGTCGAGGCTGTTGGCCACTGCGGCCTCGGAAACGGCGATCTTGGACAGGGCGACCGCCTCGTTGTGGTCGCGGCCTCCGTCGAGGAGCCAGCAGGCGCGGTACAGCAGCAGGCGGGCACTCTCGAGCCGTTGCTTCATTCCGGCAATGCGGTGCGAGACGGCCTGGAACTCGCCGATGGGACGGCCGAACTGGCGCCGGGTGCGCGCTCGTTCGACGCACTGCTGTAGTTGACGCTCCATCAGGCCCAGGTAGACGGCGAACAGGCAGCCGCGTTCCCACGCCATCGAGTGCTGGAAGACGGCCGTGCCCTGCCCCTCCCGGCCCAGCCGGTGGGTCTCGGGCACCCGGCAGTGCCGGAAGAGTACTCGCCCGGCCGGGCAACCGCCGAGGCCCATCTTCTCGAAGGGCTCACCGGTGGCGACTCCGGGAGCGGTTCTCGGCACCGCGAATGCCGTGATTCCGAGGAAGCCGGCGGCGGGGGCGGTCGTGGCGTAGGTGACGAACACGTCGGCGGCGGGGGCGTTGCTCGCGAACGACTTGTCGCCGTGCAGCACATAGCCCCCGGGCTCCTGCTCGGCGGTCACGCCGAGACGGGAGAGGTCGGAGCCGGCCTCGTCCTCCGTCATGGCGTTCGCCGCGATCAGCTCGCCGGACGCCAGTCCGGACAGCAGTTCACCCCGGACGTCGCCGTCGGCGAAGTCGCGAATCGGAACAGCGCAGGCCAGCAGGTGGGCGGCCACGGCGAACACCAGCCCGGTGTTGGGGCAGGCCCGGCCGAACGCCTGGAGGCACAGCGCGGTGTCCAGCGCTCCGAGACCGCCCCCGCCGTACTCGGCGGGCACGCACAGCCCCGTGAGTCCGATCTGCGCCGCGCTTTTCCACTGCGTGCGGGTGAAGGGCAGCTCCGACGGCGTGCCGGGCCCGCCCAGCTGCTGCGTGACTTCGGCGGAGACACGGTCGTAGCGACATCGCTGTTCATCGGTGAGGTCGAAATCCACTGACGCGGTACCTCGCATTCGTGCCGGACAATTCCGCCGTTTCCCACGGACACGCTACGGGACCGGCACCGGGTTCAGTCAGCCCTTGGTAACCCCTAAAATCATCCCTGAAACCCCTACGGAATCACCCCGCACAAAGCCCCTACCCCTATTTCTGCGGACAGGTGACGTAAGGCGCTGGTACGGGTTGCCGCATTGCCGCCGCGGCAGATAAGTTGCCGGGAGCAGCGACTCGGCCGCAGACCTTCCTCAGACGGGACGGATTCGCCATGGGGCACCTCTCGGAGATAGCCATCAACCTCAACAAGGCGTTCAACGCGGGTGATACGGAAAGGCTGCGGGAACTCATCTCACCCGATGTCGTCGCCCATCTCGCGGGGACGTCGAGCGACGCCGAGCACCCCCCGGGCACGCCGCGCGACCGGGAGGGCTTGCTGGGCGTGTGGCAGCTCACCCGGGCGTTCTTTCCCGATCTTCATTCCACCCTGGAGGAAATCGTCGAGACCGGGGGCGTGGTGGCCACCAGGTCCGTGGTCCGGGGCACCCACACTCTGGATTTCATGGGAATGCCGCCGACGGGAAAGACCTTCGAGATGATGACGATGAACATGAACCGGGTGCAGGACGGAATCATCGTCGAACACTGGGCTCTCAGTGACAACGTGACCATGCTGGCGCAGCTCGGCTACAAGTTCACGAGTACCTCCTGACCCGGCGTTCGACCCTCGAGCTGAGCTGGCGATGCAGGCCCATGGCCCTTGCCGCTCCCTGCAGGACCTACAGACACTCCCTCACGCACCAGCTATTGATCAACTCAGTGTAAGAAGTCGCGCGGAATCGCTCCGCACGACCAAGCGGCATCGCTGTGAGTTCATGCCGGCGCCCCCGCAAGTCTCGGAAATTGCGCGGACCGTGTCGCGTGGTCCGGTTCGCTTCCATTCCATGAACCCGAGCAGGCTATGACGCACAGTCCTCGATCGTGCCTTGGCCCGTCCTCGTACCGTCCTTCGCCCGGCACGGGTACGGCGAGAAATGCATAACAGAGAGTGTTGACGGAGGCACGTCAACATGGAATGGTGCAGTCAACAGAGCGAGCTGACACCCGTACACACACGGAACAGGCCTAACTGCGCACGTGCCGCCATCATGCACGAATTATGGGGATCTTCCCCTCCAGCCCCCGGCAAACCGCTGCCCAAAGCACCCGGCAACTGCATCCAGGGCGAGGGGCATCTGCGGATAAACGTGTGAACGGCGTGCGTGCCAGCTCCTCCAGGAAAGGCACGATCTCCACCGAGAAAGGCAAGCAATGATTTCTCAGCCAGCCGGC
>KL569194.1:61154-61351 GCA_000715635.1 Streptomyces violaceus | reverse complement strand
TTCTCAGCCAGCCGGCCAGTGGATTCTGGCGTTCGACGCTTCATGCTGCAAGTGCAGCAAGGTCGCACAGCAGGTCCAGCAGTCCAGTGGCGACAAGCTCGACATCAAGCCTCTGTCCGATCCCGAGGTGACGGCCTGGCGCACGCAGGCCCTGGGCGACAACGCCCCCTTCGCCCCGACCCTGATCAGGCTGGAAG
>KL569194.1:60606-60900 GCA_000715635.1 Streptomyces violaceus | reverse complement strand
GATCAGGCTGGAAGAGGGCGGCAAGGCGCGAGCCTGGACCGGGTTCGCCATGGCGGCACGGATGGCCACGCTACTCGGTCCCCGCTCCACGCTGCGATTGATGGCCGCACTCGGCGCGGTGCGCAAGGGAACGGCCGCACCGGCGAACAACGGTGGCTCGGGAATGGGGCGTGGACAGTTCCTGCGCCTGGCCGGCGCGGGTGCGGTCGCAGCCCTGTTCGCCGCGAACGCGTCTCCGGCCGCCGCCAGGGAGCTGACTGAGGCTCAGAAGTGGGTCCAGGCGAACAAGGCCAA
>KL569194.1:58757-60364 GCA_000715635.1 Streptomyces violaceus | reverse complement strand
CCTCCCGCAGAACTATGCCGCGTTCACCCGTCATGACGTGACATACCGCAGGGCGATCTACACCGAACTCGCCCCGTCAGTGCGCAGCAACATGTGGGTGGATCATCTGCAGACCTACCGTTCTGCCCACCCCGACCTGACGGCCGACCAAGTTGACGTCATCAACAGGGCCATGAAACTGGCCCGTCGGGAAGCCACCTTCAACGAAGGGCTGACTCCCCAGCTGGACCAGCAGGCGCAGGATCTTCGCGATCGCGCCATCGCCGCCTTCGGCAAAGCTGAGGCAGGAGCGCTGCTGGCAACGCTCGGCCCCGCTCCCACTTCGGCGGAGCTGGCCGCGTCGGACTGCACGTGCGCCCAGTCCTCCGACTACTGCGACAGGGGGAACTGCGTGCAGTGTGCCTACTGCGACGATTGCTGGTGTAAGTGCAACAGGGGCTGCGGCACTCTCTGGGCGTACAAGTGCCAAGGAACGTGTGAGGACTAGCGGACCAGGACTAGGCACGCCTTCGACACCGCGGGCTGCGGCGGACCGACACCCCTCGGTCCGCCGCAGCCCGCACGGCAGTCGGTGAGCCGGTTGGCCGGTGGCAGATCACGGCGCAGAGGTATCGGTGGGACGTCGTAGACCGCCCCCAGAACCTACGAAGTCCACCGAACCGCGTCCTCCAGCTCCAGCACGAACTCCAGGCCCTCACTGCGGCAGTCCGCCACGGACCTGAGGATGTTGCGCTGGATCGACTCGATGCCCCAGTCCTCCACACACTGCCGCATGGCAGCCGGCACCGAGCCCGGGGACCGCACCATGTGATCGACGATGCCGAGCTTCCGCCGCGCGGGTGCCTCACGGGTCCGAGTTATCGCCTCCGGATATCGAAAAGGCCAGCATTAACAGCAAGAACCAGCGTCAACCGAAAGAACTCGAGACGAATGATGATATGGCCCGGCAGGAGGCGACACATCGCGGTCTCCGCGAGCATCGGCGCTGCGGTCTTCGGTCATGCTTTCCTCCCCGCGCCCGGGGCCCGGCACCATCCAGCCGCTCGACCTGTGGGGTGTTGCTGACGTAGCCTTCTGCGCTGGTTTTTGATTCGGGCGCTGGTCCCGATATCGTTGGGTTTCTTTTGGGAGTTGCTGGCATGGTTGCTGGTCGTGTGGTGCGATTCGACAGTGCGCGGGGTTATGGGTTCATCGCTCCGGACGATGGTGATGAGGACGTCTTCCTGCACGTCAACGACTTGAGGATGCCGGAGCACCAGTTGCATCCGGGCCTCGTCGTCGAATTCGAGGTCGCGGAGGGAGACCGCGGGCCGAAGGCCTCGGCTGTGAGGCCGGCCGCGGGAGCCAACGGCAAGCCGCGGGACGTCGCCGCGGGATCCCTCGCGGGGCCCGTCAGGCAACTGGACGGCGACGATTCACTGTGCGACGTGCTCACCGCGAACGAGTACCTCCACGAGGTCACCGAGGTCCTGCTCTCCGCGGCCCCCTCACTGACCGGGGAACAGATCCTCCAGATTCGTCGCGGGCTGCTCCAGTTCGGAAAGAACCACGGGTGGACCGAAGACTGAGAGATCACGGCAGGGCGCCTACTGAGAGGCCTACCGACC
>KL569194.1:54646-58594 GCA_000715635.1 Streptomyces violaceus | reverse complement strand
CCGAAGACTGAGAGATCACGGCAGGGCGCCTACTGAGAGGCCTACCGACCCTTCACCCGGCACCCTCGGGGCAGCACCCGTGGACGGAACGGCTCCACTCCACGACCCTCGGCACCCGCACCGGCTCGATCGGCAGCATCACACGCCGCCCCCCCGTTATGTTTTCCGCGGTCCTGCAAGAGGGCCGCTGTCCTCGACCAGCTCCAGTAGCGCCGGCACCAGCCCCGGGTCCTTGTCCGCCAGGGCTGGACGGCCCGCACCCGACCGCCGTACACGCTCGTCTGGTTCCACCCCCGCATCGAACTCGGCCAGGCCGCGGCTGACGCAACCCTTCGAGACCCCTGCGGCCCGCGCCACCGCGGCGATCCCGCCGTGCCCGAGCTGCCGGGCCTCCGCGCCGTACAGGATCCGACGCTGCCGCTCGTTCAGATGCGGCGTCACCGCCTCCAGCTTCGCCCGCAACGATCCGACCGTCCCATCGATGCGCCTCATACCACAAGAACGAGCCCAACTATCGCAAGCAACCCACTAATTCATCGACGGCCCCTGAGCGCCGGTGTGCCCCAGCCGCTCCGACCCGACCTTAACGGACTCCCCTGCCGCAATCAGCAGAGATGCCGAGGCATTCCGCGGGGCGTGGAGCCCGGTGGCGGGCCCGCCCCGCGGGGAAGGCCCGCCACCTCACCGAAGGTCACCGAGCAGACAGCACGGGATCGCCGGCCGCGTCCTCCGTACGCAGCCAGATGGCGCGCTGGGGGAAGGGGATGTCGATGCCGGCCTCGTCGAGCGCGTCCTTGACCCGGCGGCGCAGTTCGCGGGTGACGGCCCACTGCTGCAGCGGAGTGGTCTTGACGGCGATGCGCACGATGACGCCGTCGGCGTCCAGCGACTGCACGCCCCACACCGCGGGGTCCTCCAGCAGGAGGTCGGCGAAGGCCGGTTCCTGACGAAGGCCCTGACCGGCCTCCTCCAGTACGCGGTACACGGTGTCGAGGTTGGCGTCGTAGGCCACGGCGACGTCCAGGACGGCACGGGCCCAGTCCTGGCTGTCGTTGCGCACGCGCAGGATCTCGCCGTTGCGGATGTGCCAGAGGCCCCCGTTGAGGTCACGCACATGCGTCAGCCGAAGGCCGACGTGTTCCACTTCGCCGACGGCCTCGCCGAGATCGACCGAGTCGCCCACGCCGTACTGATCCTCGACCATGATCAGCAGACCGGACAGATAGTCGGCGACCAGGCTCTGGGCGCCGAATCCGATCGCCAGGCCGACGACGCCGGCACTGGCCATGAGCGGACCCAGGGCGATGCCCACCTGGTCCAGCACCATGGCGACCCCGACCAGCGACAGGATGATCGTCACCGCGCTGCTGAGCACCGAACCGATGGTGCGGGCGCGCTGCTCGCGCCGCTGCCGGCCGAGTGACCGGTCGCGGTGCAGGACGACCAGGCCCCGGCCCGGTGACCGTGACGGCGGGGCATCGCCGTCACCACCGGCAGGTTCGAGTACGTGCCGCACGACCCGGGTGATGGCCCGCTTGGCCACCCAGCGGACCACGGCCAGGACCGCGATGATGAGCGCGATCCGCAGTGGAATCCCGATGAGTGCCTCTGTGTGGTCCTGGACCCAGCCCGACCATGGGGCGGCCGGCTCTATGCCTGCTCCCCGGTCTGGCTCTGCGAGGGGAAGGGCTGTCAGCACTGGGGGGCTCCGTTCCTCGGTGTGGCAGTGCGCGGGCCCCGCCTACCCACAGTCGCGGCAAGCATGATCGTCGATCCCGCAGGGCGGGACGGACTTACGGCAGCCCCTCTTGACAGCCCCCGGGCGCCACGGGCAATCTTCCGTTAAGCAGAAACATGATTCCGCAATGTGGAATACCTTCTGGAAGGCACGTCGGAAGACAAGGAAGGGAGCGCCGACCCGATGGGATTCGCAGACCAGCGCTTCAACGTCAACCTGTCGATCCTCTTCACGGAGCTCCCCCTCCTGGAGCGTCCCGCTGCCGCCGCCGCGGCCGGCTTCACCGCGGTCGAGCTGTGGTGGCCCTGGACCGACTCGCCCGTCCCGGAGCGTTCCGAGCTCGACGCCCTGAAGCGGGCGATCGAGGAGGCGGGCGTCCGGCTCACCGGCCTGAACTTCTACGCCGGGCAGCTCCCGGGCCCGGACCGCGGCGCCCTGTCGACCCCCGGCGAGGAGTCGGATCGGTTCCGCGCCAACATCGACGTGGCCGCCGACTTCGCCGCCTCCCTGGGCTGCACGGCCCTCAACGCCCTGTACGGCAACCGCGTCGAGGGCGTGGACCCGGCCGAGCAGGACGCGCTGGCGCTGGAGAACCTGACCCTCGCGGCCCGGGCCGCGGAACGGATCGGCGCGGTTCTGCTGATCGAGGCGCTGAACCAGCCCGAGTCACCGCTGTACCCGCTTGTGTCCGCCCCGGCGGCCGTGGACGTCGTCGACAAGGTCAACGAGGCGACGGGCCTGGGCAACGCCCGGTTCCTGATGGACCTCTACCACCTGTCCATGAATGGCGAGGACCTCCCGTCGGTGATCGAGCGGTACGCCGCGAAGACCGGTCACGTCCAGATCGCCGACAACCCCGGCCGCGGCGCCCCCGGGACGGGCTCACTCCCCCTCGAAGACCTCCTCGACCAGCTGCGGAAGGCGGGCTACGACGGCTGGGTCGGCCTCGAGTACAAGCCGGGCGACCGCCCGAGCGCCGAGGCCTTCGACTGGCTGCCCCGCTGACCCTCGCACCGAAAGGCACCCATCATGAGCACTGCACTTCCCAAGGTCGCCTGGATCGGCCTCGGCATCATGGGCTCCCCCATGTCCGAGAACCTGATCAAGGCGGGCTACGACGTCACCGGCTTCACCCTGGAGCAGGACAAGCTGGACCGTCTCGCGGCGGCGGGCGGCACCGCCGCCCCCTCCATCGCCGAGGCGGTGAAGGACGCCGACGTCGTCATCACGATGGTCCCGGCCTCCCCCCAGGTCGAGGCCATCTCCTACGGCCCCGACGGCATCCTGGAGAACGCCAGGCCGGGCGCCCTGCTGATCGACATGTCCTCGATCACGCCGCAGACCTCGGTCGACCTGGCGAAGGCCGCGAAGGACAAGGGCATCCGCGTCCTGGACGCCCCGGTGTCCGGCGGCGAGGCCGGTGCGATCGAGGCCGTGCTGTCCATCATGGTCGGCGGCGAGCAGGCCGACTTCGACACCGCGAAGCCGATCCTCGAGGCACTCGGCAAGACCATCGTGCTGTGCGGCCCGCACGGCTCCGGCCAGACCGTGAAGGCCGCCAACCAGCTGATCGTCGCCGTGAACATCCAGGCGTGCGCCGAGGCCGTGGTCTTCCTGGAGAAGTCCGGCGTGGACCTGAAGGCGGCCCTGGACGTCCTGAACGGCGGGCTCGCCGGCTCGACCGTGCTGACCCGCAAGAAGGACAACTTCCTCGGCCGGGACTTCAAGCCGGGCTTCCGCATCGACCTGCACCACAAGGACATGGGCATCGTCACGGACGCCGCCCGCAATGTCGGCGCGGCCCTGCCCGTCGGTGCCGTGGTCGCCCAGCTGGTCGCGAGCCTGCGCGCGCAGGGCGACGGCGGCCTGGACCACTCGGCGCTGCTGCGGGCCGTGGAGCGGCTGTCCGGCGCGCAGCTCTGACCCCCTTCCGGCCCTCGTAGCCCGGGGGCCCCCAGATCCCGGGCGGCGTCGCCGCTGACACCAGTCCTGTCGCGCCCAAAGGGGCGGCGCCGCCCGGCCCAGCCATACCCACCACTTCAACAAACTGTTGACGCTCGATTCACCCCGACCCTAGGCTCCACGAAGCGGAAACATTTTTCCGCTGCCCTCTCGTATCGGAAGGTCACGATGTCGCAGCGCGTGCTCACCACCGAGTCCGGCGCCCCCGTCGCCGACAACCAGAACTCCGCCACCGCCGGTGCCGGCGG
>KL569194.1:53024-54448 GCA_000715635.1 Streptomyces violaceus | reverse complement strand
GCCCGCTCCTGCTCCAGGACCAGCATCTGCTGGAGAAGCTGGCGCGCTTCAACCGCGAGCGCATTCCGGAGCGGGTGGTGCACGCCCGCGGCTCGGGTGCGTACGGCCACTTCGAAGTGACCGACGACGTCACGGAGTTCACCTACGCCGACTTCCTGAGCACCGTCGGCAGGCGCACCGAGGTGTTCGTGCGTTTCTCCACCGTGGCCGACTCGCTCGGCGGCGCGGACGCGGTGCGCGACCCGCGTGGTTTCGCGGTCAAGTTCTATACGGCGCAGGGCAATTACGACCTGGTCGGGAACAACACCCCGGTGTTCTTCATCAAGGACCCGATCAAGTTCCCGGACTTCATCCACTCGCAGAAGCGCGACCCGTTCACCGGCCGTCAGGAACCGGACAATGTCTGGGACTTCTGGGCGCACTCCCCCGAGGCCACGCACCAGGTGACCTGGTTGATGGGCGACCGCGGCATCCCGGCCTCGTACCGGCACATGAACGGCTACGGCTCGCACACCTACCAGTGGACGAACAGCGCGGGCGAGGCCTTCTTCGTCAAGTACCACTTCAAGACCAACCAGGGCATCCGCTGCCTCAGCGCCGAGCAGGCCGCGGAGACCGTCGGCAGGGACGCGAACTCCCACCAGACGGATCTGCTCCAGGCCATCGAGCGGGGCGTGCGCCCGTCCTGGACCCTCTACGTCCAGCTCATGCCGGCGGCCGAGGCGGACGGCTACCGCTTCAACCCGTTCGACCTGACCAAGGTCTGGCCGCACCAGGACTACCCGCTGCGGCGCGTGGGCCGGCTGGTGCTGGACCGCAACCCGGACAACGTCTTCGCCGAGGTCGAGCAGGCCGCGTTCTCCCCGAACAACTTCGTGCCGGGCATCGGCCCCTCCCCCGACAAGATGCTCCAGGGCCGCCTGTTCGCCTACGCGGACGCCCACCGCTACCGCCTGGGCGTCAACCACACGCAGCTGGCCGTCAACGCGCCCCGGGCCACGACCGCCCAGAACTACGGCCGGGACGGCTTGATGGCGTCCAACGCCCAGGGCCGCGCGGCCAAGAACTACGAGCCGAACTCCTACGACGGCCCGGCCGAGACCGGCCGCCCGCTGTCGGCCCCGCTGGCGGTCGCCGGACACACCGGCACCCACGCGGCACCCACGCACACCAAGGACGACGACTTCTTCCAGGCCGGCGAGCTGTACCGGCTGATGTCCGCCGAGGAGAAGTCACGGCTGATCGCGAACATCGCCGGCGGCCTCTCCCAGGTCTCCCGCGACGACGTGATCGACAAGAACCTCGCGCACTTC
This sequence comes from Streptomyces violaceus, assembly GCA_000715635.1. GTDB lineage: Bacteria > Actinomycetota > Actinomycetes > Streptomycetales > Streptomycetaceae > Streptomyces > Streptomyces violaceus. The sequence goes on along the minus strand of KL569194.1, from coordinate 53,135 downwards.
CACGCCGCCGACCCCGAGTACGGGCGGCGCGTGGAGGAGGCGGTCCGCGCTCTGCGCGAGGACTGAACTCCCTGACCGCGTCCGACCGCGCGGGGCGACCCGGATGAGGGG
>KL569194.1:51884-52814 GCA_000715635.1 Streptomyces violaceus | reverse complement strand
GGCGGCTGCGAGCCAGTGCGGTGGTGAAGGACCGGGAGCGGCTTCTCGACCCGAGGGAAGACCGTTCCGGGCTCCGTCGCACCCGCCGCGGTCCCAGCACCTCTCTCGTCCCTCCCTTCACAGACCCCGTCCGGCGGCGCGAATGTCCTGTCGCGCCCAGCCTCGCGCCGTCGGGCGGCCAGCCCCCTCAGGGTGCGGAACAGGTGCGTCCGCAGGAGCCTGAAGGCATGGCACAACCAACCGAGCATCCCCATGTCGTGGTCCACTCCCCCGCCCTGGACGGATCCCGCCGGGTCACCCTGGGCGAGGAACCCCTGGGCGTCGCCACGCACGCCGACGACGTCGCCGAGATCCTGCGGCTGGCCGACCTGTATGTCACCGATGTCGCGGAGAGCGACCTCGTCGAGTGGCAGGGCGGCGGCCCGGACGACTGGCCGGGGCTGTCGGAGCACCACGAGGCGTGAACACGCCTACGGCACCGGTCGTACGCCCCGTACGGAACCCTCAAATCAACCTCTGAACCCGGCCCTGGGGGCTTCAACTGCCCCCGGGGCCGGGCACATTCTCGACACACGGGGCCCGCCGGCACGGGGGCGGCGGACCCCGTCACGGGGGTGAGGCCATGAGCGACGGTACGGCGGTCCGGCTGGAGCCGCACGAGATCGCACTGCTGGGGGACGGCCCGCGGGCCGCCGTCACCGTCGCCGTGGTGGACCTGTATCTGCGGGGCCTGGTGGAGGCCGACCGGCCGGGGACGATACGGAAGGGCATCGCGGACGTCGTGTCCGCGGAGCGGCCGCCGTCCCCCTTGGCACAGGCGGTGCACACGTCCCTGCGCGAGCCCGCCGGCCTGCGGACGCTGGTGAAGGACCCGGACATCCGGATCGCGCTGGCTCTGATGCGCCTGTCTCTTATACACATCTCTGATGG
>KL569194.1:49198-51636 GCA_000715635.1 Streptomyces violaceus | reverse complement strand
AGAGATGTGTATAAGAGACAGAGGCCGAGGTGGGCGGCAAGAACCTCCTCAAGAACTCACCGCGCGGCAGGGGTGGCGGGGGCGGGGGTTACCACTACTGCGGTGGAGGCGGGGGCGGATGCGGAGGCGGCGGGAGCTGACCCCACGTGAGAGGGGCGGTCCGTCCCATGGACGGACCGCCCCTCTGCTCGTACGTTCTCCCGCTCGTCAGACCTTCAGCGTCTTGATCGAGGTCGGCGCATGCCCGGGCTCGGTCGCGATCTCCTCGAACTCCACGACGTTGCCGATGTCGTTGGTCGTCGACATGGAGATGTTGGTGACCCGCTCCAGGATCGCCTCGACGACGACCGGGACCCGGTACTCCGCGGCGAGCTTCTTGGCCTGCTCGAGGGCGGCGCCCAGCTCGGCGGGGTCGGTGACGCGGATCGCCTTGCAGCCAAGCCCCTCGGCGACCTTGACGTGGTCGACGCCGTAGACACCGAGCTCCGGAGCGTTGATGTTCTCAAACTCCAGATTGACCTGGAAGTCGATGTCGAACGCCCGCTGCGCCTGGCGGATCAGGCCCAGGTAGGAGTTGTTGACGAGGACATGGACGTACGGGATCTTGTGCTGTGCGCCGACGGCCAGTTCCTCGAGCATGAACTGGAAGTCGTAGTCACCGGAGAGCGCCACGACGGACGCCTCCGGGTCGGCCTTGGCGACGCCGAGCGCGGCCGGGATGGTCCAGCCGAGCGGGCCGGCCTGGCCGCAGTTGATCCAGTGGCGGGGCCGGTAGACATGGAGCATCTGGGCGCCGGCGATCTGCGAGAGGCCGATGGTGGAGACATAGCGGGTCTCCGGCCCGAAGGCCTTGTTCATCTCCTCGTAGACGCGCTGCGGCTTGATCGGGATGTCGTCGAAGTGCGTACGGCGCTGGAGCGTGGCCTTCCTCTCCTGCGCGGCGGCGGCCCACTCGGTGCGGTCGGGCAGCTTGCCCGCCGCCTTCAGCTCCCGGGCCACCTCGACGAACAGCTCAAGGGCGGCCTTGGCGTCGGAGGCGATGCCATAGTCCGGGGCGAAGATCTTGCCGATCTGGGTTGGCTCGATGTCGACGTGGACGAACTTCCGCCCGGCCGTGTAGACGTCGAGTCTGCCGGTGTGGCGGTTGGCCCAGCGGTTGCCGATACCGAGGACGAAGTCGGACTCCAGGAAGGTCGCGTTGCCGTAGCGGTGCGAGGTCTGGAGGCCGACCATGCCGGCGTTCAGCTCGTGGTCGTCGGGGAGGACGCCCCAGCCCATGAGGGTGGGGACCACCGGAGTGCCGGTCAACTCGGCGAACTCGACGAGCAGTTCCGGGGCATCGGCGTTGATGACACCGCCGCCGGCGACGATCAGCGGCCGCTCGGAGTCGTTGAGGAGCGTGATCGCCTTCTCGATCTGGGCGCGGGTCGCGGCCGGCTTGTAGACCGGGAGCGGCTCGTACGTCTCCGGGTCGAACTCGATCTCCGTGAGCTGGACGTCGATCGGCAGGTCGATGAGGACCGGCCCCGGGCGGCTGGAGCGCATCAGATGGAAGGCCTGCTGGAAGACGCCGGGGACCTGTGCCGCTTCCAGGACGGTCACGGCCATCTTCGTGACCGGCTTGGCGATCGAGGCGATGTCGACGGCCTGGAAGTCCTCCTTGTGGATCACGGCGGTCGGGGCCTGGCCGGTGATGCACAGGATCGGGATGGAGTCGCCGGTCGCGGAGTACAGGCCCGTGATCATGTCGGTGCCGGCCGGGCCGGAGGTGCCGATGCAGACGCCGATGTTGCCCGGACGGGTGCGGGTGTAGCCCTCGGCCATGTGCGAGGCGCCCTCGACGTGCCGGGCGAGGGTGTGGGCGATACCGCCGGAGGCCTTGAGTGCCGCGTAGAAGGGATTGATCGCCGCGCCCGGGACACCGAACGCGTCGGTCACGCCCTCGCGCTTGAGGATCTCAACTGCCGCGCGGGCAGCGGTCATTCGAGCCATCGAGTACTCCTGCTTCGGCTGTCGGATTCGCACTCCCGTCGCGCCCCGCGGTGAGCTCTTCCGTATTGTGGAAAATCTTTTCTACTATCTGGAATTAATGTAAGTGGGGCGGCCGAAGGCCGTCAAGGGATGGCAACGGGCGGACAGCCAGGGACCCGAAGGGGCACGATGGATCCGCTGTCCCGACGCGACCCGGTTCTGGAGTGACATGGCCGAGACCGTCCCGGTGCGCTGCCCGGCCTGCCACCGCGAGCACCGCTACACGGCCCCGGTGTATCCCTGCGTGTGCGGCGCGCCGGTCACCCCGCCCCTCGACCGCCACCGTGCGACGACGCCCGTCTCGCATCGTGTCTGGCAGGAGGACTGGGTGACCGTGCGCTGCGCGTCCTGCGGCCGGAGCGGGGAGTGGCCGCGTCCGGAGCTGGGGTGCGCGTGCGGGACGGTGC
>KL569194.1:48646-49020 GCA_000715635.1 Streptomyces violaceus | reverse complement strand
AGAGATGTGTATAAGAGACACGGAACCCGGCGACACGGCGCCCGGCGACACGGCAGCCGACCAGGACGCCGAAGCCGCCCGGAAGGCCACGCCGGACGCACGCGACGCCACGGCCGCCACCGCCATTGCCGGCGCCCGTGCCGCCAGGCCTCCCTTCCGCTCCGTCACCATCCGTACCGCGCTCGACGCCGTCACGGCCACCGCCCTGTATCTGCGCTGGCTCGGCTACCGGGACGTACGCCGGGCGGACCAGCGGCCGCCGTCGGGCATCGGCCTCGCCGCCCGCGGCGTCCTCGCGCAGGTCGACCCGGCCGTGCGCCCGGCGACGCTGCGGGACGTGGAGTGCCTGTGGCTGACGGCCATGACGGAGTCCG
>KL569194.1:46046-48435 GCA_000715635.1 Streptomyces violaceus | reverse complement strand
CGGCCATGACGGAGTCCGCCGACTGCCTCTACTTCTCACTCACCGGCTACGCGGACGACGCCCGGGCACGCGCCGACGCCCTGGCCATCCCCCTGTTCGTCCTCGACCTCACGGGCACACCACGCCCGGTGAACGCCCCGGCCGACGCACTGGACACCACCGGCGGCGACGACCGAGCGTCCTGACCGCTGAGAGGTCGCTCAGTCGCCGCTCGGCTTGCCGAACTCCTCGATCAGCACGGGATACTGCTCCCCACCGTGTCCGGCGGCGATCGAGCGGTCGGCCATCGCCTTGATCAGCTTGGGCAGTTCGGCGTTGACACCCACCGCCTCGCTCTCCTCGATCAGGTGCGCCATGGCCCGCGCGTCGGTCTCCAGGGCCGAGACCTCCGCCGGGAAGGAGCCGCTGTCGATCTGCCGGGCATATCCGGGCAGCCATTCGGCGACTCCGGCCGCGATCCGCTGCGCGAAGGGCGCATACGTCGCGGCGTCGACACCGGCCGTCCTGAGCAGGGCGGTGCCCTGGAGCCAGGCGTTCAGGACACTCCACATCATGGCCAGGCCGGCCACGTCGTACAGGGACGCCAGGCCGTGGTCGGCACCGAGGTAGGTGACGGTGCCGAGCGCGTCGAGTGTCGACTTGTGTGCCTCGAAGTCCGCCTCCGACCCGCTGTGCAGGATCACCGCCTCGGCGGTGCCGATCGCCGGCGGGACTGCCATGATGGCGCCGTCCAGGTAACGGGCGCCGCGCTGTCCGGCCCATCGGGCGGTCTCCCGGGCCTGGGCCGAGTCGCCCGAGGTCAGGTTGACCAGCGTCGTGCCGTCGAGCCCGACATCGCTCGCGCCGAACAGCTCCCGCACGGCCTGGTAGTCGGTGACGCAGATGATCGTCAAAGAACCTGCCTCGAGCGCGTCGCCGACCGTCGGCGCGAGCCGTGCGCCTGCGGCCACCAGCGCGTCGGCCTTGGAGGTCGTACGGTTCCACACAGTTGTGGGATGCCCGGCTCTCAGGAATGCGCCGGCGAGTGCCTGGCCCATCAGCCCGAGTCCGATGACTGTCACGGGTGTGTCGGTTGTGTTCATGGCAGCATCGTCAACGTTGATACCGGTCTGAAGGTCAAGCGAGGTTTCGATGCGTATCGGGGAACTGAGTCGCCGGACGGGCGTGAACGCCCATCAGTTGCGCTACTACGAGGCCCAGGGCCTGCTGGAGGCGGACCGCGGCGCGAACGGTTATCGCGAGTACGGTGAGAGCGCCGTGCTGCGGGTGAGACAGATACGCCACCTGCTCGGAGCCGGCTTATCGTCCGAGGACATCGCGTATCTGCTGCCCTGTGCGGTCGGGGAGGCCCCGGAACTGGTCGGCTGTCCCGAACTGCTCGCCGCGATGCGGTCACGGCTGCGGCGACTGGACGACCAGCTGGCCACGCTCGCCCGGTCCCGCGACGCTCTTGCCGACTACATCAACGCGGCCGAGCGCTTGGGCAGCCAGACCTATCCGCCCTTCGACGCCGCCGATCCGGAACCCGTGCCCGCCTGACGAGTTGGTGAACGAATGAGTTCCAGGCATGCCCGCATCCGCCCCGCCACCCCCGCCGAACTCCCCGCCCTCCAGGACATCGAGCGTGCCGCCGGCGCCCCCTTCCGCGACCTCGGCATGCCGGAGATCGCCGACGACGAGCCGCCGGGGATCGACGTACTGGAGCGCTACCGCCGGGCCGGCCGCTGCTGGGTCGCGGTGGACGAGCGGGAACATCCGGTCGCCTACCTCCTCGCCGAACCCGTGGACGGCGCGCTGCACATCGAGCAGGTCTCGGTCCACCCGCGCGCCGCGCGCCGGGGCGTGGGCCGGGACCTCCTGGCATACGCCGCCGACCGCGCCCGCGAGGAGGGCCTGACCGCCCTGACCCTGACCACCTTCACGGCGGTCCCATGGAACGCCCCCTACTACGCCCGCCTCGGCTTCCACGCCCTGGCCGAGCCGGACCTCACCCCCGGCCTGCGCCGGATCCGCGCGACGGAGGCCGACCACGGCCTGGACCGCTGGCCACGCGTGTGCATGCGCGCACCGCTGTGACCGACCGACCGCACACAACCCAAGTGCGGGCCGGTGCACGCCCTGCCACGATGCGACCCATGGGTGACATCGAACCCGGCGCGCTCGCGCTGCGCCACGCCGAGCCTGCCGACTGGACCGCACTCGCCGAGGCGGACCCGATTGCGGCAGCGGGTGATCCGGCACGCCGCGCGAGCATCCGGCGCTGGTGCGAGCAGGGCCTGGCTCTGCTCGCCGAGGACTCGCGCGGCCCCGTGGGCTACGGCGTGCTGGAGTACACCTTCTTCGAGCAGGGCTTCCTCACCCTGCTGACGGTCGTGCCCGGCGCACGCCC
>KL569194.1:43463-45791 GCA_000715635.1 Streptomyces violaceus | reverse complement strand
CAGCTCCTCACGGCTGTCGAGGCCGCGTGCACCACTCCCAAACTGTTCACCTCGACCAATGTCTCCAACCAGCCCATGCAGCAACTGCTGCTGAAGTCCGGCTGGCGACCGGCCGGACTGGTCCACGGCCTGGACGAGGGCGACCCCGAGCTCTTCTACCTCTGCCCGTCCGAGAAACTCTCCCGCAGCTCCACCTTGCGTACCTTCCCCGACACCGTCATCGGGAAGGAGTCGAGGATCTGAAGCCTGCTCGGAATCTTGTAGTGCGCCAACTGCCCCTCGCAGAAGGCCCGTAGATCCTCCAGGGTCGGCGGGGCGTCCGGGTCGCGGGCGATGACGCAGGCCAGGACCTCCTCGCCGTAGTGGTCGTGCGGGATGCCCACGACCTGGACGTCCTGGATGCCGGGGTGGGCGTAGAGGAACTCCTCGATCTCGCGGGGGTAGATGTTCTCCCCGCCCCGGATGATCATGTCCTTGATGCGGCCGACGATCTCGACGTAGCCGTCCTCGCGCATCACGGCGAGGTCGCCGGTGTGCATCCAGCGGCCGGCGTCGATGGCCTCGGCGGTCTTCTCCGGCTCGTTCCAGTAGCCGAGCATCACGCTGTAGCCGCGGGTGCACAACTCACCCTCGGTGCCCCGGGGTTGTGTCACGCCCGTCGCCGGATCGACGATCTTGACCTCGATGTGCGGCAGGACCCGGCCCACGGTGCTGGTGCGGTGCTCCAGGTCGTCGTCCCTCCGGGTCTGGAGGGACACCGGGGAGGTCTCGGTCATGCCGTAGCAGATGGAGACCTCCGCCATGTGCATCTCGGCGACCACCCGCTTCATCACCTCGACCGGGCAGGGCGAGCCCGCCATGATGCCGGTGCGCAGGGAGGAGAGGTCGTACGCCGCGAAGCCTGGGAGGTTGAGCTCCGCGATGAACATGGTCGGGACGCCGTAGAGCGAGGTGCAGCGCTCCTGCTGGACCGCGTCCAGCGTGGCCTTCGGGTCGAAGGACGGGGCGGGGATGACGACGCAGGCGCCGTGCGAGGTGGCGGCGAGGTTGCCCATCACCATGCCGAAGCAGTGGTAGAAGGGGACGGGGACGCACACCCGGTCCTGCTCGCTGTAGGCGATCGACTCGCCCACGAAGTAGCCGTTGTTGAGGATGTTGTGGTGCGAGAGGGTCGCGCCCTTGGGGAAGCCCGTCGTGCCCGACGTGTACTGGATGTTGATCGGGTCGTCGCAGGACAGCTCCGGGTACCGGGCCTCGGACCCGCCGCGTGCGAGCAGCGCCTCCCAGCTCGGGTCGCCGAAGTGGACGACCTCCCGCAGCTCGGAGCAACGGCCCCGCACCTGCTCGATCATCGCCCGGTAGTCGCTCCCCTTGTGGCTGAGGGAGGCGAACAGCAAAGACACACCGGCCTGGTTGAGGACGTACTCGACCTCGTGGGTGCGGTAGGCCGGGTTGATGTTGACCATGATCGCGCCGATGCGGGCGGTGGCGTACTGGACGAGCACCCACTCGGGGCAGTTGACCGCCCAGATGCCCACCCGGTCGCCCTTGGCGACACCGGACGCCATCAGGGCCGACGCCAGCTCGTCCACCGAGGCGCCGAACCGCGCGTACGTCCAGCGCCTCCCGGACGGGACGTCGACCAGCGCCTCGCGCTCCGGCCAGGTGGCCACCGCCCGGTCCAGGTTGGCCCCGATCGTGTCGCCGAGCAGAGCCGTCCCGCCGGTTCCATGGCTGTACGAATTCACCGGAAGTCCTCCTCGCGGTACTCGGCGTCCGATCCGGCCGCCGTGGCCTCGCGCAGCTCGATCCGGCGGATCTTGCCGGAGACGGTCTTGGGCAGGTCGCCGAACTCCAGGCGGCGGATGCGCTTGTAGGGGGCCAGGGCCTCCCGGGAGTGCTCGAACAGCACCTTCGCGGTGTCGGGGCCGGGCTCCCAGCCGTCCGCGAGGACGACGTACGCCTTCGGCACGGCGAGGCGCAGGTCGTCCGGGGCGGGGACGACCGCCGCCTCGGCCACCGCCTCGTGCTCCAGCAGCGCGCTCTCCAGCTCGAAGGGCGAGATCTTGTAGTCACTCGCCTTGAAGACGTCGTCCGCGCGGCCGACGTAGGTGATGTAGCCGTCCTCGTCGCGGGCGCCGATGTCGCCGGTGCGGTAGTAGCCGCCGGCCATCGACTCCGCCGTCCGGTCCGCGTCGCCGTGGTAGCCGGTCATCAGGCCGACGGGGCGGCCCGACAGGTCGAGGGAGATCTCCCCCTCACTCGCACCCGGCGCGCCCGAGACGGGGTCCAGCAGTTCGACGCGGTAGCCGGGGCTCGGCCTGCCCA
>KL569194.1:39474-43271 GCA_000715635.1 Streptomyces violaceus | reverse complement strand
CGGTCTTGAGGGGCTGGCCGGGGCTGTTGGCGACCTGTACGGCCGTCTCGGTCTGGCCGAAGCCGTCCCGGATGGTGACTCCCCAGGACCGGCGGACCTGCTCGATGACCTCCGGGTTGAGTGGCTCCCCGGCGGCGACGACCTCGCGCGGCCGGGTGCGCAGCTGGGTCAGGTCGGCCTGGATGAGCATGCGCCAGACCGTGGGCGGGGCGCAGAAGGTGGTGACGCCGGCCCGGTCCATCTCGGCCATGAGACGGGCGGCGTCGAAGCGCGTGTAGTTGTACAGGAAGACGGTCGCCTCGGCGTTCCAGGGGGCGAAGAGGTTGGACCAGGCGTGCTTGGCCCAGCCCGGGGAGGAGATGTTCAGATGCACGTCGCCGGGCTTGAGGCCGATCCAGTACATGGTCGACAGGTGCCCGATCGGGTACGACGTGTGGGTGTGCTCGACGAGTTTGGGCCGGGCGGTGGTGCCCGAGGTGAAGTAGAGCATCAGCGGGTCGTCGGACCGGGTCGGGGCGTCGGGCGTGAAGTCGGCGGGGGCGCCGTACGCCTCCTCCAGCGGCAGCCAGCCCTCAGGGGCCGTACCGGCCGCGATGCGCGTGTAGGCGCCGGGGACCTCGGCGAACTTTCCGGTGTCCTCCGGGCGCGCGATGACATGCCGGACCCGGCCGCGGTCGACGCGGTCGCGCAGGTCGGCCGGGCCGAGCAGCGGGGTGGCCGGGATGACGACCGCGCGCAGTTTCATCGCCGCGAGCGCGGTGATCCACAGTTCGGCCTGGTTGCCGAGCATGACGAGGATCCGGTCCTCGGCGCGCACGCCCCGGGCGCGCAGCCAGTTGGCGAACTGTGCCGAGCGCACGGACATCTCCCCGAAGGACAGCCGGGTCTCGCGGCCGTCCTCCTCGACGATGTGCAGGGCGGTGCGGGCGTTGCCGTCCGCGATCTCGTCGAACCAGTCGAGCGCCCAGTTGAAGTACTCGGGACGGGGCCAGCGGAAGCCGTCGTAGGCCGTGGCGTAGTCCTCGCGGTGTTCCAGCAGGAAGTCCCGCGCCCCGCGGAACATCTCCGTCGCCGATGTCATCTGTCCTCCTGGGTGCCGGACCATTGCCGGGCGGCTCATAACCATCGTGTAATCCGTGATGCAGGACTCACTACCCCCGAACGGGGGGTGCGCCCGCACAGGAGCCGTAGTGAAGGGGCGAACAGGTGACAGCAGACGCGTCCGACGCGGTCGAGATACGGAACGCGCTGCTGCGTCTGCGGCGCGTCACCGGCCTCCCGGTCGCCTTCGGCGGCCTGATGGAGGCCGGGCGGCAGATGCGCATCAGCGAACTGAGCGGCACGGCGACGGACGCCCTGCGGTCGTTCGTGGTGACGTCCGGGAACGGGCTGGGCGGCAAGTCGGTGGTGCTCGCCCGGCCGTGCGTGGTGACGGACTACTCGGCGTCGCGGCAGATCAGTCACGAGTACGACGCCCCGGTGGCCGTGGAGGGGCTGCGCTCGGTGCTGGCCGTGCCGGTGGTCGTACGGCACGGGGTGCGCGGGGTGCTGTACGGGGCGCTGCGCACGGCCCTGCCCCTGGGCGGGCGCATGCTGGAAGCGGCGGTCGAGGCGGCGCGGGACGTGGAGCGGGCCCTGGTCGTGCGGGACGAGGCGCGGACGCTCGCCGCGGGGGGCGGGGCGGGCGCGGGGTGGGAGCAGGTGCGGGAGGCGCACACGGCGCTGCGGGCGCTGGCCCCGAAGATCGCGGACCCGGAGCTGCGGGACGAGCTGCTGGAGGCGTGTGCGCTGCTGACGGCCGGGTCCGCCTCGCCGACCGGGTCCGCCTCGCCGACCGGGGTCCGGCCGGCGCCCCGCGAGGTGGACGTGCTGGCGTGTGTCGCCGCGGGGGCGACGAACGCGGTCGCCGCCGAGCGGCTGGGCGTGACGCCCGAGACGGTCAAGGGGTATCTGCGGTCGGCCATGCGGAAGCTGCGGGCCCGGACCCGGGGCGAGGCCGTGGTCGCCGCGCGCCGGGCGGGATGGTTGCCGTAGGTAGTTTTGTGATGTTTTCTGTAGTGCCGGTCCGTTCGATATGCCGAAGGGTTCCCGACCGGGCGCCTACGGCGTCCACCGCCGCATTCGAGTGCCCAATGAATTCGCCCGTCGGCGTCGGTTGTTATTTCCCTCACCACGCCGTCCGTCCGAAATTCAAAGAGCTGTTGCCTAATATTGGCCAGGACACGACACACGGAGGGGAGCGGTGACCGTGCGACGGCACTTCCAGGAGCCTCCCAGGAGCCGCCCCGACCTGGTCATCGGCCGGGAGGATCTGTTCACGTCGGCGCGTGAACAGCTCGGCCGAGGCGGAAGTGTGCTGCTCCACGGCCCTGCGGGAATAGGAAAGTCGACCGTCCTGCGGGCGCTGGCCGCGGATTACGGCGCCTCGGCCCGGACCGTGTTGCGCTGCTCGGCCACCGAGTCCGAATCCCACCTGCCCTTCCTGGCGCTGGCCGACCTGTTCGGCCTGGTCCTGGACGAGGTCTCGGGACAGCTGCCCGCAGCCCAGCGCACCGCCCTGGAGTCGGCGCTGACCGGCCGCGGCGAGTCCACCCTCCAGCGTGACGGGCTCGCGCTGCGGCTCGCCGTGCTGTCGGCGCTGCGCGCCCTTGCCGCCAAGGGCCCGGTGCTGGTCGTCGCGGACGACTTCCAGTGGCTGGATGCCGCCAGCGCCGAACTGCTCGGCTTCGCCGCCCGCCGGCTGGGCGACACGCCCGTGCAGATGCTGTGCGCGGTGCGGACCGAGGGCCAGGAGTACGACCGCCATCTACGCGCGTCCCCGCCCGACACGCTCGCCGTCCGGCTGGGCCCGCTGACCCGTACGCAGGTCTCGGCACTGCTGGACCACCGCGGCTACACCCCCTTGTCCCGCTCCACGATCCGCGACATCCACCGCACCAGCGGCGGCAACCCGCTCTTCGCGCTGGAACTGGGCCGCGCCCTGGCCGAGAGCCCCACCCGGCCCCGGCCCGGCGAGCCGCTGCCCGTGCCCACCTCGCTGCGGGCCCTGGTGCTGAGCCGGCTGGAGATGCTGTCGGACGAGGCGCGCCGCACCCTCCTGGTGGCCAGCGCCGGTGCCCGCCCCACGCTGGCCCTGCTGCACGCGGCCGGCCGGGAGCACGCCGAGGCCGAGACCGCCCAGGCGGCGGCGCTCGGGCTGCTGGCGACCGAGGCGGAGGGACCCGCCGTACGGTTCGCGCATCCGCTGATCTCGGCCGCGCTGTACGCGGAGGCCCCGGCGCAGGAGCGGCGGGCCGTGCACGCCGCGCTGTCCACGGCGGCCTCCGACCCGATCGAGCGGGCCCGGCACCTGGCCCTGGCGACCACCGGCACCGACCCGGAGGTGGCGGCCCGGCTGGCCGAGGCCGGCGCGCTGGCCCGGGACCGCGGGGCACCGTCCGTGGCCGCCTCGCTCGGGCTGCTCGCGGCCCGGCACACCCCGGCGGACAGCACCCCGGGCCCGGACGAGCGGCGCCTGCAGGCCGCGGAGGACGCGATCACCGCCGGCGAGGCCGATCTCGCCCGGGACATCGCCCGCGACGTACTGACGCGTGCCACCGTGCCCGCCGAGCGGGTGCGGGCCTGGATGGTGGTCATCGAGGCGGCCGGGCAGGCGCTCGGCGAGGTCGACGCCGTCTTCCCCCAGGTCCTGGCCGACGCCGGCGACGACCCGGGGCTGCTCGCCCTGGTCCACTACCAGCTGGCCTGGCGCGGCCTGGTCGTGGAGGGCGACTTCGCCGAGGCCCGGCAGGAGGCCG
>KL569194.1:39047-39214 GCA_000715635.1 Streptomyces violaceus | reverse complement strand
GCCGAGCACGCGGCGCGGCTGGCCGCCGAGGGCGAGGACCGGCGCACCGAGCTGATGGCACTGTCCTTCCAGGCCTCCACCGAGACCCTGATGGGCCATCCGGGCGCGCCCGCGACAGTCAAACGGGCGCTGCGGGAACCCCAGGACCCGTATGTGGCCTGTCTCTT
>KL569194.1:38351-38834 GCA_000715635.1 Streptomyces violaceus | reverse complement strand
GCGCCGGCTCGGCCCGGTTCCGCTGGCTGATCATGAGCGACCAGCTGCCCGAGGCGCGGGCGACGATCACCGCGCTGCTGCGCGAGGTGCGGCGGCGCGGCATGGTCGAGAGCGAGGTGCACTTCCTGCGTTTCCTCGCCGACACGGAGCTGCGCACCGGGCACTGCGGCCGGGCCCTGGACCTGGCCCGCGAGAGCCTGCGGCTGGCCCGGGACGCCGGGATCGGCGAAGGCGCCTCGGCGATGCTCGCCTCCCTCGCGGAGGCCTCGGCCGGGGACGTGGACCGGGCGCTGGCGCTCGCGCGTGAGGCGGCCGACCACGCCGAGGTCGACGGCGACCAGATGTACCTGTCCCGGGCTCTGGCGGCCCTGGGCTACGCCCAGTTGGTGGCCGGGGACCCGGCGGCCACGGTCCGTTCGCTGCGCCGGGTGCGGGAGCTGGAGCACGGCCTCGGCATCAACGACCCGGCGCGCGGCCGCTGGC
>KL569194.1:37735-38139 GCA_000715635.1 Streptomyces violaceus | reverse complement strand
GAGGCCCTGGTCCGCATCGGCGAGCCGGGCGAGGCCCAGGACGTCATCGACACGACCCGCGCGCACGCGCTGCGGCTGGGCCGGGAGAGCGTGCTGGCCGTGCTCGACCGGGCCGAGGCGCTGGTACGGGCGGCACGCGGCGAACACGAGGGCGCCCTCGTCCGGTTGGCGTCCGTCCGGGACCGGCTCGGCAGGCTGGGCTACGGCCTGGAGGAGGCGCGGGCCGCCTTCGCGCTGGCCCGCCTGCGCGCCCAGGCCGCCGCCCTGCCCCGCACCGGCCACGCTCCCCTGCCGGGACCGGCGTCGTACGACGAGGCCGCCCGGTTGTTCCGGCGCTGCCGGGCGCTGCCCTGGCTGCGGCAGGTCGACGCGGCCGTCGCGGCCGGTTCCACGCCGGTGGAGCC
>KL569194.1:37024-37572 GCA_000715635.1 Streptomyces violaceus | reverse complement strand
GTTCCACGCCGGTGGAGCCTGCCTCCGTCGCGCCGCCCGTCGCGCTCGACGCGCTGGAGGGCCTCGCCTCGATGGAGCGTCAGGTCGCCTCGCTCGTGATGGAGGGCGCGACCAACCGGGAGATCGCGGCCCGTCTGTTCATCAGTGTCAAGACCGTCGAGGCGACTCTGACCCGGGTCTACCGGAAGCTGGGGATCCGTTCGCGGGTGGACATCGTCCGACTGGCGGCCGGCCGCCGCACGACCTGACCCTCACCTGGGTTCACGGGGTGCGACCGAGGGTTTTCCCTGCCCAACTCCCTTAGGGGGTTCCCTCATTGGGAGCCCCCGGTGCCGGGCTCTAGCTTGAGGGCGTGCCGCTCGCCGGGCACACGGAGATCCGAACAACGGCGTCAGGGTCCCCGTGCTTCACGACCACCCGCGCGACCCCCCACCGGCAACTCCCTGAGGAGACCCATGTTCGGGCTCGATCTTGCCGCCAAGAAGGCCGCCGCCGTCGCCGCGGCGACCGCTGCCGCCGCCGCGACCGCGCTGCTCGCCGCCCCCACG
>KL569194.1:35495-36809 GCA_000715635.1 Streptomyces violaceus | reverse complement strand
CCCAGCCGATCGTCGGCGGCAGCACGACCACGACGACCGCGTACCCGTTCGTCATGCAGATCACGGACGCCTCGCAGAACCAGTTCTGCGGCGGCACGCTGGTCTCGCCCACCAAGGTCGTCACCGCCGCGCACTGCATGGTCGGTGAGACCACCAGCGGCGTGCGGGTGGTCGGTGGCCGCACCTACCTCAACGGCACCAACGGCACGGTCGCCAAAGTCAGCAAGATCTGGATACACCCGAGCTACACCGACGCCACCAACGGCGACGACGTGGCCGTGCTGACGCTGTCGACGTCGATGCCGTACACCGCGGCGAAGTACGTCTCCTCCTCCCAGACCTCGGTGTACGCGGCCGGCACCACCGCCCGCATCCTCGGCTGGGGCACCACCTCCTCGGGCGGCAGCTCCTCCAACCAGCTGCGCACCGCGACCGTACCGACCGTGTCCGACTCGAGCTGCGCGAGCTCCTACGGCTCCGACTTCGTGCAGAGCGACATGGTGTGCGCCGGAAAGACCTCCGGCGGCGTGGACACCTGCCAGGGCGACAGCGGCGGCCCCCTGCTCATCGGGGGCGTCCTGGCAGGCATCACTTCCTGGGGCGAAGGCTGCGCCCAGGCCGGTTATCCGGGTGTCTACAGCCGGCTGACCACCTTCTCCAACCTGGTCACGACGCAGGTCAACTCGTGACCGTAAACAGCTCCTGAGCACCCCTCAGGTGAAAGACCAGGGGGCGTTGCGGGCCTCCACGAGCGGCCCGCAACGCCCCCTCTCCATGTCCGGCCTCAGCCCCGTACGACGCCGAAGCGGATGTCGTGCGACGACTCCGGGTGCATCACGCGCAGCATCCGCTCGCCCTCGGCGGTGACCTCGTCCCGCCGGTCCCTGGTGAGCCGGTCGAAGGGCTCGATCACGAGGGCGTGGTCCTCCAGTCGCCACAGGCCCGCGAGGAAGCCGTCGACGAGGAGCGTGCGATAGGCGATGTTGCCCTGCCAGGAGCGGCCCCGGTGCTCCGGCGGGACGACGCGGGTGCGGTCGGCGTGGGAGAGGAGCAGGTTGTCGAACTCGGGCAGGAAACGCGGCGGGGCCGGGGTGTCCGGGTCTGGGCGGGAGGCGTCCGGGAGATCGAAGAGCTCGACGCCGTTGTCGTCCTGGAAGGTGACGAGTCGCGGGCGGAGTCGTTCGAAGGCGTCCCGCAGGCGGGTCAGTCCGGCCCAGGTCTGCATGTCCTTCACGGAGGCCGGGCCGAACGCGGCGAGGTAGCGCAGGACGACCGCGTCGGGGGTGGGGGCGGGTTCGGCCGGGCGGCCGAGCC
>KL569194.1:34390-35207 GCA_000715635.1 Streptomyces violaceus | reverse complement strand
CTGCACGAGCGGCAGACGGCACCGGGCGGCGACCGCCAGGGCCTGCGGATCGGCGTCGGGCCACTCCTGGAGCAGGGCCTCGCGCAACTGCTTCATCGTGCGGGGCTCGGCCTCGACGAGGTCCCGGGCGAGACCCGCGAGCCGGTCCAGGTCGACACCGGCGAGGCCCTTGCGGAAGGTGACCAGCTCCCGGTCCCGGGCGGGCTGCACCAGCGGCCTCAGGGTGAGGCAGTCGTCCGCGGTGTGGGTGTGGATGGTCGAGCGCATCGTGACGATACGAACGACCTCGCGGCCGGCCATCGACGTCGACAGCGCCTCGGGGTCGAACGCGTCGAGGCGTGCGGCGAGCGCGTAGTACGGAGGCTTGACGTTCTGCGCCTGGAGACCGACCAGATGCTCGACGGCCGCGACGGCGGACATCCGGGCGGGGCGCAGCAGCAGTTGCCGGTCGAGGGTGGCGCGGTTGAGGGCACGGGTACCGAGGACGCTCCGCGGGGTGTTCGCCATGAGGGCACGGTAGCGGGGCTGGCGGACAGGTTCTGGCCGCGATGGCCGCGACGGCCACGACTCGGCACGGCCGATCCGGCGGTAATCCGGGCGCGGCGGGGTAAAGGAAGTCGATCAGCCCCTGTCGGGAAGGAGCCGAGGATGACCGACGACGCCTACCTGTTCCTGCTTGACGACCCGTCCGCGCCGCTCGGCGTGGCCCCCGCCGCCGTCGGTGATCTCGCGTGCATGGAGACTCCCGCGGTGCGCGCGTGGCTGGACGCCCAGGGAAGCACGCGGGTCTCCCCGCACTTGCGCCTGCTGCCGCCGG
>KL569194.1:32244-34176 GCA_000715635.1 Streptomyces violaceus | reverse complement strand
ATCCCCGAGGGAGCGGAACGGCTGCCCGTCCCGCTGGGCGACGAGGAACTGAGCCGGGTCCGCCACCTGAACGCCCCGCAGTCGCTCGCCCGGGTCGAGGAGGAGCTGCTCGCCTTCCGCGACTACGCGGACGGCCGGGACGGCCTGATCGCACGCGCGCTGGCCGCCGGTGTGGCACCGCACCGCATCGTCGAACTGACCGGGGTGGACCCCGCGACGGTGACCGCGGCGGCGAGCCGCTGACGTCGCGCGTCACGCGCCGGGTCCGGGGTCCGGGCGGACCGGTGATGTGATGCCGGCGCGGGCCGCTTCCAGCTGGGCGGCGAACGCGATGCCGAGGAAGAGCGCCACAGCGGTGAGGTTGGCCCACAGCAGCAGGGCGATGAACGCGGTCAGCGGCCCGTACACGGCGCCGAAGGCACCGCTCTCCTCGACGTACAGCGCGAGCAGCCAGGTGGCCGACACCCACAGCAGGAGGTGCACGGCCGAGCCGAAGGCCAGCCAGGTGTAGCCGGGCTGGACGCGGCGGGGCGACCAGCGGAAGATCACGGCGGAGGCGACCCAGGCCAGCGCGAGCCCCACGGGGATGTCGAGCACCCCCCACCACTGCGGCCCGCTGCCCTCCCAGCCGGCGGACTCCGCCACCGCGTCGCCCACGGCCTCACCGGCCACGAGGACGACGAACCCCAGCACCAGGGGCAGACCGGCGGCGAGCGCGAGAACGATCCCGCGCGCGTACTTGCGCGGGAAGGGACGGTCGCGCTCGATGCCGTAGATACGGTTGGCGCCGCGCTCGATCTGGCCCATGGCCGAGGCGAGGTTCAACAGCGCGAAGCCCAGGCCGAACCACAGGGCGAGCGTGCTCCAGACGTCGCCGTGAGCGGTGCGCCGCGTCCCCTCGAAGGCGTCCTCGACGATCTCGGCGCTGGCACCCGGCACGATCCGGCCGAGCGTGAGTTCGATGATCCGGCCCACGCCCTCGGTGTGCACCGACGTGGCCAGCCCGACGAGCGCCACGGTGCACGGAACCAGTCCGAGCACCACCTGGAAGGCGAGGGCCCGCGCGTTGCTGAAGCCGTCCGCGTAGCGGAACCGCGCGAAGGAGTCGGTCAGCAGCCGCAGCCCCCCGTAGTGGCGCAGGGCGGTGAACGCCTCGTCTCCGGAGAGCTCGTCTCCGATCATGTCCCGGGTCTGCGGTACGTGGACGGCGGTACCCATGGCGTGGACGCTCCTTGTCGGACGGCTGGTCCTTGTCCGGTTTCCCCGTGCTTGTTCCCCGACGCCGCACCGGCCGGTACCGGCCTTCGGGGGAATTCGAGGCCGGCTTCGCGGTTCGGCGGGTGGCGGGTGGTGGGGCATGAGATGGCCACGCCTTCGGCATCGTCGTCCGCGTCGCCTTCGCCGTGCTCGGGCAGTTCCACCGGAGCGGTCGCGGCGGGGGTGATCGGTGCCGTGGTGGCCGTACCGCTGGTGGCCGTGGTGTGGTCCGTGTACCAGGCGCTGCGAGGGTCCGGGGACCGGGTCACGACCCAGGCGTGAACACGGACCGCGCGGATCATGGAGACCGAGGCCACAGTCAGGGCGAGGGCAAGGTCACAGCCGTGCCCACTGCTGCTCTTTCGTTAACGTGGCCTAACATCCGAGCATGACGGTCCTGCCTGACGACGGGCTTGAGCTGGCCGGCGAGTTCCCTGATGTGCCCCATGAGCAGTGGCAGCGCCTTGTGGCGGGTGTGCTGCGCAAGTCGGGCAAGGACGTCGAGGGAGCCGAGGCCGAGGAAGCCCTGTCCACCGCCCTGGAGGACGGGTTGCGCACCCGGCCCCTCTACACCGCCCGCGACAAGGCCCCCGAGCCTGGTTTCCCCGGGTTCGCGCCCTTTGTGCGCGGCGGCCGTGCCGAGGGGAACACGGTCGGCGGCTGGGACGTACGGCA
>KL569194.1:31664-32038 GCA_000715635.1 Streptomyces violaceus | reverse complement strand
GGAACACGGTCGGCGGCTGGGACGTACGGCAGCGGCACACGGCGGCCGACGGCACCGCGGTGCTCGCGGACCTGGAGAACGGTGTCTCCTCCCTCTGGCTGACCGTGGGCGAGGACGGCATTCCGGTGCCCGCCCTCGGCACGGTCCTCGACGGCGTCTATCTCGACCTGGCACCCGTCGTCCTCGACGCGGGGCGCGAGAGCGAGCCCGCCGCACAGGAGCTGCTGCGGCTGTACGAGGAGCGGGGCGTCGCCCGGGACGTGGCGCGCGGCAACCTGGGCGCTGACCCGCTCGGCCACGAGGCCCGTACCGGGCAGGGCTACGACATCGCACCGGTGACGGATCTCGCGCGGCGGTGCGCCGAGGAGTACCCG
>KL569194.1:30657-31391 GCA_000715635.1 Streptomyces violaceus | reverse complement strand
CTGCCGTACCACGAGGCCGGCGGTTCGGCCGCCCAGGAGCTGGGCTGCTCGCTGGCCACGGCGGTGGCGTATCTGCGAGAGCTGACCGAGGCCGGACTGAGCGTCGAACAGGCCTGCGCGCAGCTGGAGTTCCGGTACGCGGCGACCGCCGACCAGTTCCTGACGATCGCCAAGCTGCGGGCCGCGCGCCGGCTCTGGGCGAGGGTCGCCGAGGCCTGCGGGGCCCCGCGCGCGGGGGCGCAGCTCCAGCACGTCGTCACCTCACCGGTGATGATGACGCGCCGCGACCCGTGGGTGAACATGCTGCGCACGACCATCGCGACGCTGGCCGCGGGGGCGGGCGGGGCCGACTCGGTCACCGTGCTGCCCTTCGACCACGCGCTCGGCCTGCCGGACGCGTTCGCCCGCCGTATCGCCCGCAACACCTCCACGATCCTCATCGAGGAGTCGCACCTGTCCCGGGTGATCGACCCGGCGGGCGGCTCCTGGTACGTGGAGCGGCTCACCGACGAACTCGCGCACGCGGGCTGGGAGTTCTTCCGGCGGATCGAACGACTCGGCGGCCAGGCGGCCGCCCTGCGGTCGGGCGACCTCGGCCAGGACCTCGCCGACACCTGGGCGGCCCGGAGCGGGAAGCTCGCCAGGCGGCGCGAACCCATCACCGGCGTCAGCGAGTTCCCCCACATCGCCGAGAAGCCGGTCGTCCGCGAGCCGGCTCCCGAGCCGCGGTCCGG
>KL569194.1:24767-30503 GCA_000715635.1 Streptomyces violaceus | reverse complement strand
CGTACGAGGCGCTGCGCGCCCGCTCCGACGCCCACCTCGCGGCGACCGGCTCCCGGCCCCGGATCTTCCTGGCCGCGATCGGCCCGGCCGCGGCCCACACCGCGCGCCTGACCTTCGCCTCGAACCTCTTCCAGGCGGGCGGCATCGAGCCCGTCACGGAGGGCACCTTCGAGGAGAGCGGCGCGAGCGAGGCCGTGCTGTGCTCCAGTGACGCCCTGTACGAGGAGCGGGCGGAGGCGGTGGCCGGGCAGCTCAAGGCCGCCGGCGCCGCGCAGGTGTTCCTCGCCGGGCGGCCGGGGAACCACCCCGGTGTCGACTCGTACGTCTTCGCGGGCTGTGACGCCGTCGCCGTGCTGTCCGCCACCCTCGACCGCATGGGAGTGTCCTGATGGGAATCCCCGACTTCTCCGGGATCGAGCTGGGCTCCCCGGCCGCCGACGGCGGGCCCGACGAGTGGCGTACGGCGGTCAAGAACGCGTCCGGCGGGGACGACCTGCTCTGGGAGACCCCGGAGGGCATCGCGGTCAAGCCGCTGTACACCGGCCGTGACCTGGAGGGCCTGGACTTCCTGGACACACGCCCGGGCGCGGCTCCGTATCTGCGCGGCCCCTACCCGACGATGTACGTCAACCAGCCCTGGACGATCCGCCAGTACGCGGGCTTCTCCACCGCCGAGGAGTCCAACGCCTTCTACCGCCGCAACCTCGCGGCCGGCCAGAAGGGCCTGTCGATCGCCTTCGACCTGCCCACGCACCGGGGTTACGACAGCGACCACCCGCGGGTGACCGGTGACGTCGGCATGGCGGGCGTGGCCATCGACTCGATCTACGACATGCGGCAACTGTTCGACGGCATCCCGCTGGACAAGATGACCGTGTCGATGACGATGAACGGCGCCGTACTGCCGGTCCTCGCGCTCTACATCGTCGCCGCCGAGGAACAGGGCGTACCGCCCGAGAAGCTGGCCGGGACCATCCAGAACGACATCCTCAAGGAGTTCATGGTCCGCAACACCTACATCTATCCGCCGAAGCCGTCGATGCGGATCATCTCCGACATCTTCGCCTTCACCTCGCAGCGGATGCCCCGCTACAACTCCATCTCCATCTCCGGGTACCACATCCAGGAGGCGGGCGCGACGGCCGACCTGGAGCTGGCGTACACCCTCGCGGACGGCGTGGAGTACATCCGGGCGGGCCGTGAAGTCGGCCTGGACGTGGACGCGTTCGCGCCCCGGCTGTCGTTCTTCTGGGCGATCGGCATGAACTTCTTCATGGAGGTCGCCAAGCTGCGGGCGGCGCGCCTGCTGTGGGCGAAACTGGTGAGGCAGTTCGACCCGCAGAACGCCAAGTCCCTTTCGTTGCGCACCCATTCGCAGACCTCGGGCTGGTCGCTGACGGCGCAGGACGTGTTCAACAACGTGACGCGCACCTGCGTTGAGGCCATGGCGGCCACCCAGGGGCACACGCAGTCGCTGCACACCAACGCCCTCGACGAGGCCCTCGCGCTGCCCACCGACTTCTCGGCGCGCATCGCCCGCAACACGCAGCTGCTGCTCCAGCAGGAGTCCGGCACGAACCGGGTGATCGACCCGTGGGGCGGCAGCGCGTACGTGGAGAAACTGACGTACGACCTCGCGCGTCGCGCCTGGCAGCACATCCAGGAGGTCGAGGCCGCGGGCGGCATGGCCAAGGCCATCGACGCGGGCATCCCCAAGCTGCGCATCGAGGAGGCCGCGGCCCGCACCCAGGCCCGGATCGACTCCGGTCGCCAGCCGGTCATCGGCGTCAACAAGTACCGGGTGGAGACCGACGAGCAGATCGACGTGCTCAAGGTCGACAACTCCTCCGTGCGGGCCCAGCAGATCGAGAAGCTGCGGCGGCTGCGTGAGGAGCGGGACGAGACCGCCTGCCGGGAGGCGCTGGAGGCGCTGACCCGGGCCGCCGGGGGCGAGGGCAACCTGCTGGAACTGGCGGTGAACGCCGCCCGCGCCAAGGCCACCGTCGGGGAGATCTCCGACGCCCTGGAGAAGGTGTACGGGCGGCACGCGAGCCAGATCCGTACCATCACCGGCGTGTACCGCAACGAAGCCGGAGAGTCCCCGTCCGTGGACCGCACCCGCACCCTCGTGTCCGACTTCGAGGAGGCCGAGGGCCGTCGTCCGCGCATCCTGGTCGCCAAGATGGGCCAGGACGGCCACGACCGCGGCCAGAAGGTGATCGCCACCGCCTTCGCCGACCTCGGCTTCGACGTGGACGTCGGCCCGCTGTTCCAGACCCCCGCGGAGGTGGCCCGGCAGGCCGTCGAGGCGGATGTGCACATCGTCGGGGTCTCGTCGCTGGCGGCCGGTCACCTCACCCTCGTACCGGCGCTGCGTGAGCAGCTCGCCGAGGAGGGGCGCGAGGACATCATGATCGTGGTCGGCGGGGTGATCCCGCCGCAGGACGTGCCCACGCTGCTGGAGATGGGCGCGGCGGCCGTCTTCCCGCCGGGGACAGTGATCCCGGACGCGGCGTACGACCTGGTGAAGGGGCTGGCGGGCGACCTCGGGCACGAGCTGTGATCGAGGTCGACGCGTATGTGAAGGGCGTACTCGACGGGAAGCGGGCGATCATCGCCCGCGCCATCACGCTCGTCGAGTCCACCCGGCCCCAGCACCGGGCGCTGGCCCAGGAGTTGCTGACCGAGCTGCTGCCGCACAGCGGGCGGGCCCGGCGGATCGGCGTCAGCGGGGTGCCGGGCGTGGGCAAGTCGACGTTCATCGACGCGTTCGGCACGCTGCTGACCTCGCTCGGGCACCGGGTGGCCGTCCTCGCGGTCGACCCCTCCTCCAGCCGTACGGGCGGCTCGATCCTCGGCGACAAGACGCGTATGGAACGCCTGGCAGTGGACCCGGCGGCCTTCGTCCGTCCCTCCCCCACCGCGGGCACGCTGGGCGGAGTGGCCAAGGCGACCCGTGAGTCGATCGTGGTGATGGAGGCGGCCGGCTACGACGTGATCCTGGTGGAGACGGTCGGCGTCGGCCAGTCCGAGACCGCGGTCGCGAACATGGTCGACTCCTTCCTGCTGCTCACCCTCGCCCGCACGGGCGATCAGCTCCAGGGCATCAAGAAGGGCGTCCTGGAGCTGGCCGACGTGATCGCCGTCAACAAGGCGGACGGCCCGCACGAGCGCGACGCCCGCGCCGCCGCGCGTGAGCTGGCGGGCGCGCTGCGGCTGATGCACGGCAAGGACGCGGCCTGGACCCCGCCCGTGCTCAGCTGCAGCGCCCGCGAGTCGGCCGGCCTGGACACCGTGTGGGAGCGCCTCGAACAGCACCGCACCCTGCTGGACTCGACCGGCCGCCTCGCCGCCAAGCGCCGTGACCAGCAGGTCGACTGGACCTGGACCATGGTCCGCGACGAGCTCCTCGGCCGCCTGCGGGCCGACCCGGCGGTACGGGCACTGGCGCCGGCCCTCGAACAGCGGGTCAGGGACGGCGAGTTGACGCCGACCCTGGCCGCCGAGCGGATTCTCGGGGCGCTCGGGGGCTCCGGGCAGGACGTCTTCTGAGCTGATTCCGGCCGGAGCGGGGCGAGTCCCGGACCCCCCGGCCGGAATCCATGCACACCACTTGCATGATTATGCGTGATGATACATACTCTTCCTATGTCCAAGGTCCTCACCTCCCTGCCCGCCGGCGAGCGCGTCGGCATCGCCTTCTCGGGCGGTCTCGACACGTCCGTCGCGGTCGCGTGGATGCGCGACAAGGGTGCCGTCCCGTGCACCTACACCGCCGACATCGGCCAGTACGACGAGCCCGACATCGCGTCGGTGCCCGGCCGTGCGAAGACCTACGGTGCCGAGATCGCGCGTCTGGTCGACTGCCGTGCGGCGCTGGTCGAGGAGGGCCTGGCCGCGCTGACCTGCGGCGCGTTCCACATCCGCTCGGGCGGGCGGGCGTACTTCAACACCACGCCCCTCGGCCGCGCCGTCACCGGCACGCTCCTGGTCCGGGCGATGCTCGAGGACAACGTCCAGATCTGGGGCGCGGCTCGACCTTCAAGGGCAACGACATCGAGCGGTTCTACCGCTACGGCCTGCTCGCCAACCCGCACCTGCGGATCTACAAGCCCTGGCTGGACGCGGCCTTCGTGACCGAGCTCGGCGGCCGCAAGGAGATGTCGGAGTGGCTGCTCGCCCACGGGCTGCCCTACCGGGACAGCACGGAGAAGGCGTACTCCACCGACGCCAACATCTGGGGCGCCACCCACGAGGCCAAGACCCTGGAGCACCTGGACACCGGCGTCGAGACCGTCGAGCCCATCATGGGCGTCCGGTTCTGGGACCCCGAGGTCGAGATCGCCACCGAGGACGTGACGATCGGCTTCGACCAGGGCCGCCCGGTGACGATCGACGGCAAGGAGTTCGCCTCCCCCGTCGACCTGGTCATGGAGGCCAACGCCATCGGAGGCCGCCACGGCCTGGGCATGTCGGACCAGATCGAGAACCGGATCATCGAGGCCAAGAGCCGCGGCATCTACGAGGCGCCCGGCATGGCCCTGCTGTACACCGCCTACGAGCGGCTGGTCAACGCGATCCACAACGAGGACACCCTCGCCCAGTACCACGCCGAGGGACGGCGCCTCGGCCGGCTGATGTACGAGGGCCGCTGGCTGGACCCGCAGGCGCTGATGATCCGCGAGTCGCTGCAGCGCTGGGTGGGCGCGGCCGTCACCGGCGAGGTGACGCTGCGGCTGCGGCGCGGTGAGGACTACTCGATCCTCGACACGACCGGCCCGGCCTTCAGCTACCACCCGGACAAGCTGTCCATGGAGCGCACCGAGGACTCGGCCTTCGGCCCGGTGGACCGGATCGGCCAGCTCACCATGCGCAACCTCGACATCGCCGACTCGCGCGCCAAGCTGGAGCAGTACGCCGGGATCGGCCTGATCGGCACCGGCAGCCCCACCATCGGCGCCTCGCAGGCGGCCGCGACCGGGCTCATCGGCACCATGCCGGAGCTGCCCGAGGGCGGCGCCGAAGCCATCGCCTCCCGCGGCGAGGTCTCCGAAGAGGACGCCTGGCTGGACCGGGCCGCGATGGAGTCCGGCACGGACTGACCGGTCCCCGCACGGAAGGGCCGGCTCAACACCGTTGGTGTCGAGCCGGCCCTTTTCGGCTCAGCGCGACGTGCCGGCCATCTCCGGGACCGGCGCGTCGAGGGCGTCCAGGCCGCGCAGGATGTCCTCCACCCGCTGCTTGGCGTCGCCGAAGAGCATCTGGGTGTTCTCCCGGAAGAACAGCGGGTTCTGCACACCGGCGTATCCGGCGGCCATCGACCGCTTGAAGACGACCACGTTGGCCGCCTCCCACACGTGCAGCACCGGCATGCCGGCGATCGGGCTGGCCGGGTTGTCGGTTGCGGCCGGGTTGACCGTGTCGTTGGCGCCGATGACCAGGACGACCGAGGTGGCGGCGAAGTTGTCGTTGATCTCGTCCATTTCGAGGACGACGTCGTAGGGCACGTTCGCCTCGGCGAGCAGCACGTTCATGTGCCCGGGCAGCCGGCCGGCGACCGGGTGGATGCCGAAGCGCACCTCGACGCCCCGCTCGCGCAGCTTGCGCGCCAGCTCGGCGACCGGGTACTGGGCCTGGGCGACCGCCATGCCGTAACCCGGCGTGATGATCACCGAGGAGGCGTCGCGCAGGAGTTCCGCGGTCTCCTCGGCGTTGATCTCCCGGTGCTCCCCCTGC
>KL569194.1:20712-24525 GCA_000715635.1 Streptomyces violaceus | reverse complement strand
CGGCCGCCGCCGGGGTTCCGAAGCCGCCCGCGATCACCGAGATGAAGGAGCGGTTCATCGCCTTGCACATGATGTACGACAGGTAGGCACCGGAGGAGCCCACCAGCGCGCCGGTGACGATCAGCAGGTTGTTGGCGAGCAGGAAGCCCGAGGCCGCCGCGGCCCAGCCGGAGTAGCTGTTCAGCATGGAGACGACCACCGGCATGTCACCGCCGCCGATGGAGGCGACCAGGTGCGCGCCGAGGGCGAGCGCGATCACGGTGACGGCGATGAGCAGGCCGATGTTCGGGCGGGCCACGAACGCGACGGTGAGCACGACGAAGGCGACCAGGGCACCCACGTTGAGGATGTGCTTGCCGGGCAGCGTCAGCGGGTTCGACTTGATCCGCGCGGACAGCTTCAGATACGCGACGACCGAGCCGGTGAAAGTGACGGCGCCGATGAACACACCGATGAACACCTCGGCGTGATGGATGCCCAGCAGCGAACCGCTGAGCTTCTCACCGCCGTTGCTTCCGGCGTCGACGTCGAGGTAGCCGTTCCAGCCGACGAACGCGGCGGCGAGGCCGACGAGGCTGTGCATGATGGCGATCAGCTCGGGCATGCCGGTCATCTCGACGACCCGGGCGCGCCACAGTCCGATGCCCGCGCCGACGGCCGTGGCGACGGCGATCAGCACGAGACCGGTGGCGGTGATGCTCCGGGAGGCGAGACCGACGGTGGCGGCCAGCGCGATGACCATGCCCGCGATGCCCCAGACGACTCCCGAGCGGGAGGTCCGGTGCTGCGAGAGGCCGGCCAGGCTGAGGATGAACAGCAGCGCGGCGACGACGTAGGCGGCCTCTGCGGCCGTGACTGTGGTCATCCGTGATCAGCCCTTCGAGAACATGCCGAGCATGCGGCGGGTGACGGCGAATCCGCCGAAGATGTTGATGCTCGCCAGCAGGATCGCGGCGAACGACAGCACGGTCACGGCGGTGTTCCCGTGCCCGATCTGCAGCAGCGCGCCGACCACCACGATCCCGGAGATGGCGTTGGTGACCGACATCAGCGGGGTGTGCAGCGCGTGGTGCACATGGCCGATGACGTAGAAGCCGATGACGATCGCCAGGACGAACACCGTGAAGTGGCCGATGAGTTCACTCGGCGAGAAGGCGGTCACCAGGAACAGCGCGAGCGCCCCGGCACCGACGAGGGCGTACGGCGACCACGCGGGCCGGGCGGGCTTGGCCGGCGTCTCCGAGGGCACGGCCACGGGTTCCGGGGCCCCTGCCGGGGCGGGCGCCGCGGACACCTGGACCGGGGGCGGGGGCCAGGTCTTCTCGCCCTCGCGGACCACGGTCATCGCCCGCTGCACCACGTCGTCGAAGTCGAGGACGAGCCGGCCGTCCTTGCCGGGGGTGAGCAGCTTCATCAGGTTGACGATGTTGGTGCCGTACAGCTGCGAGGCCTGGGCCGGGAGCCTGCCGGGCAGGTCGGTGTAGCCGATGATCGTCACGTCGTTGTCGGTGACGACGGCCTTCCCGGCGACCGTGCCCTCGACGTTGCCGCCCTGGGCCGCGGCCATGTCGACGATGACGCTGCCGGGCTTCATGCGCGCGACGTCCTCGGCCGTGACGAGCCGGGGCGCCGGGCGGCCCGGGATGAGCGCGGTGGTGATGATGATGTCGACGTCGGCGGCCTGCTCGGCGTAGAGCCGCGCGGCGAGCTGGTTGTAGTCGTCGGAGGTGGCCTTGGCGTAGCCGTCGGTGCTCACCTCCTGCTCGGCACTCACCGCCAGGAACTCGCCGCCCAGCGAGCGCACCTGTTCGGCGACCTCGGGCCGGGGGTCGGTGGCGCGGACCACGGCGCCGAGGCTGCGGGCCGCGCCGATGGCCGCGAGTCCGGCCACGCCGGCGCCGGCCACCAGCACCTTGGCGGGCGGCACCTTGCCGGCGGCGGTCACCTGGCCGGTGAAGAAGCGTCCGAAGGCGTGCGCGGCCTCGACCACGGCCCGGTATCCGGCGATGTTCGCCATCGAGCTGAGCACGTCCAGGGACTGGGCGCGCGAGATCCGCGGCACGGCGTCCATGGCGAGCACGGTGACCGGCCGCCCCGCCAGTTCCTCGACCAGTTCGGGGTTGAGCGCGGGGCTGATGAGCGCGATCAGTGTCGCCCCGTCGCGCAGCCGGCCGATCTCCTCGCTCGAGGGGCCGTTGACCTTCAGTACGATCTCCGCCTGCCACGGGTCCCCGAGGCGGGCTCCCGCCTCCTCGTAGGCCGTGTCGGAGAAGCGGGACGAGGCTCCCGCTCCCGGTTCGACCACCACGTCGTATCCGAGCGCGACAAGTCTCCCCACGGTGGCCGGCGTCGCCGCCACCCTGGTCTCGCCCGCAGTGGACTCGGCGGGTACGCCGATCCGCTGGGGTTCCGGTTCCGCTGGGGCCATCGTCTGCCTCTCCCGTCGTTCTTTCTCGTCGTGCTTTCTCGTCGTTCGACTGCTTGTCCTCCTTGGTGCCCGCATCCTGCACCTTCGACGCGGCAACTGTGGCGGACCGTGGTCACATGGCCGAGGAGGTCGTCCTCACACCCCCCAGGGGTTGCCGCGGGACGCGTTTGGGGGTATCGGTGTGGCGCGCGGTGCTGGAGTGGTCTTGTGATGCGAGGGGGGACGGCCGGACGCAGACTGGGTGCGTGAGCAGCTCGCGCCCGGGGCGCGGCGAGGCCTCGCCCCCCTCCCGATCGGCGCCGCAGCAGCAGACTGTGGCACTGGCGGCGATGATGTTCGCCGTCGCCATGACCTTCATCGACCAGACCATCGTGTCGATCGCGGCTCCGGACATCGTCCGCGAGCTGAACCTGTCGTCCTCCGGCATGCAGTGGGTGGTGAACGCCTATCTGCTGGCCCTCGCGGCGTTCTTCGCCCTCGGCGGGCGTCTCGCGGACCTCTACGGACCACGCCGGGTCGTCGTGATCGGCACGCTGGTGTTCGTCGTGTCGTCGGTGCTGTGCGGCTGTGTCCCCGAGGGCAGCGCGGCGCAGACCTGGATGATCGTGTTCCGCGCCACCCAGGGATTCGGGGCGGCACTGCTCTTCCCGGCGGCTCTGGCCGTGGTGGTGGCGGTGTTCCCGGTCGAGCGACGCGGTCGCGCCCTCGCCCTGTTCTTCGGTGTCTCCGGCGCCCTGACCGCCCTTGGGCCGCTGCTGGGCGGCTGGCTCACGAACTGGACCTGGCGGGCCGTCTTCTGGGTCAACGTCCCCGTCGCGATCGTGGCGCTGGCCCTCACCGCGCTGGCGCACCTCTCCGACCGGCGGCGGTCCGGCACCCTGGACGTCCGTGGGGCCGCCCTGATCGCGGTCGGCATGGGCCTGAGCGTCCTCGGCTTCCAGCAGGCCTGGTCCTGGGGCTGGGACAGCTGGGCGACCTGGCTCTGCGTCGCGGGCGGCCTCGCGGTCCTCTACGGGTTCGTCCGGTTCGAGCGTCAGGTGCGGCATCCGCTGATCGACCTGCGGGTCTTCCGGGACAGGGCGTTCACCGTCGACGCGGCGGTGCTGTTCTTCGCGATGCTCGCCTTCGTGCCGCTGTTCTTCTTCACCTCGGTCTACGCCCAGGTGTCCCTGAGCGCCTCGCCGAACCAGGCGGCCCTGTTCCTGCTGTACTTCTTCGTCGGCTTCGCGATCGCCTCGCAGTGGGGCGGCCGGATCCTCGACAAGCGGGGCGCGCGTCCGGCACTGAGGCTGGGCACGGCGGTGGGCTGCGCCGGATTCGCCCTGTGGGCGAACAAGCTCACCGACCTGTCCATGCACGACCAGTGGCCGTACGCGGCCCTCGCC
>KL569194.1:19709-20480 GCA_000715635.1 Streptomyces violaceus | reverse complement strand
GGCTTCATCCTCGCGCCGGCCTCCACGGACGCCGTCAACCGGGCCATCGGCGCCTCGTACGGCGAGGTCACCGGCATCACCCAGACCGTGCGCAACTACGCGGCGAGCGTGGGCCTGGCCGTCTACGGCACGATCCTGACGCACGTCATGACCGACAACGTGGTGAACACCCTGGAGTCCCGCGGCATGTCCGCAGGCGACGCGGACACCGTGGCCCGTGACATCACCGAGTCGATCACGGGCAACGGCGACGCCCGGGCACCCACCGGAACGGGCCCCGCCGCCGAGGCCACCCGGGACGCGATGCGAGCCGTCCGCATGGACTTCGCCGAGGCCAACCAGTGGGTGTTCTACGGCATGGCCATCGCCCTGGGCATCGGGTACCTGTGCGCCGTGCGCCACCCGGGCGGCCGGCCGGCCGCGAACGCGGCGGTGGCGGAACCGGTCGCGCAGAAGCACTGACGGCGCCTCACGACCGTAGGGCGGCGGGCTCGTCAGGTGAACAGGTCGGTCGTACGCGCCTGGATCTCCTCGGGCGTCAGCTCCTCGATCGGCTGGGAGATCATCCAGAGATGGCCGAACGGGTCGGCGAGACGGCCGCCGCGCTGCCCGTAGTGCTGGTCGGCGACGGGGTACACCACCGTCGCGCCGCCCCGCAGCATGGCCTCGGCGACGGCGTCGGCGTCGGACACCTCGAGCGCCATGATCACCGGGGAGCCGCCGAGGGAGTCCGGCGCCGGGTCGCCGTCGCCGGCGTCCTTGACCGCGATC
>KL569194.1:17187-19475 GCA_000715635.1 Streptomyces violaceus | reverse complement strand
GCGGAGACGCAGCATGGCGTGCACGATCCTCCCCTCGGGGTCGGTGTACCGCTCGATCTCCTCGGCGCCGAGGGCGGCCCGGTAGAAGTCGATCGCCCGGGGTCCGTCGGAGACCACGAGCCGGGCGTAGAGCCGGGTGACGGCCGGGGCGTGGGGTGGGGTGTCGGGTGTGTTCGTCATGCCTTCACGATCGCGGGTCCCGGGGGCCGTGGATTGTAGAAAACGGCCGGCCGGCCGGGCCCGTCACCCGCCGAGCGGAACGTGGTTGCGCTCCAGCGGCGAGCGCGGTGCGTACGCGGTCGGGGTGATCCCCGCGAGCGCGCGGAACTCATGGATCAGATGGGCCTGGTCGTGGTAGCCGCAGTCCGCGGCGAGGGCCGCCCAGTCCGGCGCGCCGGCCCCGGAGTTCACGCGCCGCAGCAGCCGCTGGAAGCGCCGTACCCGCGCATACCGTTTGGGCGGGAGCCCCAGCTGCTCGGCGCATCTGCGGGCCAGCCGCCGGGAGGTCCAGCCGAGCCGGTCGGCGACCTCGCCCACGGGCGTGCCGCGATCGAGCAGTACGGCGGCGAGGCGGACCGCCGGGTCGGGTTCCAGCGGACGTTCCGCCCGCCCCAGCAGGGCCGTCTCCAGCTCCCGCAGCCCCGCCTCCGGGCCACCGGCGGCCATGGCCTCCAGCAACCGCTCGCGCAGCACGGCGCCGTCCGCGCCCCACAGCTCGTCGAGTCCGACCAGCTCGTCGCGGACCGCGGAGACCGGGGCGGTGAGGAAGGGGTACGCCCCCGCCGGGCGGAACGCCACCCACACAACGGCGCGCTGCTGCGCCGGGTCGATCAGGGCCGGCTCCGTGTACGGCCCCTGCACGGCCGCGCCCCGGGTACGCCGGTCAGCGCCCCTCAGCGGCGACGAGGAAAAGGCGTCCCCGTCGAGGTTCACCAGCAGCTGCGCCCCGCCCGTCGGCAGGGCCAGCTCGGCGCCATGCGCGAACCTCCCCTCGACATACCCCAGCGCACCGATCAACGGCACGAGCCCGGCCGCCGACGGCCGGACCGTGAGCGAGAGGGCCGTCTCCTCGGCCGCACGAGCCATGCGTCCAGCCTACGGCCGGGCCGGGCCGCGAAGACCATCCACGGTTGAGCAAAGCCGAAGTCAGTGATCAGCAAGGAAACGGGCGGCATGGTCTCCTTGCAGTCCGTACGCGATCACGCCCGAGGAGGAGACCCCGATGGAACCCGGCGCCGCCCTCGATCCGCTGGACCTGAAGCTGCTGCAGGCGCTCCAGCTGGACGGGCGGGCGCCGTTCAGCCGCATCGCTCAGGTGCTCGGCGTCTCCGACCAGACCGTCGCCCGGCGTTACCGGGGGCTGCGTACCCGCGCGCGTCTGAAGGTGCTCGGCGTGACCGACGAGAACCGTCTCGGCCGCAGCAGCTGGATCGTCCGGCTGCGCTGCACCCCGGACGTGGCCGAGCAGCTCGCGGGCGCGCTCGCCCGCCGCCCGGACACGTCGTACGTCAGCCTGAACTCCGGCGGCACGGAGGTGATGTGCACGATGAAGCCCCGCAGCCGGGAGGCCCGCGACGAGCTCCTCTTCGACCGGCTCCAGCGCACCCCGCGGGTCACGTCGGTCAGCGCCCACTGCGTCCTGCACCCCTTCTACGGCGGCGCACTCGGCTGGCTCAACAAGGCCGACGCCCTCTCCCCCGACGAGGAGGCGGCACTGCGCCCGCCGCCCGTCGCGACCGCCACGGGCCCGGTCGGCCTGGACGCGGACGACGAGTCGCTCCTCGACGCCCTCCGGCACGACGGACGGGCCACGCTCACCGAACTCCAGGCGGCCACCGGCCAGTCGGAGTCCATGGTCAAGCGGCGCCTGGAGCGCCTGCGGTCGACCGGCGTGCTCTACTTCGACGTTCAGCACGACGCCGAGCTCCTCGGCCACGAGGTGGAGGCGATGCTGTGGCTCACCGTGGCCCCGGCCTCCCTCGCCTCCGTCGGCCGCGTCCTCGCCGAACACCCCCAGGTCCCGTTCGCCGCGGCCGTCACGGGCCAGGCCAACATCCTCGCCGCGACCCTGCACCGCAGCGCCGGGGACCTGTACACGTACCTGAGCGAGAAGATCGGGGCCCTCGAAGGCGTCCAGTCCGTCGAGACCGCACTGACCCTGCGCCGCATCAAGCAGCTCTCCTACGAGCCGAGACGCACCACCGGGCCGTAGGCCGTGTCCGAACCGTTGACGGAGGCAAGAGCCCCACTTGTCTTCTGACCGACTTCATGGCCGGGCGAACGGCGGC
>KL569194.1:15950-17004 GCA_000715635.1 Streptomyces violaceus | reverse complement strand
GTGTATAAGAGACAGACTACGCCCGCACCACCTGCGCCCAGAAGTTCACCTGGAACGCCGACGGCACCAACGTCTTCCAGTGGACGTGCACCGGCGGCGCCAACCAGAGGTGGAAGATCGAGGACCTCGGCGACGACACCAGCCGGCTGGTCATCTGGGAGTACCTGCTGAACATCCAGACGGTGAGCACGGCGGCCGACCGGGCGGAAGCCACCTTCTACACCCAGTGACGGCAGGTTAAATGCACGTAATGCCCTGATTGTCTTCCTGGTGGGATGGGCACTCAGGGCATGTGCACACACAAGACGGCAAGCGACCGCGCAGGGTTCTGCTGACCGGGTGGTTCAGCTTCCGGGACAGGGAGGCGACCGCCGGGGACGTCCTGGCCCTGCGCCGGGTGGAGGACGTGCTGGTGGGGACGGGCATCCCCTACGACGTCGCCTGGAGTCCGGGCTTCCGTCCGGAGGCCCTGCATCTGGACCGGCTGTGGCCCGAGGACTACACCCACCTGGTGTTCGTGTGCGGCCCTTTGCACGGGCCGCAGGTCGAGGAGCTGCACCGGCGGTTCGCGCACTGTGTGCGGATCGCCGTGGGCACCTCGGTGATCGACCCCGGCAGCACGGCCGTGACCGGCTTCCACCGGGTGCTGCCGCGGGACGCTCCCGACCGTGAGCCGGTGGAGGATCTGGCGGCCCGCGCCCCGGACGTGCCCGCCCGGCCCGTCGTCGGGGTGATTCTCGCGCACGGGCAGCACGAGTACGGGCGCCTGCGGCGGCACGGGCAGGTCGCCGAGGAGGTGACGCGGTGGCTGGCCGGGAAGGACTGC
Organism: Streptomyces violaceus; assembly: GCA_000715635.1. GTDB lineage: Bacteria > Actinomycetota > Actinomycetes > Streptomycetales > Streptomycetaceae > Streptomyces > Streptomyces violaceus. Next base: position 16,178 of record KL569194.1, on the reverse strand, counting down.
GGCAGGCTGGAACTGGAGACGCGGCTCGACACGCACGACTGGCATCTGAGTGCGACTCCGGCGCAGCTCCAGTCCGTGCTGGCCCGGATGGACCTTGTCGTCACCGACCGGCTCCACGGGCTGGTGATCGCGCTGCGGGTCGGCACGCCGGTGCTGGCCGTCGACCCGGTCGCGGGCGGCTCGAAGCTGACCGCGCAGGCCCGCGCCTGTGGCTGGCCCGCGCTGGTG
>KL569194.1:14305-15745 GCA_000715635.1 Streptomyces violaceus | reverse complement strand
GGCCCGCGCTGGTGGCCGCCGAGCGGCTGGACGTGCGGCAGTTGGACCGCTGGTGGGACTGGTGCCTTACCGGCGGCCGGGTGACCGCCCGGCAGATCCGCGACGGATTCCGCGAGGGCACCGTGCCGGACAGCGCGGACCGGCTCGTCGAGGCGCTGGCACGGCCGGTCGCCGGTTAGCTCCGTGACCTCACGGGGCATCCGCATCTACGTTCCCCGCTGTACTTCCCCGCTTCCCCCCGCCGCACGTCCCCCCGGGAGGAGAGACGGTCCGGCCGCCCGGAAGGAGAGAGCGTGTCCATCGGCCGACTTCCCGATCACGAGCAGCGCATCCTCGACGAGATGGAACGCGCCCTGCGCCGCGACCGCCGCCTCGACCGCCGGCTGCGCACCCTGCGCGTGCGCCGTCGCCCCGACCCCGCCCGCGTCCTGGCCCGCCTGGCCGGCTACCGCCCCCGCGTCTGGACCGTGGTGGTCCTGTTCGCGATGTCGGCCGGCCTGCTGGTGGCCGGGATCGTCACCTCCGAGCCGGGGGTGATCTGGGCGTTCGCCGCCATATGCCCGCTGACCCTGTACGCCACGTTCCGGCTGATGTGCCGGTGGTGCGGAACCTGAGCGTCCGCCGGTAGCGCCGAGGGCCCCTCCGCGGGCACCGCGTACCGGGCCGTTCGCCCCTACCCGGGATCGGCCGTGAAGGCTTCCTGGATGGGACGTTCGTCAGCGAGGACGCGGCCCCTGGGCGGTCCGTCCAGGAGCGCGCGGACGGCCGTCAGCAGGTCCGGGGCGACATGGTCCGCGCGCGCGGTCTCCTCGGGGCGGGTCCGCCCGGTCGGGACGAGGATGCCGTGGCAGCCCGCCCGGCGTGCGGCCTCCGCGTCGGCCCCGGTGTCGCCGATGACGACGAGGTCGGCGGGCCGGGTGCAGATCCGCCCGGCCGCCCACAGCACCATGCCGGGCCGGGGCGTGCGGCAGTGGCAGCCGTCGTCGGGGCCGTGCGGGCAGACGGCGAACACGTCGAACGGGCCGAGGAGTTCGTCGACGCGGTGGTCGACGCGGCGCACGTCGGCGTCGGTGAGCAGCCCGCGCGCGACGCCGGACTGGTGGGTGACGACGCCGGTGCGGATGCCGCGCTCGCGCAGCAGGGCGAGCGCCTCGCGGGCGCCCTCGACGGGGCGCACGCGGTCGGGGTCGGCGTTGTCGGGGACGTCCTCGACGAGCGTGCCGTCACGGTCGAACAGCACGGCCTTCACCGGACGCGCGGGGCTCGTGGAGCGCACGCGCCTCATGAGGTCACTTCCTCCCGCCAGGCGGAGGCATGGCGGTGGCGCCAGGCGCCGGTCAGCCGGTGCCAGGTCGCGGCCGGGGGGATGAGCACGCTGGTCGCCACCATGGTCGTCACTTCGTGGCGGGTGCGCGGGCCGAGCGCGATGCGGGCCCGGGC
>KL569194.1:11976-14166 GCA_000715635.1 Streptomyces violaceus | reverse complement strand
GCGCGATGCGGGCCCGGGCGAACTCCGCCGTGCCGGCCGCCCAGCCGAGCGCGCAGGCCGTCGCGGCCCGTCCGTGCCCGGCGGCGGCCAGGGCGCACGCGGCGACACCCGCGGTCGTGATCGCCGCATGGGTGCGGATCCGGCCGCGCGGCGCGACCGCCTTGTCCCACCAGTCGGGCCCGTGCAGGTGCCGCATGAGGGCGTCGTCGGCGTTGCCGCGCTGCTGGCGCACCGACACCCAGCGGGAGGCGGGGTGCACGGGGTGCCGCGTGGTGCGGCGGCCCTGCCGGATGCGCCAGCCCGAGTCGAGCACGCGCAGCGCGAGGTCGGCGTCCTCGCGGAAGGCATGCTGGAAGCGTTCGTCGAAGCCGCCGACCTGCTTGAGCGTCTCCGTGCGGTACGCCATGTCGGAGGTGATCCAGTGGGCGCGGGCGAGTCCCGCCGTGCCGCGTTCCCAGTCCGTGGGGCGGCGTTCACCGGGCAGCGGGACGGCGATGACGCCCTGGACGCCGGCGATGTCGGGCGACGCCTCGGCGAGGTCCTCGGCCAGCTGATCGCACCAGTGGGGCCCGACCTGGACGTCGTCGTCGAGGAACACGGTCCACGGCGCCGTCACGGCGCGCAGCCCGGTGTTGCGGGCGGCGGCGGGCCCACGACCGCCGCCGCCCAGCACTGTGGTGCGCTCCCGCAGGTCGCCGAGGACGCTCAACGGGTGCTCGAGCTGCCCAGGGGCGGGGTCGGTCCGGTCGTCGACGAGGACGATCTCGCCGGGGCGCGGGCCGGTCGCGGCGGCGAGCGCCGCGAGGCAGTCGGCGAGGGTGTCCCGTACGAGGGTGGGGATCACGACGGCGTACAAGGTCATACGGCTGTGCTCCGTCCCGGGCGGCGTGCGGGGCCTAGATGCTGGCGAGTGCCGCGGTGCGGCCTTCTCAAACACCAGGTCAGACCGGTCGGGAGCCTTTCGGGCCACTATGAACCGCGCGCATGGCCGCCGCGTACAGCCCTGGGTCCGGTCTGGGCCGAGTGGGTGAGCCGTACTCGAGCGGGCCGCTGCGCAGCGTGGGTTCCCTACGATCGGGACGTGGCGAACATCCTGCTCGAACGGACGGTCCCGCTCCCCCTCGACGAGGCGTGGCGGCGGATCACGGAGTGGCGGCGGCACGGTGAGGGGGTGCCCTTGACGCGGGTCGGGCCGGTCCCGTCCGAGCCGACCCGCGTCGGCACTCTCGTCGTGGCCCGCTCGGGTGTCGGACCGCTGTCCTTCGACGACCCGATGGAGGTCACGGTGTGGGAGCCGCCGGAGGACGGGGGTCCGGGGATGTGCCGTCTGGAGAAGCGGGGCCGTGTGGTGCTGGGCTGGGCGGAGCTGGAGGTGCGGCCGGGGCCCGGCGGCCGCACCCGCGTGGTGTGGCGGGAGGAGATCCGGATCCGGCTGCTGCCGTCGCTCTTCGACGGCGTGGTGCGGCGCTCGGCACGGTATGTGTTCGGCCGTGCGTTGAACCGCCTGCTGAGACAGGCGTGACGGGCGCCGGGCACGCTTCTGTACGAACTCTCGTCCAAGACTTTGTACGGAACTTTCGTCCAAGACAGACGCCCGGATGTCGGCGACCGTGGAGACATGCGCAGCTACGAAGCGGAGTCCGAGCCCGGCTGGGACGTCGTCCTGCCCCGCGGCGACCTGTCGCTCGACGGTGTCCGGATGGCCGGGTTCCGTGAGCGGACCGCCGGTGGGCTGGACTTGCGGGTGCTGCCTCAGCCGGCGGTGATCGTCGTCATCGGCCTCGGGGACGAACCGTTCTCCGTCGAGGGCGCCACCGGGCACCGGCCGTTGCGGAGTCTCGTCGCCGCACTGTCGCCCGGCCCGGCCCGGATCCGCGGTGCGGGTGTCGAGTGCGTCGAGATGAGCCTGTCGCCCCGGACCGCCTATGCGCTGCTGGGTGTCTCGCCGCGCGAGCTGGACGGGTCCGTCACCGAGCTCGACGACCTCTGGGGGCGGGACGGGCGACGGCTGCGGGAGCGGATGGCCGACGCCCCCGTCTGGGAGCACCGTCTCGCGCTCGTGGACGAGTTCCTCGCCGGGCGGGCCACGCGGGCACCGGCGATGGCGCCGGAGGTCGCCGCCGCCTGGGAGACCATCGTGGCCCGGCGGGGCCGGGTACGGGTCGGTGAGCTCGCCGCCTCCTGCGGCTG
>KL569194.1:11456-11781 GCA_000715635.1 Streptomyces violaceus | reverse complement strand
GGAGCCGCAAGCGGCTGTGGTCCCGGTTCGGCGACCAGATCGGCCTCACCCCGAAGCGCGCCGCCATGCTGGTCCGCTTCGATCACGCCGCCCGGGCACTCGTGGCCGGCGAGAACGCCGCCGACGTCGCTCTGGCGTGCGGCTATGCCGACCAGCCCCATCTCCACCGCGACGTAGTGGCCTTCGCGGGCTGCACGCCCACCGCCCTGGCCGGCCGCGCCGCGTCCGCCGACCGACCGGACCCACCACACAGGAGGAAGGACCCGTGGCGAACACCCACGTTCTCGCGCCCGACATGAAAGCTGTCTCTTATACACATCTCTGA
>KL569194.1:9260-11215 GCA_000715635.1 Streptomyces violaceus | reverse complement strand
CGTGGCCGCCGACGCCGGAACCGCGCCCCAGCCCATGACCCGGCTGCTGCGCGCCCTGGCCGGCCTCGGACTGCTCGAGGAACACGCCCCCGGCACCTTCGCGGTGACCTCCGCGGGCGCCCTCCTCGACTCGAACCGCCCCGACTCGCTGACCTCCTTCGTGCGGATGTTCACCGAGCCGGCGATCATCCGCGCCTGGGAGCATCTGGACGACAGCGTCCGCACGGGAGAGGTCGCGTTCGACGCCGTCTTCGGCACGGACTTCTTCAGCCACCTCGCAGGGCAGCCCGAGCTTTCCTCGATGTTCAACGCGGCGATGAGCCAGGCCACCGCGGAGACCGCCGCCGCGCTGCCGGGCACCTTCGACTTCGGCCGGTTCGGCTCGGTCACGGACGTCGGCGGCGGGGACGGCACGCTCCTGGCCGGCGTACTCACCGCGTTCCCTGGTCTCAAGGGTGTCGTGTACGACACGGCCGAGGGTCTGGCCCAGGGGCCGGAGACCCTGCGCCGGCACGGGCTCACGGAACGCTGCTCCCTGACCGCCGGGGACTTCTTCCACTCGGTTCCCGAGGGCTCGGACCTCTATCTGATGAAGAGCATCCTGCACGACTGGCCGGACGACCGGGCGGTCACCATCCTGCGCCACTGCCGCGCGGCGCTGCCGCCCGGCGGACGCGTCCTGATCCTCGAACCCGTGCTGCCCGAGGCCGTCGGGACCGACGGAGACGGGGGCACCTGTCTCAGCGACCTCAACATGCTGGTGAACGTGGGCGGCAGGGAACGCACCCGCCAGGACTTCGAGGACCTGTGCCACGCCGCCGGGCTGTCCCTCGTCACGGTCACCCCGCTGCCGGAGGCCGAACCGTTCTCCCTCCTGGAGGCCGAGGCCGGCTAGTCCCGGGGGCCTCAGGCCACCGTCCCGATCCGCCCCACCGCCCCCGGCTCCGGATCGTGGTGGATCGGCGTGTGGGCACCGGTCAGCGAGCCCCCGCTGCCTCCGCGCCGCCCGGCGACGATCTCCGACGCGATCGACAGGGCCGTCTCCTCGGGCGTACGGGCCCCGAGGTCCAGGCCGATCGGGGAGTGCAGCCGGCTCAACTCCAGCTCCGTGACGCCGACTTCACGCAGGCGGGCGTTGCGGTCCAGGTGGGTGCGCCGGGAGCCCATGGCGCCGACGTACGCCACCGGCAGGCGCAGTGCCAGCTTCAGCAGGGGCACGTCGAACTTGGCGTCGTGGGTCAGGACGCACAGGACCGTCCGGGCGTCGACGTCCGTGTCCTCCAGGTACCGGTGGGGCCACTCGACGACGATCTCGTCGGCGTCCGGGAAACGCGTCCTGGTCGCGAAGACGGGCCGCGCGTCGCACACCGTGACGTGGTAGCCGAGGAACTTGCCGATGCGCACCAGCGCCGAGGCGAAGTCGATCGCGCCGAAGACGATCATGCGGGGCGGCGGGACCGAGGACTCGACCAGGACCGTGAGCGGTGCTCCGCAGCGTGAGCCCTGCTCTCCGATCTCCAGGGTGCCGGTGCGGCCGGTGTCCAGGAAGGCGCCCGCCTCGGCGGCGACCGTACGGTCCAGCTCCGGATGGGCGCCGAAGCCTCCGTCGTAGGACCCGTCGGGGTGGACCAGCAGGGCCCGGCCCGTCAGTTCGGGCGGGCCCGACACGATCCGCGCCACCGCCGCCGCCTCCCCATGAGCGGCGGCGGTGAGCGCGGACGCGACCACCGGCCGGACCGGATCGGCGGCCCGTACCGGGGTGACCAGGATGTCGATGACGCCGCCGCAGGTCAGGCCCACGGCGAAGGCGTCGTCGTCGCTGTACCCGAAGCGCTCCAGGACGGTCTCGCCTTCCCGCAGCGCCTGTTCGCACAGCTCGTAGACCGCGCCCTCCACGCAGCCGCCGGAGACCGAGCCGATCGCCGTGCCCTCGGCGTCGACCGCGAGCGCGGCGC
>KL569194.1:2767-9011 GCA_000715635.1 Streptomyces violaceus | reverse complement strand
CCGACGGCCACCACGGTGGCCACGGCGAAGTCACGGCCCTGCTCGACCCACCGGTTGAGCTCCTCGGCGATGTCCAGCATCTGTCTCGGTCTCCTTATGGCTGCGAGGCTGCGAGGCCGGTGCGACGGGCGTCAGTGGACGCCCAGCCAGCTCTCGATCGGGTTGAGGGCGAAGTACACGAGGAACACCGCCGTCAGGATCCACATGAAGGCGCCGATCTCGCGCACCTTGCCCTGGGCGGTCTTGATGGCGACGTAGGAGATGACGCCCGCGGCGACACCGGTGGTGATGGTGTACGTGAACGGCATCAGGACGACCGTCAGGAACACCGGGATGGCGGTGGCCCGGTCGGCCCAGTCCACGTGCCGGGCGTTCATCAGCATCATCGCGCCGATGACGACCAGGGCGGCGGACGCGACCTCCTGCGGCACGATCGCCGTGAGCGGTGTGAAGAACAGACAGGCGGCGAAGAACGCACCGGTGACGACCGAGGCCAGGCCCGTGCGCGCACCCTCCCCGACCCCCGTCGCCGACTCGATGAACACCGTCTGGCCCGAGCCGCCGGACACGCCTCCGATCGCGCCGCCGGCCCCGTCGATGAACAGCGCCTTGGACAGGCCCGGCATCCGGCCCTTGTCGTCGGCGAGCTTGGCCTCAGTGCCGACGCCGATGATGGTCGCCATCGCGTCGAAGAACCCGGCCAGCACCAGCGTGAAGACGATCATGCCGACGGTCATCGCGCCGACCTCGCCCCAGCCGCCCAGCTCCACGTCCCCGAAGAGCGAGAAGTCGGGCATCGACACCGCGCTGCCGTGCAGTTCGGGGGCGCCGGCCGCCCACTGCTTGGGGTCGACGACGCCGGTGGCGTTCAGGATCGCGGCGACGATCGTGCCGCCGACGATGCCGATGAGGATGGCGCCCGGGATGTTCCGGGCCTGGAGCATGAAGATCAGCAGCAGGGTGCCGGCGAAGAGCAGGACCGGCCAGCCGGCCAGTTCGCCCGCCGGGCCGAGTGTGACGGGAGTCGCCTCCCCCTGGTGCACGAAGCCGGACTTGTAGAAGCCGATGAGGGCGATGAACAGGCCGATGCCCATCGTGATGCCGTGCTTGAGCGCGAGCGGGATCGCGTTCATGATCATCTCGCGCAGGCCGGTGACGACCAGCAGCATGATGATGACGCCGTACATCACGCACATGCCCATCGCCTGCGGCCAGGTCATCTCGGGCGCGACCTGGGAGGCGAGGACTCCGGAAACGGACAGGCCCGCGGCGAGGGCGAGCGGCACCTTGCCGACGAACCCCATCAGCAGCGTGGTGAGCGCCGCCGCGAACGCGGTCGCGGTGATCAGGCCCTGCTGCGCGAGGGTGTCCCCCGCCACGTCCTTGCCGGACAGGATCAGGGGGTTGAGCAGGAGGATGTACGCCATCGCCATGAAGGTGGTGACGCCGCCGCGCACCTCACGCGCGACCGTCGATCCTCTGCGGGATATGTGGAAGTACCGGTCGAGCCAGGACCGTCCGGCCGGGACGCGGGTGCCTTCGCCCGCGTCTTCGGCTGTGGTCCTCGGCTCAAGTGACTGGGTCATGTGGGCCTACTCCCAAGTTTCATAGGGGGTTGGGATGCACGACCCGGGGGACGGCCCGAGACGAACGAAGGGGGTCCGGGGGACACGGGGACGCGGTCCCCCGGACGGAACTCTCCTGCTCAGGCCTCGGAGAGTGACGTACCCGTGAGGTGCTCGGGCCGTACCGGAGTCCGGTTCAGCTCGAGCCCGGTCGCGTTCCGGATGGCCGCGAGGACCGCCGGAGTCGACGACAGGGTGGGTGCTTCGCCGATGCCGCGCAGCCCGTACGGGGCGTGCTCGTCGGCGAGTTCGAGGACGTCGACCGGGATGGTCGGCGTGTCGAGGATGGTCGGGATCAGGTAGTCGGTGAAGGAGGGGTTCTTCACCTTCGCCGTCTTGGGGTCGACGACGATCTCCTCCATGACCGCCACGCCCAGGCCCTGTGTCGTGCCGCCCTGGATCTGGCCGAGCACGGACAGCGGGTTGAGCGCCTTGCCTACGTCCTGGGCACAGCCCAGCTCGATGACCTTCACCAGCCCGAGCTCGGTGTCGACCTCGACGACGGCGCGGTGCGCGGCGAACGAGTACTGCACATGCCCGTTGCCCTGCCCGGTGCGCAGGTCGAAGGCCTCGGTCGGCCGGTGCCGCCACTCCTCCTCGACCTCGACGGTCTCGCCCTCCAGCACGTCGGCCAGGTCGCGGAGGACCTCACCGCCGTCGGTGACGACCTTGCCGCCCTCCAGCAGCAGTTCTGCCGTCGCCCAGGCCGGGTGGTAGGCGCCGAACTTGCGGCGCCCGATCTCCAGGACCTTCTCGCGCACGATCTCGCAGGCGTTCTTCACGGCGCCGCCGGTGACGTACGTCTGCCGGGAGGCGGAGGTCGAACCGGCGCTGCCCACCTGGGTGTCGGCCGGGTTGATGGTCACCTGGGTGACGCCCAGCTCGGTCCGGGCGATCTGCGCGTGCACGGTGACACCGCCCTGCCCGACCTCGGCCATGGCCGTGTGGACCGTGACGACCGGCTCACCGCCCACGACCTCCATCCGCACCTTCGCGGTCGAGTAGTCGTCGAACCCCTCGGAGAAGCCCACGTTCTTGATGCCGACCGCGTAGCCGACACCGCGTACGACGCCTTCCCCGTGCGTGGTGTTGGACAGGCCGCCCGGCAGCTGCCGTACGTCGGCGCCCTCGCTGCTCTCCCACTGGCGCTCCGGCGGCATCGGCATCGCCTTGACGCGGCGCAGGAGTTCGGCGACCGGGGCCGGGGAGTCGACCGGCTGCCCGGTCGGCAGGAGCGTGCCCTGCTCCATGGCGTTGAGCTGCCGGAACTCCACCGGATCCATGCCGAGCTGCTGCGCCAGCTTGTCCATCTGCGCCTCGTAGGCGAAGCACGCCTGGACCGCGCCGAAGCCGCGCATGGCGCCGCAGGGCGGGTTGTTGGTGTAGAGGGCGACGGCCTCGATGTCCACGTCGTCGATCACGTACGGGCCGACGGACAGGGAGGAGGCGTTGCCGACGACCGCCGGTGAGGCGGAGGCGTAGGCGCCGCCGTCCAGGACGATCCGGCACTTCATGTGGGTCAGCTTGCCGTCGCGCGTGGCCCCGTGCTCGTAGTACAGCTTCGCCGGGTGGCGGTGGACGTGCCCGAAGAAGGACTCGAACCGGTTGTAGACGATCTTGACGGGCTTGCCCGTCCGCAGCGCCAGCAGGCAGGCGTGGATCTGCATCGACAGGTCCTCGCGCCCGCCGAACGCGCCGCCGACGCCGGACAGCGTCATCCGCACCTTGTCCTCGGGCAGGCCGAGCACGGGCGCGATCTGGCGCAGGTCGCTGTGCAGCCACTGGGTGGCGATGTAGAGGTGGACGCCGCCGTCCTCCTCCGGCACGGCGAGGCCGGACTCAGGGCCGAGGAAGGCCTGGTCCTGCATGCCGAAGGTGTACTCGCCCTCGACGATGACATCGGCCCGCTGCCGGGCGGCGTCGACGTCACCTCGGATGATCGGCTGGCGGTGGACGATGTTCGGGTGCGGGACGTGCCCGGCGTGGTGGTCGTCGCGGCCCTCGTGGACGAGGATCGCGTCCGGCGCGGTCGCGGAGGCCTCGTCGGTGACGACGGGCAGTTCGCGGTAGTCGACCTTGATCTTCGCGGCGGCGCGCCGGGCCGTCTCCGGATGATCGGCGGCGACGATCGCGACCGGCTCTCCGTGATGGCGGACCTTGCCGTGGGCGAGGACCGGGGTGTCCTGGATCTCCAGCCCGTAATTCTTCACCTCGGTGGGCAGGTCGTCGTACGTCAGCACGGCGTAGACGCCCGGCGTGGCCAGCGCCTCGCCCGTGTCGATGGACACGATCTCGGCGTGCGCGACGGTGGACCGGAGGATCTGGCCCCACAGCATGTCCTCGTGCCACATGTCGGACGAGTACGCGAACTCGCCGGTGACCTTGAGGGTGCCGTCCGGGCGGAGCGTGGACTCGCCGATGCCGCCCTTGGTCCGGGAGCCCTGGGTGATCTTCGTAGGTGCGCCATTGGTGGGCATGCTCAGACCGCCTCTCCCTGACGGGCGGCCGCCAGGCGGACCGCGTCCATGATCTTCTCGTAGCCGGTGCAGCGGCACAGGTTGCCCGACAGCGCCTCACGGATGTCCGCGTCGCTCGGGTTGGGGTTGCGCTCCAGCATCTCGTCGGCGGCGACCAGCAGGCCGGGCGTGCAGAAGCCGCACTGGACGGCACCGGCGTCGATGAACGCCTGCTGGATCGGGGAGAGTTCGGCGCCCTCGCCTGTGTGCGAGTCGGTGCCCTTGGCCTGCCACCCCTGGGCGTTCTGCAGCGACGTACCGCAGGCGCCGGTCGCGCAGCCGGCCTCGGCGCGCTGCTTGGCGTAGTCGGCGAGCCCTTCGACGGTGACGACCTCGCGGCCCTCCACCTGACCCGCCGCCACCAGGCACGAGCACACGGGCTCACCGTCGAGACGGACCGTGCACGACCCGCACTCGCCCTGCTCACAGGCGTTCTTCGAACCCGGCAGCCCGAGCCGCTCCCGCAGCACGTACAGCAGGGACTCGCCCTCCCACACGTCGTCGGCTTCCTGCGGACGGCCGTTGACCGTGAAGTTGACGCGCATTACGCAGCTCCCTCGGTGGTGCGGCGGGTGCCGCGGTAGGACTCCCAGGTCCAGGTCAGCGTGCGGCGGGCCATGACGCCGACCGCGTGGCGGCGGTAGCTCGCGGTGCCCCGGACGTCGTCGATCGGGTTGCAGGCGGCGGAGCACAGGTCCGCGAACTGCTTGGCGACGGACGGGGTGACGATCTTCCCGTTGTCCCAGAAGCCGCCCTCCTCCAGAGCGGCGTTCAGGAACTCCTCGGCGGCCTTGGCCCGAATGGGCGTAGGGGCGGCCGAACCGATCCCGGTCCGCACGGTCCGCGTCTCGGGATGCAGCGCGAACCCGAAGGCGCACACGGCGATGACCATCGCGTTCCTGGTCCCCACCTTGGAGAACTGCTGCGGCCCGTCGGCCTTCTTCACATGCACGGACCGGATCAGCTCATCGGCCGCCAGCGCGTTGCGCTTCACGCCCGTGTAGAACTCGTCGATCGGAATTCGGCGCGACCCGCGCACCGACTCGACCTCCACCTCGGCGCCCGCGGCGAGCAGGGCGGGGTGGGCGTCGCCGGCCGGAGAAGCGGTGCCGAGGTTGCCGCCGACGCCGCCGCGGTTGCGGATCTGCGGGGAGGCGACCGTGTGCGAGGCGAGGGCCAGCCCCGGCAGTTCGGCGCGCAGGTTCTCCATGATCTTCGTGTACGGCACGGAGGCACCCAGCCGTACGCTCTCCTCGCCGACCTCCCACTCGGAGAGGTCGCCGACGCGGTTCAGGTCCATGAGGTACTCGGGCCGGCGGTGGTCGAAGTTGATCTCGACCATCACGTCGGTGCCACCCGCAATCGGCACAGCTGTGGGGTGCTCGGCCTTCGCGGCGAGCGCCTCCTCCCAGCTGGCGGGGCGAAGGAAGTCCATGACCGGCTCTCTTCTCCGTCTTCTCGTGGGGCGTTCAGATTGAGCCAATCCGTGTGCGGCGGTCCCGGCTCGTTCATGTGCTGTTTACGCGTAGTGGCCTCAGTACACAGCGCGGTACTCCGACGGGGTCAGTCACGGAAACCATGAAGGAGTTGGCTGGCCAGGACGGGCATCTTGTAGATTCGTATGAACGGAGGCCATCAGAAACCTCTTCGTTCTCCTGTGGAAACGCGCGACACAGCCGCGTGACCTGGGACACAGCCGGGACCCGGCTCGGACCCGGCGAGCATCGCTCACCAGCCCGACGAACAGACGTTCACCCCGAAACCCCACAAGATCCACCACTGATTTCGAGACAAAGAACGGCGGCGACGAGAATGCGGCTGCGCGCACTGCTGGACACCGACGCGCTGGGCCTCAAGCTGCTCGGCGGCGAGGAAGAGCTGGACCGCACGGTGCGCGGCGTGATGACCACCGACCTCCGCGACCCCAGCCGCTACCTCTCGGGCGGCGAACTGGTGCTCACGGGCCTGGCCTGGCGCCATGACGCCGAGGACTCGGAGCCGTTCGTGCGGATCCTGGTGCAGCAGGGCGTGACGGCCCTCGCCGCGGGCGAGGCCGAGCTCGGGGATGTCCCGGACGACCTGGTCACGGCCTGCGCCCGCCAT
>KL569194.1:1540-2583 GCA_000715635.1 Streptomyces violaceus | reverse complement strand
CCGTCTCCCCCTCTTCGCGGTGCACGAGTCGGTGGCGTTCGCGACGATCACCGAGCATGTCGTACGGCAGGTCTCCGGCGAACGCGCCGGAGACCTCGCGGCGGTGGTCGACCGCCACCGCCGGATGATGACCTCGGGCCCGGCGGGCGGCGGCCCGGACGTGGTCCTGGACCTGCTCGGCTCGGACCTGGACCTGCGGGCCTGGGTCCTCGCCCCCACCGGCCGGCTGATCGCGGGCTCGAAGGCCGCGGGCCCCGCCCTGCCCGCCGAGACCTGCGGACAACTGACGGCGGAACACCTGACCGCCACCCGCACGGGCCGCCGCGCCCCGCACCGCGTCCTCCTGGGCGGTACCACCTACTCCCTGTTCCCGATCCGCTCGACGGGCCGCTCCCCGCAAACCGCCCGCGATGCCCGCGAGACCCTGCTGTCCGACTGGCTGCTGGCCGTCGAGGCGGACGCCGGGGACTGGGCCGAGGAGCGCCTCGACCTGCTGCACGGCGTCACCCAGCTGATCGCGGTCGAGCGGGACCGCCGCGACGCGGCCCGCACGGTCCGCCGCCGTCTCGCCCAGGAGGTGCTGGAACTGGTCCAGACGGGCGCGGCCCCCGCCGAGATCGCCGCCCGCCTGCGCGTGGCCGCGCCGGTGCTGCTGCCCGGCCTCGGGGCCGCGCCGCACTGGCAGGTGATCGTGGCCCGCGTCGACTGGGACGGGGACGAGATCGAGAGCGGCCCGGTGGCCCAGGCCCTGCTGGAGGAGATCCTCGTCGACCCCTTGGCGGCGGGCCCGGAGCACTCCGACCGCATCGCAGTCGCCCACACCGGCGACGAGGCCATCGCCCTGGTCCCCCTCCCCGCCGTCGCGGCGGAGCACGACGGCTCCGAGACCGGCGTCCTCGCGGACGTACTCCTGGAATCCGTACGCGACCCCCTCACAGCGGGTCTCGACGGCGACGGGCACCTCACCCTCGGCGTCAGCGCGGCCGTGCACTCGGCGGAGGGCCTGCGAGGCGCCCTGGAGGAGGCCCGCCACGCCCGCCGGG
>KL569194.1:0-1330 GCA_000715635.1 Streptomyces violaceus | reverse complement strand
CCAGGAACTCGCGTCGCACGTCCTCCTGCTCCCGTTCGTCCCGGACGACGTCCGCCGCGCCTTCACGGCCCGCCTCCTGGACCCCCTCCGGGACTACGACCGCCGCCACCGGGCCGAGCTGATCCCCACCCTGGAGGCGTTCCTGGACTGCGACGGCTCCTGGACCCGCTGCGCAGGCCGCCTGCACCTGCACGTCAACACGCTGCGCTACCGGGTCGGACGGATCGAGCAGTTGACGGGCCGTGACCTGTCGCGGCTCGAGGACAAGCTGGATTTCTTCCTGGCCCTGCGCATGAGCTGAGACACGGGGTGTCCCGTCCCAAACACGGGACGCCCCTGAGTCCCACGACTTTGTGAAATCCTTCACCCACCCTCTTGGCCCGACCCCGCGATTCATGCTGAGATGCCGCCACCACTCAACAGCTCGATGGCGTGCTCGGGGAGGGCAACGTGGCGCAAACCGCCATGTCTGGTAACGGAACGACCCCTGGTGACGATCCCCTCCAGACCGCGGTATGGCGGCTGCGCTCACGCGGGTGCTGGGCCGACGCGGCCGCCCTGCTGCTGCCGGATACACCCGCGGCGGCGCTCCAACGTGCGTCGTTGCTGGTGGAACGGTGTCTGTACACCGAGCGGGGCTGGGAGGAGGCCGAGGACGCGCTGCGCACGGCCGAGGCGCTGGCCCACACCGACGACGAGCGGGGCGCGGCCGCTTGTGAACGCGGTTACTTGGCCTACGCCTCGACGCTGCTCTCGGTCCGGGACCGGGCCGACGAGGCGCGGGCCGCGCTGGGGCGGGCGGCAGCGCTGATCCCTCCGGGGGCTCCGCAGCGGGCCCTGCTGGACTTCCGTCGCGGTCTGCTGGCGGAGAACCTGACGAGCTCTCCGCAGGCGGCGCGGGCGGCGTACCGCCGTGCTCACGCGGGGGCCACGGCGCATGCCAACCCGCTGCTGCTGTCGTTCACGTGGCGCCATCTGGCCGGACTCGCCCTGCGGGACGGGGAGTTGGCGGAGGCCCGCCACGGTTTCGCGGAGTCGTTGCGGATCCGGGAGGAGCTGGGGTATCTCGTGGGCACGGCCCCCGCGCTGGTGTCCCTGGCCGACACGGAGACCGAGCCGGAGGCGTCCCGGCTGCGGGAGGAGGCCCGGCGGCTGTTCCGGCTGCTCGGGGGCGTACCCACGTGGCTGGCACGGCAGTTGGCCCCGTTGCCGCCGGCGGCGGGAGCGGCGACTGCTTGAGCACGTCACGAGGCACCCGGCGTCGATGCTGAGGCCGGGTGGGCCCGCAACCCGGCGGAACGGGGTACCGCTGCGCCCACCCGTGCCGCCC
>KL569193.1:18852-21040 GCA_000715635.1 Streptomyces violaceus | reverse complement strand
AGCCCGAACGGATAGTCCTGGGGTTCGGACTCTTCGAAGGTGACGCCGCGCCGGCGCAGGATCTCGAAGTCCTTTCGCAAATCGTCGGATTCGAGGATCAGCGGACCGGGCACGCCGGCCGGCTGTCCCGCGCCCGCCGCCTGCGACCACAGGATGATCTGCACCGGGCTGTCGGAAACGCCGACGGTGAGGAAACGTCCGTCGGGCCCCGGGTAGTCGATCCGCTTTTCCAGGCCGAGCCCCTCGGTATAGAACTCCAGTGCGCGGTCCTGATCGGTGACGTAGATCGTCACGTACATGATGTTGGTCAGCATCCGGTTCTCGATTCACTCGTTGGTGCGACGCCCGTTCGCATCCGCTCGTCACACCCATGACGAATGCCGACGGGAGAAGGTAACAGGACCGGTCGTCCGAGCGGATCCGGGCGCATGCGGCATGGCTCGGAACACGCGTACAGCCCGGCACACTGAGGAAGATCACGCGAGAGATGGGGAGATCAACTGAGCAAGTTTGGCCCCAACGTGAGCGCTTGCTGAGGAGATTCAAGGTTCTCGCCGCAGTTCCGTGAAAGATCTTGGAGCGGCATGACCTGGCAACGGAGCGAGGGGAAAGTCCCGGCCTCCACGCGTCCGCGCGATTACTGCCCTGCTGGTAGATCGTCCGACCGACGAGGGGGCTGAGTCGTGCTGACCACTACGCAACCCCCCGCAGGTACCTCTGGAAAGCCCAGAGGCCCCTACGGAGGCTCTCGATGTCCCGAACCGTCCGCACAACTCCCAGGCAACTCCGCATCCAAGACGTCGCTTCGGAGTCCATGTCCATGTACGACCTGCGCTACACGCACGCTGAACGGGCCCAGGCCGCCCGTGAAGGCCGTCGCCCTGCCCCCACGAAGATGCTGCACCGGATCACCTCCTGGCAGTGGATGGTGCTCTACTGCAGAAAGGGCTCGTTCTCTGCCGAGATCGCTACGGCTGAAGGCCGGGCCCGGCTCCAGAGTCGACTCGAAGCCCGGCGGACCCGCGGACTGCACCAGGCATGTTCGGCCTGGGCGGGTACGGCCGTCAGGTCGAGCCCGTCGCCACCTTGGTGATCTTTTTCAGGGTGGCAGTGAGGCGGTCCATGGCCTCGAGTATCTCGTCGAGGGCCTGACTGAAGGCCCGTGCCCGGTCCGCTTCGGTCTTGTACGGGTCGTCGTCTCCGGGGGTCATCGCGTCCTGGCAGATCCGGCCCTGCCGGGCGATCCCCTTCAGGGACCCGGACCAGGTCTTGTGGAGGTTCTTGTCCGGCACGGGGAAGTAGGCCAGCGCGTCGTCGGCTCGCTTCGCCAGGGCCCCGCAGAGCCGGCTGAATTTCTTGGTTTCCAGCCTGATCTTGCCGTTGTTGCGCGGCTTCTGCTTCTCGACGGCGGTGAGTGCGTCGCTGAACTCTCTGATGGCGTCGACGATCCGCTTGGCGTGCGTCAGACCACCGTGGTCGAGCCAGGCCAGCGCCTGCCACTCACGGATTTTCGCCTTCCTCGCCGTCGGCGGGGAGTCGACCAGATCGCCGACCGTGTCGCCCGGGGTGTCGACCGACACCGATGCCCTGGCCGGCTTCGCACCGGGCGAGGCCTCGTGCGCCACCACCGTGAGCAGTGACGCCGAAATGGCCAGCACGAGGACCATGCTGAAGGAGAGTAGCCTCAGCCTTCGCGGCGCGGGGACGACGGGAGGCGGCGGTGGTGTCTGCGCCCGGCCGGGGGTCCCGTCCGGGTGATCGGCCAAGGCCGGCCGTACGTGCGATCCGCGCCGCAACCGTCGTACGCCCCACCCCGCCCCGGCACCGACCAGCCCCGCGCACCCCGCGAGGAGGATCGTCGGGGCCAGGATGGTCTGGGCGATCGGGCCGAGGTAGATCAGGCCGACGGCCGGCGACCAGTGGCACCGGTCGGTCATGACGCTGTACCGGCCGAGGCATCCGTCGGCCGAGAAGAGGACGAATAACCCGGCGAAGCCGAGGAGTTGGGCCACCGCGGCCGCCAGCAGGGCGCGGGGAAGCCAGGAGTTCCGGGAGACGAGCGCCACGGCGGCGGCTGTGAGCAGGCTCGAGGCGAGGATGGCGCCCATCACCAGCCAGGTGTGGAAGAAACTGTACGCACCGGCGCGTTCCGCCCAGGAACCGGGGCGGCGGCCGTGCTGGACGGAGT
>KL569193.1:16441-18577 GCA_000715635.1 Streptomyces violaceus | reverse complement strand
GCCCAGCACAGCGCACCGCCCGCCAGGCCGGCCACGAGTGTCCGGCGGACACGCAGTCCCGGCGTGTCTGTGCACGCCCAGACCACGAGAGGGAGGAGCCACAGAGCGAGGGCAGCGGCCTCGATCGGGACGCTCTTCGTGAGGGCCGCGAGGGTGGGAAGCAGCGTGACGACAGCCGATAGCTCCTGAGAGTAGGCCTGCCACGTGCCCGGGTACATCGACGTCACCTGGTCTCGGAACACCTCGGTCCGGTCGTGCAGGCCGACCGCGAGGTACTGGCCCGACCGGTACCACCAGTGCAACCCAGCCCCCAGCACCGCCACCACGACCAGCAGGTTCAGCAGGCCCGCCGCCCCCCGCGCCCACCTGCGCGGCAGGGCGAGTGCCAGCCGTGTGCACTGTGCCGACCACACCGCCGCGACCGTAGCGGCGAGCAGCAGGCCGAGCAGGAACCAGGGCGCGGAGCCCAGCCACTCATTGCCGTGCCTGCCGCGCACGAACTCGCCCAGGATCAGGCCGCAGCCGAGCCACATCCCCGTCCGTACGCCGGACTCGCCCCGCCCCGTGCCGTAGGAAGCGGCCACGGAACGGGCCAGCGCGAACCAGAGCATCGGCGCCACGAAAGCAGCCGTGCACCATGCGGCGCCGGTGTTCGTGGACAGCCCCGGCACCACCAGCAGCGCGTTGACCAGCAGCGTGGCGCTCACTCCGACAAGGAACATGGACATTGCGCCCACCCCCGACAGCCGGGTGCGGTCGGCGAGCGCGCGGCGCCGTTCGGCCCACGTCGGGTGCGTCCGCAGCAGCGCGGTGACACGGCGGACCGAGGCCGCTACCGTGCCGGGCGGATCCCGGTGCTCCCATGCAGCGGGCGGCGCACCGTAGTCGACTGCCCCGGCGTCGGCGTGCAGTTCGCGGCGACGCAGCAGGTCGGCGCGGGCCAGGTGCACCAGGCCCACCAGAACGAGACCGGTCAGCACGGAGTACGCCAGTCCTGACGCGACCCCGGGCCAGAACGGTGAATCGGTCAGGCCGAACAGGCCCTCGAAGAGCATGCGGCCCTCGTGGTACAGGTAGGGCAGCAGCGCGAGCACCACGAAAACCCGCCACAGGGCCGTACTTGCGGAGGCGAAGTCCACGTCGCGGTTACGGATGTGAGCGAGCTCGTGCAGGACGACCGCGCGAAAGCCCTCCGGGTCCGTGCTGCGCCGCACCAACAGGCCGGCGTGCAGGCATACCGTGTAGTGCCCGAACCGCCCGTACACGACGGCTCCGGCGGTGGTCCGGGACGGGTCCACGCGGAACGCCAGGCCGTAGGTGATGCCGGCGCGGGCGCGCAGCCCGGCGAGTTCGGCGGCCAGGGTGGCGTCGGGGTCCACGTCCCCGACCGGGATCGTGCTGTGCCTGAGTTCGCGCAGCCGTGGCGTCCACCAGTACACCGCCGCCGCGACCGCCAACAGCAGCAGCGTCGCGACCATGCCTTTCCAGTGTTCGACCGTCGGCACCTGGGACATGCACTTCGACAGCGCGGCGGAGCTGCGCACGGTGGTCAGCACGTTGTCCAGGTTGCGGCCGTCGGGGTCCAGCCCGGCCGCGAGCAGACAGCCCAGCGGGTCGCCCGGGGTGTCGTTGGGCTTCGGCGCCAGGACGGTGTCCAGCATGCTCATGCTGGACACCGTCACAACGGTCATCAACAGCACGAAACGGGGCCCAGTGTCGGCGATGCCGCGCCGCCTGGGTCTGTCCGGTACGAAGCCCGCCACGTTGACGGGCGCGTTCCCCGCGTTCACGAACCGGTGCCGGAGACCGACCGGTTGTCCTCGCCGCCCGTGTCAACGCTGCCGGAAGCAGCGTCCGCCCTCGGATCCGCCGTCGCCAGGTGGGCCACCACCGCGTCCGCCAGCGAGGTCGCCTCGTCCGTGTTGATACCGCGCTCGGTCGCCTGCCTCAGGATCTGTGTGCGTACGAGGGTGAGCTGGGCGCGGTCCAGCTCGGGCAGGGTGCGCGGGGGAGCGGCGGCGCCCCGACGCAGGACCCGGCGCAGTCCGGCGCGGCCCCGTTCGACCAGGCCGTCGGCGGCGGCGTCGAGGGCGCGCCGGGCCACCTGGTCGAGGACGAGCCACACCACGGCGGTGA
>KL569193.1:14732-16244 GCA_000715635.1 Streptomyces violaceus | reverse complement strand
GGCGGTGACCAAGGCGGTGGCCTCGGCCAGACCGAAGCCGAGCGGTTCCCTGCGTGGTCCGCGTCCGGCGAGGACCCGGACCGCCTCCTCGTCGTCGAACCGGAACAGTCCCTCGACGAGGGGCAGTTCGTGCGGCGCGTGCTCGGTCACCACCGTACGCACCACGTCCCGTACCTTCGTCGTTCCGACCCCGTCGGTCACCGTGAACTCCCGTGCGCCGAACACCCGTTGAGGTCCATGGCAGCACAGGGACACCGTCGGTCGCCACCCCCTCGCCGTATGCAGCCACAGTCCGCGCACGATCAGCGCGGCGGCGGGGTCCCTCGACGATGCCGTCATCGTCGTACGGCAGTGACCTGACCAAGGCGAAACCCAGCCCGACAAGACGTCGTCGATCTGCTGCCGAGCAGCTCCTCGACGGTCCTCACACTCAGTACCAGCGTGCTCGCGATCTCCCGACAGCAGACCTCGTGTGAACGGGTCCATGCCGCCGCTGCGGTGCTGCGAGGCCGACCGGGTGACCTTGGCGGAGGGAGCGTCCGCGGCCGACACCCGCTGAATCTCCCCGCCGAGCGATTCGGCACGCCGGAGCAGCTGCTTGTCGATTCCCTCCCCCCGTACCGTGAGAGTGGTCCCGTCCGGCCACCGGATTCGGTACTGCCGCGAGGTGTTGCCCGGCCGCCCGGTGCCGGGCACCGTGGCAGAGGAACGCTCCGCCGCCTCCTCAGTCAGGGCGAACACCTTGGCGGGCCGCCCGCGCGTCCGCGCGCCGTAGACCCGCCGCTCGCGCGGTTCCACGACGCCATCGGCGACGAGTGCGTCGAGGTACCGCCGCACGTACGCCATCGTGACCCCGAGGCGTTCGGCGAGTTCGGCGACGGTCGAGGGGCCGTGGGCCAGGAGGGACCTGGTGACCGAATCGTCGGCGTCGGTCGAGGTGGTTGGGTAGTAAGCCTCACCAGGTCGGCGATGCCGCTGGCCCGGTCCTGCGGCGTGACCCTTCACCTCCACGATGGTGCCGTCAGGCAGAAGCGTGTCCGTCTGCCTGACGCCCGTCGTGACGGAGCTCATGCGATGAGGCTCCACGCCGCCGTCTGGACGGGAGAGGCAAGGATGTTGTCCGCATGCAGGTCGCCGTGCGCCTTGCCCCGGAGGAGGTCCAGGGCCGGGAGGCACGCTTCACCGGCAGTCGTCTTCGTGCCGTCGTCCGCAGCTGCGCCGGCTGCGACACCGCGGCCGCCGTCCCGGCCTCCCTCGCCGCCCGCTCCGCACGAGCCCGCGCAGGGCCGCCGCGCGGGAGGCGTCAGCCTCACGGCGCTGCTGGATTCGCGCCACCTCGATCGGGGCCGGCTCCCCTACTCGCCTTCCGTATCCCGATCCCGCAGGGCCCTTCGCGCCCTATGCCAGGCAATGCCTTCTCCTCACGCTCCCTGTTGACGTCCCCGTCGTGCCAGTGCCGGTACCGCAACCAGGAGACGACGACGCCGAGAACGACGATCGACGCGTTCAGGA
>KL569193.1:12154-14555 GCA_000715635.1 Streptomyces violaceus | reverse complement strand
CGAGGCGGTTCGCCCGCCTCATGACCACCGCAACGCCGTTCTGTCAGGTCCCACTAGCTGCCTTTGTATCCGATGCCTGCCAGTGCCTGTTCCATGACCCGGACGTAGCCCGCCGTGCCGGCATTCTTCGGGTGGAACGACTCGAGGCTGGCACAGACGTTCTCGCCGGGCCCTGGAAAGCCCTCGGTCCCGCACCCGATGCGCGGCTAGCGGGGCGGCGTCAGTGGGCTCGATCAGGCGAATCCTGGTGCTGCTGCGCATGGGCGGGCTGAACCTCGTCGCGGTGCGTCGGATGAGACGGCCAGCCTAGGCAAAGGTGCCCGCGCCGCCGCACCCTACGCCCGCCGGAGGATCGAGTCGATCGCGCAGCTCGTGTTGGACCGACAGAACCCCTCGACAAGTTTCATCGCCCCAGCTCAGAAGGCACTTTCGCGTTTCCTCCCGGCTTCCGGCCTCATCTCACCCGAAACGGCGAGGCTAGACCGCGGTGAAGCCGCCGTCAGCGGCGACCACGGCTCCTGTGATGAAGCTGGAGCGTGGTGAGGCGAGGAAGCACAGGACCTCGGCGATCTCTTCGGGCTGTGCTACTCGGCCCAGGGGTTGCGCGTCGGCGAAGGACGCCAGGTAGGCGCGGCTGTCGGAGCGGATCGTGTCGAGGAAATCAGTCTCGATGACGCCTGCGGCAACGATGTTGGCGCGGATGCCCAATGGCCCGCCCTCGACCGCGAGCACCTTGGTCAGCTGGGCCAGAGCGCCCTTCGACGCGCTGTAGGCGGCGCCTTCGGGCAGGGCGACGGTGCAGGTGTAGGAGCCGGTGCTGACGATGGCTCCTCCGCCGCGGGCCTTCATGGCTCGGAAGGCTTCGCGGGTGCAGAAGAAGGAGCCGCGGGCGTTGACTGCCATCACGGCGTCCCAGTCCTCGGCGGTGGTGTCGGTGACGGGCTTGTTCAGGGTGCGTCCGGCGTTGTTCACCAGGATGTCCAGTCCGCCGAAGATCTCGATGGCTGACTGCACCGCGCGGGTGGCGGTCTCTTCCTGCGTGATGTCGCCACTTATCGCGAGGACGCCGGGAAACTCGTCCGGCAGCGTCTTGATGTCGGGGCGTAGGTCGACGGCGACGACGCGGGCGCCGCGGGCGCTGAGGAGCGCTACCGTCGCCTTGCCCACGCCGCGCGCGGCCCCGGTGACGAGGGCGACCTTTCCGGCGAACTCGGCGGCTTCGGCGGACGGAGTTGCAGGTGTCATGGTGCGTTCCCTGGAGAAGGTGAGTGCAGGCGCCGGTCCGGGCGCCCTGAAGTGCTGTGCGATGGCGCGGCGAGCGGGCAAGGTGGGACGTGCCGTTGACACGCTCACCGGGCGCATCCTTCACGGCAGGTTGTTGTGGACGTCGCAGGGCCCGGCTGCTCAGTGCGCGGTGAGCCCGCCGTCGACCACCAGCTCCGAGCCGGTGACGAACGAGGAGTCGTCGCAGGCGAGGAAGAGGATTGCGGGCGCGATCTCGTCGGCGCGGCCGGCCCGGCGCATGGGGGTGCGTTGGATGTCCGGCTGCTGGTCGCCCTGGTCGTCCAAGAGTTCCTGAATCATCGGTGTGGCGATCACTCCGGGATGCACCGAGTTGATCCGTACTCCCTGCCGGGCGTACTCGACCGCGGCGGTCTTGCTCAACAGGCGCACCGCGCCCTTGGACGCTTGGTAAGCCGCGGCCGCGCCGCTTCCCACAAGGCCGAGCACCGATGACGTATTGATCACCGACGCGTTGCCGCTCGCACGCAGGAGCGGCATCGCCGCCTTCATGCCGAGCCATGTGCCTTTCTGGTTCACGTCGATGACGCGGTCCCAAGCCTCTTCCCGCGTTTCCTCGATACCCGGCCAGTCCAGGATGCCGGCGAGGTTCACGAGCACGTCCAGCGTTTTGAACCGGTCGCCTACGAGGGTGATCACTTCGTCCCACTCCCGGGCGGAGGAGACATCGAGGCGGGCCGCGACGACCTCCGCGCCGTGTGCCTCGATACGGTCGGCCAGAGCCCCAAGGGGGCCTTCGGCGACATCGGTGATCACGATCCGGGCACCTTCGCGGGCGAAGAGTTCGGCGGTCGCTGTGCCGAGGCCGCCGGTCGCGCCGGTGATCAGTGCGACCTTGCCGTGGAGTCGTTGTCCTGTCATGGAGATGGTCCTCGATGCGTTGATACTGACTGCTGGGTTGGGCCTTCTTGATCCGCCGACGGCGGATTCGCCCCCGATGAGCAGGGAGACTGCGGCGGCTTCCGCTACGACGGCTTCTGCTCCCGGTAGAGCACAAGGTGCTCGTGGTAGAGCACTCCGTCCCGGATGTCTCCCGTGGCCGTGAACCCGGTGTCGTCGACGTAGTCCAGGTGGCTGCCGGTCACGGTGTACCGGCCGG
>KL569193.1:8162-11924 GCA_000715635.1 Streptomyces violaceus | reverse complement strand
GTGCCGCTCGCCGCGGGCTTCGTCGTAGCGGCCGTCCGGCAGCAGCTCCTGGCGGATGTGACCGTCCGCGGTCACCCACATCCCGACCACGTCGGCCTGGTCGTCTCCAGCGGTCCCGGTCATGGCGGACTCCTCTCCTCGGTTGGTGCGGGTTCTGCCCTGCTCCACCGAGTCTGGGCAGGTCAGCGGCCATCAACCAGGACGCGTGCTGCCTGGGTGTGGCACACCCAGGCAGCACACCGGGCCACCGCCTAGCCTGAACACATGGACGACAACCACCTGGGAGAGTTCCTGCGCACACGCCGCGCCGGCCTGCGGCCGGAAGACGTCGGCATGGCGAGCTACGGGGTCCGCAAAGTCGCCGGACTGCGCCGCGAGGAAGTCGCCGTCCTGGCCGGAGTGAACGCCGACTACTACACCCGCCTGGAACAAGGGCGCGAGCGCAACCCCTCACCCCAAGTACTCGAAGCGCTCAGCGGCGCGCTGAACCTCGACGCGGATACCCGCGCGCACCTGTACCGCCTGGCCGGGGCCGCACCGAGCGACCGGCCATCCGGCCACGCCGCCGAGCGGGTCAGTCCCGCGCTGCGCCAGCTGATGGACGGCTACCCCAACACACCGGCGTTCGTCATGAGCCGGACCCTGGACATCCTCGCCGCCAACGCCCTGGCCGATGCCCTCTACGCCCCGTTCGAGCCGTCGGACAACCTGGCCCGCATGACCTTCCTCGACCCCGCGGGCCGACACTTCTACACGGACTGGGACCGGGCAGCACAGGCCACCGTCGCCAACCTGCGCCATGCAACCGGCTTCGACCCGGACCACCCACGGCTGCGCGAACTCGTCCGCACCCTCACTGAGCACAGCGCGGACTTCGCCCGCCTGTGGAACGCCCACACGGTGCGCGGCAAGACCCAGGACGCCAAGCGTTTCCTCCATCCGGACGTCGGCCCTCTCACCCTCACCTACCAGGCTTTCGACGTACGCGACGCACCCGGCCAGCAGCTCGTCATCTACCACGCCGAACCAGGCAGCCCCAGCGCCCAGTCCCTCAATCTGCTCGGTTCCATCCACGCCTCCTGGCGCCAGCCCGAACCACGGCCCCACCGCTAGTGCTGTGACCGGAAACGATCACCGGGCTGATGTTGGCTCAATTGCCGAGTGACGAAGGGGCTCAGCCGTCCAGAGATCGGCCTTGTGTCCAGCGAGGATGTCTGGGACCTGGCCAGCGAGTTCGCCCGTCTGCGAAGCGAGCTGGCCGCCTGGGACGCCCACTTCTTCGGCACCCCTGGTGACCTGGATCTGGGTGTGCCTCTCGCATCCTCGAAGTGCCTGCCCACCGCGCGGCTGCCGTAACTGACTGCGCCCACCGCCTGCGGAACGTGCGGCCGGTTCAGCCTGCCAGGCGCTGCAGCCATTCGCGCAGCAGAGCCGTCTCCGTGTCTCGCAGAGGCACCCCGGCACCCGCAGCCGGGGGGCCGGTGGTGAATGCGGTGCCAGCCAGTCCCCGTCCGCGGACACCCGGGCCGGATACAGCACGACGAAGAGCAGCCCTGCGAGAGCGCACCACAGGGCCGCGCGCCCCAGGGAAATCCAGCCGGAACCCCAGTCGACCAGGAGGAGGAGGGCGAGCAGCACGCCCGCGCAGCGGCGGGCACTGCGCACTTCCCGCGTCCACTCGAGGCCGTTCGTCACCTCACCGAAGCCGTCGCGCACCTCATCACGGCGTCCCATGGAGCTGACGCTAGTGACCGGTCGGATCCGATCGGCCCGCGTTGACGCACTGCTGACGGATACCCAACGGTTCCTTGCCCCTTGACCGCGGACCGCGTCGCCGGGACGGCGGCGGCACACGGCAGTCGTGCAGGTCCCCACCCGTCAAGAAGGCGTCAGAGTCGGCTGGTTGGGCGCGAAGATCCCGCAAGGAACCTCCAGAGGTGAGGGGAAACGGACCGAACCTGGAGCGACCGCGCACACGTCAGCCCTCGTGCGCGGCCGAGGAAGAAGGAGTTCGCATCCATGTCGGTCCTGACCACCGAGCCGAATGCCGTCCCCGCCGGCGAGGAGCCCCCTGATACCGGTGAACGCCACCGGCTGACCACCGTCACCGGGCTCGCCGCGCTGTCGCTGGACGCGATGGCGTCGGTGGCGTACGGGCCCGAGGCGATCGTCCTCGTCCTGGCTGCGGCGGGCGCCCACGGCCTGAGATTCACCATGCCGGTGACACTGGCCATCGCCGCCCTGCTGGCGGTGCTGGTGGCGTCGTACCGGCAGGTGATCGCGGCCTTCCCGGACGGCGGCGGCTCCTACGCGGTCGCGAAGACCCACCTGGGTGCGCGGACGAGTCTGGTGGCCGCGGCCTCGCTGGTCCTGGACTACGTCCTGAACGTCGCCGTGGCGGTCACGGCCGGAGTGGCGGCGCTGACCTCCGCCTTCCCGGCGCTCTACGACGACCGGCTGTGGCTCTGCCTGGCGGTGCTCGCTCTGATCACGGGGGTCAACCTGCGCGGGATCGTGGAGTCCGCCAAGGCGTTCATCGCGCCGACAATCGTCTTCGTCGGCTCGATCCTCGTCCTCATAGCCGTCGGTCTGTTCCGCTCCGAACCGCTGAGCACGGTGACCGCGGCCGGGCACGCCTCGGTCGTCGCGGACGACGCCAACACCGTGGGGGCACTGCTCCTGCTGAAAGCCTTCGCCTCCGGCTGTGCCGCTCTGACTGGGGTCGAGGCCATCGCCAACGCCGTTCCCTCCTTCCGGGTCCCGCGCGTCAGGCGGGCCCAGCGCGCGGAGGTCGGCCTCGGGGTCGTCCTCGGCGTGATGCTCATCGGTCTGTCGGTGCTGATCGGCCGCTTCCACCTCCAGCCGGTCGAGGGCGTCACAGTCCTCGCCCAGCTCGCGGACGCCTCGCTCGGCCACAACTGGGCCTTCTACGTCATCCAGTTCGCCACCATGATCCTGCTCGCCCTGTCGGCGAACACCTCCTTCGGCGGCCTGCCGGTCCTGCTCAAGCTGCTGGCCCGCGACAACTACGCGCCGCACGTGTTCGCCCTGAAGGCGGACCGGCAGGTCCACCGGCACGGCGTCCTCGCTCTGGCCATTGTCTCGGGCGCGCTGCTCGTCTTCTCCGGCGGCGACACCAACACCCTCGTGCCGCTCTTCGCGATCGGCGTCTTCATCGGCTTCACCGTCGCGCAGGTGGGCATGGTCCGGCACTGGCGAGTGGAGCGGGGAAGGGGATGGCGCGGCAAAGCGCTGCTCAACGGCTTCGGCGCACTGCTCACCGGTCTCGCCACCATCGTCGTCACCGTGGAGAAATTCCAGGAGGGCGCCTGGCTGATCGTGATCGCCCTGCCGCTGCTCGTGGTCGCCTTCGAGACCGTGCACCGCACCTACGCACGGATCGGCGAGCGGCTCGGCCTCGGCCGCATTCCGGAACCCCCACACCGCGAACGCTCCCTGGTGATCGTTCCCGTCTCGTCCCTGTCCAGGCTGACCTCGGAGGCCCTCACGGCGGCCGCCTCCCTCGGCGACGAGGTGCGTGCGGTGACCGTCTGCTACCCGGGCCCCGAGGACCGGGCCCACATGCACGCCCTGGAACGCTCCTGGGCGGAATGGGACCCCGGCGTGCCTCTGGTCCGGCTGTCGAGCGAGCGGCGCAGCCTGGGCCGTCCGATCGCCGCGTACGTCGGTGGAGTGGCCGCTGCCGAGCCGGGCACGCGCGTCACCGTTCTGATCCCGGAGGCCGAGCCGGAGCGGCTGGGG